>NZ_LEKN01000039.1 GCF_009761395.1 Ursidibacter maritimus | reverse complement strand
AGCGGCTTTGCGTGGATCGGTTTCCACTGGTGTTTCAGTTGCAACTGTTGCGGTTGCTTCCACTTTTGCATTTTGTGGCTCGGAACTGACCGCTTGTTGAGCTTCTTTTTTCGCTTTAGCTCTTGCGATAGCCGCCGCCACAGCGGCTTTGCGTGGATCGGCTTCCGTTGGCATTTCGGTGGCAACTGTTGCGGTTGCTTCCACTTTTGCATTTTGTGGCTCGGAACTGACCGCTTGTTGAGCTTCTTTTTTCGCTTTAGCTCTTGCGATAGCAGCTGCCACAGCGGCTTTGCGTGGGTCAGTTTCCGCTGGCGTTTCGGTCGCAACTGCTGTGGTTGTTTCCACTTTTGCATTTTGTGGCTCGGAACTGACCGCTTGTTGAGCTTCTTTTCTTGCTTTGGCCCTTGCGATAGCAGCCGCTACAGCGGCTTTGCGTGGATCGGTTTCTGCTGGCGTTTCGGTCGCAACTGCTGTGGTTGTTTCCACTTTTGCATTTTGTGGCTCGGAACTGACCGCTTGTTGAGCTTCTTTTCTTGCTTTCGCTCTTGCCAGTGCAGCTGCCACAGCGGCTTTGCGTGGATCGGTTTCCGCTGGCGTTTCAGTTGCAGCTGTTGCAGACGTTTCAACATTTGCATTTTGTGGTTCAGCACTTTCTGTTTGTTGAGCTTGTTTTGCTAAACGTCTTGCTCTACGTTGTGCCATTAACTCACTATTATCCGGCTCTCCATTTGCTTTGGCTTGAATAGTCGGAGCTGATTGCCCATCGTTGCTTGCGGTATTTTCCGCTTTTTTCGCCTTCAGACGCTCAAGTGCTGCTTTAACGGGGTCTTCCCCAACACTGTTGGCAACTTCTTCTCGGCGTTTTTCTGCTGCCTCTTGAATACGGGCAGTTCTTGCCTCTTTTTCTTTATTTAAACGAGCTTCTCTTGCTTCAAATCGTTGTTTGGCTTCTTCCGCTTTGCGAGCTTTTTCTTCAATCTCGTGAATTTTGGTTTTTTCTTGGCGGAAATATTGAATAAGCGGAATATAGCTTGGGCAAACGTAAGCACAAATACCACATTCAATACAAGCATCAAGATGATATTCTTTTGATTTATCGTGATCGTCAGCACGAGCAAACCAGTAAAGCTGTTGAGGCAATAAGCCAACAGGACAAGCATCAGAACAGCTTGAACAACGAATACAGCTTCGTTCTGCTTGCGGTGGCGCGTACTCAAAATGATCAGGTGCAATTAAACAGTTTGCTGTTTTGGTGACGGGAGCTTGCAAAGATGGCAGAATAAAGCCCATCATTGGCCCACCTAAAAAGACAGGAAAACGTTCATCGGCTTGGTAATCAACCTGTTCTAATAAATGGATAACTGGTGTACCTAGTCTTGCCCACACATTGCCTTTATTGCGAATTTTATCGCCTGTCAGCGTAACCACACGTTCAATTAAAGGCTCATCATCAATAATCGCACGTTTCACCGCAAAAGCAGTGCCGACATTGTGCATTACAATGCCCATTTCAATGGTGCGTTTACCTTGTGGGATTTCTAGTCCAGTGAGAATTTGCACGAGTTGATCGCTTGCTCCAGATGGATATTTGGTGGGAATAACTCTTACGCAAATATCATTTGCACCTTTTAAGGCTTTTTTAACCGCTTGTATTGCTTTAGGTTTATTATCTTCAATCGCAAGCACCACTTCTTCGGGGCGAAGAACATAACGTAAGATACGAATGCCTTCTATCATCTCTGCGGTATAATCTTGCATCAATCTATCATCACAAGTGATATAAGGTTCACACTCTGCACCATTGATAATTAAGACTTTGCAACGTTTATCAGCATATTGCAATTTGCTTGATGTCGGGAATACCGCACCGCCTAAGCCTGCAATCCCAGCTTGATAGACTTTTTCGATAATTTGTTCGCCGGTTAAACTTAAGAAATCATCAATCGGTTTGCGTTCAATCCATTGATCTTTTCCGTCTGTTTCAATTACTACTGTCTGCTCTGGAATACCAGAAGGGTGGCAAGAAACATAAGGCTGAATGGCGATAATTTTACCCGATGTTGGACTGTGTACAGGTAATTGGCGGTAATGTTCGCCTCGAGTGAGAGCTTGTCCTTTTAGAACAAGATCGCCGACATTCACGATCAGATCACCAGCACTTCCTGAGTGTTGTACCACTGGAACATAAAAATATTTGGGTAAATGGAGCGTTCGAATCGGTTTTTGATTTGATTGTTGCTTCATTTCTGGTGGATGAATACCGCCAGGGAAATCCCATAATTTCTGTTGACGGATACGATCTAACACATCATTTTGCATTAACATCAGTTCCCCCAATATTTTCTGTTTCAAAGGTCTTATTGCCGACAACCATTCTTTTTTCTAATTCTGTGGTATTAAGAATCGGGATGACTAAATTCGCATCAAATTTCCAATTCCAATTTTGAGTGGTTTTTTTCTCTGAAATCATTTCAATACAATCGGTTGGGCAAGGTGCAACGCATAGTTCACATCCTGTACAGAGATCGGCAATCACAGTGTGCATTGCTTTATTCGTGCCGATAATCGCATCAACAGGGCAAGCCTGAATACATTTTGTGCAGCCAATACACATATCTTCGTGGATAAGGGCAACTTTTGTTTCTGGGGTTTCACCTTCCATTTCAGGTACATCAACTCCCATTAAATCGGCAATTTTAACCACTAATGGTGGACCACCTGGCACACATTTTGTGATCACATCACCATTTGCAATGGCTTCCGCATAAGGCTTACAACCAGGATAACCACATTGCCCACATTGGCTTTGCGGTAATAGGGCATCAATTTGCTCAACAATAGGATCGGCTTCCACTTTTAATTTAATGGACGAGTATCCCAGCACCGCACCAAAAATAAGGGCGATAAGGGCAATAATACCAATGATGTAATAAATAATTTGAGAATCTATCATCAGATTTTGACTAAACCAGTAAAGCCCATAAAGGCTAATGACATTAAGCCTGCGGTAATTAATGCAATTGATGCCCCTTGAAATGAAGCGGGGACATCAGCGGCAGCTAAACGCTCACGCAGAGCTGAAAATAATACGAGAACCAGTGAAAAACCAGCAGCAGCACCAAATCCATATAAGACGGATTCCACTAAATTATTGGCTAAATTTACATTGAGTAAAGCCACACCAAGTACAGCACAATTAGTAGTAATAAGTGGCAAATAAATACCTAATAAGCGATAAAGTGTCGGGCTTGTTTTATGAATGATCATTTCAGTGAGCTGTACAATGACCGCTATCACTAAAATGAAGACTAAAGTACGCAGAAAATGAGCGTCTAATGGAGTGAGAATAAATGTTTCGACCAAATAGGCTGAAAGTGAAGCAACAGTCAAGACAAAGGTGGTTGCCATTCCCATACCGATTGCAGTTTCAACTTTTTTAGATACCCCCATAAATGGACAAAGCCCAAGAAATTTAACCAACACGAAGTTGTTGATTAAGGCGGTACTAATAATTAATAAAATATATTCAACCATATCCCACACATTTATCACAAAAATAGGTCGTATTATCCGTTTTTTCGTGGCAATGAACAACAAAATTATCTACAAGCGGTTGGTTGGGCTTGGCGTATTATTGTTAAGTTGAAGGATAATCGACAAAATATGGCTAAAATTTCTTCTTATCAGCAGTCTGTAGAAGATCAGACTTGATCTGATTCCTTAAAATTAGTAATCATTTTGTCCATTATACCTTGTATTTTATGATTCAGATTTCTGTTCTGTCGTTGGCTTTCTTCGTTTACCAATATTTTTGGTATCTTTATGGCGCACTTTTACTTTCTTCTTCGCAGCCTCTTTTTTATCTTCTTTTTTCTTCTTAATGCGTGCTTTTTCTTTTTTCGTTACACTCACAATTTCACCATCTTTCGGTGCTTTAGTACGAGGTTCTAAACCATCAATCAAACGAGGTTTCAACACTTCTTCGGTATAGCGTTGGATTTTACCCAGTAATTTATAATCGTGAGCTTCAACTAAAGAAATGGCTGAGCCTTTTTTTCCTGCACGAGCTGTACGTCCAATACGATGTAAATAGGTATCTGCACTATATGGCAAATCAAAATTAATCACAAAATCGACATCATCAATGTCTATGCCACGAGCGGCAACATCTGTGGCTACCAATACATTAACAACACCTTCTTTTAAGCGTGTAATCGACTGATTACGTTGTGTTTGTGCCATTTCTCCTTCTAAATAGGTCGAGCGAATACCACGTTTACGCAAGGTTTCACTTAATTCTCGTACTGCTTCACGGCGGCGAACAAAAACGATACCACGTTCAACTTCAAAATTACTAATGATGCGAGCTAATAATTTAGTTTTATGTTCAAGACTATCGGCGTGATAATACCATTGTTGGATTTTCTTACGTTCTCTACGGCTTGGTTCGGCATCAATTTCTAGTGGATTAGTTAAAATACGTTGAGCAAAATCTACTAATAATTCGCCTTCAAGGGTTGCTGAGAATAACCAAGTGTATTTACGCCAACGAGTTTCGGCTGCGATAGTCTCTGCATCTTGACCAAATCCCATTTGTAGCATTCGGTCGGCTTCGTCAAAGATCAGTACTTCAACAGAACGGCAGTCGAAATTTTCTTCCTTGATATATTGTAATAAGCGTCCTGGTGTTGCCACCACAAGATCTTGGTTGGTATTAAACACTTCACCGTGGTTCTGATAAGCCACACCACCTGTAATAGTCGCAATTTTCAAATTGGTAAATTGAGCCAATTCTTCTGCCTGTTCTGCCACTTGCATTGCTAACTCACGCGTTGGTGTTAGGACTAAAATGCGAGGTGGCCCTGGTTTACGACGTGGATGATCGAGTAAGTGTTGGATAGCTGGGAGTAAAAATGCCGCAGTTTTTCCTGTCCCTGTTGGTGCTGAGCCTAACACATCTCTGCCTTCAAGTGCTGCTGGGATAGTTTGTTGTTGGATACTAGTTGGGCGGTTATAGCCTTTTTTCGCTAATGCTTTGAGTAATTCTGGACTTAAATCTAATGCTTCAAAAGTTGGGGTATTCATAAATGTCTCATTGTAAAATAATTATTGGAACTGACCGCTTATTCTATCATCTTTGAGTAGATCAGTTGGATTAAAGATAAAGTGCCATTACAACCGCATTCTCTCGCTCACCTGTTGGAGTAGGGTAGTAATTTTTGCGTAAGGTAACTTCATTAAAGCCTAATTTATCGTAAAGTTGGCGAGCAGTTTGATTGGATTCTCGTACTTCAAGCCATAAAGTCAGCACATTCTGTTGTTGTAATTGTTGAATAAGCGATTCGAGCAATTTTTTTCCATAGCCTTTTCCTTGAAATTCTGGGGCAACGGCAATGTTAAATAATGTTGCTTCATCTAACACTTTTTGGCAAATCGCAAAGGCAACAATTTGATTTTCAACGGAGAGTTTTAGATTAAGATAACGTTCACCTTGGTTGTTGAGCAATGTTCCTTTACTCCAAGGCACTAAATGGGCTTGTTGTTCAATTTCAAACAGGCGGTTAAAGTCGCTATCGCTAATAGGGCTAATTACAGTCATTTTCAGTATTTAGGGTGAATGGTTCAATCTGTTGCCAAAATTGGCGTTTATGTGCTGTTTGTTGTAGTTCTTGCCAAGACAGATTATGCCAAGCGGTTTGATTTGCAAATTTTTTTGTAAAAGCTACCGCTTGTTGTTTAGGTTGAATCAACCAAAAATAAGGCGAATGGGTTAAGGCAAGACGGACTGCTTGCTCCATATTAAGCCATTGATATTGTTTGGTATTTAAACCCAAGGCTCGCAAGATATCTTGAAATAACCCTGTATGTTGATGATCTTCTTCGCAAACCACCACAAATTTAATATGTGGCGCTAGGCGAATTTGTGCATCGCCCTTTAATACCTGTGGTTTGGTTAGCACCCACTGGGTAATATTCATCTCTTGTAACAGAAAATCTCGCCGATTCATCATATTTCCTCATAAAGTTGTGGGGAATGGTAGCAAAAGTCGGTAAAATGCGGAAATTATTTTAAGTAAAAAGTGAAAAATTATGTTATCTCTTGAAAGTGAAGTATTGGAACGTCATTTAGCGTTATTTGAAAATAAAAGTATTTTATTATTTGGTGATGTACGAGATCGTTTTGCTGATCTCATTCGTGCAAAAGCCACAAATATTGCGGTTTTCTCAAGCTATTTTGATTATGCAAATCAACATAAAGATGTGATATTTGGGTTGGAATGTGAGCAATCCGCAGATCTAGCGGTGTTTTACTGGACTAAAAATAAGCAAGAATGCCAATTCCAATTATTACAATGGCTTTCTAGCGCACCAATTGGGCAAGAATTATTGATTATTGGCGAGAATAGAGCTGGCGTTCGCTCTGTTGAAACAATGCTTGCTCCACTTGGTGAAATTGCCAAAATTGACTCTGCACGCCGTTGTGGTTTGTATCATTTTGCATTAAACGAAAAACCGAACTTTGATCGTAAAAAATTCTGGAAATCTTACCGCTTAGAAGATTTAATGGTCTATTCATTGCCAGCGGTATTTAGCTCTGCGGAATTGGATACAGGATCAAAATTATTGCTTTCTACGTTCACAAAATCAGATGGATTAAAAGGCAAAGTGCTAGATCTAGGCTGTGGTTCAGGTGTTATCGGAGCTGCTTTAAAACAACAATTCCCCCAAATTAAGCTTACAATGTCGGATATTCACGCAATGGCAATCCATTCTAGTCAACGAACACTAGTTGAAAATGGGCTAGAAGGAGAAGTTTTAGCCAGTGATATCTTTTCTCATATTGACTGTCGTTTCGATTTAATCATTTCTAACCCTCCATTTCACGATGGTATCGACACCGCTTACCGTGCAGTCGAAACCCTTATTGCGCAGGCAAAACAACACTTAAACAAAGGCGGTGAATTGCGTATTGTCGCCAACGCCTTTTTACCTTACCCCGACTTATTAGACCAAGCTTTTGGCTCACATCAGCTATTAGCAAAATCTAATAAGTTTAAGGTTTATTCGGTGAGGGCTTAATTTAAAAAGCGGATGTGTAGAAAGGCATCAGTTTTCGTGTTATTTTTCATAAGGATATTCAATGAACATTGTTATTGCCCCTGACTCTTTTAAAGAAAGTTTGAGTGCCTTAGAAGTTGCTAAAGCTATCGAGATTGGGTTTAGGCGTGTATATCCAAATGCTAATTATCAATTAGTGCCAATGGCTGATGGTGGTGAAGGTACAGTTCAATCTTTAACAGATGCCACATCGGGAAATTTGCAAAAAACTTCGGTTATTGCACCGCTTGGTAATGTAGTTGATGCGGTTTGGGGTATATCAAAAGATCGCCAAGTTGCCTTTATTGAGATGGCTGAAGCTTCAGGTTTGCATCTTGTGCCAGTTGAACATCGCAATCCATTGAAAACCACTAGCTATGGTACTGGACAGTTGATTAAAGCAGCCCTTGATCAAGGTGTTTCCAAAATTATATTGGGGATAGGTGGAAGTGCGACTAATGATGGTGGAGCAGGGATGCTACAAGCATTAGGCGGACAATTTAAAGATCATGCAGGAAAAGAAATTGGCTTCGGGGGGGAGCAACTCGCTCAGATTGAGAGTATTGACCTATCTTCTCTTGATGCTAGGTTGGCTAACGTTGAGTTTGAAGTCGCTTGTGATGTTAATAATCCTCTATGTGGCGAGAGGGGGGCATCTGCTATTTTTGGTCCACAAAAAGGAGCAACGGCGGAAATGGTCGATATTCTTGATCGTGCTTTGCACCATTTTGCAAAAAAAGTGGAAAGCCAATTGGGTTTAAATATTGCGGAAAAACGTGGTGCAGGAGCAGCAGGAGGAATGGGCGGAGGCTTATTACTGTTACCAAACATCAAATTACAATCTGGAGTTGAAATTGTAATTGATGCGGTAGCATTAGCCGATAAAATTCAAACCGCAGATTTAGTCATTACAGGAGAAGGTAGAATGGATGCCCAATCTATTTCAGGCAAAACGCCCATTGGTGTTGCTAAGGTAGCTAAGCAATACGCAAAACCTGTTATTGCAATAACAGGGTGTCTTAAAGAAGATTACCCTGTTGTTTATCAATATGGTATTGATGCAGTATTTCCGATTATTCAACAGTTAGATTCACTAGATGCAACATTGAAAGCTGGGAGTGATAATTTAATTTCAACCGCTGAGAATGTGGCAAGATTATTGAAATTATCTTTAGGAATAAGATGATGATTTTCCTTGCATCAAAGTATGAAATCTCGTAGAATCTTGCCCGTTTTGCTCTATTTAGGGCGTATAAAAAGGAATCATATCTTCTGCAAGCGGTATGATCGTTAGAAAAATTTACTAGAGGAATAGGACTATTAAACCTGTAAAACGTGTTCAGACAAATCGCGCTCATCGTCTTAATGATGAAATTCGCGTAAAAGAGGTTCGTTTAACTGATCAAGATGGCGAACAACTTGGTATTGTATCAATTCAAGAAGCATTAGCAAAAGCTGAAGAAGCTGAGTTAGACTTAGTTGAAATTAGCCCAAATGCTGAACCACCGGTTTGTCGTATTATGAACTATGGTAAGTTCATCTACGAGAAAGAAAAAGCTGCAAAAGAGCAGAAGAAAAAGCAGAAAGTTGTACAAGTGAAGGAAATTAAATTCCGTCCTGGTACAGACGAAGGCGACTATCAGGTAAAACTACGCAGCCTGATTCGCTTTTTAGAAGATGGGGATAAAGCTAAAATCACTGTTCGTTTCCGCGGACGTGAGATGGCTCACCAAGAAATTGGTATGGACGTGCTAGAGCGTGTTAAAAACGATTTAGCCGAGATTGCAGTGGTAGAATCTGCCCCTGGCAAACTTGAAGGTCGCCAAGTTGTAATGGTGCTTGCCCCTAAGAAGAAGTAATTAGTGCAAATCAAGTAAAGTAAGTGGTTGGATTTGCAAAATATTTTGCGAATCCCATCGCTTGTTTTCGCCTAATTATTGGTTATTAACAAAAACAATGCGGAGTTTTTAAACAATGCCTAAAATTAAAACAGTACGTGGTGCTGCGAAGCGTTTCAAGAAAACAGCTTCTGGCGGTTTCAAACGTAAACAATCTCACTTACGTCACATTTTGACTAAGAAAACCACTAAACGTAAACGTCACTTACGTCACAAATCAATGGTAGCGAAAGCAGACCAAGTATTAGTCGTAGCGTGCTTACCATACGCGTAAGGCGTTAAGTAAGTTAAACGTACTTTAGAGATTCTTAGTAGGACACAATGTTTTGTGTTCATTAAAACGAAATAGACAAATTAGGAGATTAAATAATGGCTCGTGTAAAACGTGGTGTTATTGCAAGAGCACGCCATAAGAAAGTTCTTAAGGCTGCTAAAGGTTATTATGGTGCACGTTCACGCGTGTATCGCGTTGCTTTCCAAGCAGTAGTTAAAGCTGCACAATATGCTTACCGTGACCGCCGTCAGCGTAAACGTCAATTCCGTCAATTATGGATTGCTCGTATCAACGCTGCAGCTCGTCAAAATGGTTTATCTTACAGCAAATTCATCAATGGCTTGAAAAAAGCATCTGTTGAAATCGACCGTAAGATTCTTGCTGATATCGCAGTATTTGACAAAGTTGCTTTCGCAGCACTAGTTGCTAAAGCAAAGTCTGTTCTTTAATTTTTACAGAATAGAGATAGGCACCTTAACGGGTGCCTTTTTTATATCTATTTTTGTTATTTTAATGAAAGCCAATGCAAAAGCTCATTATTATTCGTGGGCATTCAGGTTCAGGTAAATCAACTTTTGCTCATCAAAAGATCATTGAGTTTAAAAATACTTTTTCTAATGCAATTATTTATCATATTGAAAATGATAAATATATGATAAAAGATGGTGTTTATTCTTGGACAAAAAACGCTCATCTACAAGCAAAACAATTCGCTAAGAAGGATATTCAACAGGCATTTCAGCAAATGCGGTTAAATCCGATAGCAAATATCCTTTTGGTGATTAGTAATGTTGGTGCAAATAGGCGTGAAATTGATGAGTATTTGAGTTTGGCTGAAACTTATAAAATAGATGTTGAAATTTACCGAATGCAAAATTTCTTTAGAAATCAGCATAATGTCTCATTATCGATCGTTTGTAATATGTATCTTGATATTTTAGCAACCCCGTTACCAGATGAAACTTTGGTCCCAGTGGTAAAGCCAATGTCACCTTATATTAAGCAGAAATTACAACGTATCAGTTATTTTAGGAATATCAAGGAAAGTAAATGAAAAAATTATTATTATCAGCCCTAGTATTATTATCGGCTTGTTCTACGCCTTCTCAACAAAGTTCAGTTCCGTTAGATATGAAAGCTGTTCAGGAATATCAGCATAAAATTAGAACGGGTAATACAGTAAGCCCTACTGCGAAAGAGGATAACAAAGATTTAAATCATAGCGATAGAGCGGTAAAAGTTAGAGTTTACCCACAAAGAATGGTTTATCCGATGCCAATAATGGTTTTTTAAATTAAAAAACAGTGGGAAAATTAGCGTTGTTAATTTTCCCACTGGCTTATATCAATTAGTAATAAGAATGTTCACCATGCTGATGCTCAGTAACATCTCTTACACCAACCAGTTCATCAGGGAAAAGAGCAAGAAGTTGCTTTTCGATCCCTTCTTTTAAGGTTACATCAACCATTGAACAGCCATTACAGCCACCGCCAAATTGTAAAATTGCATACTTATCTTCAGTGATCTCAATCAGCGTTACTCGTCCACCATGACTTGCTAATTGTGGATTAACTTGAGTTTGAATGACATAATCTAAGCGTTCAATAAATGGTGCATCATCATCTACTTTTTTCATTTTAGCATTTGGCGCTTTCATTGTGAGTTGTGCGCCCATTGCATCTGTAACATAATCAATTTCAGCTTCATCAAGGAAAGGTAAGCTAACATCATCGACAAAAGCAGAAAATTGCTCAAATTTTACTTCTGTATCTGTATCTTCTATGGCATTAGGTGGGCAATAGGAAACACCACACTCTGCAGTTTGTGTACCAGGGTTAACGACAAATATGCGAATATTTGTACCCTCTTCTTGTTGGTCAAGTAATTTACGGAAATGGCTTTGTGCCGCATCTGAAATGGTAATGTTCATTGTTAAATCCATTATAAGAAAATTTAATACTATTCTACTCTTAACCTGATTTTTTGACTAGCATCAAATTTTACTTGTCTTGGTTAAGAGTTTGCTTTTCGTACCGCTTATTTTCAAAATAGTGGTTCCTTGTATTTAAAATTTGAAGTAGGTCAAATTTTATGGGCTGAAATGTTAAAAAAATGTGGTTAAACTGGCATTTAATACCATTTTTCAGGTAGAATAACGCGTTTATTTTTATCTTTAATTGAAAAAGATGGAAATCCGATTTGAGAACTTAATGTGGCATTTGAGGATAGGTGGGGGAATCAACGTTTATTCTTGAATTTAGTCACGACTCAATAAAAGCGATTGTAGCTTGCTACAATTATATTTTTAACCCAACAAAAGTAGTGCAAACAATATGATTACAATTAAACAAGGCTTGGATCTCCCTATTTCGGGAAAACCTGAGCAAGTAATCCATAACGGCAATGCTGTTAGTGAAGTTGCTGTGCTTGGCGAAGAATATGTGGGTATGCGCCCTTCTATGAAGGTGCGTGAGGGCGATGTAGTTAAAAAAGGTCAAGTTCTTTTTGAAGATAAAAAGAATCCTGGTGTTATTTTTACTGCACCTGCAAGCGGTACGATTGTGGCAATCAATCGTGGCGAGAAACGTGTTCTTCAGTCAGTCGTAATTAAAGTTGAGGGTGATGAGCAAATTACCTTTAGTCGCTATGCGGCAACTGACCTTGCGTCTTTGACAAGCGAGCAAGTTAAACAAAATTTAGTAGAATCTGGACTGTGGACAGCATTCCGTACTCGTCCATTTAGTAAAGTGCCTGCATTAGATGCTGTGCCTTCATCTATCTTTGTGAATGCGATGGATACTAATCCATTAGCAGCGGATCCTGAAGTTGTTCTTAAGGAACACAAGCAGGATTTCGTGGATGGCTTAACGGTATTAAGCCGTTTATTTGATGGCGAGAAAACAATTCATTTGTGTCGTGCACCTGACAGTACAACGCCGAACGCGGAAGTTCCAAATGTAAAAGTCACCGCTTTTGCAGGTCCACATCCAGCGGGACTGAGTGGTACACACATTCACTTTATTGATCCTGTTAGTTTAACCAAACAAGTGTGGTATTTGAATTACCAAGATGTGATTGCGATTGGTAAGTTATTTACAACGGGTGAGTTATATACAGGTCGTGTGGTAGCATTAGCTGGGCCACAGGTAAATAATCCTCGTTTAGTTCGTACTCGCTTAGGTGCTAAATTATCTGAATTAACTGCCAATGAACTTAAATCAGGTGAAAATCGTGTGATTTCTGGTTCTGTGTTAAGCGGTGCGAAAGCGGTTGGCGTTCACGATTATTTAGGTCGCTATGCGTTACAAGTTTCAGTGATTGCTGAAGGTCGTGAGCAAGAGTTCTTTGGAATGATTGCCCCATACTCACATAAATTCTCAATTACACGTACAGTGTTAGGTGCTTTCACTAAGAAATTATTTAACTTCACAACCGCAGTAAATGGTGGACATCGTGCAATGGTACCAATCGGTTCTTATGAACGTGTTATGCCATTAGATATTCTGCCAACATTATTACTTCGTGACTTGGCTGTAGGTGATACAGATTCTGCTCAAGCATTAGGGTGTTTAGAACTAGATGAAGAAGATTTAGCGCTTTGTACCTTTGTTTGCCCAGGCAAAAATGAATATGGACCAATGCTACGTCAGGCGTTAGATAAGATCGAGAAGGAAGGTTAATCAAATGGCTTTAAAAGATCTTTTCCATAAAATGGAACCCCACTTCCATAAAGGTGGGAAGTATGAAAATTGGTACACCTTATTTGAAGCGGTGTATTCTATCCTTTATACATCTGGTGCAGTAACCCAAAAAGATGCTCACGTTCGTGATGCAATTGACTCAAAACGAATGATGTTAATCGTATGGTTAGCATTATTTCCAGCTATGTTTTGGGGAATGTATAACGTGGGAAGTCAGTCAATCTTAGCATTAGGAATGGGTGATTTTGCACAGAATCTAGCGAATAGTGTAAATAACGATTGGCATTTTGCGTTAGCAAACAGCTTAGGTGTTGTATCACAAGATGCTGGCGTGTTGGCTAAAATGACACTTGGTGCAATTTTCTTCCTACCAATTTATCTTACCGTCTTTTTAGTCGGTGGTTTTTGGGAAGTTGTTTTTGCAATGGTGCGTAAACACGAAATCAATGAAGGTTTCTTTGTTACCTCTATTCTTTTAGCTTTAATTGTTCCACCAACATTACCATTATGGCAAGCAGCCTTAGCGGCCACTTTTGGTGTTGTTGTTGCAAAAGAAGTATTTGGTGGTGTAGGTAAAAACTTTATGAACCCAGCATTAGCGGGTCGTGCGTTTTTATTCTTTGCTTACCCTGCTCAAATTTCAGGTGATTTAGTTTGGACTGCAGCAGATGGTTTTTCTGGTGCAACTGCGCTTTCTCAATGGGCAGCAGGTGGAGAAGCAGCACTTAAACACGTTGCAACAGGTCAATCTATTACTTGGATGGATGCATTCTTAGGAAATATTCCTGGTTCTGTGGGTGAAGTTTCAACCTTAATGCTAATCATTGGTGCGGCAATTATTGTTTTCGCACGTATCGCTTCTTGGCGAATTATTGCTGGGGTAATGATTGGTATGGCTGCAACTGCAACATTATTTAACCTTATTGGTTCTGATACGAATCCATTATTTGCAATGCCTTGGCACTGGCACCTTGTATTAGGTGGTTTTGCATTAGGTATGTTCTTTATGGCTACAGACCCAGTATCTGCTGCATTTACCAACAAAGGTAAATGGTGGTATGGTATTTTAATTGGGGTAATGTGCGTATTGATTCGTGTTGCAAACCCAGCATACCCAGAAGGTATGATGTTAGCGATTTTATTTGCTAACTTATTTGCACCAATCTTCGATTACCTTGTTGTTCAAGGCAATATCAAACGTAGGAAGGCACGCAATGGCTAAGTTTAATAAAGATAGCATTGGCGGAACACTTACCGTCGTCGTTTTATTAAGTTTAATCTGTTCGTTAATTGTTGCAGGTTCTGCGGTGTTATTAAAACCAACCCAAGAAGAACAAAAACAATTAGATAAACAGAAAAACATTTTAAGTGTTGCTGGTTTATTACAAGCAGATACCAAAAAAGGTGATATCAAAGATATTTATGCTAAAAATATTGAACCTAAGATCGTTGATCTTGCAACAGGTGAATATGTAGAAGGCATAACAAATTTTGATGCGAAAACTGCAATTAAAGATCCAGCTCAAAGTATTGCGATTAACCCAGAAGATGACCAAGCAGGCTTAAAAGTTAGAGCTAAATATGCTGAAGTTTACCTTGTGAAAGGCACCGATGGTAAAGTAAATCAAATCGTTTTACCATTTTACGGTACGGGATTATGGTCTGTAATGTATGGTTTCGTTTCTGTACAGCCAGATGGTAATACTATTAAAGGTATTACTTACTATGAACAAGGGGAAACTCCGGGATTAGGTGGCGAAATTGAGAATCCACGTTGGCAACAGAATTTCGTGGGTAAGAAATTACAAAACGAAAGTGGTGAATCTGCAATTCGTATTGCAAAAGGTGCTTCAGCGGATAAAGATCACGGTATTGATGCTTTATCTGGTGCAACCTTAACCTCTAAGGGTGTTGATGGTTCATTCAAATATTGGTTCGGAGCGAATGGTTTCGGTCCATATTTAGCGAAATTAAAAGCGGGGGCTAACTAATGGCAAGTAATAAACTTAAAGACCTATTGTTATCACCTGTTGTGAATAATAACCCAATTGCATTGCAAATTTTGGGTATCTGTTCAGCATTAGCGGTAACAACTAAACTTGAAACAGCTGTGGTAATGGGTATCGCAGTAAGTCTTGTAACTGGATTCTCAAGTATGTTTATTGCAATGATTCGTAACTATATTCCAAATAGTATCCGTATCATTGTACAAATGGCAATTATTGCATCTCTTGTAATTTTGGTTGACCAGATTTTACGTGCGTATGCTTACGATCTTTCTAAGCAGCTTTCAGTATTCGTTGGCTTAATTATTACCAACTGTATCGTAATGGGACGTGCAGAAGCATTTGCTATGAAATCAGGTCCGGTAGAGAGTTTAGTAGATGGTATTGGTAACGGTTTAGGTTATGGTGCAATTCTTGTCATCGTAGCGTTTATCCGCGAATTGATCGGTTCTGGTAAACTCTTTGGTATGACGGTATTCCAAACAATCCAAGATGGTGGTTGGTACCAAGCAAATGGTCTATTCTTATTAGCTCCAAGTGCGTTCTTTATTATTGGCTTCTTGATCTGGGGCTTAAGAACGTGGAAGCCAGAGCAAGTGGAGAAATAATATGGAACATTATCTAAGTTTATTTGTTAAGTCCGTATTTATTGAAAATATGGCACTTTCTTTCTTCCTTGGAATGTGTACATTTCTTGCGGTTTCTAAGAAAGTTTCAACCGCTTTTGGTTTAGGGATTGCGGTAATTGTAGTATTAGCCATTTCTGTTCCTGCTAACCAATTAGTTTATGAACACGTTTTAAAAGATGGTGCATTGATTGAAGGAGTGGATTTAACCTTCCTTAACTTCATTACATTTATCGGTGTAATTGCTGGTATTGTACAAGTACTTGAAATGGTATTGGATAAATACTTCCCAGCACTTTATAGTGCATTAGGTATTTTCTTACCATTAATCACTGTAAACTGTGCAATCTTTGGTGCGGTATCTTTTATGGTTCAACGTGAATATAATTTCGGCGAATCGGTAGTTTATGGTATTGGTGCTGGTACCGGTTGGATGTTAGCAATCGTGGCATTAGCAGGTTTAACAGAAAAAATGAAATATTCTGATGTTCCTGCAGGCTTACGCGGATTAGGTATTACCTTCATTACCGCAGGCTTAATGGCACTTGGTTTTATGTCTTTCTCAGGCATTCAATTATAAGGAGTGTATCGAATGGATAATTTTATTTTCGGTATCGTGGTATTTACTGCCCTTGTATTAGTGCTTGCAGTACTTATCCTATTTGCTAAATCTAAATTAGTGGACAGTGGCGATATCACGATCTCTATCAACGGTGATGCTGAAAAAGCAATTACTTTGCCTGCAGGTGGGAAATTATTAGGTGCTCTTGCAAGTAAAGGGATCTTCGTATCATCTGCTTGCGGCGGCGGCGGTTCTTGCGGTCAGTGTGTAGTGAAAGTGAAAAGCGGTGGTGGTGAAATTTTACCAACCGAATTATCACACATTACGAAACGTGAAGCCAAAGAGGGCTATCGTCTTGCTTGTCAAGTAAACGTAAAAAGCAGTATGGATGTGGAATTACCAGAAGAGATCTTTGGTGTAAAAAAATGGCAATGTACCGTTATTTCTAACGACAACAAAGCAACATTTATCAAAGAGCTTAAATTACAAATTCCAGAAGGCGAAGAAGTACCATTCCGTGCAGGTGGATATATTCAAATCGAAGCTCCAGCGCATACGGTAAGATATGAAGATTACAAAGAGTTGATCGATAAAGAATATCACGAAGATTGGGATAAATTTAACTTATGGCGTTATGTCTCTAAAGTTGATGAGCCAATTATTCGAGCTTATTCAATGGCTTCATACCCAGAAGAAAAAGGGATTATTATGTTGAACGTGCGTATCGCTACGCCACCGCCAAATAACCCTGATGTACCACCAGGTCAAATGTCATCTTATATCTGGTCATTAAAAGCAGGCGATAAAGTGACAATTTCAGGTCCATTTGGTGAATTCTTCGCGAAAGATACTGATGCTGAAATGGTATTTATCGGTGGTGGTGCAGGTATGGCACCGATGCGTTCACATATTTTTGACCAGTTAAAACGTTTAAAATCTAAACGTAAAATGACTTTCTGGTATGGTGCTCGTTCAAAACGTGAAATGTTCTATGTTGAAGACTTTGATGGCTTACAAGCTGAAAATGATAACTTCAAATGGCACGTGGCACTTTCAGATCCACAACCAGGCGATAACTGGGATGGCTATACAGGCTTTATTCACAACGTGCTTTATGAAAACTACTTAAAAGATCACGAAGCGCCAGAAGATTGTGAATACTATATGTGTGGACCACCAATTATGAATGCATCTGTAATTAAGATGCTAAAAGATCTTGGTGTTGAAGATGAAAACATCTTATTAGATGATTTCGGTGGCTAACACTACAATCTAAATTAAATAAGCGGTCAGTTCGTGTAAAATTTTTGCAAGAAATGACCGCTTGACCATTTAAAAAATAATCAAAAATATATTTCAATTGAATATTTTTTTGCTTATTTTTTGTCTTTAAGGAGCTTTTGTGAGAATAAAAAAATTATCTGCAGGATTTGCTTTTGCAATCTTTACCCTTTTACTCACCGCTTGTAACAAAGAACCTGAGCAGGTTTTATTGGAAGGGAAAACAATGGGCACAACTTACCACGTCAAATATATTGATGATGGGAGTATAAAGAACTTACCGATACCTGAAGCGATTCAAAAAGAATTAGATGAGCTCTTGAAAGAAGTAAATAACCAAATGTCCACTTATCAAAGAGAATCTCAAATTAGCCAATTTAATCAATATGATACAGTAGATAGCTCATTTAGCGTTGCCAAAGATTTTGCTTTAGTGGTTGAAGAAGGTATTCGTTTAAATAAAGTAACAGATGGGGCTTTAGATATTACTATTGGTCCTTTGGTTAATTTATGGGGGTTTGGTCCAGATAAACGTTTAAATAAGGTTCCAACGGCAGAACAAATTGCAGAGAGGGCAAAATCCGTAGGGATTGAAAAACTCATTGTTGGTTTTGAAAATAATGACAGACAAAATGGCAACGCATTCTTACAGAAGAAAGAGCCAAACCTCTATGTAGATCTCTCATCGATCGCAAAAGGTTTTGGGGTGGATAAAGTCGCTGACTACCTAAATAGCTTGGGTCTTGAAAATTATCTTGTTGAGATTGGCGGTGAGATTTATGGAAAAGGTAATAATTTGAAAAAACAACCTTGGACAATAGCGATTGAGAAGCCAGAATTTACACAAGGCACATCTGTGCAAATTGCCGTACCATTACACAATTTAGGAATGGCAACATCAGGAAATTACCGCAACTATTTTGAAGATGAGCAAGGCAATCGCTTATCACATATTATTGATCCCAAAATGTTACGTCCAATTAGCCATAATCTTGCATCGATTACGGTATTTGCTCCGACAACAATGACAGCTGATGGCTTATCAACAGGATTATTTGTTCTTGGTGCAGATAAAGCTCTTGAAGTCGCCGAACGAGAGAAACTGGCTGTATTTTTAATTATTAAAAATGGTCAAGAGTATGAAACAAAAATGTCGAGTGAATTTAAAAAACTTATTAAAGAATAACAAATAAAAGGAAAACAAATGGAAACTATCTTACTCACCTTCGGATTTTTTGTTGCTATCGTATTTATGATGTCGATTGGTTTTATTATTAAAGGTAAAACCATTAAAGGTAGCTGTGGCGGTATTACTGCACTAGGAATGAAAAAAATGTGCGACTGTGAAGAACCTTGCGATAATTTACAAGCTAAGTTAGCTGCAGGCGATGAAGATGCAAAAGTTGAATATGAGCAGAAATTCGCTAAAAAAGAAACTCAGTTTTATGAAGTGAAGTAATAGGATAAAAATGACGAATCCTAATTTATATGAACAAGCCAAAGCTATTTTGTTCGGTGTTTCAGTCGCTGATGCTTTAGGTGTACCCGTTGAATTTAAAAGCCGAGAATATTTGCGTTTATATCCTGTAACTGAAATGCAAGGATATGGTACTTATAATCAACCTGAAGGCACTTGGTCTGATGATAGCTCAATGACATTTTGTCTAGCTGAATCACTCACTAATGGCTTTAACTTAGAGGATATTGCTCAGAAATGTGTTCAATGGATGACACAAGCGTATTGGACACCATATAATGAAGTCTTTGATATTGGAATCATTACCCGACAATCTCTAGCAAGATATATTCAGGGCATTCCTGCACAAGAATGTGGTGGAAAAGATGTAATGGATAATGGCAATGGGGCATTGATGCGAATTTTACCTTTGCTCTTTGAAGTGAAAGATATGCCTTTAAAGGAGCGTTTTTCGACAATCTGTGCTGTGTCTAGCTTAACGCATAGACATATTCGTAGCCATTTTGCTTGTTTGTATTATCTGGAGTTTGCGGCTGAATTACTCAAAAAAAATGACAAATTTATAGCATATCAGAATGTTAATGAAAGAATTGCCTCTTTTATCCAAGATGTAGAAATTTCAGAAATTGAGCCATTTAAGCGGTTAGTTTTGGGTGACATTTCACATCTTTCAGAAGACGAAATCCAAAGTAGTGGTTACGTTATTCATACATTAGAAGCGAGTATTTGGTGTTTATTGACCACAGATAACTATCGAGATGCTGTACTAAAAGCAGTGAATTTAGGGCTAGATACAGATACTACTGCGGCAGTAACAGGCGGATTAGCTGGGTTATTTTATGGCTTTGATGCGATTCCAACAGAGTGGATTAAGATATTAGTCAAAAAAGAACAAATTAATATTCTTGCTAAATGCTTATCCAAGAGATATAACATAATAGAGTGAATTAGTTTCTTAGATGAGAATATAAGGTTTTTAGAGCACTTGAGAGTAATTAATGAGCAGAAGAGGTATGTTATCTGGATCTCCTTGGCACGTAGAGTATCTTCGTAAAGCGGAAGATGAGCCTAAGAGAGATAGACGCAAGTGTAAATATTATGTTGATGATGATTTCCAGCAATGTCGTATTTTGTATAAGAAATGCTATGGTTCCCGGTATTGTGAACACTATTCTGTTTCTGAAATTTATAAAAGAACTAAAAAAGTTCTAAATCAAATAGAGCCATTGCAAAAAGTATATGAAATATCTTATGGAAAAGAAATTAGCAAACATTTATTTATAGGTAATTTGATTGAACATCAATATTATGGGCTAGGTAAAATTATTCATCTGGAAGGAAATAGTATTACTCTTTTATTTAAACTTTTTAATGAAAGAACTCTAGATTTAGAAACCTGTATTAGAAATAATTTTTTTTCTTTCGAAGAATAGTAGATAATCAATGAAATCAAAAACTTACGAAAACCATTTTCCTAAACTAACAGAACAGCAACTGGCGGAAAACGCAAATAAAAAAGTAATTTGTGGAATGTCGGGTGGTGTAGATTCTTCCGTTTCAGCTTTTATTTTGCAACAACAAGGCTATCAAGTAGAAGGCTTGTTTATGAAAAATTGGGAAGAAGATGACGATACAGATTATTGTACCGCAGCTGCCGATTTAGCCGATGCTCAAGCAGTTTGCGATAAATTAGGGATTAAATTACATAAAATTAACTTTGCAGCAGAGTATTGGGATAATGTTTTTGAACATTTCCTTGCTGAATACAAAGAAGGTCGGACACCTAACCCGGATATTTTATGTAATAAAGAAATCAAGTTTAAAGCATTCTTAGAATATGCAGCTGAAGATCTCGGGGCAGATTTTATTGCAACAGGGCATTATGTTCGCCGTCCAGCCTTGGATCAGCAACCTAAATTACTGCGTGGGTTAGATAGCAATAAAGATCAGAGTTATTTTCTTTACACTTTGAGTGAACAGCAGGTAGCTCAAAGTCTTTTTCCAGTGGGAAACATTGAAAAACCAATTGTAAGGGCTATCGCAGAAGATCTGGGACTAGCTACTGCAAAGAAAAAAGACTCTACGGGAATTTGTTTTATTGGTGAACGGAAATTTAAAGATTTCTTAGCTCGCTATTTACCTGCACAAGCGGGAGATATTAAAACAGTGGATGGTCAAGTTATTGGTCGCCACGATGGTTTAATGTATCACACGCTAGGGCAACGCAAAGGCTTAGGCATTGGTGGAGTGAAAGGTGCGAGTGAAAATGCGTGGTATGTGGTTGAAAAAGATCTGATCAATAATGTATTGATTGTTGCTCAAGGACAAGATAATTCAGCGTTACTTTCCACAGGATTAATTGCAAGCCAATTACATTGGGTTGATCGCCAAGCTATTCGAGAAAATTTACGTTGTACTGTAAAAACACGTTATCGCCAGGCAGATATTTCTTGTGAAATTATTCCTATTGATGATGAAAACATTCGAGTTGTTTTTGATGAACCACAAATTGCAGTAACACCAGGGCAATCCGCTGTTTTCTATCAAGGAGAAGTTTGCTTAGGTGGTGGAATTATTGAAGAGCAATTGAAATAGCTTGATTCTAGAAAATCAAACCTAATCTGACAGTACCCGTTTAACATTACAGTTTCGGTCAGATTAGTTTGAGCTTAAATTCTTTCCCGTTCAAATCGGTTTTCCATTAAGTAATGTTATCGTTGGTGTTCTACCACAACACATTTTTCCTTGATGAGCCTAATAATCGTTATAATACATTAACCATTCATCTAAATCAGCATTTTAATGCCGCTAAATCTTCTTCCTAAATGCCACTTGTCTTGTAAGATTGTCTTATGTAAGACAGAGGTGATAGGTGTTTTAATCCTACACGGTTTTGCAAATGCGACTTATCAATAAAGGTCTGTTGATAAATATGCTCAGTTCCCTTAATTTTCGTCAAATAGAAGGTATCTTGTGAACTAAGATAGCTAGGGATTGGTTAACGTTGAGCCATGTCCTTGTATTAATAGAATGTATCTCAGCCTATTCCTATTAGCTTGCTTTAGAAATATTCCTTTGCTCTTGTGCTAAGTTTAATAAACGAGTTTTGTATTTTTGTTAGAATAAAATATGAGAGTTTCCTTTTTGTTTAGATTGAATTTATACACTCATATTCTAAACGGGGGAACTCTCATTTTTTAGAGTGGATTGCCAGATCAAATCTGATCTTCTATATCTAATTTAATAAAGCGTTACAGTTAGTTTTAGAATTCAAGTTACTCATTTTTATTTGTTTCTGTTGAAGAAGTTTGTGCTTTGGATTTTTCTTCTTCACTTAACACTACAGTACCTGCACTTGTACGGCGTTGTAATTCGTGATTTTGTAGTAACGCGTTGATTCTACGTTGTTGATACTCTAACTGTTGCTCAGTTGGTTGGTCTTTTGCTGGTGCATTATAACTAACTTGTTGAACAGAATTAGTAAATGGTAGAGTTTGTAATGTAGGCTGTTCAGTTGTGGCAACTTCTTCACCATTATTAAAGGTATTAAAACCTATAACTGCCATCAAACATACAGAAGCTGCAATACCTGCTTGCATTAATGGTGCGCCCCAACGTTTTAATTTGAGTAACAAGCCTTTAGGTTTTACACTTTCAGCAGATTTTTCAATCTCTTCATTTTCAAGCAAGGCTTCCATCTTCGCAGAGAAATCATTGCCTAAAAGAATATCTTCACCACGCATCACACTACGAACTGCGTGATAACTTGCCCATTTTTTTTGTAGTTCTTCACTTTTACATAATGTATCGGTAAATTCTCCATTCACATTATGTCCATCCATATAGGCGGAAAGTGTTTCTCGTTGTTGCATAGATAACTCCAATGATATTTAAATCTGTTGCATTAAAGGATTAACTTTCGCATCAATCGCTTCTCTAGCTCTAAAAATTCGTGAGCGAACAGTCCCCACAGGACACTGCATCACCTCCGCAATTTCTTCATAACTTAACCCTTCAATTTCCCGCAAAGTAATAGCAGTTTTTAATTCATCAGGTAAGTTTTCAATCGTATCAAATACGATACGTTTTAATTCTTCAGATAGCACCAAATTTTCAGGGGTATCTGCTTCTCTTAATTGAACGCCACTATCATAACTTTCAGCATCTTCAGCGAGAATATCTTCTTTAGGAGGTCTTCTGCCTAAAGCAGTTAAATGATTTTTAGCGGTATTTACAGCAATTCGGTAAAGCCAAGTATAAAAAGCACTTTCGCCACGAAAAGATTCTAATGAACGATAGGCTTTAATAAAAGATTCTTGCACAATATCAGGAATGTCGTCTCGTGAGACATAGCGTGTTAGCAGCCCTGCTACTCTATTTTGATAACGTACGACGAGTAAATTAAATGCTTTTTTATCACCTTTTTGTGCGCGTTCAACCAATGCTTGATCGGTTATTTGTTCACTCATCTATTTGCGTTCTCCTAACTTCTACGCGTAGATTCTTTCTAATGCACGCTGTGTTAGTGCGTGAATTTATTGGAAAGTTCATAAAAATAGTTTATTTGATTAAAAATTACACACTTATTTTTCTGCGTTTAAAAAAGCCAAATAATAAGCATAACCCACTGATTATAAAAATACTCCAATGCCCTAACCGAGCAAACAAAGTTTCACCTTTAGTTGCAGAAATTTTCATCGTTAACGTTGTCGCTTCAAACTGCGGCAATTGAGCGATAACTTTCCCTAAATGATCGACAAATGCAGTAATTCCCGTATTTGTCGCACGAATAAGTGGTTTACCCAGTTCTAATGCTCTCATTCTCGTCATTTGAAAATGTTGCCAAGGGCCTTGACTCTCACCAAACCAGGCATCATTTGAAATCGTCAATAAATAATCGGCATTATGCATCTTTTGATTTTGTTGGACTTGATGACCAAAAATAATTTCATAGCAAATTGCCATATTAAAACGCTGTTGAGCAACTAATAATGGTGCTTGGACAAAATCACCTTGAGATAAGTTAATAGGTAATATAAACACTTCTCTCATCCAATCTAATAATTGTCCGAATGGTACATATTCACCAAAAGGAACGAGATGATGCTTATTATAACGTGCTGATTTATATAAAGAATAAGGTTCTTTAGGGTTACCTAAAACCACCGCACTATTAAATAATCCTTGTTGGCTTTGATATAACGTACCGATAATAATTTCGCTCTGCTTCATCTGAGCAACTTGATCCAACTGGGTTAGTAACGGCTCAATTTGATGTTCTAACGCTGGAATTGCAGATTCTGGCAATACAATAATATCACTCTTACCTAATAATGGCTGAATTAAACGAGAGTAGGTTTGCACTGTAAAATCAAAATGTGCTGGATCCCATTTCATTTTCTGTTCAATGTTTCCTTGAACAAGGCTAATTGTGGTAGGCTCTTTCTGCTTATCTATTTCAATAAAAGAGAAAAACTTTGTAGTAAAAGCGATAAGTAATATCATCACTAACTTAGCGGTACAAGCGGTTGGATACTGATGATCTTTTGCAAATTTGCGAAAAATCCACACAATATAACCGCTTATCAGCATCACAAAAAAGGTGAGCCCTTCCACTCCAAATAAGGGAGCAATTCCCCAAAAGGGGCTATCAATTTGTGTATAACCAAATTGTAACCAAGGGAACCCCGTAAAAACGATACCTCGAAAGTATTCTGCAAAGGTAAAGACACTGGCTATAATCCAAGGACTATGCCACTGAAAGCGTTGTAATAAGTAACTGAATAATAAAGGATAAATTGCTAAATAACAGGCTAACAATAATACGGCGAGATAACTGACAATTTCAGGCACTCCGCCAAACTGGAGCATACTAACGTGAACCCAATTTACGCCAATCGCAAAATAACTAACCGCCCATAAAAACGTAGCGATTAACGCAGTACGCTTTTCCGCCAATGTTGCTACCCAAATCAACCCTATTGCAGAGAGAAAAGCAACTACCCAGTAGTCAAATGGGGAATAAGCGAGCGTACCAATTCCGCCAGAAATTAAGCCAATAAGATAAGCGGTAAGATTTGATGATTTTTTTGTAATAACCATTATGTATTATTTCTCTACAACTTATTTTTACTCGTAATTTCCATCTTTTTGCTGCATTAATTCAAGCTGTTCATCGTTTACGGTCACTCGTAATTGAATTAAGCGACGGCTATCAGCAGATGTCACCTTAAATAAGATGCCATTTAACTCAATGGTTTCTCCCCGTTTTGGTAAATAGCCAAAGGCTTGTAAGACTAAACCACCAACTGTATCCACTTCTTCATCATCAAACTGTGTGGCAAATTGCTGATTAAAGCGTTCTATATCAGTTAATGCTAATACGGCGTAGCTATGTTGAGAAAGTTGGCGAATAGGCTCAATTTCTTCTTCGTCGAACTCATCTTCAATATTACCGACAATTTGCTCTAGAATATCTTCAATCGTTACTAATCCTGAAACCGCACCGAATTCATCGACAACAATTGCCATATGAAAACGCTCTGAGCGGAATTCTTTCAACATTCTATCGACTCGCTTACTCTCAGGCACAATAACCGCTGGACGTAAAATTTCTTCCATATTAAATGGCTCAGAATCTGAACGCAGATATTTAAGTAATTCTTTCGCTAATAAAATACCTTCAATGGTATCTTTTCCATCTCTAATAACAGGAAAACGAGAGTGTGCCGATTCAATAATAATATCAACACAAGCATCTAATGGCTGATCAGCATCAATAAAAACAATCTGTGGACGTGGGATCATTATGTCACGAACTCGCAATTCGGAGATCTCCATTACCCCTTCGATCATTTCTTTAGTGTCGCTATCTATCAACTCATTTTCAGCAGAATCACGAATAACTTCGACAAGATCTTCACGATTTTTAGGTTCTTGTTGAAATAGCCCGCTAAATAAGGATTTTAAAAATGATTTTTTTTCTGAAGTGCTTAAGCTCTGTTGGTCGTCACTCATTTGATATACTCGTAAATAAATAAAACTTGAGAAAGCTATCACAATTTAGATAAAAAATCGACATTAGTTCGCATTCCTTGCTTTCTATTTACATAAATTTAGCATAGGATATGCACAATTTTTTCATCATATCGGCTTTATAGGAGTTCATTTTATGAAATTAGCCAAAATCGCATTTACTTTGAGTGCTTTATTTATCAGTGCGACCGCTTTAGCAGGAACAGTGAGTAGCTCATCTAATATTAATTTTTTAGCTTTTGACGGACAAAAAGTTAAAAAAAGTACCAAATTAGAAGTAAATGATAGTAACCAACACCAAGTTGTAGTCGAAGTTTCCAGTATTTACCATTCTGGTTCAGACAGCTCTTTCTTTGAGTCACAACCAATTGTCATTACCTTTGCAGGTAGCAATGAAGATATTAAAATTACGACTCCTGATTTACGCACTGATAGCAATGTTGCCGAATTTAAAAAATCGCCTAAATTCAGCGTAAAAACAGCGTCTGGTAAAGATGTTGAGTATAAGCACGATTATTTGAAAGCTGAAGGCTTTATGCCGAATGCAAACATTATTGAAAATCTATCAAACTACAATAGTGGCAATAATGTTGCTTCATTAAAAACCCTTGCGGTTACGCCAATGGCGGCAATGATGCCTGCATCAAATGGCAAAGCTGCAAAAGGTAAGGTCATGGTTCAAGGTGAAAATATTGCAGAACAGCAATTACAATACTGGTTCCAACAAGCAGACAAAGAAACGCAAAAACGTTTCTTAGATTGGGCGAAAAAGCAATAAGTAATCGGATAAATTAAAGCCTTGTAGAATATACAAGGCTTATTTTTTGGAAGTTACTTCACTTCTCTGATCATAATTTCCGAAGGAATAACACTGCCTTGCCAGTAGAGCTCAGCAGCTACTTTTGATGCTAATTCGGCATACGCTTGGCTAATTTCGTGGTTAGGATCTGCAACCACTGTTGGTTTACCATTATCAAGATCTTCACGCAAACGAATATGCAGTGGTAATTGACCTAATACTTGGGTTTTATATTTTTCTGCAACACGATTTGCCCCACCTGTACCAAAAATATGTTCGTGATGCCCACAATTTGAGCAAATGTGTACACTCATATTTTCGATAATTCCTAAGACAGGCACTGAAACTCGCTCAAACATTGCAATACCTTTAATCGCATCAAGTAAAGCAATATCTTGTGGGGTCGTTACCACCACTGCACCTGTAACAGGAATTTGTTGAGACAGAGTTAACTGAATATCTCCTGTACCTGGTGGCATATCAATGACTAAATAATCTAAATCTGGCCACCAGGTTTCTTGTAATAACTGGCTTAATGCACTACTTGCCATTGGGCCACGCCAAATAGTCGCATTATCAGCTTCCATTAAATAGCCGATAGAGTTTGAGTAAATACCCTGAGCTTCAATTGGGGTGATATGCTTATTATCAGGTGATGTTGGGCGTTGATCTGCCGCTCCTAACATATGTGGAATAGATGGGCCGTAAATATCAGCATCTAAAATTCCTACTCTTGCACCTTGCGCTTTTAAAGCGAGGCCCAAATTCACCGTAGTCGTTGATTTGCCTACCCCACCTTTACCTGAAGTAACCGCAATAATATTTTTAACGCCATTTACCGCAGGGTGATTGTTAGCACGCTTTAACGTAGCTATTTGATAATTAATAACCCATTTTACTGCATTAGCACCCACTGCTAATTTTAGTTTTTCTTCCGTTGCCTGTTTCAGTGCGTCAAATCCGCTATTCCAAGCAAATGGCATTGTAAATTCAAGACGTAAAATCCCACCTGCTAATTCTGCTTTTTTAAGTGCATTCAACGCTAACAAATCTTTTTGCAACGTTGGATGGGTAAATTGTTGAACAATCTCTTTAACTTTATTGAGTTGTTGTTCGGTAAGTTGATTCATTGTGCATCCTTTTGTTGTCGATATAAATCTTTACTGTAAATCACTTCACTACTGTTATTCATTTCAATTCCTTGAATATCAGGTAATACGGTCACTCTCCTTTGATATTGGAAAAGCGGTAAGATAGCAACATCTTTTTGCAATTCATTCACGATAGACATTATCTTTTGCTCTCTCTCTGCTTTTGATAACACTGCTGATTGTAACTCTTCTAGTGATTGGTTTATCATTTCATTGTGATAGCCACTTTTGTTATCGGGGCTACTTGAATGAAACATTGTTAAGAAAGAGAGCGGGTCTGAATAATCTGCACACCAGCCAGAGCGAATGAGCTGAAATTGTTGCGTGTTACGTTTTGCCAATAATTCTTCCCAACTCACCGCTTGCTCATCGATTCTAAAGAGATCCGATTGTCCCAACTTACGAGCAATTCGTGTCGCAATCCGATTGTGTGGTTCTTGATCATCATAGGTTAAGCTAATTTGAACAGGCGATTTTGCATCAATACCAATCTGGTGCAAGATTTGCTCCGCACTCGATTTTGGCAATGGGCGTTCTGAGTTTTCAAGCATTGTTTTTGGCAATACAAAATAATTGGCAATCCCTATGCCACTCGCAATCTGAGATGGCGATAACATCGCTTGAATAGCTTGGCGAACTTCCTTTCGTTTCAACACTGGATCGTTAAAGTTAAATTCGTAAAAATAGGTACATAAACGAGGAAGCATTATTTGGTTACGAGTATAACTAACTAGTGGATTCTCCACGATATCAAAGCGGCTTGGGTTTTGAATAGTCGTAATCAATTGATATAACACTGTTTGAAAAGCTAACTCAGTCCGCTCTGATTGTAACGTTAAGGTTGTTTTACTACGTTCTTTTATACGATAATCACCATTACTAATAAACTTATATTCTTCAGGTTTTTGCCCGCGATAAGTTGGTAGCAGTGCAATATGCGCCAACATTTTAGGGAAATTTGGATTAGCTTGGACTAATTGAATCTGTAACGTATGAGCATTTAATGCCTTAACGCCCAACTCATTACTTACTCTTACGCCTTCAATAATCTCTTTCGCATTCTCAACCCCCATATAGATCAAATAATGAGCCAAAGGAGAGTGGTTATTTTTATCTGCAAGGCGCTGCCAACTTGCAACAAAATCATCTGCAATTACAGCTTCTCCGTTCGACCATTTTGCTTGATCATCTAAGATAAAGAGCCAGTTTTTATTGTCATCACTAAAAAACTCTTTGGCAATCGCAGGAACAACATCGCCTGCTGAATTAAATCGCATCAAACCGACAAGTAAATCACGAAGAGGAGCAGCATCAGGCGTTGCCTTAATTAAATGTGGGTCAAGTTGTAAATGAGCAGAATAAATTGCACGTGTTAATTCGTGGGGCGATTTATCTATTGCTGAAACGGTTGGTTTCTGCTCTGTTTTTTGATCGCAAGCAGTGATTACGCCTAAACAAGCGGTCAATATAGTAAAAAATTTTGCAAATCTCACCGCTTATTTTCCTTCAGTGGTCAAGTTGAGCCTATGCTTAATGTTCATTATTTCATTAGTTAATTGATGTAAGCCCTGGAAATAAATTGCTTAATCCTGCGACAATAATCTCAATGCCTAACGCCATTAGAATTAACCCCATAATACGTGTTACAACATTTGAACCTGTTTTTCCCAAACGTTTTACTAATGGTGCGGAAAATCGGAATAAAACATAACAAGTCGCCGCAAATAGAATAATCGCAACACTAAAACCGACATAATCTACCCACGAATGATAGCGAGTTCCCCAAACAATAGTTGAACCAATCGCCCCAGGACCAGCCATAATTGGCATTGCTAATGGTACCACTCCAAGATTTTCATACTCTGAAACATCTTCATTTCGTTCTTCTTTATTCTGTTTGTGCTCACCTAATTTGCCGCTGATCATCGTCATTGCAATACTGACAATCAAAAAACCACCAGCCACACGGAAAGAGTTCAGTGAAATACTGAATACATCCAAGATCAATTTACCGAAATACAGGCTGACTAGCAAAATAACGCCAACAGAAATAGACGTGGTTAAATTCGTTCTGTTACGGTCCGCTTCATACTGATGAGCCGTCATACTGAAAAAAATCGGTAAAGTCCCGAATGGGTTTACGATAGCAAATAATCCAATAAAAAATTGCAAATAAATCGCAAAATTCACCACAATATCCACAATAATGCCTATTTTGATTGAAAAACCGTTCTTCATTATATAGACATATAGCTCAATCGCCAAAGAGCTTGCAAAAATTTACAACTTAATTTACAGCCGAAGAGAAAATAGGACTATAATCACATTATTACCCTAATTTTATTCAGGGCATCATTTACATTTAGGATATAGAGAATGCGTTTAGATAAATTTATTGCAGAAAACACCGGGCTAACTCGCTCACAAGCAACAAAAGCACTCAGATCAGGACAAGTCACAGTGAATGGAGTTATTGAGAAAAATAGTGCTTTAAAAATTAGTGAACAAGACGAAATTTGCTTTGATGGTGAGATATTAGAATGGGTGAATGAAGGCCAATATTTTATGTTGTATAAACCACAAAACTGCGTCTGTTCACACGATGATGGCGATTATCCTACGGTCTTTCAATTTTTTGATTACCCATTAACTGCCAAATTGCATTGTGCAGGGCGTTTAGATGCTGATACGACTGGATTAGTTCTTTTAACCGATGATGGTCAATGGTCGCATCGTATCACATCGCCTAAACATCACTGTGAAAAAACTTATTTAGTTACGTTGGCTGATCCTATTGAGCCATTCTATGCCGAACAATTTGCATCGGGAATTTTATTACGCGGTGAAAAAACATTAACGAAACCTGCAACCCTAGACATTTTAGATGATTACAACGTTAATTTAACGATTAGTGAAGGACGTTATCATCAAGTTAAACGAATGTTTGCAGCCTTAGGAAATAAAGTTGTCGCTCTACATCGTTGGCGAATTGGTAATGTCGTTTTAGATCAATCACTTGAAGAAGGGGAATTTAGGGCTCTAACTGAACAAGAAATAGCGAGTTTTTAATGAATGCAACAAGACCAACTGGCTTTTTTGTCGTAATTTTAGGCTTACTCTCAATGCTTCCTCCCCTTGCCATTGATATGTATTTGCCATCATTTTTAGATATTGCACAAGATCTCAATGTTTCTCAAGAAAAAGTCCAAACAACTTTGGCTATTTTTACCTTTGGTTTTGCCATAGGGCAACTGTTTTGGGGACCGATTGCAGATAGTTTCGGGAGAAAACCGATTATTCTATTGGGATTATCAGGCGGAGCTGTTGCTTCTTTTTTTCTAACCCAAGTTGCCAATATTGAAAATTTTTATCTATTGCGTTTCATTCAAGGATTATTTGGTGCAGCACCTGCTGTAGTACTGGGCGCATTAGTTCGAGATCTGTTTGAACGTAACCAATTTGCACGAATGATGTCCACGATTATGATTATTACAATGGTCGCACCATTACTTGCGCCTATTGTGGGAGGACATCTCGCTCACTGGTTTCATTGGCACGCTATTTTCTACTTACTGATGGTAATGGGGATTATATGTGCTAGCTTGTTTGCTATTGGCATACCAGAAACACTCAAACAAGAGAATAAAGCCCCACTCAACTTTACTAAAGTCTTAAAAAATTTCGTAGCTCTGATTTCACACAAAGCTACCCTTGGATATGTTTTAGTTGGTGGACTCTCTTTCTCTGGAATGTTCTGTTTCTTAACATCAGGTTCACTCGTTTATATTGGTTTATATGGTGTTTCTGCAGAATATTTCGGTTACTTCTTTATGTTAAATATTGGTGTAATGATTGTAATGACCTTTATTAACGGGCGATTAGTTACCCAAATTGGTTCAGAAAAAATGTTACGAATTGGTCTAACATTACAATTTATTGCAGGAATTTGGCTAGCGATTTCTGCAACATTTGAACTTGGCTTATGGTCAATGGCAATTGGAATTGCTATTTTTGTTGGAATGGTTTCCACTATCGGTAGCAACGCCTCAGCAGCGATTTTAGATCGTTATCCTCAAATGGCAGGAACAGCAAATGCCTTAGCTGGAACAGCTCGTTTTGGCATTGCATCATTAATTGGAGCAGGTCTATCACACATCCCATTAAACACTGAACGACCAATGCTATATATGATGGCAACTTGCACTTTCGTGGCATCTATTTGCTATTATTTTTTAGCTTGTCGTAATTCAGATTGATAGGATTTCCCTGTTAATTTCGCAAATTTATAAACAGCCTTTACTATCTAATCTTCTATAAAGAACCTTATCCACTAGATAAGGTTCTAGCAAATCAAAAAAATTCGATATTTTATTCTATGAATATCCAATATTTATCTATTTTTTGCTTATCAAACAGAATAAAAAAATGAATTTTGCACAAAAATAGCATTTTACTTTCATTTGGAGAGCAGTTATATTCCTTGCCATTCAACAAGCGGTTGTTTTTATAAAAATATTTACCCCCTGTTAGCATTTTAAAATAGGAATAGCATACTGCTTGTTTAGTTTTAAGCACATTTTATTAGTGAGTTGGAAAAGCTATGAAAAAAACATTATACGAAAAATTGTTTGATGCCCATATTGTTCACGAAGCACCAGGTGAAACTCCCTTACTCTATATCAATCGTCATTTAGTTCACGAAGTGACTTCTCCACAAGCGTTTGATGGATTAAGAGCAATGGGACGTGAAGTTCGTCAACCAACCAAAACCGTTGCAACAATGGATCACAACGTACCAACGGATAGTCGTGATTTAAGCGGTTCAGGTGAAATGGGACGTATTCAAATGGTTGAGTTATCTAAAAATACAGATCAATTCGGTATTCAACTCTACGACATTAACCACATCAACCAAGGTATCGTTCACGTAATGGGACCAGAGCAAGGCTTAACCTTACCGGGAATGACCATTGTTTGTGGTGACTCTCATACTGCGACTCATGGTGCTTTCGGGGCATTAGCGTTTGGTATCGGTACATCAGAAGTAGAACATGTTCTTGCCACTCAAACCGTTAAACAAGCTCGTGCAAAAAAAATGAAAATTGAAGTACGTGGTAAAGTGCGTGAAGGCATTACAGCAAAAGATATTGTGCTTGCCATTATCGGTAAAACCACAATGGCAGGTGGTACAGGGCACGTTGTAGAATTCTGTGGAGAAGCCATTCGTGATTTATCAATGGAAGGTCGAATGACCGTTTGTAATATGGCTATCGAATTAGGTGCAAAATCAGGCTTAATCGCCCCTGATGAAACCACTTTCGCATATTTAAAAGATAAACCAAATGCACCTAAAGGTGAAGATTGGGATCATGCTATTGCCTACTGGAAAACATTACATACAGATGAAGGGGCAGAATTTGATACCGTTGTAACCTTAGAAGGTAATGAAATTGAACCTCAAATCACTTGGGGAACAAACCCTGGACACGTTATCGGTGTAAATGACCTTATTCCTAACCCAGAAGAAATGATCGATCCAATTGAGCGTCAATCTGCCGAGAAAGCCTTGGCTTATATGGATTTACCACACAGTATTAAATTAACGGATGTTTCTATTGATAAAGTCTTTATCGGCTCTTGTACAAACTCTCGTATTGAAGATTTACGAGCCGCCGCCGCTGTGGCAAAAGGGCGTAAAGTTGCAAATGGCGTGCAAGCACTCGTTGTACCAGGTTCAGGCTTAGTGCGTGAACAGGCAGAAAAAGAAGGTTTAGACAAAATCTTTATTGAAGCAGGCTTTGAATGGCGCCAACCAGGTTGTTCAATGTGTTTAGCGATGAACCAAGACCGTTTAGCACCCGGTGAGCGTTGTGCATCAACCAGTAACCGTAACTTTGAAGGTCGTCAAGGTCGTGGTGGACGGACTCACTTAGTCAGTCCAGCAATGGCTGCAGCTGCGGCGGTATTCGGTAAATTTGTCGATATCCGCAAAGTTGAACTTCACTAATTCTTCAATAAATCAGTGTTACAAGCGGTCAGATTTTCAAAAAATTTTACAAAAAGTACCGCTTGTTAAATATAAAAAGATAAAGGACAGATAAAATGGCAAAAGAATTTAGACAACATACAGGCCTAGCAGTGCCACTTGACGCATCAAATGTCGATACTGATGCAATTATTCCAAAACAATTCTTACAAAAAGTAACTCGTGTAGGTTTTGGAGCACATTTATTCCACGAATGGCGTTTTCTAGATGACGAAGGCAAGCAACCAAACCCTGATTTTGTGCTTAACTATCCACGTTATCAAGGAGCGAGTATCTTACTTGCTCGTGAAAATTTTGGTTGCGGTTCTTCTCGTGAACACGCACCTTGGGCATTAGATGATTATGGTATCCGAGCAATTATCGCACCAAGTTTCGCGGATATTTTCTATGGTAATAGCTTAAACAACCAAATGTTACCTATCCGTTTAAGTGAGGAAGAAGTTGATGAATTGTTCAAATATGTAGTTGCCAATGAAGGTGCTGAAATTACAGTCGATCTTGACGCTCAAACCGTTGTCGCCAACGACAAAACCTATCCTTTTGAAATTGATACTTTCCGCCGCCATTGCTTATTAAATGGCTTAGATAATATCGGATTAACACTGCAACACGAGCAAAAAATTGCAGAATACGAAAATAAAATTCCTGCTTTTTTGAGATAATCCAACCAAGTTCTCTGATAGAAAAAGGTGTAATGGAAAAAAATCTTATATTTTTGTCCATTACACCTTTTTTAACTCGCTAGGTTAGTTTGTTTCATTTAACTTTTTAAGGCTTTCATCCGCTCGGCGAGCTTCGCCTTTATGTTTCTGTTTATTTAATTGTGTTTCTAATTTAGTTTCAACATCGTTGATCGCTTTGTACAGATCTGCATCTTGCGATTTTGCAAAAAGATCACCAACAGGTGTACCAATAGAGGCTTCGACTTCATAGCCATTCGGCAGTTTATGAATAATGAAATGTGGATTGATAAGCTGAGTTTGCCATTTATTTAATTTTGCTAAACGCTCCTCAATGTGAGTACGGATTGCAGGAGTAACTTCCATTTGTTTGCTTGAAATATTGATTGTCATAGCATTTTCCTCTTTTGGTTTTGACCATCATTGGTCATTGATGATGTATTCAAATTATGCCTTTCCTTGTTAAATTTCAACTGGTAAGCCTAACAAAAATGCAAAAATTTGATCTACTTAACACTTTTAGGGGCTTTTCGACTATAATTCCGCCTAACTGTAAGAAAGTAAAATGATTTACTCCATTGAGAACAAAGAATGACAGAAAAAAAATTACCACCGTTCCAATCCGAATTTTTAAAGCCTAAGTATTGGGGGTTATGGCTTGCGTTAGGCATATTTCGACTTATCTTATGTTTACCTTATCCTTGCTTAGTGATATTGGGAAAATCGCTAGGTAAAATGTTTGTTCAATTCAAATTTGGTCAGCGTAGAATGGCGATTGCCAAACGAAACTTAGCACTCTGTTTTCCGCATTATTCTGAATCTCAAATTGAACATATTTTACGAGAGAATCAAGATTCAATCGGAATGGCAATTATTGAAACTGGAATGGCTTGGTTTTGGTCGGATAAGCGAATTTTGAAATGGTCAAAAATTGAAGGATTAGAACATCTTAAAAATCAGCTAGCAGGAGCTGGAATTTTATTTGTTGGCGTGCATTTTCTTACCCTTGAATTAGGGGCTAGGATTGTAGGGCTACATCACCAAGGTATTGGCGTTTACCGCCCGAATGATAATCCATTATTAGATTGGATTCAATTTCGAGGCAGAGTACGCTCCAACAAAGCGATGCTAGACCGTAAAGATCTACGCGGAATGATAAAAGCCTTAAAAGCGGGTGAAACAATTTGGTATGCGCCAGATCACGATTACGGCCGTAAAAATAGTGTTTTTGTCCCTTTCTTTGCTGTTCAAGAAACTTGTACAACAGCGGGTTCTAGAATGTTGTTGCGTTCAGCCCCGAAGAGCGTAGTTGTGCCATTTACGCCAATGAGAAACGATGATTTTTCAGGTTATACGGTAAAAATTAGTCCTGCGGTTGATTTTAGCCAATGTGAAAATGATATTGATACCGCAACGAAAATGAATCAATTAGTCGAAAAAGAGATTTTAAAAGCACAGAGCCAGTATATGTGGCTTCATCGCCGTTTTAAAACTCGCCCGAATGAGAGCGATCCAAGTTTATATGAGTAGATGCATTAGATAAGCGGTGATTTTCGGGTAGAATTTTGCAATTTACCTTTATGTAAAACGAAAGGAATTTATATGGATAAAACAAAAATCGTCCTTGCCACAGGTAATCAAGGCAAGGTTAAAGAAATGGCTGATGTACTAGGGCAATTTGGCTTTGAAGTCGTTGCTCAAAGTGAATTTGGCATAGAAAGCCCGGAAGAAACGGGGCTAACCTTTGTAGAAAATGCACTCATTAAAGCACGTTACGCGTCAAAACTGACTGGTTTACCAGCTATTGCCGATGATTCAGGGTTAGCAGTAGATGTTCTGGGGGGAGAACCAGGGTTATATTCTGCTCGTTATGCCGGTGTTGATGGTGATGATGCGGCAAACCGCCAAAAATTACTTGCTGAAATGGTGAATGTAGCTGATGAGAAACGTGGTGCAAAATTTGTGAGTTGCATTGTTTTTTTACAACACGAAACCGATCCAACGCCTAAAATTGCACTGGGCGAATGTTTTGGGCAAATTTTGCGAGAAGAAAGAGGTACAAATGGTTTTGGCTACGATTCCTTATTTTATTATCCAGCTAAAAATTGCACGTTTGCCGAATTAGAAACTGCCGAGAAAAAGCAGATTTCTCATCGAGCAATCGCCTTAAAATCATTGCAGCAACAACTTAATCAGGAGGCATAATGTTAATTGCTACAACCCCCATTATTGAAGGTAAAGAGATTATCGAATACAAAGGAGTTGTATTTGGTGAAGTGGTGTCGGGAGCGAATGTCGTTCGTGATTTTTTTGCTAGCATCACTGATTTAATTGGTGGACGTTCAGGTGTTTATGAAAGCAAAATCAACGATTCACGCAAAGATGCCTTAAGAGAATTAGAGGCTAATGCACGTAAATTAGGCGCAAATGCGGTTGTTGGTGTTTCTTTTGATTATTCTACCTTAGGCACTAAAAGTATGTTTGTTGTGGTGGCAACAGGCACTGCGGTTGTCATTCGTTAATGTTGCAAAAAAATTCACAAATCGAACCGCTTTTTTGGCAGAAAAAATCCTTGATGGACATGAATGATGCCGAGTGGGAAGCTCTTTGCGATGGCTGCGGTAAATGTTGTTATCGTAAATACATTAAAGGCAGGGGGAGACGAGAACGATTATATTACACGTCTGTCGCTTGTAATTTATTAAACGTAGAAACAGGGAAGTGCAGTAATTACCTTGAGCGTTTTAGCCTTGAACAAGATTGCACTAAACTGACTAAAAAGAACCTTCCTCAGTTTGGCTGGTTACCGCAAACCTGTGCTTATCGTTTACTTTATGAAGGCAAACCTTTATTTGATTGGCATCCACTTATTTCAAACGATCCAAATTCTGTAAGTCGAGCGAATGTTTTAATCAAAAATGGAATTCACGAGAAAGATGTGATTGATTGGTTTGAATTTGTGATTGATGAACATTGATTTTTAATAAATTTACTCTGAATATATTGTTTTAATAAGTTTGATTACTGTGTGATGACTTTTCATTTACTGTCAGTGTAGCCTTATCTAATATAAAAACATCGTATCAATAGAAGGAGAAAAAATGAAAATTGCATTAGTTACAGGAGCAACAGCTGGCTTTGGCTTAGCCATCTGCAAAACATTGATTTCGGCGGGTTATAAGGTTATCGGCACAGGCAGACGAGCAGAGCGTTTATCTGCATTACAGGCAGAGCTTGGGGAGCATTTTTTACCTTTAGCGTTTGATGTAAGCAACCTTCAGCAGACTGAACAAGCATTAAATAACCGTCCAAATGAATGGAAAAATGTGGATTTGCTCGTCAATAATGCGGGTTTAGCGTTAGGGCTTGAACCTGCTCACCAAGCAGAGTTGAGTGATTGGTATCAAATGATTGATACAAATATCAAAGGATTAGTCAGTGTCACTCGCTTAATTTTACCTGAAATGGTGGCTCGTAATAGTGGTCATATCATCAATTTAGGATCGATAGCTGGTAATTATCCTTACCCTGGTGGTAATGTATATGGCGGAACAAAAGCCTTTATTAAACAGTTTAGCCTTAATTTGCGTGCCGATTTAGCAGGAACTGCAATTCGGGTGAGCAATGTTGAGCCAGGGCTATGTGGTGGAACAGAATTTTCTAATGTACGTTTTAAAGGTGATGACGAAAAAGCGGCTAAACTTTATGAAAACGTGCAGTATGTTTCCCCTGAAGATATTGCGAATATTGTGTTATGGTTAAACCAACAACCGCCACACGTTAATATCAATCGTATTGAAGTAATGCCAACGGCTCAAACGTTTTCACCATTAGCGGTTAATCGAGAATTGGTGATTAAATAGGGATAAAGTAAGCGGTGAGATTAAGAAGATTTTTTGCAAAAAATCGTTTAGCACTCACCGCTTAGTTATTCATTACAAACCAGCTTTTAAACTCGCTTCAATAAAACGATCTAAATCGCCATCTAAGACGGCTTGCGTATTGCGGTTTTCAACCCCGGTGCGTAAGTCCTTAATACGAGAATCATCGAGGACATAAGAGCGAATTTGGCTACCCCAACCGATGTCTGATTTACTTTCTTCCATCGCTTGTTTTTCCTCATTTTTCTTCATCATTTCCATCTCATACAACTTCGCTTTGAGCTGTTTCATCGCTTGGTCTTTATTTTGATGTTGAGAACGTCCATTTTGGCATTGCACTACAATACCTGATGGCATATGCGTAATTCGTACTGCAGATTCTGTTTTATTAACGTGCTGACCGCCTGCACCAGAGGCACGATAAACATCAATTCGCAAATCGGCAGGGTTAATCTCGATTTCAAAATCATCATCGACTTCAGGATAAACGAAAGCCGCACTGAAAGAAGTGTGGCGACGGTTATTAGAATCAAATGGACTTTTTCTCACAAGACGATGAATACCTGTTTCTGTGCGTAGCCAACCAAACGCATACTCACCAGAAACTCGAATTGTTGCCGATTTAATACCTGCGACATCGCCATCAGAAACTTCCATAAGTTCTGTTTTAAAGCCTTTACTTTCAGCCCAACGGAGATACATTCTCAGCAACATTTCTGTCCAATCTTGTGCTTCTGTTCCCCCTGAACCAGCTTGTAAATCAACATAACAATCGGCGGCATCGTGTTGCCCACTAAACATTCTACGGAATTCTAAATTTGCTAATTTTTCTTCTAATCCGACCGCTTCTTGTTGTGCTTCTTGGAAAGTGGCTTCGTCTTCAGCTTCAACGGCTAGTTCGATTAACCCTTCCACATCTTCGATACCTTGCTCAAGGCTTTTGATCGTATTCACCACTAATTCTAATGCAACACGTTCTTTACCTAATGCTTGTGCTTTTTCAGGTGTATTCCAAACATCAGGCTGTTCTAATTCAGCATTGACTTCTTCCAGTCGCTCGACTTTCAGATCAAAGTCAAAGATACCCCCGAAGTGTTTCAGTACGTTTTGCCATATCGGCTAATTGTGATTTGATTGGATTTAGCTCAAACATTGTTTTTCCTATCTAATATGATTTTAAAAGTGCCATTATAGCGAAATTATAGAGAGTGGAAAATAAGAGGTATTGTTGGCATAAAAAGTTTGGTATTTTAAATATAGAGCCAAGCGCAAACTGTCTATTCAAATTTAATTGCTCTTAGATTATTTATGCTTGAGCAATTCATTCATTTTCATATTGCTACTTTCGGTATAGATTTATCAACTATTTGGGATGTTCTAAGTTACTGCTAGTTGATTGATCATTGATTAGCAGAAATGTATAATTCGCAAAATTTTTAATCTATTGTAAAGAACACATGGAGAATTATAAAGAAATATCCACACTAATTTTTCAGATAATTATGACATTAAAAGTAAATATCATAGATTATTATCGTTTCAAAGAATGTGAACTTCAATTTACATAAACAAGAGCTAAGGAGCTAAGTTAATGATTACAAATCAATTTAAAAATACAGCACTTTCATTTGCAGGTTGTGATGGTGGAAATCTTAAGTCTGATGTATGGTTTTGCGGATTAGAATGGGGAGGAAATCAACGAGATGAGCTCGATTCTCCTATAGATGAAACTAATTTATCATCTTGGTCAGATGAAGATTTTGAAGGAGCTTGGACAGCACAGTATAACCAAAAAATCTGTTGGTTCTTATGGTATTTCTTGAACTTAGAATGGAATAATGGTGAAAATAGCACTACGTTCGTTGAAAGACATCATATTCTTTACTCTGAGAAAGAAAATGGTATTGGTTTTAAAATGAATATGTTGCCGATTGGTTTTCCTAATCGAAATAATATTGATTGGAATGAAACACTTAAAGTGCTTACTGGTTTTTCAACATTCGATGAATATCGTGAATGGTGTGTAGTAAATCGTGGTGAGTTTTTCAGAAAACAAGTTTCCAAATATAAACCAAAAGTAATTGTTTGTACTGGGATTTCTGAAGTAAATCGCTTTGTGCCATTTTTTACAGGAAAAAATGATTTTACCTATTCGGATAATACTGATCTAAAAATTGCTTATGCACAATTTGAAGATACGTTGATTTGTGTATGTCCATTTTTTGGTGGAGCATCAGGAATTAACTCATACGAGAAAATGGAAATTCTTGTAAAAGACATTCAGAAAAAATTAGCTTTAGAAGAACGGGATTAATTCTTCTAGAAAAGATGATGTATTTCAGGTGTAATGGATAAAAAAGTTGCTGCTTTATCATTACACCTTTAAGGATTATTTTTATATGAAGGGTAATTATGCCAAAAAATCTGATAATTTATTTCATTTCACACACTACTACCGAAAAGTCATCATACAAGCGGTGAGAACTCAGTATTTTTTTGCAAATATTTAAACGTTCTTTATTTGTTGAATATTTTTGCCAAATTTCTTGGCGTTGTGATTGGGAAATGTAATCACTAAAGCCATCAGAGCAAAGTAATAAACTTTCGCCTTTTTCTAATTTAAATTGGGTACAATGAATTTTAAAATCTGTAAACTCAAAATCTGCAACAATATAATCAGACAACATTGAATAAATAGAGGCATAATCAATATTTTGATCTGTAATACCTTCAGCTTCCATTTCCGCAAGCATAATATGATCAACGCTTAATTGTTTCCATTCGCCAGAAAGGGTGATTTTATAAGCTCGGCTGTCGCCTACGTTTAATATTTTCCCTTTACCTGAACAGGATATTTCCGCTCCGACAAAAGTGGTTGATGATCCGAAATCGCAATGATACAGCAATTCAGATTTTACTGATCTTAGCCATTGACTATTTAAGCCTTGGCACTTTGAAAGTGCATCCATTATAAATCGGCTGGCTCGTTGTGGTGTTGGACTGCTAGAAATACCGTCTGCTACACCTAAAAAGAGCGGTTCAGACTCGACGCAAATTGTTTCTGCATTTTTTAATTTATATTGAAATACATCCAAACCATTAAATAATGCATCTTGATTATGTTGTTTATTTGAGCCAATTTTTTGACAAAATGTAATATTCCACACTGCTATAATTTTCCTTATTCCATTTGTTCTAAATTTTTTTCAATTGCTTGATAAATACGATCTCTCATCCATCTACTCATTAAATTTCCCCAAAAATAGGGGAGAGGTTTATTAAATTCGGTAATTTTGACTTCTTGTGGTTTAGTATATATTTTCTTAAATTTAGAAAATTTAATTAAAGAACAATCAAAACTATATTTATTCTTGGCAAAATCAATAAAGGATTGAGAATACATTTTTTGCCATTTTAAAATGATTTTTTCAAAATTTTCTGATTTTTTATCGTTAATTACACAATAAAGTAACCCTCGTTTTGTTGAAATTTCTAGTAATGAGCAATGTAATTTATCTTGTAAGTATCGTGCTAAATTAAGTGAGCTATGTTCTGCTTTTTCTTCTTTATGTTGAATTCCATTAGGATAAATAAACACTTTTTCATACTCTTGATATTCAAGCCATAAACTATTTAGTTCAATATGCGATTTTTCTTCTTTCTTTGTTTGTGCCTTATAAAATACCGCTTTATCTAGTAAATAATCGGTAATTTCTTGCCAATTTTTATAATCGACACCAAAATGCAAATGCTCACCTTCAAATGTTTCTACGCCATTTTTTAAACGATCATCAATTAGGAATTCTCCTTTATTCAGATTTTTATGGTGGCTTAAAATTAAGCGTTTATATAATACTGTGCCGAAATATTTTTGGATCCATAATACTTTATCTGACCACGCAGTTGGGTTATTCCAAGGAGCTGTGGAAAGTGCGTAAATATCATAATGTTCTGCAAGTTTATGCACCGCTTCAACAGCCCCCTTGATTGGTTTCATTTTGCTAAAAATATTTGGGGCTTCGTCATAATTTCCCCGATAAGTTGCTCGGGTTTCAATATCTAGGGCTGCAATGTCACTTTGGAAATTGACTAACACATTATCCATATCAATATATAAAATCGGTTTATTCATTTTGTTTCTCCTTCTTTTTTGATATGAATAATATAATGAGATAAGCGACAATTAGTGTCGCGATAAACTTATCATTAACTGATGGTAACCAAAGGTCGATGTTGAATAAAAACTAAAAATCTATATTTTAGTCTTAAAAGATTAATCAACTACTCTTATTCTTGGAGTAACAGATCAATCTTCATTAATGCTTCTAACGCTCTCATTTCTAAACTTAAAAAATGCATTTTAGGCACTCCAGCATCAAGTGGATTTATACGGATAAAACCTGCTTTTTTTGCTTTTGCTGTACGTTCAGAAAAATAACGTACTGTTGGAACAGCTTTGCCTGCACCCAGTTCAATTATCACTAAATTTGTTGCTTCAGCTAACCATTGATTTAAACGCAATTTTTGCCATTGGTAAAACTTCTCAGCAAAGAACCAATCATTAAACATCATTACATTTTGACGAGCAAGACCATTGCACCAAGCACATTTCGGCGGTTCGCTCGTCATTCTACATTGTGTGTTATTTACTGTTGGTTTAAAATTTTCTGCCTCCCAGCTATCGCCTTTACAGTTAGATTGGCATTGTAGGCGATGAATTGTGCCATGAATTTCGTAAATCCTTTTGGGATCAAAACCTGCTTTTTGAAATTGCCCATCCACGTTACTGGTGTAAACAAAATAGCCGAGCGGTTTTGTTTCTGCCCATTGTTTTAAAATAGCATAACCTTGATGTGGCTCAGCTTCGCGATATTGAATAAGTCGGTGAGCGAAAAACCAGTAGCCAATTTCAGGGTTATTCTGATAAACCTCTGGTGTAGCAAGTTGCTCAAAGCTAATTTTTTTATCTGCAAGAGGAGGATAAGCATTCCAAAGCCCACCTGAACTCCTAAAATCCGGTAGTCCCGAATCCACACTCATTCCTGCACCTGCGGTAATTAAAATACCATCGGCGTTTTTAATTAACTCTGCAGCATAGTGAAGATCATTTTTCATCTTTCTTCTCCAATTTTTAATGTAAGTTGTTGATTGCTCTTACTTATTGCTTAGCATAAGCGTGGATGCTTATGGCATCTAATTAGCCAATTTGTTTTAATACTGCTTCAACAAATTTCGGAACAATTTCTGTGGCCTTGCCATAACGAGCCGTTTTAAATTCTGAAGCTTTTTCGCTTTTCTCAAGATTCAGCTCAATTGTGCCAGCTCCCCAGGCATTCGCTTCTTTCACAAAATTCGCTGCTGGATAAACATTGCCCGATGTACCAATGGAAACAAAATAATCGCATTCTCTTAAAGCTTGATAGATACGTTCCATCTCAAATGGCATTTCACCAAACCAGACAATATGCGGACGAAGTTTTCGTGGCTGCTGACAACAAGTACAATGATCGGTATTTTTGATATCTTTTTCCCAGTCATAGACCTTATCTGAATATACACAGCGAGCTTTGAGCAATTCACCGTGCATATGAATAATATTTTTCGATCCTGCACGTTCGTGCAAATTATCGACATTTTGCGTAACTAATAGGAAATTTTCGCCTAATTTTTCTTCCAGTTTCGCAAGTGAAATATGTGCTGCGTTAGGCTGAATTTGTGGGTCAAATAATTTGCGACGACGTTCGTTGTAGAACTGCTGAACCAATTCAGGGTTACGCATAAAGCCTTCGGGTGTGGCGACATCATCAATCGGGTGATTTTCCCATAATCCGTCAGATGCTCGGAAAGTTTGAATACCTGATTCAGCGGAAATTCCCGCTCCTGTTAATACGACGATTTTAGGTAATTTTTTTGTCATAATTTACTCCTATTTTTCTTGATATAAATTCACTCATTCAGGTTGTTGCATTAGCTTGCGTTCGATATCTTCTCCTTGAATTAGGCTGCTAAAAAATAGCTTTAATGATTTCAGTCTGAAAATAGGTTTTCATTTTTATATTCCCGTTATTTCCGCTTGCAATAACATAATAAAGCTAATTGCGACAAATAGTGTCGTAAACAAGTCTTTGCTAATTTAGTACTCTCATTAGTATATGGTGTAAGTTATCTCAATATACTATATGGCTAAATGTTCTTCTCCCTACTCATCGCTGACTGCAAATTCATATACTTTATAAGTCACATCCAACACTCAATGAGCTTTATTTTCGACTTCTCACTTCTGAATGTCATCGAAAAGGTGTTGTGGAAGAAGAGAGATGGGGACATTGCTAGATCGAAAACGAATTTGTGCGGAAAATAATTTAAGCTAAAATTAATCTGACAGGCATTGTAAGTTTAAACGGTAGGCTGCCAGATTAAGTTTGGCCTTCTACAGTTAATTTTCCTAAAATAATAGTCTTTTTTGATGTAAGTGATTAGAATAGCCAATTTATCGGATAATTAGGGTATTAGATTCGTGAAGTCAATAAAACCATTCTATTTTATTCTTTTCATTGTAGGCTATTTGGGGGTAATTAATCCTTCAGTTGCTAATGAGCTTTCCCAAATTCAGCAAAAAATTAATCAACAACAAGCTAAAATCAGAGAACAAAAACAGAAGCGAGATTCACTTCAATCGACTCTAAAAAATCAGGAAATTCAGATCAGTAATGTCAATACTCAATTAAAACAGATTGAAACGAACTTATCTGAAATCCGACAAATTATTCGCCATACTGAACAAGAAATTAAACGTTTAGAAAAGCAAGAAATTGAGCAGAAGGAGAAACTGAAGGAGCAACTAGATTCTGCATATCGCTCAGGCATTCACCCTTCTATTTTAGAACGTTTATTATCGGAAGAAGCTAAGAATGCAGATAGAATGAGCGCATATTATGAGCATATGAACCAAATTCGTATTGATGCCATTCATGAATTACGCCAAACCCAAGAAGAGTTAAAACTTCGTCGAGACGAATTAAAAAAACAGCAGTCTGGGCAACAAAATCAGCTTTCAGAACAGAAAAAGCAAGAAAAAGAGCTACAAAAAGTTAAAAATCAGCGTGAAAGTACGATTCGTTCAATTGATAAGACTCTGGAACAAGACCAAAGTCGTTTAGATGCATTGAAAAATAATGAAGCAGCTTTACGCCGTCAGATTACACAAGCTATGAGAGAATCTGAGCAGGTAGAAAAACAAGAAATTGCTAAATTAGAGCAGAAAAAAAATACTGAGGAGAAACGTCAAGCGACGGAAGAAGAAAAACAGCAAGTCCGTGCGGGTTCAGGGTTGTCAGGCAAATATGCAATGCCTTTGACAGGTAAAATCTTAAATCGTTTTGGTTCGACTCAAATGGGTGAACTTAAATGGGATGCGATTGTGATTGAAGCCAAATCAGGTGCGCCAGTGAAAGCGATTGCGGGCGGTAAAGTTGCTTTAGCGAGCTGGCTTGAGGGCTATGGACAGCTAGTTGCAATTGATCACGGTAAAGGCGATATGTCTTTCTATGGTTACAATCAATCTATTGCAGTGAAAAAAGGAGCAAGGGTTCAGGCTGGTCAAACTATTGCCTATGCAGGTAATTCTGGAGGGCAAAATCGCTCAGCACTCTATTTTGCTATTCGCCGTAAGGGCGTTGCAGTTAATCCATTGAATTGGGTTCGTTAGTATGCAAATGATGAAATATAAGCGGTTTGTTATTGCTATTGTTTTGCAAATTTTTGTGTCGATCTCACCGCTTGCTGTAGCGGGGAAATTAGCTATTGTAATTGATGATATCGGTTATCGAGCAAGAGAAGATGATGCAATTTATAATTTACCTAAAGAGGTCAGTGTAGCGATTATTCCTGTTGCGCCTTATGCCACCGCAAGAGCAAATAAGGCTTATGAACAAAAAAGGGATATTCTCATTCATTTACCAATGCAGCCACAGAATAGTGCGCAGTTAATTGAAGCTGGCGCGTTATTTGTGGGGATGGGAGAAGATAAAGTTGCTCGTTTAGTTGAATCTGCTCGAATGCAAGTTCCTTATGCGATTGGTTTAAATAATCATATGGGAAGTAAAGCCACAACAGATCGACAAACAATGCAACACCTAATGAAAGCCTTGTCTGCTCAACAGCTATTTTTCCTTGATAGTAAAACTGCAGGGAATAGTGTCGCTGCAAAGGTGGCAAAAGAGTTTGGTATTAAAGCATTAGAGCGTCATATTTTTTTAGATGATAGCGATGCGCTTGAAGATGTGAAAAAGCAATTTCAACAAGCGATTTCGTATGCGAGAAAAAATGGTACTGCAATAATGATAGGCCACCCTAGAAAACATTCTATTGCCGTATTAGAAACGGGATTATCAAATTTACCCGATGATATTCAATTAGTGAGCTTGAGTAGCTTATGGCGTGATGAGAAAATTGAACCTGTGAAACCATTCAGTATTCAGTTTGTCATAGAGCCTGCATTGAGTTCTGTACCGCCATTTAATACAGTTCCATTATTGCGTGGGCTACCTAGAGAATAAATAAGCGGTCAGATTTAAGGAAATTTTTACCAAATTAGTGAGATAAGAGCCAATATAATGAAAACAAAACTCTCTCTTTTTGCATTATTGACGTTGATAACATTAGCAGCTCAAGCAGAGCAAACTGTTTTATTACGTGTGGAAGGTATTAAAGACAAAGATCTTTACACCAATGTGCGTATCTATTTATCACAGTTAAGCAATGATGAAGCCGATGGATCTGAGCGTTATCAACATCGTGTTCAGCAAACTGTTGATAAAGCATTGAGAGCATTGGGATATTATAATACCCAGTACCATTTTAGTTTAACGCCACGTCCTAATCCGCAAAAAGATCTCTTAAAGTTGCAAGTGCAGTTAGATAAACCTGTAAAGCTTGATGAGCGCGATGTTGAAATTACAGGAATGGCGGCAGAAGATAGTGATTTTGAAAATCTCAAAAAATCAATTCCAGCCCAAAATACTATTCTAAATCACCAAACTTACGAAAATTTTAAAAGTGGTGTAGAGAAATTAGCACAAGCTCGTGGCTATTTTGATGGACAATGGCAGGTGCATCGTTTGGAAGTTTACCCAAAAGAGCATACGGCAGATTGGCGTTTAAGTTATGACAGTGGAATGCGCTATAAATATGGCAATATTGCCTTTGTGAATAGCCAAATCCGCCAAGATTATTTGGAGAATATTCTTCGTATTAAATCGGGAGATTACTACCATTTAACAGATCTTTCTAAACTATCCAGTGATTTCTCATCAAGTAACTGGTTTACTTCTGTGTTGGTCGAACCAGAAATTCACGAAACGGATAAAACCGTAGATTTAAATGTGTTGCTACAACCACGCAAGAAAAATGATGTAGAAATCGGGATTGGGTATGTCACGGACATTGGTCCCCGCTTACAGCTTAATTGGAAAAAGCCTTGGATCAATGATCGTGGGCATAGTATAGAAAGTAATACCTATATTTCTAAGCCAGAGCAATCTTTTGAGTTTGGGTATAAGATCCCGATTAAAACTCATCCTATCAATTACTTCTATCAATTTTCAGGTGGTTTGGAACGTGAAGATCAGAACGACACCAAATTCACAGGGGCACATTTAGGTTTTCAACGCTTTTGGAACCACGAAACAGGTTGGGCTTTTTCCTTGGGGTTAAAAGCTCGTTATGACGCTTTTGAGCAAGCTAGTCAGCCCAAAATTAAAACATTATTGCTTTATCCAACGGCATCGTTGAATCGCACTCGTAGTGATGGAAATCGTTTTCCGCTTTGGGGTGATTCACAAAAAGTAACACTAAATTGGGGAAGTAAAATGTGGGGTTCTGATGTGAATTTTTACAGCGCAAAAGCCTCAACAGCGTGGGTCAGAACCTATTTTTTAAACCATCGTTTTTACCTTCGGGCTGAAGTGGGCTATTTAAATGCCAGTGAATTTAAGCGTATTACACCTACATTACGTTATTTTGCAGGGGGGGATATGAGTGTTCGAGGCTTCGGCTATAAAGATATTTCACCTAGAGATGAGAAGGGTAAATTGACAGGGGCTTCGCATTTAATGACAGCCAGTGCAGAATATCAATACCAAGTTTATTCGAATTGGTGGGCTGCCGCTTTTTATGATACAGGGCTTGCGGCTCGACGCTATAAGGGAAAAGAGTTACATTCAGGTGTAGGCGTAGGAGTTCGTTGGGCATCACCAATCGGAGCGATTAAGCTAGATATTGCAACGCCAGTCAGATCACCTAACAATCAAAAAGGTATTCAATTTTATATTGGGTTAGGTTCAGAACTTTAAGAATTAAAACAAGATGGACGAGAAAAAACTTGAAAAGCCCGATGTGGCAGAACAGACAGAAAATGTAGAACATCAGCCTAAAAAGCGTAAATGTCGAATTTTCGCTTGGCTTTTTGTTATTTTGTTTCTGATTATTGCGATTCCAGTGGCATTTTTAGCAACGGGAAAAGGTCAACAAATGGCATTGGATTTCGTTGCCAAACAGCTCCAAGGATTATCCTTTAGTAAAGTAGAAGGCTCGTTGCAGGAAGGTTTACGTTTATCTGACGCGCATTACCAAATCGATGGCGTAGACGTGCAATTAGGGCAAGCTGATTTACATATCGGTTTGAACTGTTTGCTAGAGAGAAAAGCGTGTTTAGAAAATCTCGCTGTTAAAAATGCCGTCATTGCAATTGATACAAGTAAACTCCCCGCTTCCCAACCTAAAGAAAGTGAGCCTCTGGGTAAGATTGAGCTACCTATTCCAGTTTCATTGAAACAAATGACTTTGGATAATGTACAAGTTAAAGTCGATGACATGGATATTACACTGGATCATTTCCATTCAGGGCTTAGTGGTGAAGGCTCAAATTTGACACTTTCTCCAACATTAGTAAAAGGACTAGCACTTTCATTGCCAGCACAACAAGCGGTGAGTTCTGAGCAAAAGAATACTAAAAAAGAGAATGAACCAACGCAACCTGTTAATTGGCAAGAGATTAAGCAGAAAGTCTCTCAACCGTTATTAACCAAATTAGATCCCATTCAATTACCGATTGATCTAAACATTCCTGAGTTTAAAGCAGAAGATATTCATATTCAGCAAAAAACACAAGATCTTGATGGCAAGATGCAAGAGCCTACTTCGTTAGTTCATATCTCGGAAGTTGAGCTTGTTGCTAAATCAGATAGTTCTTCTATAAATTTAACAACACTCTCGGTAAAAACGGATAAAGGAAATATTTCGGGCAAAGGATTGTTAACTTTATCAGAAAACTACCCGCTTGATTGGCAACTTAATGCAAATTCTCCAGTATTAAAAGAGTATGGTTTACCAGCAAGTCAAGTTAATGCAACGGTGTCAGGTGAGTTATTTGGTAAAACAGAACTTGATATTCAAACGGAAGGTGCAGTCAATGCCAAAATCAATGGATTTGTGAAATTGGCAGAACCGAAAACACCTTTACAATTACAGATCCAAAGCGAACAAGTGAATTATCCGTTTATTCAAGAGAAAGGCGTGGATCCTTTAAAACTTAAGAATGTAGCACTGTTATTGTCTGGAGATTTATTGGATTACCAACTAGAAACTAGCCTAGCAATGAGTGGGATGAAGTTACCAGCAGGCGATCTTGCTTTGAAAGGTAAGGGGGGATTAACGGAATTTACTTTGCAAGATCTCAATCTTAATGCTTTACAAGGCAAGGCTAATTTGAATGGCAAAGTGGATTGGTCTAATGGGGTTGAATGGCAATCGAAACTTAATGTTAATGGTATCAATACCAAAGCATTATTACCTGAATGGGCGGCTGTATTATCAGGTAATCTTGAGTCATCAGGTTATGCTGCAAGAGGTGAGAAAGGCGATGAATGGGCTGTAAATGTATCTGATATTGATATGCAAGGTAATCTCTTTCAAAAGAATTTACAGCTAAAAGGCGAACTCAAATCAGATAGCCAAACGTTGTTAAATGTCCCTAATGCAACGCTAGTTTATGGTGAGAATAACATTGCGTTAAAAGGTATATTAGGCGAAAAATCAGATTTTATTGCCGAGATTAAGGCCCCTAGTTTACAAGGTTTGGTGCCAAATTTAAAAGCGAGTGTGAATGGTAATGTCAAATTACAAGGTAAAGTAACAGAGCCAGAGCTAAATTTAGATTTAACCGCCAATAATGTGAGTTACGAGCAATTCGGCTTACAACATTTGACTGCCAAAGGAAAAATTACCACTGAGAAAACAATTCAAGGCGATGTTGAGATTGGTTTACGAGGTTTTAAACAAGGCGATATTCGTATTGATGATGCAACGTTAGTTGCAAATGGTAGTGAAGCAAATCATAGTCTAAAACTGACCGCTAAGGGTGAACCTGTTGGTGCAGCATTACAGCTAACAGGTAAATTTGATCGTTCGACACAACAGTGGCAGGGACAATTAGCGAATATTGCAATTCAATCTCCTGTGGGGGAATGGAAGAACGATAAAGCGTTACAAATTAGCTACGATAATCGCAAAATTCAAGCAGATATTTCTGCTCATTGTTGGCATAATGCTAAAGTTAATATTTGTTTCCCACAACGCTTCCAAGCAGGTAAAGAAGGGAAAGTGCCTTTTGAAATTAAGCAATTTGACCTAGCGACATTGCAGGAATTTTTAGAAAAAGAGAGTCAAATTTCAGGTATTGTCGCTGCAAAAGGTGATGCGGCTTGGTTTACGAATAAAGCACCACAGGTAAATGTGGAATTAACATCTAATGCGGTGAAATTTAGTCAAAAAATAGATTATCGTACTTTCCCAATTACCTTATCACCAGTGAAAATTGTGGCAAATTTATCTGATAATAATTTAAAGCTTAATACGGATATTAAAATTGAAAATAATGGGCGTATTTATAGTGAATTATTGATGAAAGATATTGCTAATGCTCGTGCTTTATCAGGGAAAATCAATATTGAACAACTTAATTTATCTTTAATCAAACCTCTTTTGACCAACGGTGAAACGGTAACAGGCGATATTAATGCCAATTTAACACTGGGTGGTAATGCATTATCACCATTGTTATATGGGAATTTGAATTTAACAGGATTGAACGCTCGTTCTGCGATGATGCCGTTTGATGTCACAGGTGGAAATTTAGCTTTAAATTTCAATGGTGCATCTTCAACCTTAAAAGGTAATGTTCAAACTAAAGAAAGTAACTTGCTGTTAGAAGGTGATGCAAATTGGAAGAAACTTGATGCGTGGCATACGCGTGTGACGGCTAAAGCGGATAAGTTCCGACTTGATATTCCAAGTATCGCAAAAGTAGATGTTAGTCCAAATATTGAAGTCAAAGCCACCCCGAAAGAGCTTGTTTTGAGTGGTAATGTTGATATTCCTTGGGCAAGGATTGAAGTGGAAGAATTACCAGAGAGTGCGGTAAGTGTAAGTCCAGACGAAGTGATTATGGATGGCTCTGTTAGAAATAAACTCGCTAACAAAGTTGCTACTTTACCTAAAAACGTGCCACAAACAGGCTCTGGTATGGCAATGAAAGCAGATATTACAATCAACATTGGTAATGATGTTAGACTCGATGCCTACGGATTGAAAACAGATCTTTATGGGATGCTAAAAGTAAGACAAGGCAGTAAAGGGCTTGGCTTGTATGGGCAGGTAAATTTGAAAAATGGAACTTTCGCCTCATTTGGGCAAGATTTAGTGGTACGTAAAGGCTTAATTTCGTTTACTGGATTACCATCTCAGCCAACCTTAGATATTGAAGCCATTCGCAATCCTGAAGCAATTGAAGATTCGAGTATTATTGCAGGCGTAAAAGTAACGGGGATTGCAGATTCTCCAGAGGTAAAACTATTTTCAACCCCTTCAATGTCGCAAGATCAAATTCTCTCTTATATCCTAACTGGGCGTGGTTTAGAAGGAAGTGGTGATGCTGGTTCAGGTAACTCAATTGCAGCTGCATTGATAGGAATGAGTTTATCAAAAAGCAGTAAAGTGGTTGGCGGTGTAGGCAGTGCATTTGGAATAAGTGATCTTAATGTCACAACCGCAGGGATTGGTGATAACACAAAAGTGGTTGTAAGTGGTAGTCTTACGCCTAAGTTTAAAGTCAAATATGGTGTAGGTATTTTTGCACCATTAACGGAATTAACCTTACGTTATCGTTTGGCACCAAGTCTTTATTTACAATGGGTATCGAGCGTTAACCAAGCGGTTGATTTACTTTACCGTTTTGAATTTGACTAGATATAACTCTCTCAAAGGTAAAATATTTATAGGAACATAATTTAAATTATGGATAAGCAGCGTCAAAAACAGCTACAAAAGTGGCTCAGACAACAACAAAAAATTGTTAAAAAATGGCTGTACTTAAATGTACTATTTGGCACATTTAGTGCATTGCTGGTTGTGGGGCAGATGTGGTTTTTAGCATCAATGTTGCACAAGATGATTATGGAACAGCAAGCACCGTCTGATTTTTTCGGAGAGTTAACTTTATTACTGGCTTGTTTTATAGGTAGGGCATTGTTGTTTTGGTTGCGTGAGCGGAGTGGATTTCAAGCAGGGAAAACTCTGCGAATCCATTTGCGTCAGCAAATTTTAGACAAACTGGCTCAAGTAGGGCCAATGACTATTCAGCAAAGACCCGCAGGAAGTTGGGCTGCTTTAATGCTAGAGCAAGTCGAAAATATTCATAATTTCTATGCTCGTTATTTGCCTCAGCAATTTTTATCGTTGATCACACCGCTTGTGATTCTTTGTTTTGTTTTTCCGCTAAATTGGGCTGCAGGTTTAATTTTATTTCTCACATTGCCATTGCTCCCGATTTTTATGGCATTAGTAGGCTTCAAAGCGGCAGATGCGAACCAACGTAATATCGGTGTACTTTCTCGTTTAAGTGGGCAGTTTCTAGATAGTTTAAAGGGATTAGAGACTATTCGTCTTTTCGGGCAAGCTGATGCTCAAACAGAGCAAATATTTAAACGCACCGAAGAATTCCGCATTAGTACGATGGATGTGCTTAAAATGGCATTTCTTTCATCAGCAGTACTGGAATTTTTTACTGCAATTTCCATTGCGGTTATGGCGGTTTATTTTGGTTTTATCTATTTAGGTGAATTAGATTTTGGCTATTATGATGTGGGTGTGAGCCTGTTTATTGGATTTTTTTGCTTGATGTTAGCACCAGAATTTTACCAACCATTAAGAGAATTAGGCGTTTATTATCACGATAAAGCCGCCGCTATTGGCGCAGCGGACAGCATTGAAACTTTTTTAACAAGTGATGTTTCTACACAAAGTAACGGCAATATTGCATTACCTGATCAGCCATTAAACATTGTAGCGGTAGATTGCCAAATTTTTTCGCCACAAGGAACAGCCTTAACGGAACCATTGAACTTTACTATTCAGGCTCAACAACATATCGCTTTGGTGGGGCAGAGTGGTGCTGGTAAAAGCTCGTTAATGAATATGTTACTTGGTTTTTTACCTTATCAGGGAAGTATTAAAATTAATGGTGTTGAATTACGTGAATTAGGCATCAAACAGTGGCGAGCGTTACTGGCGTGGGTAGGGCAAAATCCACAGTTAATAAAAGGGAGCTTACGAGAGAACATTGTCCTTGGTAATCCACAAGCGACAGATGATCAAATCAGCGAGGCTCTACGTTTATCTAGGGCTGATGAATTTGTTTATCGTTTAGGTCTGGAACGTGAAATTCAAGATGCCAATATGGGTATTTCAGGCGGACAAGCACAGCGTATTGCAATTGCTAGAGCATTACTTCGCCCTTATCAATTCTTGTTGCTTGATGAGCCAACGGCAAGTTTAGATATGCAATCGGAACAGCAAGTATTAGCTGCATTACATCACTTAAGTAAGCAACAAACAACCTTAATGATTACTCACCGTATTGAAGATCTAAAACAATGTGATGAAATTTGGGTAATGAAACAAGGGCAAATTATTCAGCAAGGCAAATTCACAGAGCTTGAAAAACAAGGTTTCTTCGCAGAATTATTAGGAAACCAAGAACTGCTCGGAACTCAAGAAATAAGGTAAAAAATAGATGCGTTCACTTTTTCCATTTTTAGCGTTATACCGCAATCATTTTGGATTATTGGCTTTAGGGATTATTCTAGCCATTACCAGTTTAGCTGCTAGTATCGGTTTATTAAGCCTATCAGGTTGGTTTCTTGCGGCATCTGCGTTAGTAGGTTCAAGCTTATTTTTTAATTTCTTTTACCCTTCAGCAGGAGTTCGTGGATTAGCGATAGGGCGGACTGTCTCTCGTTATTTTGAGCGTTTAGTTACTCACGATGGTACTTTTAGAGTATTAGCCAATTTGCGTGTGGAAATTTTCCGTAAGCTCATTCCGCTTAGCCCTGCTAAACTAAGTCGTTATCGCCATAGTGAGTTGTTAAATCGACTGGTGGCAGATGTCGATACACTGGATACCTTATATTTAAACCTGCTATCGCCATTTATTAGTGCGGTAATGGTTATTCTGTTTATAGGAATTGGGCTTTCGTTTATTTCGCCTTTATTAGCCTTAGTTATTTGCGGTACATTGACCGCTTTATTATTTGTGTTACCTACTTTGTTTTATCATTTAGGGCAAAAATTAGGTAAAGTCGCAATCCACTCTCGTGCTAATTACCGTAGTCAATTTATTGAATGGGTACAGCTAAATGCAGAATTTTTACTTTTTGGTATGCAATCCCAAGCGAGTGAGAAATTATGTCAAACAGAACAGCAATGGTTAAATGCACAGAGTAAAGAGAGCCAATTAAGTGGCTTATCTAATGCTATTTTAATTATGGCGAATGGTATTTTAATGACAGTGGTAATTTATCTCTCAGCTAAAGCCATTAGTGTGCCAAGTGCGGAGCATCCTAAAGCATTGATAGCGCTTGTGGTATTTTGTGTGCTTGCATCGTTAGAGATTTTAATGCCGATAGGCATCGCATTTTTGCATTTGGGGCAGGTAATTGCTTCTGCTGAACGTTTAAGTGAAATCACTAATCAGCAACCGTTAGTTACTTTCACTGGCAATGCAGAATGGCAAAAAACAGAGAATAATCAACCGCTTATCCGCTTTGAACAGGTCGATTTTAGTTACCCTGAACAAGACGAAATGGTATTACGCCAGCTCTCTTTTTCGATAGCACAAGGGCAGAAGGTGGCAATTTTAGGCAAAACAGGTAGCGGTAAATCAACGATTTTCCAACTATTAGTTCGCAATTATGATGTAACAAGCGGTCAGATTTGGCTGAATCATTGCAAATTAAGCGAATTTTCCGAAAATACCTTAAGGGAAAATCTAGTCGTATTAAGCCAAAGAGTACACATTTTTAGTAATACTTTGCGAGAAAATCTATTGATGGGAAATCCACAAGCAGATGATCAACAGCTCATAGCGATATTGGAGCAAGTGGGCTTGGTGTATTTACTTGAACAAGAAGGGCTAAAGTTATGGCTTGGCGAAGGTGGGCGACCATTATCAGGTGGTGAACAGCGTCGCTTAGGGTTAGCCCGTTTACTGCTTAGCAAGGCAGACATTGTATTGTTAGATGAGCCAACGGAAGGGTTGGATCGAGAAACCGAACAACAGATTTTACAAATTATCCTTACACATTGCCAGCATAAAACATTATTGATGATTACGCATCGCCTAAATGGTTTAACGCATTTTGATCAGGTTTATAAAATTGATAATGGGCGATTGGTGTAATTTGTTCATTACAACCAAAAAAAAGCCCCTACATCAAGGGGCTACTCGGAAAGCAAATTTATGAAATCGGTTGTTGAACACAACACTTGTTTTTAGTTTGTATAGACTACGTCAAGTTATTCAATTTTTCAAATTCTATTTCCTAAAACAAATGATTTTTTGCTAACTTTGTGATCTACTTCATATTTTTACTGTTATAAACGACGAGCTTGCCAGAAAGTGCGAGACCAGTAAGGTGAGTTCATGTCAGAATAAATTACCCCGCCCTTAGTAGAAGCGTGTAGGAATTGACCGTTCTTTACATAAACACCAACGTGTTTTCCATTTGGCCCTCTCCCTGTTTTGAAAAAGACCAAATCTCCAGTACGTAATTCAGATTTTGAAATACGCTCTCCTTCCTTAGCCTGTTCAGATGTCGTTCTTGGTAAATCAATCCCAAAGAGATCTCTGAAAGTAACTTGCATAAAGCCGGAACAATCAATTCCACTACGAGAATTTCCACCTAATCGGTAGCGTGTACCTTTCCATTGGTGTTGGTGCTCACTTAGGCTACTAATTGCAATAATTGGATCTGATAAGCTACCTGTGCTACTGCGATAGATTTTTGAAACGGACGGTTTATTTTTTTGCTTATTACTATCAGTGGAGTTGCTACAACCAGTAAGAACGATTAGAGATAAGCATGCCGCCCCTATAAGTGTTGTCTTCTTAACAGAGAAAACCATTTTATTTCCTTCTAAAAAGGCATTCTTTATTGAATGCCTTAACGACCAAACATTAGCTTTTTACTTTGGCACTTTCCACTCGCTGACGCAATTTTTGACCTGCTTTAAATACTACCACACGTCTTGCGGAAACTGCGACATCTTCTCCTGTTTTAGGATTTCTTCCTGGACGTGCTTTTTTATCACGAACTGAGAAATTACCAAAACCAGAGAGTTTTACCTCTTCCCCTTTTTCAAGAGAAATACGGATTTCTTCAAAAAATTGCTCAACAAACTCTTTAGCTGTGCGTTTATCTAAGCCACAGTTTTCGACAAGGTTTTCTGCAATTTCAATTTTGGTTAGTGCCATAGTATGCTCCTTAATTCTAATCTCTTAGATAAGCATTAAATTGTTGTGCTAATGCTGCTAATACATTTTGAATAACGCTATTGATTTCTTCTTCTTCAAGAGTTTTTTCTCTATCTTGGATAGTTAAACTAATCGCTAGGCTTTTTTTACCTTCGGCTAAATTACTGCCTTGGTAAACATCAAATAAATTCACCGCAACTAATTTATCACCACCTGCCTTACGACATTCCGCTAATACTTCACCTGCGGCAATCGTGCTATCAACAACAACAGCAATATCACGTTTATTAGCAGGGAAACGAGAAACTTCTTTTGCACTTGGTACAGAGCGTTCAGCAATCGCAGATGCTAGTAATTCAAAAACAACCGGTTTACCTGACAATCCTAATTTTTGGATTACTTTAGGGTGTACTGTACCGATAAAACCGATTTCTTCACCATCAAGCATAATTGCTGCAGATTGTCCTGGGTGTAGTGCTGGATATTGTTTAGCGACAAAGCTCAATTTATCTTTGATTGATGTTAAAGAGAGAATTCGCTCTAGATCACCTTTTAAGTCAAAGAAATCTACATTTTCTGCTTTATGTTCCCAGTGTGTTGGACGTTTATCTCCCACAACTGCTGCACCGAAAACTAGCTCTTGGCGGATACCATTCTCTGCATTTGCGTCAGGGATAAAACGTAAACCACTTTCAAAAATACGTACGCGACTTTGTTGGCGGTTTTGGTTATAAGCAATAGTATCGAGTAAACCTGTTAAGAGTGATACTCGCATTGCCGACATTTCGCTTGAGATCGGGTTTGGCAAAATGAGTGCTTCTTGTTCAGGGTGAAGTAGTTCTTGTGTTTTAGGATCCACAAAGCTATAAGTGATCACTTCTTGGTAGTCACTATCAACTAAGGCTGTTCTAATGCGAATAGCTTCTAAAATTTTCTCTGGCAAACCTTTCATTTGAAGGTGAGCAAGTGGTGCATTATTTGGAATGCTGTTATAGCCATAAATACGAGCCACTTCTTCAATTAGATCTTCTTCGATCTCGATATCAAAACGCCAACTTGGTGATTTTACTGTCCAAGTATCATTTGCATATTCGCTTTCAAAGCCTAAACGATTGAAAATATCAGTAACGGTTTCTGTGGCAATGTGATGACCTAACAAACTATCTAATTTGCTTCGGCGTAAAGTAACTGTATTGGCTTTTGGCAAATGCTCTTGGCTAGAGGCTTCAACAATTTCACCTGCCTCACCACCGCAAATTTCAAGTAATAATGCGGTTGCTCTTTCCATTGCTTTGCGTGGGAGTTCGTAATCAACGCCACGTTCAAAGCGGTGAGACGAGTCGGTATGTAATCCGTATTGTCTTGCTCTGCCCGTAATGGCAAGTGGAGCGAAGAAAGCAGCTTCTAAAATAACATCTTTCGTATCACTGCTTACACCACTTGCTTGACCACCAAAAATACCAGCCATGGCAAGCGGTCCGTTTTGGTCTGCAATTAGCAAGGTATTATCTTGTAATTTTGCGGTTGAACCATCTAATAAAACAAGCTCTTCGCCTTGTTTTGCTAAACGAACTTGTACAGGTTGAGCCACTTTTGCCATATCAAAAGCGTGCATCGGCTGCCCAAGTTCAAGCAAGCTTAAATTAGTAATATCGACAATCGGATCGATTGAGCGTAACCCACAACGGCGCAGCTTTTCTTGTAACCACAATGGCGATTGAGCATTCACATTAACGCCTTTCACAACACGGAGTAAATAACGTGGGCAAGCCTCTGGTGCTTGTAATTCAATGGCAACTTTATCTGAAATAGTTGCTTTAACGGCATCTATGGTTGGAGTATTAACTGGTGCTTGGTTAATCACGCCCACTTCACGAGCGATACCGGCAATACTAAGACAGTCGGCTCGGTTTGGGGTTAAACTAATTTCGATCGCTTTATCGTTAAGTTGTAAGTAATGTCGGAAATCTTCGCCAACAGGGGCATCAGCAGGTAATTCAATAATACCATCTTGTTCAACTTTGATGCCTAATTCAGTAAAAGAGCAAAGCATCCCTTCAGATGGTTGGCCGCGTAGTTTGGTTTTTTTGATTTTGAAATCGCCTGGTAAAACAGCACCTTCGGTTGCGCAGGCAACTTTTAAACCTTGACGGCAGTTAGGTGCGCCACACACGATATCTAACAGACGATCACCACCCACATTGACTTTAGTTACACGCAATTTATCGGCATCTGGGTGTTGTGCACATTCAACAACTTCACCGACAACAATACCGGAAAACTCGCCTGCAATAGCTTCTACATCATCAACTTCTAAACCTAACATTGTGATTTGGTCGCATAGCGTTTCTGTACTAACAGCTGGGTTTACCCATTCTCGCAACCAAGATTCATTAAATTTCATTTATCTCTACCTCGAATTCGTGATAGGTTTTCTGTGATGATAAAACCTATCTTAATTTGCAAAATTTTTTAATTATCTAACCGCTTTTACTTGAATTGTTTTAAGAAACGGAGATCATTTTCAAAGAATGAACGTAAATCAGTTACGTTATAGCGTAGCATGGTTAAACGCTCAACCCCCATTCCCACTGCAAAGCCAGAGTATTCATTTGGATCAATACCAACGTTGCGTAGTACATTCGGATGCACCATTCCACAGCCTAATACTTCTAACCATTTACCATTTTTACCCATTACATCAACTTCAGCTGATGGCTCAGTAAACGGGAAGTAAGAAGGACGGAAACGGACTTGAAGATCTTCTTCAAAAAAGGCACGTAGGAAATCGTGTAGCAACCCTTTTAACTCGGTAAAGTTTGCTTTTTTATCAACGTAAAGTAATTCAATTTGGTGGAACATTGGTGTGTGAGTTTGATCGTAGTCGTTACGATAAACTCGTCCTGGAGCCATAATACGAATAGGCGGTTGCATTTTTTCCATTGTACGAATTTGTACGCCTGATGTTTGTGTGCGCAATAAGCGTTGCGCATCAAACCAGAATGTATCGTGATCGGCACGAGCGGGGTGGTGGGTAGGAATATTTAACGCATCGAAATTGTAGTAATCCGTTTCAATTTCAGGACCTTTTTCAACGGTAAAGCCTAATTCTGAAAAGAATTTAACCACTCGTTCAATGGTGATTGAAACAGGATGTAGTCCACCTAATTCGGTTTTTCGTCCTGGTAAGCTTACATCAATACTTTCATTCGCAAGTTTTGCGTTGAGTTCATCGGTTTCTAATTGTTCTTTTTTGCTATTTAAAGCATCTTGAGCTTTTTGTTTTGCTTCATTGATTTTAGCACCAACAGCTGGGCGTTCTTCAGCGGGCACATCTCGTAGTCCTTGCATTAACAGGGTAAAATGCCCTTTTTTTCCAAAGTATTCGACACGTAATGTTTCAAGAGTGGCGACATCATTTGCTTGTGTAATTGCATCAATTGCTTGTGCAACAATATTTTCTAGGTTTTGCATACCTACCCTCTAAATTTGTTTAAAAATAATACAGCAATCTATTTTGATAATAGTTTTGGAATAGTAATACTTCTCTTTTAAATTGTAAATTCAAAAATTACTGGATCGTTAACTAAATCATTGATTTTTCAACGTCTGAAAGGCAATTTAATGAGAAATTAAAAATTTCTAGACCCTCTTAATTAAGGGGATTTTTCGGTAAAAAATTAACAAAAACTAACCGCTTGTCAGTAGAAAATACGTTTTAATTCGTGATCTTCCTAGTAACATCAAGTAGAATTAGCACCAATTTGATTCATTTCAATCCTATTTTTATATTAACTAATTGGAGATGACATTATGGCAATGAATAATATTTTAGGATTATTCGCCCATTCGCCACTTAAACCGCTACAAAAACACTCAAAAAAAGTGACTGAGTGCTGTAGTTTACTAATTCCATTTTTTGAAGCGACTTTTGATAATCGTTGGGAAGATGCTGAAGAACTTCGCCGTCAAATTATTGATTTAGAACGCCGGGCGGATTCACTTAAACGTGAAATTCGTTTAAAGCTTCCTCGTGGTTTATTTATGCCTGTAGAACGTACAGACTTATTAGAGTTGGTGACACAATTAGATAAGTTAGCAAACTATGCTAAAGATATTTCAGGGCGTATTATTGGTCGCCAGTTATTGATCCCTGTTGAAATGCAGTCATCTTTCTTGCATTTTCTTTCTCGTAGCCTTGATGCAACGATTCAATCAGATAAGGTTATCAATGAAATGGATCAGCTACTTGAAACAGGATTTCGTGGGCGTGAACTGAATTTTGTGAATAATATGATTTTGGAATTAGATACCATTGAAGATGATACTGATCAGCTACAAATTGTATTACGCAAAGCATTACTCAGTATTGAGAGTGCACATAATCCGATTGATATTATGTTCTTATATAAAATTATTGAATGGATTGGGGTATTAGCCGACCAAGCTCAGCGTGTTGGATCTCGCATTGAGCTAATGCTTGCTCGCTCATAATCATAGGAGAATAAACAATGGAACTGATTAATCAATACGGTTTTATGATCGTACTTGTTACCGCTGTCTTTGGTTTTATTATGGCTTTTGGTATTGGCGCGAACGATGTAGCAAATGCGATGGGAACATCGGTGGGCTCAGGTACAATTACTGCCAAACAAGCTGTTTATATTGCCTTAGTATTTGAATTTGCAGGTGCTTATCTTGCAGGGGGAGAAGTTGCAGAAACCATCAAAAGTGGGGTGATTGCTTCTGATGCCTTTGTCGGTCAACCAGATGTGTTAGTTCTCGGTATGATGGCATCTCTATTTGCCGCAGGCGTATGGTTACTAGTTGCATCTCAAAAAGGTTGGCCAGTATCAACAACGCACTCAATCATTGGTGCGATAGTTGGTTTTGCCTGTGTAACAGTTGGTACTGAGGCTGTACAATGGTCACAATTCGGTGGCATTGTAGGAAGTTGGTTTATTACTCCTGTGATTGCAGGTTTAGTTGCTTTCTTTATCTTTGTATCTACACAAAAATTGATTTTCGATACGGAAAAACCATTAGCTAATGCACAAAAATATGCACCTTATTATGCAGGTTTAACCGTATTTATTATCTGTGTTGTGACTTTAGATAAAGGTTTAAAACATGTTGGATTAGATCTGAAATATATTCAAACTGTTATGCTAGGTTTAGTGCTTGCGGTTCTTTCAACAATCGCTTGTTTCTTTTACTTACGCAGTAAATCATTCATTTCTCGTCTACAAAGCGGTGGCTTTAGTGGTGTAGAGAAAGTATTTAGTATCTTGATGCTAATTACTGCTTGTGCAATGGCGTTTGCTCATGGTTCAAACGATGTAGCTAATGCGATTGGCCCATTAGCAGCTGTTGTTTCTATTGTTGACCATGGTGGTGTTATTGAGGGTAAAACTGTAATGGCACCTTGGATTTTACCATTAGGTGCAGTCGGTATTGCGATTGGTTTAGCCGTAATGGGACATAAAGTAATGAGTACTATCGGTACAGGTATTACTGACTTAACGCCAAGTCGTGGTTTTGCAGCTCAGTTTGCTTGTGCAATTACCGTTGTATTAGCATCAGGAACTGGCTTACCTATTTCTACCACTCAAACATTAGTTGGGGCAGTATTAGGGGTTGGCTTTGCACGTGGTATTGCAGCGTTAAATCTAGGTGTGATTCGAAATATTGTCGCATCTTGGGTGATTACCTTACCAGCAGGGGCAGTACTTTCCATTATTATTTATTACATTTTGCGTGCTGTTTTTTAATTGTCGATAATTGCTAGAAAAGTGCGGTATTCGCACTTTTCTTTTCTCTATTTCAAGGAAGCCTACTTATGAAAAAATATCTAACCACTTTGTTTGGTTGTTTGCTGATTTCTTTATCAACAGCGAGCTTAGCTCAAACACAATATGTTACAGAAAATTTGAATACTTATCTGAGAAAAGGCCCAGGCGATCAATTTAAAATTTCAGGCACTATTCAAGCTGGAGATAAAGTGACTTTACTTGATCGCAAAGATCGCTATGCGTTAATTCGAGATAGTAAAAATAGAGAAGCTTGGATTTTAAATAGTGAATTAACTTCGACACCAAGTTCAAAAGAATTAACGCCACAGTTACAGCAAAAAGTGGATGAATTGACGTTAAAATTAAATAAAATCGATAGTGATTGGCAACAACGTACCGCAGAAATGCAACGTAGAACAGAGCAAGCTAATCAGCAAAGTAATATCTTACTTGACCAAAATGCTCAATTAAAACGTGAATTAGATATTTTGAAGAGTAAAAATCGTGATTTAGAAGCAATGCAAGATGCTCAATCACGTGAAATTATGATTCAATACTTTATTTACGGTGGCTCTGTATTAGGCGTTGGACTTTTACTTGGTTTAATTATTCCTATTCTATTGCCTCGCCGTAAACGTAACAACGGTTGGTCTTAACATTAAGCGGTAGGATTTATGTTTTAAATTGCATATCCTACCTTATTTAGATTTATCGCAAACTTGTAAAAGTTTGAGCAAATCAAGCCGCGTCTTAATTCAGAAATTTCTGAATGGCTCGAATGACAGCATCAGGTTTTTCAGCATGCACCCAATGGTCTGCGTTACTCACAACGAATAATTTTGCTTGTGGGAATTGATCTAGTACAGTTTTGGTATCTTTTTCTTGTAAATAATCAGAAAGCTCGCCTTTGATGAATAAGGTTGGTTTATTTACTGAAACCGATTGCCAACCCATTAGATTTGCGTAGTTTCTATGTAAACTAGATAAATTAAATTTAAAACTTTCAGGACTTGTCGGGTCAAATGATTTCAACATAAATTGTTGAATGCCTTCATCTTTTATCCCTTTTGCGATCTCAATTTTGGCACTTTGACGATTTTCTGGTTTTGCGGACTTCACTGCAAACAATCCTGTAAAAATACTATCGTGGCGATTAAGTTGATAAGCCACAGGTGCAATATCAATTACTACTAATTTTTCGACTAAGTTTGGCGCTAAGTCTGCAAGCGCCATCGCGGTTTTCCCACCCATTGAATGTCCAACAAGAATAGCGTTTTGAATAGATAAATGCGTGAGTAATTTTTGCAAATCTTCTGCCATTTCCTGATAGTTCATTTCATCAGTGTGAAATGATTGTCCATGATTACGTAAATCAACACGTAAAATGTGATACTTATCTGCAAAAGCCCGAGCAATGACGCCCAAATTATTCAAATCACCAAATAGCCCGTGAATAAATACCATTGTTTGAGTTGTATTATTTGGGCCTGTTGCTTTCTGAAATTGGTAGTTGAGATAGATTTTTTCCATTGTAAAATTCACTAAAATTTATCTAAATAATTCAAATCAGATCCTGTAAATTAGGACTGAAATGCGTATAATGCCTAGAATTTTTTTGTAATCAAGATATTTAAGGGGAAAAGATGAAAATCATCGAAGTTGATGACGAATTATATCACTATATCGCAAGTCGTACTCAAGCAATTGGTGAAAGTGCTTCCGATATTTTACGTCGTTTATTACGTTTGCCAGCATCCCCACAACCATTTGTGCTTGTGCAAGAAAATATGATCAATGAACTTAAAGATCTTGCCAAGTTACCAAAAACAAAAAAAGTACTCACAGATCAAGAAAAATTGATTAAACGTATAGAATTTACTCTTGCCTCAAGTGTGTTTACGAGTGAAACAAAAGTAGTGAATCGTTTTTTACAGATACTGTCAGCACTTTATGTAATGAATCCTGAAGAGTTTGCTCATGCTACTGAGAATGTTCAAGGAAGTGAACGCATCTATTTCGCACGTGACAAAGAAACTATTTTAGCAACGGGTAGCAGTGTCAAAGCTAAACAGATACCGGATTCTCCATTTTGGGTTATTACAAATAATAATACTGAACGTAAAGGGATTATTTTGGGCTCAATTATGCAAGCAATGGAGCTACCTGAAACACTCATTGAGCGTGTCAAAAATTCTTTAGCCTAATTTTAGGTTGATTATCAATGGCAGAATTTTTGCAATTTCCTACGGCTCATTGGGCAGAACAGCAACCAAATGCAGTTGCTATAATCTGGAAAAAAGGCAAGGAGCAAGGCGAAAATTCTGCTTTATCTTCATCATTCACACTTTTTCCCAATATCGCAGAAAAGATTACTTGGACAGAGTGGCAGCGATTAGTGCTTTCTGCTCAGCTGTATTTAGGCAAAATTGGAGTGAACTCTAATTCATTGATTGCTTACCAAGGAACTCATCGTTTGGCTGGGCTGTTGTGCTATTGTGCAACATTAGCAATGGGGGCTAGGTTATTACAGATTTCGCCAATGATGCCTGAAAAACAGGTGAGATCTTGTCTATTGCAGAATGGGGTAAAATTTTTAATTACAGATGAGCATTTTGCAGATTTTTCTCAAGATCTTACCGCTTACATGCTACAAGCAAATTGTAACCAAATAGCATGTTTTAATTTGCCAGCTACTTTTACCTTAACATCAGGCTCTTCAGGTAGTCCGAAAGCCGTTGTACATACAATTCAACAGCATTTAGACAATGCTAAAGGCGTATGTGAGCTAATGGATTTTAAACAACAGCATTGCTGGTTATTAAGCTTACCGCTATTCCACGTTTCAGGGCAGGGCATTGTCTGGCGTTGGCTTTCGGTGGGGGCAACATTGATGGCGCTAGAAGATAGGCAAGATTTTTGGCAAGGGTTAGCACAGTCTAGCCACGCATCTTTAGTTCCTACCCAACTGCAACGTTATTTAGTACAAACAGAAAAACGTATAAAAAAACAAAAAATACTTTTAGGGGGAGCTTTTATACCCAGTGAGTTGATCACACAAGCAATGGCGCAAGGTATAGAAACCTATGCTGGATATGGGCTAACTGAAATGGCATCGACAGTTTGTGCGGTGAAAATGGAAAATGATAATGTAGGCAAGCCATTGTTGCAGAGAGAAGTTCAGATTGAGAAAAATGAAATTTGGGTGAGGGGGGCAGGTCTAGGGCTAGGTTATTGGCTTCATCAGCAGATTGTTCCCTTTATCAATGATCAGGGGTGGTTTGCAACAAAAGATAAAGGATTTTGGAATAAGCAAAATCATTTAGTGGTTGAGGGGCGTTTAGATAATATGTTTATTTCTGGGGGAGAAAATATTCAACCCGAACAAATTGAAAAAATATTATTATCATCAGGCTTAATTGAGCAAGTAATGGTTGTTCCAATTAGTGACAATGAATTTGGTTTTAGACCTGTTGCAGTGGTAAGATTTGCTGAATCATTTAATTTACAAGCGGTCAGATTGTTAGAAAATTTTGCAAAACGACATCTAGAAAAATTCAAATTACCAGTTGCTTATGTGCCATTCCCGTCTGATATTCAAGGCGGGATAAAATATCCACGAAAACAATTACAACAAGAAATCGCTTTACAATTTAAGAGAGAAAAAAATGTATAAACGAATTTTAGGAGCAATAATTTGTTTATGGTTAGTTGTCGTGCAATCTAGTCAAGCGGTAGAAAATACTGTGGACGTAGATACTATTAAATTACAGCTTGAATCCATAAAATCAAATGCAAATGATGATACGGCTCTCTTGGCTAAAAACTTAGAGGGTGCATTGTCTTTTATTGAAAAGACCAAAAAGCAGCAAGCAGATATCGAACGTTTAGAGAAGAAAATCAAAGATGCACCGAATACTCTAGCAAAATATCAAAAAAGTATTCAACAATTAAAAGAGGAGATAGAATCTAGCGTTAATACTTTTACTGCTTTAAGTAATGATGCCGTTGAAAATAGCCAAGATGCGATTCATCAACAACTTCAAGATAATCAAACACAATTAAATGAAGTCAGCTCAAGCTTGGCGAGTTATCGTTCTGCTCTGGATTTTACTCGTAAACAAATTTTAGAAAATAATACACAAGCAGATAAATTAAATCGTTGGAAATATAATAGCCAAGCAAGTAAATCACTGATTGATAAATATAATGCGGAATTAAAATATATTGAAGTTAATAATCGCTATAATTTAATTTTAGGGCAGAATATCGATTTGTTGATTTCAATTGATGAATCTCGTAAAACTGAAATCAATCTTAAACAACAATTACTACAAAAAAAGCTCTCTTTTTTACAGGAAGTATTAAATGCTAATCGTTTAAAAGAGTATCAGGCACAAGCTAAACAAGCTGAAGAATTAAAAGCAAATAATAAAATTGAAAATCCGATTATTCAGGAAGAATTGACTCTAAACACTGATTTAAGCCAATATCTTGTTGAGCAGACACAAAAAGTAAATAGATTATCTCAAGATAATTTAAGAGCCAAAAATGTTTTGGATGCATTAACACATACAAAGCGTAATATTGAAGAACAAATTAGTGCATTACAAGGAACGCTAGTACTTTCTCGCGTAATTAACCAGCAAAAGCAAAGTTTGCCAACAGATAGCGTTATTAAAGGATTGGCAAAAGATATTGCGAATTTACGTGTTGAATTATTTGATATCACACAAAAGCGAGATGAATTATATAATATTCCAAATACTATTGAGAAATTACAAACGAAAAATAAAGTATTGTTTGATGACAATGAGAGACAAGTATTAACTGATATTTTAAAAGAAAGAGAAAAGATTTTAGTCGATTTAGTTAAAACACTAAATTCGCAGCTTAATTTATCAAATGAAATTGAATCTATTCAACTTCAGGTGGTAGATTTAAGCGACTCATTACAAAGTAAATTACAACAACAAAGTTTTTGGGTTCAGAGTAATAATCCAATTGATATTACATGGTTAGAATCTTTTCCTAAATTAGCATTGAGTGAAATTAGCGAATTAACTAAATATATCGGTTTTGAGAATATTAAACAGAATTTACCCTCTAAATTAGCCTTCATTTTAACTTTATTATTACTATATGGGCTTATAATTTGGAAGAAGCCAGCGATTAAACAGCGTTTAGCAAAATTAGCCAGCCAAGTTAATACATTAAAAAACGATAGTCATTGGCATACGCCTGAAGCTATGTTATGGACACTAGTACTTACTCTACCGGGTAATTTACTGTTTTTGATTATTTCTACGATTTTACTCTCCATATTTTTTACTAATCCGTTATCAACAACTGTATGGATTACCTCGGTATCAGGCTATTGGATATTTTTTGCGACAGTATTAGAACTATTAAGACATAATGGAATGGCTTATAGCCATTTTGGCATGCCACAGGCAAGTAATGAGATTTTCCAACGAATTATTCGTCAGTCTATTTGGATTGTTGTATTACTATTAGTGGTTTCATCGCTTTTCTCTCAAATCGATAGTATTGATTTTAGCAACGATGTTATTGGCCAAGTAATGACTATTTTGGCATTACTACTGTGTTTATTTGTGATTAGACCATTACTTGATCGAGGTATTCAAGAATACCAAAATGCAGTATTGGAAGATGGTACGAAACGCAGTGTAGGTTTATTTAAACTCTTACGTTTAGTGTTATTTGTTGTCCCAGTGACATTGATTGTATTGATTATTTTAGGCTATTACTATACGGCAGTTTATGTTATTGAGCATATTATTAAGAGTTATTTGATTGCATTAGTTTGGGTCTTTGGTCGTTATTTTGCTTATCGCTCATTAACAATATCTTCTCGTAGAATGGCATATCGACGTTTACAAAATAAACGAGAAAAAATTCGTGAGCAAGCTCAAGAGCCAAATAAAGAAGAACCTAGAGAAGAAAAGATTAAGATCTCTACTGTAAATGAGCAGATTTTTAGAATGGCAGATTTAATTGCTTGGGTGTTACTATTTGTTTCACTCTATGCAATTTGGTCAGATTTAATCAGTGTAGCTTATTATCTCAATGGCGTTATTTTGTGGGAGCAAGTGGAAACCACTGCGAAAGGTACTGTCGTAGAATCAATTACTTTGCTGAATTTATTACGATCGACCATGTATATTGTAATCACCTATGTATTGGTGAAAAATATTGCGGGTATTTTAGAAGTAACGTTCTTTTCTCGAATAAAATTATCTAAAGGAACACCACATACAATTATCGCTGTTTTAACCTATTTAATTGTTACTTTTGGAAGTATTTCAGCGTTTACATCACTAGGGATCTCTTGGAGTAAGATCCAATGGATATTTACCGCACTTTCAGTCGGTTTAGGTTTTGGTGTTCGAGAAATTTTTGGTAGTTTTGTATCAGGCACAATTTTATTATTTGAACGTCCAATTCGTGTCGGAGATAAGGTAACAGTCGGGACATTTACAGGAGTCATTAGCAAAATTCGGTTACGTTCAACAACACTCATTGATGATGAAAATAAAGAAGTAGTATTACCTAACCAAGCGTTTGTCACAGATCGTTTTATTAACTGGACGCTTAATAATACGATTACTCGTATTCAAATTCATATGAAAATTAGTAACCAATGTGATTTAGATATAGTAAGAAAACTCTTACTCCAAGCCGCTTCAGAAGCACCAAAAGTAATGAGTGAACCATCAAGTAGTGTTAATTTACTCAGTTTTGGGGAAGGGTGGATAGAACACGAACTAGATGTTTGTGTTGCAGAGTTGGACGACCGTTCAGAAACTCGTAATTTCTTATATCATCGTATAGATGAATTATTTAAACAACATCAAATAAAAATTGCATTTCAACAGATGGATGTCCATCTTCACAATGCAAATGTACCAGCGAAAATGGCGCAATTAGCACAATAAGGAAGGGAAAATGGCAGGAAACAGTATTGGACAATTATTTAAAGTAACAACTTTTGGTGAATCTCATGGTATTGCTTTAGGGTGTATTATAGATGGCATACCTCCCAATATGAGCTTAACCGAAGCAGATATTCAACCTGATTTAGATCGTAGAAAACCAGGTACATCACGTTATACAACACCACGCAGAGAAGATGATGAAGTGCAAATTTTATCAGGTGTATTTGAAGGTAAAACCACAGGTACAAGTATTGGTTTAATCATTAAAAATGGTGATCAACGCTCAAAAGACTATGGGGATATTATGGATAAATATCGCCCAGGACACGCCGATTTTACCTATCAGCAAAAATATGGTATCCGAGATTATCGCGGTGGCGGACGTTCATCTGCTCGTGAAACTGCAATGCGAGTTGCTGCAGGTGCGATCGCAAAGAAATATTTGAAGGAACAATTTGGGATTGAGGTTCGTGGCTATTTATCACAGATTGGTTCTGTGAAAATTGATCCGAGCAGTATTGCGGATATTCAGAAAATAGATTGGCAACAGGTTAATAGTAACCCATTTTTTTGCCCAGATCCGCAAGCGGTTGAACAATTTGATGAGCTAATTCGAGAACTTAAAAAAGAAGGTAATTCAATCGGTGCAAAATTGACTGTAATCGCAGAAAATGTGCCAGTTGGACTAGGCGAACCTGTTTTTGATCGCTTAGATGCCGATCTTGCACACGCTTTAATGTCTATTAACGCAGTGAAAGGTGTTGAAATTGGTGATGGTTTTGGGGTAGTAGAGCAGAAAGGGACCGAGCATCGTGATGAAATGACCCCAGAAGGTTTTTGTTCAAACCACGCAGGCGGTATTTTAGGTGGGATTAGTTCAGGGCAGCCAATTATCGCTCATATTGCGCTAAAACCAACATCAAGTATCACCATTCCTGGACGTAGCGTAAATCTGAACAATGAAGCCGTAGAGCTGATTACTAAAGGTCGCCACGACCCTTGTGTCGGTATTCGTGCTGTACCTATTGCAGAAGCGATGGTGGCCATTGTTTTATTAGATCACTTGCTACGCTTTAAAGCACAATGTCGTTGATGATTTCAAAAAAATAAGGGGATATTTCCCCTTATTTTTTACCTTAGTAGCTATACATCATAAGTCGTTGATGCGGTATTGCCACCACGTCCTGTCCAGTTAGTATGGAAGAACTCGCCACGAGGTTTGTCCGTACGCTCATAAGTATGTGCACCGAAGTAGTCTCGTTGTGCTTGGAGTAAGTTGGCAGGTACTCGCTCTGAAGTATAGCCATCTAAGAAGGTGATTGCAGATGCCATACAAGGCATTGGGATACCCACTTCAATAGATTTCGCTACCACTTTACGCCAGTCACTCAACGCATTTTCTAAAATGTTTTTGAAGTATGGATCTGAACCTAAGAAAATCAGATCTGAGTTTGCTTCATATGCGTCACGAATGTTGCCTAAGAAACGGCTACGAATGATGCAACCTTCACGCCATAATAATGCTGTTGCACCATAGTTGATGTCCCAACCGAAGTTTTCAGACGCTTCACGAATAAGCATAAAGCCTTGTGCGTAAGAGATAATTTTTGATGCCAATAATGCTTTACGCACCGCTTCGATCCATACTTTTTTATCGCCTTCTACTTTGTCAATAGTCTTGTTGAACAATTTAGATGCTGCCACACGTTGATCTTTAAACGATGAAACACAACGAGCAAAGACAGATTCAGTGATTAATGTGAGTGGAATACCGAAATCTAACGCATTGATACCCGTCCATTTCCCTGTCCCTTTTTGACCTGCAGTATCAAGGATTTTCTCGACTAACGGCTCGCCATCTGCATCTTTATAGCCCAAAATATCGGTTGTAATATCAATCAGATAGCTGTCAAGTTCGGTATTTTTCCATTCTGCAAAAATAGCCTGCATTTCATCATAGCTCAATCCCAAACCATCTTTTAAGAATTGGTAGGCTTCACAAATTAACTGCATATCGCCGTATTCGATACCATTGTGAACCATTTTCACGAAATGACCCGCACCTTCTTTACCAACCCAATCACAGCAAGGCTCGCCTTTATCGGTTTTTGCTGAAATCGCTTGGAAGATAGGTTTTACATATTGCCACGCTTCTTCATTACCACCTGGCATAATTGAAGGCCCGTGACGTGCTCCTTCTTCACCGCCAGATACGCCTGAACCGATGAAACGAATGCCTTTTTCCGTCAAGGCTTTTACACGACGATTAGTATCTGGATAGTTTGAGTTACCACCATCAATAATGATATCACCTTCTTCCAAATGCGGAAGCAACGCATCAATAAATTGATCTACAACATCGCCCGCACGCACCATTAGCATCACTTTGCGTGGTTTCTCAAGTTTATTGGCTAAATCTTCTAGCGAGTAAGCACCAATAATATTTGTGCCTTTTGCTGCACCTTCTAAAAATTCGTCCACTTTTGAAGTGGTACGGTTATATGCCACGACTTTGAAGCCATTGTCGTTCATATTCAGAATTAAATTCTGCCCCATTACCGCTAAACCGATAACGCCGATATCGCCTTTTACTGACATTTTTTGCTCCTGTTAAAATGTTAGATTTTTTCTTCAATAAAAATCTTTTTTGCTGTATTACCAATAATATTTGTTGCTAGTAGATCTAAACTACCCCTAATAACTCCTCCTACTACTGGAACTAATTTCATTGCATTGTCGCTTATTTTTTTATTTATACAACTTTACTTAAAGTCTCATAAAGATGGAGACACTTCATATTTCTCACGAATAATTGCCCGAAAAGTGTCCGAAGTTGTTGCCCCGATGACGCTCGTCTTTGACGAATGCCTTAATTTTGAGTACTCCTTGGAAATGAGCACTATTTTATGTTTGAGATTCAACGTTTTTGTAAAATTTCTAGAAAATCTGACCGCTTGTTACAGCAACTTTGCCGCATCCTTATCCAAATACCACTCACTCACACCATTCTCAGCTTTGATTTTAGCCGCAGGATAAGGCAAATTTTCAGCATCTGTGGTTTGAATTTCTTTGAGAATTTCTGCTTTTGATCCGCCTGTTACCAAATAAGTAATGCGTTTGGCTTTTTCAATTAAATTGGCGGTTTTAGAAATGCGGATTTGCCCTGTTTCAGGGTGTTTAGCAATGACGGCGACATTTTGGTCGTCAAAATTCGTTTGATGTGGGAAAAGCGAAGCGGTATGTCCGTCTTTTCCCATTCCTAAAATAATCCAATCAAATTCCAAATGAGGTACACAAGCGGTCAGTTCTTGCGAAAATCTTGCAAGTTCTTGCTCAACATTATTTTCACCACGAATTCGATGAATGTTTTCTGCTGGGATTTGAATATGATCGAACAGTAGCTTTTGTACTTCGCCATAGTTGCTTTCAGGATCTTGTGGCTCAACCATTCGATCATCACCCCACCAAAAATGCAAGTTTTGCCATTTTACTTCGGTGTTAAATGGAGACTGTGCTAAGGTTTTGAATAACAATTTCGGTGTACTACCGCCAGAAAGGGAGATATGTACAGGGCGATTTTGTTGGCTGTATAACACAAATTCTTGCGCGATTTTTTCTACCGCATTTTGAGCAGAAGGGAAAATAATGTAGTTCATAAAATCCTTGTAGGGACACACTGTGTGTGTTCGTTATCAACAATGTACAAGGGACACACGCAGTGTGTCCCTACGATTATACTTTTTTCTTCATCAAGCCACTTGGTTTACGCCAGACTTTGCCGTGTTTAGCAATTAAGCGATCGGCTTCAGAAGGCCCCCAAGTACCAGATTCATATTCATAGACACGTCCGTTAGCCGCTTTATAATCTAAAATAGGTTGTACGAATTTCCAACAGGCGTGAACGGCATCAGTACGGGCAAATAGCGTTGCATCTCCTTTCATTGCATCTAATAATAAACGCTCATAAGCGGTTAAAAGACTTGGTGATGCAAGATCCGCATAGCGGAAATCCATAGAAACTTCTTTAGATTCAAAACCTGCACCTGGTTTCTTCAGGCCGAAACGCATTGAAATTCCTTCGTCAGGCTGAATACGGATAATCAATTTATTATCAGGGGCGTTTTGGCTAAACACAGGGTGTGGCGTGGTTTTAAAATGAATAACCACCTCGGTAACACGCACTGGCAGGCGTTTACCTGTTCTCACATAGAATGGAACGCCAGCCCAACGCCAGTTATCAATTTGGCAACGAACTGCCATAAAGGTTTCAGTGTTGGAATCTGCAGGCACGCCTTTTTCTTGTAAATATCCTTTGACTTCTTCACCCTCAATATTACCTTGAGCATATTGACCTAAAACAAGGTTATTTTTTAAATCGTCATCACTTAATGGGTGTAGGCAGTGTAATACTTTAGCGACTTCATCACGCATTGAATCGGCGTTGATAATTGCAGGAGGTTCCATTGCAACCATCGCTAATACTTGTAATAAATGGTTTTGGAACATATCTCGCATTGCACCTGAGCCATCATAATAACCACCACGATCTTCTACCCCGATAGACTCCGCCCCTGTAATTTCAACATAATCAATAAAATTACGATTCCAAAGCGGTTCAAATAAACCGTTTGAGAAACGTAAAACAAGCAAGTTTTGAACGGTTTCTTTACCAAGATAATGGTCAATACGGTAGATTTGATGCTCTTCAAAGAAACGATGAATTTGCACATCTAGCTCTTTGGCGGTTTTCATATCATAGCCAAAAGGTTTTTCAACGATAATACGTTTCCAACCAAATTCTTCAGTATTTAAGCCATGAGCAGCAAGACATTCAGGAATAATAGGATATAAACTTGGCGGTGTTGAGAGATAGTAAAGGGTATTGCCACCCGTATGGTATTTATCGTGAAGTTCATCTAGACGAGGAACTAATTTTCCATAATCCAATGCATCAGATGTATTTAGTGCTTGATAGTAAAGATGCTCGCAAAATTTTTCTAACATCTCACCGCTTGATTTTTCATGTTTAATGAGCGCTTCACGCATTTTTTGACGGAATTGGGTATCATCCAATTCTGTTCGAGAAACACCTAGCACAGAAAAATTCTCCGAAAGGCGACCAATTTTATAAAGATCATAAAGAGCAGGAATGAGTTTGCGGTGGGTTAAATCGCCAGATGCACCAAAAATGACGATACAGTTGTTATCTGCTTTCATTCTGTAAATTGTCCTAATAAATCGAATTGTTAAAAATTTGTATGCTTGAGCAACATTTTAGTAGATGTTGTAAATAAATCAATCAAGATTAAAAACTGTCTGCCAATTAAATTCGCCTTCACCAACAGCCATAAAGTAAGGATTGATAAAATGTTGGCGTTGGTTATAGCTTAATGGTACAAATTGTAAATCGACAATTTTTCCACCCAATTCCGCAAGTAACACTTCAGCAGCAGCGGTATCCCATTCACCTGTATCGCCCAAACGGATATAACAATCTGCTTTTCCTTCAGCAACTAAGCCTGCTTTTAGGCTACTTGAGCCATATTGAATAAAGTCAATTTGGTATGCTGGTTTGACCATTTGGCGAATTTTTTCGTTATTTGATGTGCCAATCGTAATGCGTAAGCGGTTAGATTGAGCTAATTTTTTGCAAATATGTAATTGAGTAAGCTGGTTGTGTTCATTTAGATAAGCACCGTAATTCGCCATTGCATAATAGGTTTTATGTAATATAGGGGCGTGGATTACGCCAAGAACAGGGCGATTTTGTTGCACCAATGCAATAACAACGGAAAATTGATCGGTTCTATCAATAAATTGTTGCGTACCGTCTAGCGGGTCGATTAGCCAGTATTCTTGCCATTGAGCACGTTCTTCAAGGGGAATGTTACAATTTTCTTCCGATATAATCGGAATATGTGGAGTAAGCTGTTGAAGTTGCTCGATCACAAATTGGCTAATAAACAGATCAGCTTCAGTTACAGGAGTGTGATCTGCCTTAATTTTGATCTCAACGGATTTAGCGTAAAACGTTTTTAAATGCTCGCCTGCTCGATGAGCAATATTCAATACGGCATCAAGTAGTTGTGGGGTAAGCTGTTGCATAGTAACTCCGTTGAGATTATTTCCTTTTATGTTGAAGATTATAAAATTTTATCCATTAAACTGCATCACTATTTTTCCGCTTTCTGCGAAATTATCGCTTTTGGAAGAAAGAGGCGTAAGATCACCATTGCATAAACGCTACTTGGTAAAGCAAACATTAGAGCATAGAAGAACACCGCAAGACTATGTTCCCATATTGAAATAGGTTCTTGTGGTGCTTCAATCGCCAAATAAATAGAAAATAAAATCAGGGTGTAAAGGAACATCAATCCACCTGAAAAAATCGTAATTTGTAAAATATTTCGTTGATGTAACCGCTTGCTATAGCAGAATAGAGCAAAAACAAAAGCCGGTAATGTAGCAAGTAAGGCTACATACCCGAAACCAATAGTGAGCTCGTTCAGATTAAAACCACTAAAGAAAGGGAGAAAGAGAGAGAAAATAATTTGAGTAATCAGTGGAAAAATCCACAAAATTGATTTATTGACCATTCAGAAATTCCTTTAATAGAAAGAGAGCAGAGAGATTTCTTGCTTCAGCAAAGTTTGGATCAGCCAGCAGTTTATCTATATCCGCAAGGGGGTAGTAAATGATTTCAAGAGGTTCAGGTTCATCACCTTCCAAGCGAGAAGGATAAAGATCTTGTGCAACAAAGACGTGCATTAAACCATACATATGGCTTGGCCCACTATAAAGTGTTCGTAAAGGGGAAATTCTATTTGCTCCGAAACCGATTTCTTCTTGTAATTCACGATTTGCACTCACAATGGGTTCTTCGCCATTATCAACAATCCCTTTTGGAAAGGTTAATTCATAACGTTCAGGACCGACAGCATATTCACGTACTAAAATGATCTGATCATTATGAATTGGGAGTACCATTACAGAAGAACGACGCTGTGGGGTTAAACGCTCGTAGGTGCGTTCTTGTCCATTTGAAAAACGTAAATTAACGGATTGCACTTCAAAAATTCGTGTTTTCGCAATAGTAGAAATGCTCAGAATTTCAGGCACTTGTTTAGTTGTATTAAAAATCGGCGTCATTGACATAATAATTCCTTCTCTGGATGTTGCTAATGTAACATTTTCAATGGTTCTTAGCAGGTTGACGATTTTAACTCAAAAAAGCGTTAATGCTCCATAATAAAATCAGATAGCGAATCGCTTTACCCAAACTGATTAAGCAAACCGTTTGTAAAACATTGAAACGTAACCAACCCGCAATGCCACAAAAAAGATCACCCACTATGGGTAACCAACTGAAAAGTAGCACCCATACACCATATTTTTGGCTATAAAATAAAGCCCACTTTACACTAGGTTTACTTTTTTCGGTTAAATGTGGTGGAGGGATAAGTTTTGCCATAAAGTAAGTTGTTAGGCTACCTAAGCTATTCCCCAATGTTGCAATAAATAGCAATGTAATAATCTCTCGTGAAAATGCTAAACTTTCATTCATCAAGAGTTGCGAAGCAAATGCAGTAAAGGTAATTTCCGAATTACCCGGTAAAATTGTGGCACTCAAAAAAGCACTTGCAAACATAATCAATAGCTGATTTTGTGTTGAGCTAAAAATTCCGAAGAAAGAAATGAGATAATCAATCATAAATTGTAAGTTTTTTGTAAAAAATCTGTTTTTATTGTGTATTTGATTATTTTATGTTCTTGTTAAAAGTTGATACGGATCAATAAATCATTCTACTTTATTTACTTTATTTGTGAAATTTATTTGAGTAATCAAGTAACAGGTCTATAATTCTCAACAATTCTTATAAGTTTTCAAAATTTAGTTTAAGGATAGCGATGTTTTCACCAGCTGAAATGGCTAAGATTGCTGAAGATGGTGCAGTATATAAAGCCACAAAAAATCAATTCTACTCTTTTCTTTCTGCAATTACTGCAGGTGCCTATATTTCAATAGCTTTCGTGTTTTACGCAACCACACAAGTGGGAGCTGGCGAATTACCTTGGGGAGTCGCTAAACTTATTGGGGGTGTTGTTTTCTCTCTCGGCATTATTATGTGTGTTGTGTTTGGTGCAGAGTTATTCACCTCTTCAACAATGACGGCTATCGCTAAAGCAAGTAACCGCATTACTCTTTTCCAAATGTTAAGAAACTGGTTGGTCGTGTATGTGGGGAACTTTTTCGGGGCAATCTTTATCGTATTACTAGTATGGTTTAGCGGCGAAATTATGGCAGCTAACGGGCAATGGGGGCTAACTATTCTAAAAACGGCTCAGCATAAAATTCATCATACTTGGGTAGAAGCTTTTAGCCTTGGTATTTTCTGTAATCTAATGGTATGTATTGCAGTTTGGATGGCTTATGCGGGTAAGAGTTTGACGGATAAAGCCTTTATTATGATTTTACCTATTGCAATGTTTGTCGCATCAGGTTTTGAACACTGTGTGGCAAATATGTTTATGGTGCCAATGGGGGTGTTAATTCACAGCTTTGCAAGCCCAGAATTTTGGACTGCTATTGGGATTGATGCTACACAGTATGCTGACTTAACAATGACTAACTTTGTGATGAAAAATTTAATTCCTGCAACGCTAGGCAATATTGTCGGTGGTGCATTTTTTATCGGTTTAGTGCAATGGTTTTTGCATTTAAGAAAACATTAAAAAAACTAACATTTCGTAAGCGGTTACTTTTTGCAGAAGTTTTACAAAATCGCACCGCTTGTATCTAAATTCAACTAACTATAGAGGACTTAAAATGGCTCAATTAACAGAAGCACAATTAAAGGCTTGGGAAGGTTTTGCTCCAGGTGAATGGCAAACAGAAGTTAATGTGCGTGATTTTATTCAAAAAAACTACACTCCTTATGAAGGCGATGAGTCTTTCCTTGCAGATGTAACTGAGGCGACAACAACGCTTTGGACAGATGTAATGGAAAAAATTAAAGTGGAAAATAAAACCCACGAACCGTATGACATTGATTGCGATACTCCATCAACCATTACTTCTCACGCACCAGGCTATATCAACAAAGATTTAGAAAAAATCGTTGGTTTACAAACGGATGCACCATTAAAACGTGCAATTATGCCGTTTGGTGGGATCAATATGGTAAAAGGTTCTTGTAAAGTTTACCGTCGTGAATTAAAACCAGAAGTTGAACAAATCTTTACTGAATACCGTAAAACCCACAACCAAGGCGTATTTGATGTATATACACCAGATATTTTACGTTGCCGTAAATCAGGTGTTATTACAGGTTTACCAGATGCTTATGGTCGTGGTCGTATCATTGGTGACTATCGCCGTATGGCACTTTATGGTGCAGATTTCTTAATGAAAGATAAAGTGAAACAATTCACATCTTTACAAGAAAAATTAGAACGTGGCGAAGATATTCAAGCAACAATTCAATTACGCGAAGAAATCGCAGAGCAACATCGTGCATTAGGTAAAATGAAAGAAATGGCTGCATCTTATGGCTATGATATTTCAAACCCAGCAACCAATGCACAAGAAGCGGTACAATGGACATACTTTGCATATCTTGCAGCAGTGAAATCACAAAATGGTGCAGCAATGTCTTTCGGTCGAGTATCGACTTTCTTAGATATCTTCATTGAGCGTGATTTACAAGCAGGTAAAATTACTGAGCAAGAAGCACAAGAATTGATCGACCACTTAGTAATGAAACTTCGTATGGTTCGTTTCTTACGCACACCAGAATACGATCAATTATTCTCAGGTGACCCAATGTGGGCAACAGAAACTTTAGCAGGTATGGGCTTAGATGGTCGTACACTTGTAACAAAAAACAGTTTCCGTATCTTACATACTCTTTACACAATGGGACCATCTCCAGAGCCGAACTTAACAATTCTTTGGTCTGAAAGCTTACCAGATGGTTTCAAACGTTATGCGGCTAAAGTATCTATTGATACCTCATCTGTACAATATGAAAATGACGATTTAATGCGTCCAGATTTCCAAAACGATGACTATGCAATTGCGTGCTGTGTAAGCCCAATGATCGTGGGTAAAATGATGCAGTTCTTCGGTGCTCGTGCAAACTTAGCGAAAACCTTGTTATACGCAATCAATGGCGGTGTGGATGAAAAATCAGGCGACCAGGTTGGACCGAAAACAGAAGCGATCACTAGTGAATACTTAGATTACGATGATGTAATGACTCGCTTAGATAGCTTTATGGATTGGTTGGCGAAACAGTATGTTACTGCATTAAATATCATTCACTTTATGCACGACAAATACGCTTATGAAGCAGCATTAATGGCTCTTCACGATCGTGATGTATTCCGTACAATGGCGTGTGGTATTGCAGGTCTTTCTGTGGCAGCTGACTCACTTTCTGCAATTAAATATGCGAAAGTAAAACCAGTTCGTACTGATATTGAAATCAAAAATAAAGCGGGCGAAGTGATTGGCGTAGCGAAAAATGTGGCGACAGACTTTGAAATCGAAGGTGAATATCCACAATTCGGTAATAACGATAACCGCGTAGATGATATCGCTTGCGACTTAGTTGAACGCTTTATGAAGAAAATTCAAAAACTAGGTACATACCGCAATGCAACCCCAACTCAGTCAGTATTAACCATTACTTCAAACGTAGTTTATGGTAAGAAAACAGGTAATACACCAGATGGTCGCCGTAGCGGTGCTCCATTCGGACCAGGTGCAAACCCAATGCACGGACGTGACCAAAAAGGTGCGGTAGCGTCATTAACATCAGTGGCGAAATTACCGTTTGCCTTTGCGAAAGATGGTATTTCTTACACCTTCTCAATCGTACCAAATGCATTAGGTAAAGATTACGAAGCACAAAAACGCAACCTTGCAGGCTTAATGGACGGTTACTTCCACCACGAAGCAAGCATTGAAGGCGGTCAGCACTTAAACGTGAACGTAATGAACCGCGAAATGCTATTAGATGCGATGGAAAACCCAGAGAAATATCCACAATTAACCATTCGTGTTTCAGGTTACGCAGTACGTTTTAACTCTTTAACCAAAGAGCAACAACAAGACGTAATTACTCGTACTTTCACACAGGCGATGTAATAAGCTAATCAGCATTGAAATTGGTAAAAATTTCAATAAAACCTACCGCTTGTCGTAAGGCAAGCGGTATAATTTTATCTAAGTTTTACCAAATTTATGATGAGCAATACACTTACAAGGAGACATTGTGTACGATAACTTTTCAGCAGAACTTGAATGGGCAAGACTCAATATGCCACGCACCAAAGCAGCAGTAGAGGCTTTGCCTGATCTTTCTCACGTCCGTTTAGCGTGCAATATGCACCTAGATTTAAAAATGGCACCGCTTGTCAAAGGCTTATTAGATAAAGGGGCAAAAGTATTCTTAACCACTTGCAACCCAACAACCGTACAAGATGATGTTGTCGCCTATTTAATGAATTGTGGTGCAGAAGCAAAAGCGTGGCGTAATATGAGCCATAAAGAGTGGCACGAAAGTTTTCAAACTGCGATTGATTGGAATCCAACCCATTTATGTGAAATGGGGGCAGATTTAACTACATTGATTCATCAAAATAATGTAGAAACGAATGTAAAAGCTGGCTTAGAAGCAACAGGTTCTGGTATCAATCGCCTAAATGGCCTAAAACCCAGTTATCCTATTTTCAACTGGGATGATTTACCCGTAAAAGAAGGGTTGCACAATCGCCATATGGTTGGCTTAACTGCGTGGCACACCTTTTTTGAAACGACACATTTAACTTTACACGAAAAAACAGTTGTCGTGATTGGCTATGGTTTGGTTGGGCAAGGTGTAGCCGCATCTGCCAAAGCCTATGGTGGCAAAGTGATTGTGGCAGAAATTGATAAAGCGCGAGCACTGCAAGCCGAATATGATGGCTGGCAAGTAATGCCATTATCTGAAGCGGTAAAAATAGCTGATGTGATTGCGACAGCAACAGGGGCAAAAAATGTGCTATCGCAACATTTATTGCAGCAAGTCAAATCAGGTGTATTTATTTTAAATGTTGGACATGTTGCGGAAGAAATTGATGTAGAATTTCTCAAAAAATACCCGATGAATGAGCCAATGCCATATATTAATGCTTACTCATTAGACGGAAGAACCATTTATTTACTTGCTGATGGCTCAATGTTTAATTTAACTGCTGGCTATGGCGACAGCTTAAATGCCTTTGATGTGACACTTGCGGTAATGGCAAGTGGCATTGGACACATCGTGGGTGAAGGGCAGAAAGCCGCAAAAGATGTTTATCTACTTCCCCAATCTGTTTGGCAAAAAGTGTTATAAAACAGACCGCTTGTAAGCAGAGTTGAAGCGATATTGGTATATGCCAATATCGCTTTTTTGTTTTAGGTGATACGAAGATAAAGAATATAGAAAAATCGGATGTTTATTGTTCATTTGTTTTTTTTTTGTACAATTTGAAGTGTGTTAAACACGCTGTTACCTACTCTTAATTGTCTTGAGGAAATCTTATGAATCGTATCTTTAAAGTTATTAAAAATGCCTGTGGGCAGTATGTTGTTGTTTCTGAATTTGCTAAGCAGTCAGGTAAAAATAAAGCCTTAAAATTACTGCTACCGTTAGCTACTTTTTCAACTATGGCTAGTGCTTCGATAGTATCAGATATTGTACCCTATGAAGAGTATCGCAATTTTGCTGAAAATAAAGGGAAATATACTGTTGGAGCAACAGATATTCCAATATACGATAAAAACAATATTCTGCTAGGTAATCTTTTTCCTGATGTCCAAAACCGAACAGGGGATTGGCTCAAAATTCCGATGCCGGATTTTAGTCCGTCTCACTCAGTTATATATAATAATCTACCTCACACAATTATACACAATGGCGTTAAAGGGTGGGACTTTCTAGGTGTTTCCACTTTAGTTCATCCTCAGTATGTTACTACTGTAAAACATAATGGTATTAAGAGTCCAAATAGACTTGAGTTCGGAGATATCTTTTCATTTACAAAACAAGGTGAAAACTACCAGTATTTCATTACAAATGCTAATGATGCTGAACCAGATTTTCGTTTCAAGGAAGAAGATGATTACTTTAAACTCCACCATAAATACGACTTTAGTTTACCACGTTTAAGTAAATTAGTTACAGAGGTAATTCCAACAGAAACTATTAATGGAGAAGATCAACGTTGTTTATTAGATTCAATAGAATTATCTTGGGATTGTCACTCATCAGAGTCATTTACAGATAGGAAATGGGGACATATCGTTAGGCTAGGAGGCGGGATGCAATATGTTTATTCTGCAGAGGAGGATGATCAAAATTTAGAATATATTTCATCTGCCTATAATTATCTAACTGGTGGTAGTATTCTCGGAAAGAGTATGGTGAAAGAACAAAATGGTAATTATTTTATTACCGGTGGCAAGGAATATCCTGTTACTTTGAAAGATGGAATGACTAGAGAGAAAGTTAATAGATTGCCGACAGTAATAGCTAGAGGTGATAGTGGTAGTCCATTATATGTTTACGATTTTTTAAATAAAAAATGGAAGTTAGCAGGGCTTGCATCAAGCGCAGTTGCCTTATATAGAGGAACTCCATTTGCAAGGGAAAATGAAAATATTAATAACATCGAGAAATCAAGTTTTACTGTATATAAACCAGAATTTTTAAACAGATACCTTGTTCAACATAAAGGTGTAGAGCTTAATTTAGGTGGGGAAGAGGTTAGTTGGCGAGCAACAGAGCAAGGAAAAAGTATTATTGCTGATAATGAATTAGCCGTTAGTTTATCTGACGATATTGCAGGTGCTGAAAATGGTAAAGATCTTTATATAAATGGTGGGGCTATTGATGGCGAACAGCTTTTACAACCTCTTACAATCAATTTGGAGTCTGATATAGATCAGGGGGCTGGTGGCATTTATGTCGGGAATATACGCCCAAGTTATGTGAAGATTAAAACGGATAATGATTCAAGTTGGGTTGGGTCAGGTATTGTTGTTCATAAGGGGAGTGTTTTAGATTGGCAAGTTAATCAACCACTTACTGCAAGAAGCTATGAGAAAAGTTATAAACAAGATATAAACTTCAGTGGAGATAGATTATCTAAACTAGGGCAAGGCACATTACGAATTACGGGCAGCAACCCACGCCCAACACCACCAATAGGACATTTAAGTATTGGTGATGGTCAGGTTATCATTGACGTGGGAAATGAGCCTGCATTTCATAACATTGAGCTAGTAAGTGGTAGAGGGGTTTTAACACTATCAGATGCTCAATCTATGAATAATAGCTTTGGAAATCATTACTGGGAAGATAGCTATGAAAATAGTGGGGGTGTAGGAGGAATTCGTTTTGGATACCGTGGTGGAAAATTAGATCTGAATGGTAAAAATGCAAGTGCATTTGCTGTTGATGAAGGTGCTAACATTGTTAATCATAATATTAATAAAACTTCAACATTCCACTTAGGTACTGGAGGTGTTATGCCAGGGTTGATTGGTAGCCGAGGTTATTCAGTTTTTAGGAATCCGATCGTTTCACTAGATGAGCAAGGAATGCTTCTTGGCCAGAAATATTATCAAGAGGGAGTATTGGATTATGATTATGGCTTGTTCAGTGAAAATGGTTGGTCTTCTGAAGATCTTAAATTAATGAAGGATTCTGACACATTATCTAGACTTGGTATTCCTAGTTGGTGGGGAATTGGAGGAAGTAACTTAGAACTATATAAACAACAATTTGAGTTAGTGGGAGATCAATACTTTAATGGTAAAATAAATGTGAATGTTTCAGGTGGCAATCATTATTATAACTCACATAGTGATGATAAAAATAATTTACTTCTCCTTTCGGGCGGTTTAAATTTAAATGGTGATTTTAATGTTACTAATGGAAAAGTTATTTTCTCTGGTTACCAAGTTCCATTTGCGGATAAACATCCTACATCTTCTTCAACAGCAGAAATAGAGGAAGTCAGAAAAGATAATGAGTGGTTAACTCGTAATTTTGTTGCCGATAAATTGAAATTAGATGAAAAAAGTAGTGTTGAAATTGGACGTAATGTGGGGGCTTTTGTTCTTAATGAAATTGAATTGCGGAATAACAGTCGTTTAAGTTTAGGTTTTAATAATGGAATTTCTACAATTTGTTATAGTGGAAAAGCTTTTGAAAATAGCGATGGGTGTTCTGTTCGTAAGTTAGATGAACAGAATTATAAGAATCTCCCACATACATTTATTTATGTAAAAAATGGTATTGTTGCCTTATCCTATGATGCTTATTCTAGGTATATAGACGGTAAAGCGGAGATAAATATTGGTAAAGCGGTTTTATATAGTGGTATTGGTAGAGAGGGTTCTCCTCTTAATGTAACACTTGCTAGAGATGCTATTTGGCAATTAGCTAGTGCATATACCGTTTCTGGTAGTGATTCAGGAAGTAGCACAAGCTATGTCAATGAGCTACGATTAGAACAAGGCTCAAAAATTTATTTAAATTCAGAAAATGAGTTTAATAAGTTTAATAAACTTGTTGTAGGGTCTTTATCTGGTAATGGCTTTTTCCGCTTTAACACTAATTTAGCAAAATTAGTGGGTAACTTGGTGGAAGTAACAAATGCTGCGGGTTCTCATACCATCTCTATTTTAGATTCGGGTGAGGAAATCAAAAGAGAAAATGCGGAAACATTAAAATTATTTGATATTAAAGGCAACAATTCAGCTACATTCAAATTAGAAAAAGGTTATGTAGATGCTGGAGCATTTCGCTACTATTTGAATAACTTAAAGAATTTAGTACAACTGGACACATCAGAAGAAGCTAAAAATCAAGCTGATGCTGATCTGAATAAAGCGTCAAGAAGAAGCAGAGCGTCAACGTCAAGCGGAAGAAGAACGTAAACGTCAAGAAGAAGCAGAGCGTCAACGTCAAGCGGAAGAAGAGCGTAAACGCCAAGAAGAAGAAGCGGAGCGTCAACGTCAAGCAGAAGAACGTAAACGCCAAG
>NZ_LEKN01000038.1 GCF_009761395.1 Ursidibacter maritimus | reverse complement strand
GCTATCGCAAGAGCTAAAGCGAAAAAAGAAGCTCAACAAGCGGTCAGTTCCGAGCCACAAAATGCAAAAGTGGAAGCAACCGCAACAGTTGCAACTGAAACACCAGTGGAAACCGATCCACGCAAAGCCGCTGTGGCGGCTGCTATCGCAAGGGCTAAAGCGAAAAAAGAAGCTGAACAAAATAGCCATAAATAACACGATATAAGGAAACGTAATGAGCCACCCAATTCACGATTTAATTCCAGATTTCCCTTGGTCATTTCTCTTTATCCAAGATTTGATTGGTACTATCGTTTTTGCGATCTCAGGGGCGATTGCGGCCAGACAACATAAAATGGATCTTTTTGGAATGTTCGTACTTGCCTTTGTAACAGGCGTCGGCGGTGGTACATTGCGTGATGTGATGATCGGTAGCACTCCAGTATTCTGGATGAAACAACCGATCTACGTATTAATGATTACACTTGCGGTAATCATCACTGCTATTTTTCGTAACAGCTTAAATAAAGCAGGTTGGCAAAAGGGATTACTGATTTTTGATGCCATCGGTTTAGGCGTATTTACAGTTATTGGCGTGCAAAAAGGGCTGGATTTTGGCTTACACCCACTTATTTGTATCGCACTTGGTGGCGTAACAGGTTGCTTTGGTGGACTTATCCGCGATATTTTGCGTAATGAAGTACCTATTATTTTACAAAAAGAAGTCTATGTTACTGCTAGCTTAATCGGTGGTATTATCTTCATTTTGTTCCGCGAAGCTGGTTTTGAAAGTAATTGGATTGATGTAGCAACCGTCACAACCGTTATTGCAATTCGTATGCTCACCATTCGATTAAATATACATTTGCCGAAAATTTAATGGGCTATATATAACAAGGAAAGATACCAATGTTCAAAATGATCAGCTCACCCCATACTCACTCGAACAATCTCACCGTTAATTTTATGTTATGGGTGATTGCTGCGATGCTACCTGCACTTTTTGTGCAGTGGTATTTCTTTGGGTACGGTGTGCTTATTCAAATCGCACTAGCGGTAAGTTTAGCCATTATTATTGAAATTGCCGTTGCAAAACTTCGCCAGAAACCGACCGCTTTCTATGTGGAAGATATGTCGGGTATTTTAACTGCTTTTATTTTAGCAATGGCAATTCCGCCTTATTCACCTTATTGGATTATCATCGTTGGAATGATTGTCGCATTGTTACTTGCAAAACACGTTTATGGTGGATTGGGACAGAATTTATTTAACCCTGCGATGATCGGCTATGCGTTGCTGTTGGTATCTTTCCCAGTACAAATGACCGCTTGGCTACCGCCTGCGGCATTATTGAGTGAACCACCGACTTTAGCGGATAGTTTTGCTCTGATTTTTCAAGGCATTACTACCGATGGCTTTACTATTCACCAGCTTATTCAAAGTGTGGATGGAATTTCTTCCGCAACGGTATTAGATGGCTCAAAAAATGCGATGACAAGTATTAAAGATAGCACTTATCGTGCTATGTTATTTGATGATCTGCTTGAAAAAGTGTTCTTTGGCGGTTGGGGACAGATGAATTTAGCCTTTTTATTCGGTGGGTTAGTGCTGATTTATAAACGCATTATCCATTGGCAAATTCCAATGGCAATGTTATCGACCTTTGCGATTTTTAGTTTACTTCACGATCTCTTTTTATCGGAAAACAGTGATGCGATCTGGGCTATGCCACTCCATTTATTCAGTGGTGCAATGATGTTTGGTGCATTTTTTATTGCGACCGATCCTGTATCTGCTTCAATTACACCGAAAGGCAAATTGATCTTTGGTGCATTGGTTGGGTTATTAGTTTATTTGATCCGCTATTTAGGTAACTACCCTGACGGTGTTGCCTTTGCTGTGCTATTAGCCAATATTTGTGTGCCGTTGATCGATCACTATACTCAACCTCGTTTATATGGTACACAACTAGGACGAAAATAATGCAAACTTCTAAAATCACTACAACTTATGCCCTCATTTTAGGGATAATCGCCTTAGTTTGTGCTGCCATCTCAACAGGGATCTATCTTTTAACCAAAGGGCGAATAGATCAAGTTGTCGCACAACAGCAACGAGATTTATTGCTTGAAGTTGTACCACAAGACTATTTTGACAATGATCTTCTAAGTAGTTGTAAAACGATTAAGCTACCCGATGCCCCTTATCTCAATAAACTATACAGTGCAAAAAAAGGGCAAGATCTTACCGCTTACGCATTACAAGCTACCGCACCTGATGGCTATTCGGGGAATATCGTGCTACTTATGGGTATTCAGCCTGATGGTAAAGTGCTAGGCGTACGGACATTAGCACATAAAGAAACCCCAGGGCTTGGCGATAAAATTGAAACTCGTATTTCTAACTGGATTTATAGCTTTAATGATAAAACATTTACGTTAGACGATGAAAATCATTGGGCGGTAAAAAAAGACGGCGGTGATTTTGATCAGTTCACAGGGGCGACAATCACACCAAGAGCGGTAGTAAATAAAGTTCGACAAACAGCAAAATGGGTCATTACCGAACTGAAACATCATCCACAGTTAATTGAAACCTTTAGCGATTGTAAAGAATAAAAGGCAAAATATGGCAGATAATCAAATTCCAATCCAACAAATTGATGATGATATTCCCCAAACTCCGCAAACATCTGTGTGGGGAAATATTTTCACACAAGGCGTTTGGTCAAATAATGGTGCTTTAGTCCAACTACTTGGGCTTTGTCCGCTACTTGCGGTGTCCAATAACGTAACCAATGCGTTAGGGCTAGGCTTAGCAACGCTACTGGTACTGATTATTACCAATAGCTGTGTGTCGCTCTTTCGCAAGGTAACGCCGCACGACATTCGTATTCCTATTTATGTGATGATTATTGCCACTGCCGTTACCGCTATTCAGCTACTAATGAATGCGTTTGCATATCCTGTTTATCAATCATTAGGTATTTTTATTCCATTGATTGTAACGAACTGTATTGTGATTGGGCGTGCAGAGGCTTTTGCTTCTAAAAATAATCTTATCCACTCTGCCTTTGATGGCTTTTCAATGGGCATTGGTATGACCTTAAGCTTAGTTTTATTAGGTGCATTGCGTGAGATTATCGGCAATGGTACGCTATTTGACGGATTAGATTTATTACTCGGCGAATGGGCAAAAAGTTTAAAAATTGACCTACTTCAGCTTGAAAGTGGCTTATTACTGGCTATTTTACCCCCTGGTGCTTTTATTGGTTTAGGGATTATTCTTGCCTTAAAAAATAAGATCGACCAAAAACGCAAATAACGATTAAGAGAGATAACAATGGGACGTTTTACACAACAAGTTGGCTATCAACATCAATTTTCTTGGCATTTTTTACACCCTAAATACTGGGGCGTATGGCTTGGCGTTTTGGGGCTAATTATTTTGGCATATGTTCCGTTTCGTTTACGCGATAAACTTGGTGTTTGGGTAGGCAAGATTGTAGCTCGCCACTTAAAAGGTAAAAAACAATATCATCGTGCAGATGTCAATCTACGTTATTGTTTTCCCGATTGGAGTGAGCAACAGCGAGCAGAAATTATCGAAAAAATGTTTATTACTGTCACCCAAACAATGTTGGGGATAGGTGAAATTGGCATTCGCTCGGTGAAACATATCCAAAAACGCAGTGCCTTTTCTAACTTGGAGATTGTTCGAGAGGCAAGAGCAAAGGGAAAAAACGTGATTTTGCTTGTTCCACATACTTGGGCGATTGATGCGTCAGGAATTGTGATGCACACTTACGGAATGCCAATGGTATCCATGTATAACCCACATCGTAATCAATTAGTCGATTGGTTATGGAACGCAACTCGTGAGCGTTTCGGTGGGAAAATGCACACTCGACAAAACGGAATTAAACCTTTCTTAAATGATGTGCGTAAAGGTAATTTAGGCTACTTTCTTCCCGATGAAGATTATGGAGAGAACCTAAGTGTTTATGCACCATTCTTTGCCACAGAAAAGGCTACCCTACCCGGTTTAGCCAAAATGGCAAGAGTAACGAATGCCGTTGTTATACCAATGTTTCCGATTTACAACGCTGAAAAAGGCGTTTATCAAATTGAGATTTTGCCACAAATTGAATTTGATGAAAGCCCAGAACAATCTGCAAGAGAAATGAACCGAATTATTGAGTATTTTGTTGAAAAAAATCCAGAACAATATGTCTGGATTTTACGCTTACTCAAAACTCGTAGAGATGGGGAAGATATTTATAAAAAATAGCGACAAAATTAGCAATGTTACTTCTTCTGCTGCTCTGCTCGTTTACGGCGAATCTCTTTCGGATCGGCAATAAGTGGGCGGTAGATTTCGATCCTGTCACCATTTTCAACTAGATCGGTGAGTTTCGCAGGTCGGCTGAAAATGCCGATCTTATTTTCTCTTAAATCTATTTCCGTATATTTTTGTAATACACCCGATTGTAAAATCACATTCTGAATTGAGATCGGGTTATCTAATTCGATCTTCTTCAAAAAATACTTTTCGGGATAAGCATAAACCACTTCTACCACAATTTTTTCTGTTTTCTCTGCATCAGACACCGTAAATCTCCTTGGCTCGTTGTTTAAACGCATTGACCATTTTTAAAGTAAGTTCATTAAAAATCTTGCCAAATGCCATTGCAATTAAAGCATTTGAAAATTCAAACTCAAGCTGTAAGGTAATTTTACAACTCTGTTCATCAAAAGGCTGAAACGCCCAATAGCCTTTCAAATAACGAAAAGGACCGTTTAATAGTTCCATTGTGATTTTCTGATTAGGAATCATCGTATTGTGCGTGCTAAAACGCTGGCTAATTCCCAGTTTCTGAATAACAAGCTCAGCATTGAGCTCATTTTCGCCTAAACTTAGCGTACTTGCTCCCACACAGCCAGATAAAAATTGTGGGTATTTTTCATAGTCGTTTACAAGTTGATACATCTGCTCCGCACTATAAGCAACAAGGGCAGATTGATTGATAATTGGCATAGCGATTGACTGTAAAATTGCTCAATGTAGCTAGTTTAACATAGTTACAAGCGGTCGGTTACTGTCAATTTTTTGCAAATCGGAGTAGAATTGAGCTAACCATCTTTATTTAGGCTAAATAAGAACAGAGGTAGATTATGCAAAACGAACCGATTCGCTTAACCCAATATAGCCACGGTGCTGGCTGTGGCTGTAAGATTTCCCCTAAAGTTTTAGAGCAAATTTTGCATACGGAACAAGCCAAATTTATCGATCCGAATTTATTAGTCGGCAATGAAACGAAAGATGATGCTGCCGTCTATGATATTGGCAACGGTGTCGGTATCGTAAGCACAACCGATTTCTTTATGCCGATTGTTGATGACCCATTTGATTTTGGGCGAATTGCCGCCACGAATGCGATTAGTGATATTTTTGCGATGGGGGGCAAACCAATTATGGCAATTGCTATTTTAGGTTTTCCAATCAATAAACTACCTGCCGAAGTCGCACAAAAAATTGTAGAAGGCGGACGTTTCGCTTGTCAGCAAGCTGGTATCGCTCTCGCTGGCGGTCATTCTATTGACTCGCCAGAACCTATCTTCGGTTTAGCCGTAACAGGTATTATCTCAACGGAGCAAGTGAAGAAAAACGCGTCTGCTCAAGCTGGCTGTGAATTATTCTTAACCAAGCCATTAGGTATCGGCGTATTAACCACGGCGGAAAAACAAGGAAAACTCAAAGCGGAGCATAAAAATCTCGCGCGTGATGTAATGTGTCAGATGAATTTAATCGGAGCTGAATTTGCCAAAATCCCTGAAATTACCGCAATGACTGATGTGACTGGCTTTGGTTTATTAGGACACCTAACCGAGATTTGCCAAGGCTCTCAATTAAGAGCCGAAGTATATAGCGAACAAATTCATACCCTTGATGGCGTAAAAGAATATATTGCTCAAGGTGCAGTACCTGGTGGAACACAACGTAATTTTGATAGTTATGGGCAATGGATTTCACCACTCACTGATGAACAAAAAGCCATTTTATGTGATCCACAAACATCTGGCGGTTTACTGATTGCTGTTAAGCCTGAAGCGGTCGCTTCCGTTCAACAAATTGCAAAAGCAGCTCAAGTTTCACTATACCCTGTTGGGAAACTTTTTGATGCGGATAATAACAAAGCATTGATTGAGGTAAAATAATGGCTGAATGGTCAGAAACACGAGAAAAATTAGATGCCGATGTCGTGATTGTCGGCGGTGCTATTACAGGGTCAATCCTTGCTCTTGCATTGAGTTCCGCTACTGCTCATCAGCTTAATATTGTGATTATCGAAAAAAGCCCCCTGAATTATGCTGAACAAGGGGGATTTGATGCTCGCTCCATTGCGTTGGCTTATGGTAGCTTGCAAAAATTAGCGAAAATCGAACCGCTTGTGGGCAGAAATCTTGCCGAACGTATCCGAAAAATCGCTACATCAATTCAACAAATTCACGTTTCTGACCAAAATCATTTTGGCAAAACCACTTTAAAAGCTGATGAATTAGCTTTACCGCAACTAGGCGTGGTGGTTGAGCTGGCAACATTAGGCGAACAGCTTAATCAACTGATTGCTCAGCAGCCGAACATTCAGATTTTTTGCCCTGATACCATTGTAAAAATTGAGCGTGATCTTACCGCTTGTCAAATTACCTTACAGAGCAATAAACAAATTACAACATCTTTACTCGTTGCCGCAGACGGTATTCAATCTCAAATTGCTCAACAGTGTGGCGTAAGCACTGACTGTATTCGAGATTATCAGCAGTCGGCAATCATTGCTAATGTCAAAACAACCGCTCCACATGATAACCAAGCCTTTGAGCGTTTCACGAAACAAGGCCCATTCGCCCTACTTCCTTTGGCTGATAATACAATGTCGCTCGTTTGGTGCTTGCAAGATCCTACTCAAGCGATGGCAATGTCTGACACAGACTTTTTACAGGATATTCAACAACAATTTGGCTGGAAATTAGGGAAATTTACTCAAGTTAGCAAACGCTTTGTCTATCCGCTTTCATCTCAAAAGGCAAGTTCCCATATCCATCATCGGCTCGCAATTGTGGGGAACGCTTCACAACTATTACACCCTGTTGCAGGACAAGGGTTTAACTTAGGAATGCGAGATCTCTTTACGTTGGCAAATCTCGTTGGTCAAGCTTTTGAAGGGAAACAAGATCTTGGTGGCTCTACATTATTGAACGAATATGCACAACAACGTTCAGCCGATCAACAGCGTATTATGCAAACTACAAGCGGTTTGATTACGCTATTTTCTTGCGATTTTCTACCCATTCAAGTTGCCCGTAATCTAGGTTTAATTACCTTAAACCACGCCAAACCATTACGCAACTTTGTCGCCCACCAAGCAGTAGGGTGGTAAAAATAATCCTAAGATTTTCTAAATAATAAGAGATGTAATAGACAAAAGGCTTGGTTATCTACCAAGCCTTTTATACGTTTATATTCGGGAGTGAGCGAATTACATCATTCCGCCCATTCCACCCATACCGCCCATTCCAGCGCCTAAGTCAGCTTTTTCATCTTTAGGTAAATCGGTGATCATACATTCTGTGGTGATCATTAAACCTGCGATAGATGCTGCAAATTGTAATGCTGAACGAGTTACTTTAGTTGGGTCTAAAATACCCATTTCTAACATATCGCCATATTGTTCTGTTGCTGCATTATAGCCGTAGTTACCGCTACCATCTTTTACATTACGAGCAACAACTGATGCTTCTTCACCTGCGTTAGTGACGATTTGACGAAGTGGAGCTTCCATTGCACGCAACGCCAGTTTAATACCTACGTTTTGTTCTTCATTATCGCCTTTTAAGGTTGTTGCTACTTTGCTTGCAGCACGAACTAATGCTACACCACCACCAGCAACGATACCTTCTTCAACCGCTGCACGAGTTGCGTGAAGTGCATCATCAACACGATCTTTCTTCTCTTTCATCTCAACTTCAGTTGCCGCACCCACTTTGATTACTGCAACACCGCCAGCTAATTTCGCTACACGTTCTTGTAGTTTTTCTTTGTCGTAATCTGATGTTGAATCTTCGATTTGCTGACGAATTTGAGCAACACGACCTTTAATTTGTGCTTCATCACCGATACCGTCAATAATAGTGGTATTGTCTTTTGAAATCACAACACGTTTCGCTTGACCAAGCTCTTCAAGCGTTGCTTTCTCTAATTCCATACCGATTTCTTCTGAAATCACTGTACCTGCCGTTAAGATCGCAATATCTTGTAACATTGCTTTACGGCGATCGCCAAATCCCGGCGCTTTCACTGCTGCAACTTTCACGATACCACGCATTGTATTCACCACTAAAGTTGCTAATGCTTCGCCTTCAATATCTTCTGCAATAATTAACAATGGTTTCGCTGCTTTTGCTACCGCTTCTAATACAGGAAGAATTTCACGAATGTTGCTGATTTTTTTATCCACTAACAAGATATACGGATTTTCTAACTCAACGGTACCTGCTTCAGGTTTATTGATGAAGTATGGCGATAAGTAACCACGATCAAACTGCATACCTTCTACAACATCTAAAGCATCTTCTAAACCTGTACCGTCTTCAACAGTAATTACGCCTTCTTTGCCCACTTTTTCCATTGCTTGAGCAATGAGTTTGCCCACAGTGCTGTCTGAGTTTGCAGAAATTGTCCCTACTTGCTCAATCTCTTTTGATGTTTCGCAAGGTTTAGAAAGTGTTTTTAATTCTTCAACCACAGCGGTAACGGCTTTATCAATACCGCGTTTTAAATCCATTGGGTTCATACCTGCCGCAACTGCTTTCAAGCCTTCGTTTACGATAGCTTGTGCTAATACTGTTGCAGTCGTTGTACCATCGCCCGCTACATCGTTCGCTTTTGATGCCACTTCTTTTACCATTTGTGCACCCATATTTTCGAATTTATCTTCTAATTCGATCTCACGAGCAACTGAAACACCATCTTTAGTGATCGTTGGTGCACCAAATGCTTTATCTAATACTACGTTACGACCTTTCGGGCCTAACGTTACTTTTACTGCGTCTGCTAATACATTCACACCGTTTAACATTTTAACGCGTGCATCATTACCAAATTTTACGTCTTTTGCTGCCATTTTTTAATTTCCTATAATTTCAATTATTCTACGATTGCTAAAATATTATCTTCAGAAAGAATTAAGACTTCTTCGCCGTCAATTTTCTCTGCTTTTATACCATACTCATTAAAGATAACTACATCGCCCACTTTCACATTTAACGGGAGTACTGTGCCATTATCTAAAGTACGACCGTTACCGACCGCTAATACTTTACCACGAGTGGATTTTGTTGCAGCAGAACCTGTTAATACAATACCGCCTGCTGATTTAGTTTCCTCTTCTTCACGTTTTAAAATAACTTTATCGTGTAATGGACGAATTTTCATTGAAATAGCTCCTTATAGCCTAGATTAAAATATTTTCCCTGATTTTAGGGTAACGGCGAGCTATTTGGTGGCAAGAATTTACTTTTCAAGGGTAGATCACAAAAAACTGCAAAATTTTTATAAAAACAGACCGCTTATTTCTTGATATGTAAAATTTTTGAGCGTAAATTCCAATCTTGTTGATTTAAAGGGAGAATAAAATGATGTACAAGCTACCGCAACAGATTGTAATAAATAATGAAATTGTACTTGAGAAAATCAATGATAGGCATAGTGAAGCTATTTTTACACAGATTGATCGCCATCGTGATTATTTATCTCAATTTGTCCATTGGACAAGATTTACGCATAAGTTGGAAGACTCACAGAATTTTGTGAAATTGTGTGAAACGGAAGCAGAAAGTGGCGAATCTTTTGTTTGGGCGATTTGCTGGCAAGGAAAAGCGGTAGGAACAATTAGTTTTAATAAGCCGATTGATTGGAAAAACAGAACAGCCCACATCGGTTACTGGCTTTCGCCTGAAATGCAAGGGCAAGGCATTGTTACACAAGCGGTTAATGCAATTATCAATGCGACTCAAGATCAATTTACCCATTATATTTTACGCTGTGCCCTTCATAATTCTCGTAGTAATGCAGTGGCCCAACGTTGCGGTTTTGTCTTTGTAGAAGTGCAAGAAAATGCTGAAAAAATTGGCGATAATCTTTATTCACAGAATGTATATCAAAAAGCGATTTAAAGCTAACAAGCGGTAAGATTTACATTCTATTTTGCAAATAATTTGCGTGATCCTACCGCTTAACTTATCAAAACAACTTACTCAACCAGCCTAATTTTGAGCCTAACACATTGAAATAGTTATAATCTTTTAGGTGAAGTAATTTTAATTTATCTGCACTTTTTTGCACAATAACGCGTTCATCAGCACTAAAAGGTAGTAAACGCTGACTATCACAACTTACCACTAAGTTAGGTTGATTATATTGAGCGAAACGCAGTGAAATAAGGCTATCGCCATCAACTACCAATGGACGAGAAGACAAACTATGCGGGTTCATTGGCACCAGTGCTATCGCATTCAAATTAGGACTAAGAATAGGCCCACCAGCCGAAAGTGAATAAGCCGTTGAACCTGTTGGAGTTGAAATAATTAAACCGTCAGAACGTTGTGAAAAAGCAAATTTCCCATCAATACTCACTTCAAAATCAATGGTTCTAGCAATTTGGCTAGAATGCACCACGACCTCATTTAAGGCGTTATTCGATTCAATAATTTTGCCATTTTGCTCGATTTTCGCATCTAATAAAAATCGTTCTTCAATGATAAATTCACCACGCTCTAAACAGCTATGCAACTGCTCAAAGGCAGATTGTGGGGCGATGTCGGTCAAAAAGCCAAGATTTCCACGATTGATCCCGATCAGTGGCACTTGATATTTTGCCAGCTGGCGAGCCATTCCGAGCATATTACCATCGCCACCAATTACAATCACCAGATCCGCCCCTTCACCAATTTCTTGAAGGCTCATTGGGTTAGGTAAACTCAGTTGTTGAGCAATATTTTTCTCAACTAAGACATTATATTGACGTTCTTTTAGCCAGTTATAAACAGCTAAGTGTGTTTCCAACGCAATATCGTGGCGAGGTTTACCCACAATAGCGATAGTTTGAAAGGGACGATTTCGGTTCATAGTTCGTTTATTCCTACAAGAATTTGTGTGGACATTGTATTCAGCTCAACCCTTTTTGTAAAATCTGTTTAAAAACTATCTTTCACGATTAAACGATTTTATCCCCACACAACCAATAATGCGGCTGCAACAATTAGGAAAATACCGACTAAATCTTGCGAGTTTAAACGCTCTTTAAAGATAAAATAAGAGATCATAAACATTACTGGAATTTCGATTTGTCCAACTGTCACAAATGCCACATCATTTAAGCTCATTGCATTAAACCAGCACAAAGTAAGAAATCGCTACGCAGTTGTAAAACTTTCCCTAAAAACCACCGCTTACAAGCGGTCATAAAACTGCTAAAATTTGCAAAATTTTTTATAAGATATCGAGATTATGGCTTTAATTAACCTTTCTAATGCCTACCTAGGCTTTGGCGATCACCCACTGTTAGATCACACTGAATTACATATTGAAGCAGGCGAGCGTGTCTGTTTAGTTGGACGTAATGGGGCAGGTAAATCCACCCTAATGAAAATTCTTGCTGGCGAAATTCAACTTGATGATGGCAAACTGATTTTTGAGAAAGATATTGTTGTCTCTCGCTTAGAGCAAGACCCACCACGCTTTGCAGAAGGGACAATTTTTGATTATGTTGCGGAAGGTATTAGCCATCTTGCTGATCTGTTAAAGCAATATCATCATATTTCTGTTGAAATGCAAACAGACTATAACGACACTTTACTGGCAAAGCTTTCCGCTATACAAACTCAACTTGAGCACGCTAATGGTTGGCAGTTTGAAAACCGTATTCAAGATACACTCCGTTTGCTAGAACTAAACCCAGACACACCACTTTCCGCCTTGTCGGGTGGTTGGCTGCGTAAAGCGGCACTGGCACGAGCGTTAGTGTCAAACCCCGATGTGTTGCTACTAGATGAGCCAACCAACCATTTAGATGTTGATGCAATCCACTGGCTAGAAAATCTCTTGTTGGATTTTAAAGGCAGCATTATTTTTATTTCGCACGATCGTGCTTTCATTCGCAAAATGGCAACTCGTATTGTGGATTTAGATCGCGGTAAATTAGTTTCTTACCCTGGAAATTACGATCTTTATCTCACAACTAAAGCAGAAGACTTGCGTGTCGAAGCATTACAAAATGAGCTGTTTGATAAGAAACTCGCCCAAGAAGAAGTTTGGATAAGACAAGGTATTAAAGCTCGCCGTACCCGTAATGAAGGACGTGTAAGAGCCTTAAAAGCCCTTCGAGAAGAAAGACGAAATCGCCGAGAAGTGTTGGGAACAGCAAAAATTCAGCTCGATCAGACCGCTCGTTCTGGCAAAATTGTCTTTGAAGTGGAAAATGCCAGCTATGAAGTTGCAGGTAAAACGTTATTGAGCAATTTTAGCACGACTATTCTGCGTGGCGATAAAATTGCCCTTGTTGGTGCAAATGGCTGTGGAAAAACCACCTTTATCAAGCTCTTATTAGGCGAATTACAACCGTCATCAGGCTCTATTCGCTGTGGTACGAAATTAGAAGTAGCTTATTTCGATCAATATCGTGCTGAACTTGATCCTGAAAAAACAGTGATGGATAACGTAGCTGATGGTAAGCAAGATATTGAAGTAAATGGTGTAAAACGCCACGTTTTAGGCTATCTACAAGACTTTTTATTCCCACCAAAACGAGCAATGACACCTGTTAAAGCATTATCTGGTGGTGAACGTAACCGCTTATTGTTGGCGAAGTTACTACTTAAACCAAATAATTTATTGATATTAGACGAGCCGACTAACGATCTTGATGTGGAAACCTTAGAGTTATTGGAAGAACTATTAGCCGACTATCAAGGCACACTCTTGATCGTAAGCCACGACCGTCAATTTATTGATAATACCGTTGAAGAGTGTTACATCTTTGAAGGTAATGGCATTTTAAATAAATACATCGGTGGCTATCACGATGCAAAACAGCAACAAGAAAATTATCACACTAGCCTTGAAAACAAGCGGTCAGATACAAGTAAAAATTTGCAAAAAACAACTGAAAAGCTACCGCTTGTAGAACAGGAAAAAGCGAAAACCGAACCTGCAAAAAAAGTGAAGCTCTCTTATAAAGATCAACGTGAATTGGAAGCGTTACCTGAAAAAATGGAGCAGCTTGAAGCTGAAATTGAAACATTACAGTTAGAAGTAAATAGTGCTGATTTCTTTAGCAAAGATCCAAGTTACACCCAAGCACAGCTACAAAAACTCGCCGATACCGAGCAAGCCTTAGAACAAGCATTTGAACGCTGGGAAGAGTTAGAAAACATTAAAAATGGGAATGTATAAGGTCTAAAATTTAAAGCGGTTAGCTCCTAGAACTAACCGCTCACAACTTTTTAAATAATGTATGTATAAGAGCTATTTATTTTTTATCTGCATCTTTCCACTCAGCAGCTTTATCTTGGATAGCTTTACCTAGTGAATCTAAAGTACCAGCTACAGATGCTTTCGCTTGATCAACTTTTTCACCAACTGAATCAGCAAATGATGCGACGCTCTCTTTTACTTGTTCAAACTTACTGTTACAGTCATTTTTAGCCTCTTCCGTTAATTCAGCTACTTTAGCTTTAGCTTCGTTATATTTATCTGTTGCATCGCCTTCCACTTCTTCGACTGCATTCTTGACTTCATCAAATTTAGTTTCCGCAGAATCTTTCAAATCTTTAGCTTTGTCTTTAGCTTCTTCTACTTTATCAGCAGCATCATCTTTCAGATCTTCAGCTTTATCTTTAGCATCTTCTACTTTATCAGCAGCGGCATCTTTTAACTCTTCAGCTTTATCTTTAGCATCTTCTACTTTATCAGCAGCATCATCTTTCAGATCTTCAGCTTTGTCTTTTACATCATCAAATTTATCAACGACGGCATCTTTGGCTTCGGAAACTTTATCTTTTGCATCTTCTGCTAGTTCTTTACCTTTTTCAATAGACTCGTCTAATGCTTTTTTGGCTTTATCTAATTGTTTACTTGCACTATCTAAAACATCGGATAGAAATTCTTTCATAAGATCTCCTTACTAACTTATTGAAATTTAAAGATTTAAAGATTACGATTATCCATCGCTTTTTCAGAGTACAGGCAAAAAATATAAATGTCTAGCCTAATTTATAAAAAATATGTTAAAACTTATAACTTTAAGTTATTTCACTACTTATTAAATTTATAGAGTTATTAAATAGAATGACAAGAATAGATAATTATGAACAGCGTTTTGGCGGTATTGGCAGACTTTATACGCCAGCAGGATTAGCTCGCTTACAACAAGCACATATCTGTGTTATCGGTATCGGAGGCGTTGGCTCTTGGGCGGTGGAAGCCCTTGCTCGCTCAGGTATCGGTAAGCTAACTCTAATTGATATGGACGACATTTGCGTAACCAATATCAATCGTCAAATTCACGCAATGTCTGGTGAAATTGGTAAGCTAAAAACAGAAGTAATGAGGGAAAGGGTTTTAAAAATCAATCCTGAATGTGAAGTTCTTATTATTGATGATTTTATTACCCTTGATAATCTGGCTGAATATCTGAATCAAGGCTATGACTATGTGATTGATGCCATTGATAGTGTGCGTGTTAAAGCTGGCATTATTGCTTATTGTAAACGTCATAAAATCAAACTTATTACTACTGGCGGAGCAGGTGGGCAAACTGATCCTACGCAAATTCAAATTACCGATTTGAGTAAGACTATTCAAGATCCATTAGCGTCAAAAGTCCGTAGTTTGTTACGCAAAGAATACCATTTTAGTCAAAATCCAAAACGTAAATTTGGGATTGATTGTGTTTTCTCAACCCAACCATTGATTTTCCCCAAAATGCAAGAAGGCTGTGAAATATCGGCAACAATGAATTGTGCCAATGGCTTTGGAGCAGCAACAATGGTAACAGCAACATTTGGTTTTTTTGCAGTTTCTCGTGTGATTGAAAAATTATTGAAAGATCTGCCCGCTTAATTTACCGCAAACGTTTGCATTTCAAGCTAGATAAAATTATACTATCCGCCTAGTGCCAATAAGGAACTAGAAATGCAATACAACCAAATTCAAATGACAACCAAATTCACATCGCTAAACCTAAAAACATATCAAGGTTTAGCGGTTTTTCTATTACCCATATCTAAGATCTCTACATTGTAGAGATCTTTTTTTTGCCTAAAATTTATAAATCGTTATACATTAAGGATACAGAAAGAATGAGCCAATTGATTCGTACGCTAAAAAGCCATATTCGTGATGAAGTTATCAAAAAAGGGGGATGGGTAAATTCCCACGCTCACGCCGACCGTGCTTTTACGATGACACCAGAGAAAATCAAAATCTATCAGGAATCAAATTTACGACAAAAATGGGATTTAGTTGATGAAGTAAAACGTCAATCTAGCGTTGAAGATTATTATCGCCGTTTTAGCCAATCCATTGAGTTGATGATTTCTCAAGGAGTAACCGCACTTGGTAGCTTTGTAGATATTGATCAGATTTGTGAAGATAGAGCGATTATTGCCGCCCACAAAGCACGTGAAGTCTATAAAAATGACATCACTTTAAAATTTGCTAACCAAACTTTAAAAGGAGTAATTGAACCGAATGCACGCAAATGGTTCGATATCGGTTCGGAAATGGTAGATATGATCGGTGGCTTACCTTATCGTGATGAATTAGATTACGGTAAAGGTTTAGAAGCGATGGATATTCTGATGGACACGGCAAAATCACAAGGAAAAATGTTGCATGTTCACGTCGACCAATTCAACTCACCAAAGGAAAAAGAAACGGAACAGCTATGTGATAAATCCGTAGAACACGGAATGCAAGGGCGTGTTGTGGCTATTCACGGTATCTCTATTGGTGCTCATCCAAAAGAATATCGCCAAATGTTGTATAAAAAAATGAAAGCCTGTGAAATGATGGTTATTGCTTGCCCTATGGCGTGGATTGATAGCCCACGTAAAGATGAACTACTCCCTTTCCACAATGCTCTTACCCCAGCTGATGAAATGATTCCAGAAGGGATTACAGTTGCACTCGGTACAGATAACATCTGTGACTATATGGTTCCTTTATGCGAAGGTGATATGTGGCAAGAACTGAGTTTATTATCCGCAGGTTGCCGCTTTACTAATTTAGATGAAATGGCAAATATCGCAAGTATTAACGGACGGAAAGTATTAGGGCTTCTATAATTTCTATTGCTATAAGCGATCTGATTTCACTGAAGTACTGCAAAATTTCAATGAAATCAAGTCGCTTATTTATTAGCTTAACTAGGTCTGGCTAATTAAATCTCGATAATAACACCAATCAAAATACTGCCCTGGGTCAATTTTTCGTCCTGGGGCAATATCACAATGTCCTACAATCCTTTCAGGCGTAATTTTAGGGTACGTTTTAATAATAACTTTGGTAAGTTTTGCTAAGGTTTGGTATTGTTCTTGAGTAAATGGTTGATTATTGCTCCCTTCTAACTCTATCCCAATCGAAAATTGATTACATTTTTCTCTCCCATCAAAACTAGATGCTCCTGCATGCCAAGCCATATCATTAAAATTGACATATTGTGTAATATTTCCTTGACGATTGATTAAACAGTGAGCCGATACTTTTAAGTCTTTAATTTCTTCAAAATAAGGGTGTTCTGTTGGATCAAGTTTCCCTTGAAAAAATCGATCAATAAAATCCCCACCAAATTCATCGGGGGGTAAACTAATGTAGTGAATAACAAGGAGTGAAATGTCATCATTAAATGGACGAGGGTCGAAATGAGGAGAAATGACTTGTTTTTCTCCAAGCAACCAACCATTATCAATGTGTAAAGTGTTCATAAGCGATAACAAGAAATAGTTTAATAGTCGGAAATACGTTAAAATAAGACCTATTTTACAAGAAAGAGAACAAAAATGCTTAGTTATCGTCACAGTTTTCACGCAGGTAATCACGCCGATGTGTTAAAACATATTGTTTTAACCTTAATTTTGGATGCACTGAAACAAAAAGAGAAAGGTTTCTTCTATTTAGATACCCATTCTGGCACAGGACGTTATAGTTTAATGAGTGCCGAAGCGGAAAAAACGGGGGAATATGTCGAAGGTATCGCTCGTTTATGGGAGCGTGATGATTTACCTGAAGAAGTCGCCATGTATCTCAATGAAATTAAGAAGATCAATAAAGATAAGCTACGCTTTTATACTGGTTCGCCATTATTGGCGGTACAACAACTCCGCCCACAAGATCGTGCATTACTTACCGAGTTACACCCAAATGATTTCCCTTTACTTCGTAATGAATTTGCGAAAAATCGCAATGTCGTGACTAAGCGAGAAAATGGTTTTCAACAACTAAAATCTGCTTTACCTCCGAAAGAAAAACGTGGGCTAGTACTTATTGATCCACCTTATGAATTAAAAGAAGATTATGAGTTGGTGGTAAAAGCGATTATTGAAGGCTATAAGCGTTTTGCGACTGGTGTATATGCAATTTGGTATCCCGTAGTGCTACGCCAGCATACTAAGCGTATTGTTCGCGGTTTGGAAGCAACAGGCATTCGCAAAATTTTACAAATTGAACTTGCTGTCCGCCCCGATTCAGATCAACGAGGAATGACTGCAAGTGGAATGATTGTAATCAACCCACCTTGGCAATTAGAAAGCCAGATGAAAAGAATTCTTCCTTACTTGACTGATGTTCTTGTACCTGAAGGAACTGGATCTTGGTCGGTAAATTGGATTACGCCTGAATAACAAGCGGTAAGATTTATTCGATTTTTTGCAAATCACAATAAAAACAAAGGATATAAAATGGAACAATACAAACACGACTTTATCGAATTTTGTTTAAGCCGTAACGTGCTTAAATTTGGTGAATTTACCTTAAAATCAGGCAGATTAAGCCCGTATTTTTTCAATGCAGGCTTATTTAACACAGGGAGAGATCTCGCTAGATTAGGAGAGTTCTATGCCGAAGCAATTCAGACGAGTGACATTGAATTTGATGTGTTATTCGGCCCAGCCTATAAAGGAATTCCGATAGCAACAACTGTCGCTGTTGCACTTGCAAACCAGTTTGATATTGATAAACCTTGTTGTTTTAACCGCAAAGAAGCGAAAGATCACGGTGAAGGTGGTAATTTAATCGGCAGTGGTTTATTCGGAAATATTTTATTAGTCGATGATGTAATTACCGCAGGCACTGCCATTCGTGAATCAATGGAAATTATCAATGCGAATAAAGCTAACCTAGCTGGTGTATTGATTGCCCTAAACCGTAAAGAAAAAGGCAAAGGCGAACTCTCTGCAATTCAAGAAGTAGAGCGTGATTACCAATGTCGAGTATTCTCTATTATTGATTTTGATGATTTAGTGAAATATCTTGAAAAATCAGCACAATATACCCCATTCTTACCTAAAATGATGGAATATCGCGAGCAGTATGGAGTTTGATTTGTAAATCTTTCGTCAAAAATACCCGCTTATTGTGGGTATTTTTAACGACAGGGCTTTGAAAGCAAAATGGTACCAGAAAGCTGCAGAAAATGAGTGTAATGACCCAAACTAATTTGGGTTATATGTATGGTTTAAAACATGATCTTATCTTGAATAACTTAAAAAAATAGAGAGTGTTTTGGTACGGCTTATGATAACAACGTTAAAAATAGATGTGATGGCTATAGTATGATGCTAAAGGGGAAATAATATATAGGTAATTCAAAATGTAAGCTTTTGAATTGAATGTTCAACTCTTAGACAAACAATAACTTCCCTGAAATTTTTTTGCAAAATGTTGAATGAAAGCAACCACTTGTTTATTTCTCATTTTTCTCAAATTTCGGTAGAATGTCCGGAATTTTTTCTTATAAGGATTTCAAAATGACCCAACTTAGCGTTGTTATTCTTGCTGCGGGTAAAGGCACTCGTATGTATTCAGATTTACCTAAAGTTTTACACCCTATCGCAGGTAAGCCAATGGTAAAACATGTGATTGATACTGCAAAACAGCTTGATGCTAAACAAATTCATTTAATTTATGGGCATGGTGGCAACCTACTACAACAGCGTTTAGCTAATGAACCCGTAAATTGGGTGTTACAAGCAGAGCAACTCGGTACAGGACATGCAATGCAACAAGCTGCACCATTTTTTGCTGACGATGAAAATATTTTAATGGTATATGGTGACTCTCCATTGATTACCAAAGAAACTTTAGAGAAGTTGATTGCGGCTAAGCCTGAAAATGGTATCGCTTTACTGACTGTTGAATTAGCGAACCCTACAGGATATGGGCGAATTATTCGTGAAAATGGCTCGGTAGTCGCAATTGTTGAGCAAAAAGATGCCAACCCTGAACAGTTAAAAATTCAAGAAATTAACACTGGGGTGATGGTATCAAGTGGTGCGAGTTTCAAAAGATGGTTAGCTCAATTAAACAATAACAATGCTCAAGGCGAGTATTACATTACTGATGTGATTGCAATGGCAAATCGTGATGGTTTCAAAGTACAAGCGGTGCAAGCGACAGATTTAATGGAAGTGGAAGGTGCAAATAATCGCTTACAACTTGCCGCTTTAGAGCGTTATTATCAAAAAAAGCAAGCTGAAAAATTGTTGTTGGCTGGCGTGACTATTGTTGATCCACAGCGTTTTGATGTGCGTGGTACGGTTTCACACGGTAAAGATGTTTATATTGATGTGAATGTTGTCTTAGAGGGCGAAATTAAGTTAGGCGATCGTGTCAAAATTGGTGTAGGTTCAGTACTGAAAAATTGTGAAATCGGTGATGATGTAGAGATCAAACCTTATTCTGTAATTGAAGATACCGTTATTGGCAAGCAAGCTAAAATTGGACCATTCTCTCGTTTACGCCCTGGCACACACTTAGGAGACGATACTCACGTAGGTAACTTTGTTGAAATTAAAAATGCACAAGTGGGCATAGGCTCAAAAGTAAACCATTTGGCTTATGTAGGTGATGCAGAAGTTGGGGCAAATTGTAATATCGGTGCTGGCGTCATTACTTGTAACTATGATGGAGCGAATAAATTTAAAACAATCATCGGCGATGATGTGTTTGTTGGCTCTGATAGTCAGTTGGTCGCTCCAGTAACGATTGCGAGTGGTTCAACCATTGGTGCTGGTTCAACAGTAACTAAAGATGTGGCGGAAAAAGAATTAGTGATTACTCGTGTGCCACAACGTCATATTCAAAATTGGCAACGTCCAACGAAGAAAAAAGCATAATAGCTTTACAAGCGGTGTGAAAGGTAAAATTTTTTGCAAAACGCACCGCTTGTCGTGAAATAGTTATAGCTTTTTTCCTTGCTTTTCTGTAAAATCCGTCCGTTTTTTGTGCTTGCTTTTCATTGAAAAACAGTGCAAAAAACATCATTTTTTATTAACCCAAAATCACACACATATCGCCAACTGATTATCGGGGTGCTATTAAGTAAGTTATTTTAATGGTCGATATACAGGATATGTGGAGGCAAAACCCTTCCCATAAAATTGGGAACTAACATAAAGGAAATTTCTTATGGCACAAGTATCTATGCGCGATATGCTTAACGCAGGCGTTCACTTCGGTCACCAAACTCGTTACTGGAATCCAAAAATGAAACCTTTCATTTTCGGTGCTCGTAATGGTGTTCATATCATCAACTTAGAGAAAACATTACCATTATTCAACGATGCGTTAGCTGAATTAACACGCATTGCAGGTAACAATGGTAAAATTCTTTTCGTTGGTACAAAACGTGCAGCATCTGATGCCGTAAAAGCAGCAGCAGTAGAGAGCCAACAATTCTACGTAAACCACCGTTGGTTAGGTGGTATGTTGACTAACTGGAAAACAGTTCGTCAATCAATCAAACGCTTAAAAGATCTAGAAACTCAAACTCAAGATGGTACTTTCGATAAAATTACTAAGAAAGAAGCATTAATGCGTACTCGTGAGCTTGAGAAATTAGAATTAAGCTTAGGCGGTATTAAAGATATGGCTGGTCTTCCAGATGCAATTTTTGTAATCGGTGCAGACTACGAACATATCGCAATCAAAGAAGCAAACAACTTAGGTATTCCTGTATTTGCTATCGTTGATACTAACGCAAGTCCAGATGGCGTAAACTACGTTATCCCTGGTAACGATGACGCAGCTCGTGCGATCCAACTTTACTTAGATGCAGCAGTTGCAGCAATCAAAGAAGGGCGTGGTCAAGAAGTTGAAATCGTTGCAGAAGAAGCGGCTGAATAATCGTATTAAGGCATAAGCCCTATACACATTCGTAATTTGTGAAGCAGGGGCGACAATTCCCCTGCTTTCTTTGTTTATATTTAAGAGGAATAAAAAAATGGCTGAAATTACAGCATCTCTAGTAAAAGAACTTCGTGAGCGTACAGGCGCTGGAATGATGGAATGTAAAAAAGCGTTAGTAGAAGCAAACGGTGATATCGAGTTAGCAATCGATAATATGCGTAAATCTGGTCAAGCTAAAGCGGCTAAGAAAGCAGGTAACATCGCTGCTGAAGGTGTAATCTTAGCTCGTATTGGTGCAGGTTTTGGTGTATTAGTTGAAATGAACTGCCAAACTGACTTCGTTGCAAAAGACGCAGGTTTCTTAGGCTTAGCAAACGAAGTTGCTGACTATGCATTAGCAAACAAAGGTATTTCAATTGAAGCATTAGCAGCACAATTTGAAGAAAAACGTGTCGCTTTAGTTGCAAAAATTGGTGAGAATATGAACATTCGTCGTGTTCAATACTTAGATGGTCAAGTGATTGCACAATACTTACACGGTGCGAAAATCGGTGTATTAGTTGCTGGTGAAGGTTCAGAAGAAGAATTGAAGAAAGTTGCAATGCACGTTGCAGCATCTAAACCTGAATTTGTAAACCCAGAAGATGTATCTGCAGAAGTAGTTGCAAAAGAACGTGAAATTCAAATCGAAATCGCAATGAACTCAGGTAAACCCAAAGAAATCGCCGAGAAAATGGTTGAAGGCCGTATGGCTAAATTCACTGGTGAAGTATCATTAACAGGTCAGGCATTTGTAATGGATCCTTCTCAATCAGTAGGTAGCTACTTAAAATCAGTAAATACTTCTGTATCTAACTTCATTCGTTTAGAAGTTGGTGAAGGTATTGAGAAAGTTGAAACTGACTTCGCAGCAGAAGTTGCAGCAATGCAAAAAGTTTAATTTTCGTATGAAAATAGAAAAGCAGGCTTTAGCCTGCTTTTTTTGTTGTCTGTTACAGTGAAATATGATGCTGATAAGCCTGTAAGGTATTTTGCATCAGCATTGCAACAGTCATTGGACCTACGCCACCAGGAACAGGCGTAATATAGCTCGCTCTTTGAGAAGCCTGTTCAAATTCCACATCGCCGACTAATTTGCCGTCAATACGGTTAATACCAACATCAATCACAATGGCACCCTCTTTAACCCATTCACCAGGAATAAATTGAGGCTTGCCTACCGCAACTACTAAAATATCCGCCTGACGAATATGAGATGCGAGGTCTTTAGTAAAACGGTGAGTAACGGTAACGGTACATCCAGCTAATAACAATTCTAATGCCATAGGGCGTCCTACAATGTTGGATGCTCCTACGATAACAGCGTGTTTACCATAAAGATCAGCTTGGGTATTTTCTAAGAGTTTCATTACCCCATAAGGTGTACAAGCTCTTAAGGTTGGAATACGTTGGCATAATCTGCCGACATTATATGGGTGGAAACCATCAACATCTTTATCGGGTTGAATTGCTTCGATCACTTTGGTGCTATCAATATGTTTAGGTAGCGGTAACTGAACCAAAATGCCATCTACACTTTCATCCTTATTTAACTCATCAATTAAATCTAAAAGGGCTTTTTCCGTTGTTTCTTGAGGAAGATCGTATGATTGGGATTGAATGCCGATTTCAGCACAGCTTTTTCTTTTACTTCCAACATACACTTGAGAAGCAGCATCTGAACCAACTAAAATAACCGCAAGCCCTGGTGATCTGTATCCTTGTTCAAGATAATGCGAGATTTTAGTTGCTACTTCATTTTTTATTTGGTTTGAAATGGATGTTCCTGAAATAATATTTGCAGACATTGTTTGGCTCCTAGTGATACGAAAACGTTTGCTATTCTCTCAAAATTTTTGCTTTTTGATAAGTCTTAATATGTTTAACGTTCAAAGAACAGTCATTCAAATAAGCTGAAATTAAAAAGGGATTGACGAAAGAATAAAAAAAACTATAATTCTGCACATCTTACGTCGGCGAGTAGCGCAGCTTGGTAGCGCAACTGGTTTGGGACCAGTGGGTCGTAGGTTCAAATCCTATCTCGCCGACCACTTCTTTTTTATAGTACTATTCTTAATATTATCTATTTATTGCGCCCTTAGCTCAGCTGGATAGAGCAACGCCCTTCTAAGGCGTGGGTCAAAGGTTCGAATCCTTTAGGGCGTGCCATATTTCTATTTAAATTCAATCACTTATACTCTATACAAAGAGCTTTAAATAGTTGCCACAGCCTTTAGTCCATCGCATATAACGCATTGAAAAAATGAATATTGCACTTAAAAAAGATGACGACCTATAGAGAACAAGCCACGAACAAAGTGAAAGAATATCAAGAGAGGCTAAAAGAATTTCACCCCACATCAAGACAATGTGCTTATTTATATATGATACAAGGTTTAATACTTTATCTTTACCCTACGTGAGAAAGGAATATTAAGGGACAAAAAACCTATGAGAAAGTCTATGGCAATCTATATCCAAGATTGTCCTTTCTAGACCGAAAAATTCGAAACAAAACAACAAATTTGATTGCCCTACTATCCAAACTGTAAGCTATGAAGTTGTTTATAAGCACCGTTTTGTGCAAGTAGTTCACTGTGAGTTCCACGCTCAATAATCTGCCCGTGATCAACCACCAAAATCTCATCTGCTTTTTCAATCGTAGATAAGCGGTGAGCAATGACAAGAACGGTACGATCTTTTTGTAGCTCATCTAATGCAGCTTGAATAGCTCGCTCTGATTCCGTATCTAAAGCAGATGTGGCTTCATCAAGAACTAATACTGGTGAATTTCGTAATAATGCTCGAGCAATGGCTAAACGCTGACGCTGACCGCCCGATAAGTTCACCCCATTTTCACCGATGATCGTATCCAAACCTTGTGGCATTTTTTCAATAAATTCCATCGCATAAGCCGCTTTAGCTGCTTGCTCAATTTCTGCTCGACTATATTTATCTTTTGCCGCATAAGCGATGTTATTGGCAATCGTGTCGTTAAAAAGATGAACTTGCTGCGACACAATCGCACACTGTTCACGCAAGTTGTTTAAGGTGTAATTTTGAATTGGCTGGTTATCTAAATAAATATTCCCTGCATCAATATCGTAAAAACGCGTAATTAAATTTGCGATGGTCGATTTACCAGATCCTGAACGCCCCACTAATGCTAATGTTTTACCTGCAGCAAGATCAAAAGAGATATTTTTTAGTGCAGGTTGCTCTTTACCATAATAGGTGAAAGTGACATTTTCAAAGCGAATATCGCCTTTTGCCCGCTGAGTTTGGTAAGTGCCATTATCTTTTTCTGTCGGTAAATCAAATAACGTAAATAAGGTTTGGCAAGCCGCCATTCCACGTTGAAACAGGGCATTAACATTGGTTAAGGTTTTTAATGGACGTAGAATCCCCATCAACGCACCAATTACCGCAGCGAACTCCCCTGCTGTTAAACTATCGCCCATAATTTCAGGTGAACCTGCAACAAATAACACAACGGCTAAGGCTAATGAAGCAATTACCTGAATAATCGGATCAGAAATTGCCGTTGCCGCCATCATTTTCATTCCCTTACGGCGCATATCGTTACTTGTACGGTTAAAACGCTCTTCTTCTACTTTCTGTCCACCAAAAGAAAGTACCACTTTATGCCCTCTTAGCATCTGCTCAGCACTTTCAGTCATACTACCCATAGATTCTTGCATATTGCGGCTAAGTGTTCTAAATCGTTTAGATACCACTCGAATCAAAATAGCGATCAAAGGCCCAATAATAAACAGCACAAGAGAAAGTCGCCAACTATAATAAAACATTGTAATTACGAGAAAAAGAATATACACCCCTTCTCGAACAACACTTTGCAAAGCACTGGCTGATGAACTTGCAATCTGTTCTGAATCATAAGTAATACGGGATAATAATTTACCTGATGAATTTTGATCAAAGAAAGTTACAGGCATAAACATCAAATGTTTAAACACACGCTGACGCATTGTCATTACGACTTTGCCTGACACCCAAGCCAAACAGTAACTTGATACAAAGCTAGTTAAACCACGAGCAAAAATCAACCCAACCACAATGAATGCCATTACTTTTAAAAAGTTACGATCCGCTTGTCCACCAAAACCTTCATCAATTAAAGGTTTAAGCATTGTGATTAAATAAGCATCTGCAGCCGCATTAAATACCATTGCGACCATTGCCACTAAAATACCCAACTTAAATGGCGAAATCATCGGCCATAAACGTTTAAAGGTTTGCCAAGTTGATTGATCTTGAGTCATCTCATCAATCGAAAAAGATTGTTTAGACATAATTTCTCTTTTCTTCAGTATAAATACGTTGCTATTTTAAAGGGTATTTGGATTTCTACCAAGTTTTCGATCAACAAGCGGTAAGATTAGAGAGCATTTTTGCAAATTAAAGAAAATAAAAGGGGCTAAAGTAGATTAGCCCCTTATGTATCAAATTATAAATTTCTTAACGCTTCAATGCGTTTTTCAAGTGGTGGGTGGCTCATAAAGAGCTCTTTACGTTTACCATTGATCATAAATGCGTTTAATGAACCTTGTAGCTCTTCTGGTTCGTGTAGTTTTTGTAAACGCTGTAGGGCAGCAATCATTTTTTCTTTACCTACAAGGCTTGCTGAGCCAGCATCCGCACGGAATTCACGATAACGAGAGAACCACATTGCAATAATCGTTGCTAATACACCAAAGAGAATTTCTAACACCATTGATACTAGGAAATAAATCCCAGTGCTTTGGCTTTCTTCACCATTGTCGTTGCGAGTGCTTGATACAGCGGTTGCAATCATTCGAGATAAGAAAATAACAAAGGTATTCAGTACACCTTGTAATAAAGTCATCGTAACCATATCGCCATTTGCAATATGAGCAACTTCGTGTGCAACAACGGCTTCCGCTTCATCTTGGGTCATTGAATTTAATAAGCCTGTACTTACTGCAACAAGAGAGTTACTTTTTGTTGCACCTGTTGCAAAAGCATTCACATCAGCTGAGTGGTAAATGGCGACATCAGGCATTGGAATACCTGCTTGTTGTGATTGACGTTTAACGGTTTCAACTAACCAATGTTCTGCATTATTGCGTGGCTCAGTAATAATTTCTGCTCCAACAGAACGTAAAGCCATTGTTTTTGATAAAAATAATGAGATCAATGAACCTGCAAAACCAAAAAGCACTGACATAATTAAGATGCCGCCAGTACTGTTACCCGCAATGCCCGTTACGCTTAAGATAATGCCTAATACAATCATTACGGCAAAGTTTGTTGCAAGAAAGAGTGCAATTCTCATCATAGTAGATAATTCTCCAAGTTGTAAAAAGTTGAGTAAAAAAGACCGCTTGTAAATGGCGATAATTTAGCAAAATTCAAGGTTTCGGCAACAATTATTCCCATAAGTTTAACTGTGTTGTTACTTTTTTGTTTGGAAAATGAACGTTTATACCGATTAAGCGGATTTTTCGTCCATTTCTTCGTTGCCAGATCTGTTCAAGTAAATATAAGAAATTCTCTTGAGTAAAGTTATCCATTGTTCTTTCCAAAGTCGTTTGACTGAAATCATCAAATTTAAGTTTGATACCTAATTTTTTAAATTCGGATAAAGGTGTATCAGCCCAGTTTCTCTGAATGCGAAAGATAAGTTTATTAAATTGTTCGCAGACAATCATTTCAGCACTGTTTAAATCAGAAATATCTTGTAGTAGGGTATTTTCAACAGCAAGTGATTTGCGTGGGCGATTGACTTCAATTTCTCGTTCATCAATACCGTGGCTAAAATCCCACAAACGCTGTCCAAATTTACCAAATTGTTGGAAAATAAAGTGTTTTTCTGATTTCTGAATATCTGCACAGGTGTGAAATCCTAGCTGTTTGAGTTTTTCATTTGTCACATTACCTACACCAGGGATCTTTTTTAATGGAAGTGTTGAAATAAAATCAGCAACTTGCTCGGGAGTAATTACAAATTGTCCGTTCGGTTTATTTTGGTCAGAGGCAATTTTGGCAAGAAATTTTAGTGGGGCAATGCCTGCCGAGGCGGTTAATTGTAATTCATTCCAAATTGCTTGGCGGATTGCTTGAGCAATCCAAGTAGCTGAACCAGAATGATGTTGGCAATGCGTTACGTCTAAATAGGCTTCATCTAGCGAAAGTGGCTCTATAATAGAGGTATATCGTTGAAAAATTTGGTGAATTTGGGCAGATACTTCTTTATATAAAGACATATTTACGGGCAACAGCACTAATTGCGGACATAATTTTAATGCTTGAGCAGTTGGCATTGCACTGTGTAGCCCGAATTTTCTCGCTTCATAATTGCAAGTGGTGAGTACTCCTCGTTGATTTGCACTTCCACCAACGGCAACTGCTTTACCGATCAAGGTAGGATTTTGACGCATTTCTATTGAGGCGTAAAAACAGTCCATATCAATGTGAATAATTTTTCGTGATATATTCATTTGCAAAAAATTGAGAGAAAGTAACCGCTTGTTAGCATATCAAATAACTGTATATAAAAACAGTTTTATTGCGTTAATTTATTGTTAAAATTTATCCTTAATAATAAAAAGGAAAATTGAAAGGGGGAACGAATGATTTATGGGCTATTGATTGCCTTTGTGCCACTTTTTTTAGGCTATCTTTTTCGTGTTCATAATCCTAAGGTAATAGCGGTAGTTAATAAAACGACAATGTATAGCCTTTACTTAATTTTGTTGATAATGGGCATTGCTTTAGGGCAATTAGATGATTTAGAAACTAAACTTCCCCAAATTGGGCTGACAGCTTTGGGGCTAAGTACCATTATTCATTGTTGTAATATCGGAAGTTTAATGCTTTTCGATAAATTATATCCAATGAAACGAACTGCTTTAACAGCAGAAGAATTACCATCACGTTGGAAACAGCTTTTGGAATCCTTGGTGTTATGTTCAACGGTATTAGCAGGGGGAATTTTTGGCTTTTTAACGAAGGGTATATTAGATTTCCCGCTTCACTCTAGTACTTATGTGCTTGTTGTGATGATTTTTTGTGTCGGTATTCAGCTACGCAATAGCGGTATTCCTTTGAAAGAAGTATTTTTAAATAAACGTGGAATATTTACAGCATTGATCTTTATGGGTAGTGGTTTGCTTGGTGGGGTAATTTCCGCCTATCTATTAGATTTACCTTTATTCAAAGCATTAGCTTTTGCTTCAGGGTTTGGTTGGTATTCGTTATCGAGTGTGTTAGTTAATGATGCGTGGGGCCCTGTTTACGGCAGTATTGCTTTTTTTAATGATCTCTCTCGCGAAATTTTCTGCTTATTCAGTATTCCTTTCTTTATGAGAATGTTTCCTTCGACTGCGGTTGGATTGGGTGGGGCGACATCGCTTGATTGTACCTTGCCAATTATCCAAAAATCAGGCGGAATGCAAGTTGTGCCGTTAGCGATTAGTTTTGGATTTATTGTTAATTTAGCCATACCTTTTTTATTACCGATGTTTATTGGGATAGCTTCTTAATATAAACAAGGGGGGGGTGAAGTAGATCATGTCTATAAAAATCAAAGAGACTAATCTACTCCCCCTAAAAATACCCCACATACCTATTTGAGTAATTTTTCTTCTGGAACATCACCTAGCAATAAGGCATATCTCGCTGTACTTGGGCTAGACTCTAGTACAATTTTGAGAGCCATTGTTAAAGGAACAGAAAGCAACATTCCAACTGTACCCAGAATCCATCCCCAGAAAAGTAAAGAAAGGAAAACCACTAGCGTCGATAACCCTAATGTTCTTCCCATCATTCTAGGCTCTAATACATTTCCAATAATCATATTGATGCTAATCACACCAAGCGCAACACCAAATCCAACCGAAAAACCGTTTAACAGCAAAGCTTGAACAATAATGGGTACGCCCGCAAGTATAGAGCCAATATTCGGAATATAATTTAGCAAGAAACTTAATGTTGCCCATAATACTGCATACTGTACACCCATAAGCTCCAATAGTGCCCAAATACAAAATCCTGTGAGTAAGCTGACTAATGTTTTTACCCCTAAATAACTAATCACACCTTGTAGAATACGGTTAATATGATTTTCCTGTGCTATGGCGTCATTATTATTTGAACTTAAAGCAATTGCTAAACGATGTTTTGCTGTTGGAGCTTCAAATAGCATAAAGACAACAACAAGTAATAACACAAAAATATTTGTCACCACTCCAGAGAAACTTAAGAGTAAACTAGTTACTAAATTCATAATTCTGCTGGGATCAAGCTCATTCATAATATCATCACGAGAGAGCGAAAGAGATATATTCCATTTTTCTGCCAGTGCTAATAGATCAGCAATACGCTGAGAAAGTAAAATTTTATAGGTTGGAATTGAAAGAGCGAATTCCCGCACTGTGCTGTTGATCAAACCAATCAAGAAAAATGAAATCACAATAAAAAGTACGAAAAGTAGGGTAATTGCTAACCAAAGAGGTACTTTTCTATCTGTCATTGCTTTAATGATAGGAGAGCAAATGATTGCAATAAATAATGACAATAAAAACGGAATAATAATTTCTGTGGCTAATTTAACTCCAGCAAGAATAATCACAATAGCCGCAATAGTTAATAAAATCTTAGTAATTGAATGTTGTTGCATAATCGCCTTATAAAATAAGCGGTCTGATTTTCATTCTTTTTGTAAAAAAGATGAGAGAACAAACCGCTTGCTAAATATTATTTGTATTCAGAATGATAGATTTTTTTGAGTTGATTCAGCTTTTCTACCGTTGTCTTAGCTTCATCAAGTTTGCCATCTTTAGCTGATTGGTTCGCCTGTTCCACAACATCAATCACCTCTTGTATGCCTTTTTGATAACCTTTAAATTTTTCTTGATCACCATCAAGGCTTGATGGCATTTTTTCTTGAGCTTTTTTAGCTGCAACTAAAAATTCTGTTGCACTTTGTTGGAAGCTCTCAACTGAATCTGCTCTCAGCAATCCATTGACGTTACGTCCCATTTGACGCATTTCTGTTGATACATTTGCAGCAGCTATTGTTGAAACCGCAATCAACGATGCGAACAAAATTTGTTTTGCTTTGTTCATATCATTACACTCCAAAAATAAACATTAAAAATAAAAAAAACGTGGGGAAAACCCCACGTCTTTATATCAAAAATTGAACAAAGAATCCAACCAAGAATTAACCTTTATATTTTTGGAATACTAAGCAAGCATTAGTTCCACCAAAGCCAAAGCTATTTGACATTACCGTAGTTAGTGCTTTATTTTGACATTCTGTCACAATATTCATTCCTTGAGCTTGTTCATCGAGAGTTTCAATATTGATACTTGGTGCAATAAAATCATTATCTAACATTAATAATGAGTAAATTGCTTCGTGTGCACCAGCAGCACCTAATGAGTGCCCTGTCATTGATTTAGTTGATGAAATAGCTGGTGATTTATCTGCAAATACTTCACGAATTGCACCAAGCTCTTTTACATCACCAACAGGTGTTGATGTGCCATGCACATTGATATACTCGATCTCACCATTAACAGTTGCCATTGCTTGTTTCATACAACGTACAGCACCTTCACCACTTGGAGCAACCATATCATAACCATCAGATGTCGCACCATAGCCCACGATTTCAGCATAAATTTTTGCCCCACGAGCCAGTGCGTGTTCTAATTCTTCAATAACAAGAACTGCACCACCACCCGCAATCACAAAACCATCACGATTTGCATCATAAGCACGACTTGCTTTAGTTGGCGTATCATTATATTTACTAGAAACAGCACCCATTGCATCAAATTGTGTTGCACCTTCCCAACATAACTCTTCTGCACCGCCAGCAAAGACGATATCTTGCTTACCTAGTTGAATCAATTCCATTGCATGTCCAATACAGTGTGCAGATGTTGCACAAGCAGAACTAATAGAATAGTTTACTCCACGAATTTTAAATGGAGTGGCCAAACAAGCTGAAACACTTGATGCCATTGTTTTTGTAACCGCATAAGGTCCAATACCTTTGACTCCGCGAGGACCACGAACCGCATCACAAGCAGCGACTTGTCCACGAGCAGAACCAATACCAGAACCGATAACCAAACCTGTACGATCATTAGAAATTTGTTCTTCTGATAAACCTGAATCTTCAATCGCTTCTTTCATTGAAAGATATGCATAAGCGGCCGCATCACCCATAAAACGATAAACTTTACGATCAATCAATTCCGCTGGATTTAATTTAATTGTTCCTGCGACTTGGCTACGCATGCCCACTTCTGCAAAACCCGGTACAAATTCAATACCCGATTTTCCTTCACGTAAAGATGCGATAACTTCTTCTTTATTATTACCAATACTTGAAATGATACCCAAACCGGTGATAACAACTCGTTTCATTTTTACCTCTGAGTTTAATCTAAAAAATTTTCCCTATTCTACACGTTTATGCTATTCACTGAAATATTTAATACAATTAAGCGGTCTGATCCGAGCTGTTTTTGCAAAAATAAAGGCAGTTTTCTAAAAAAACTGCCTTAATTTTACGATATTGCTAATAATCTACAGCATAAAGAATGCAAGGAATAATACCGCAAGAATCATTCCTGGCGCGGTTCTCTTAATAATTTCTACTGGACTCACTCCAGCAAGACCAGCACAAACAATGGTGACCCCTGCAATCGGTGAAGCCGTACGTCCAATAGCCCCAGCAATTGCAGATGCCATACCTAAATTTACATGAGTATAGCCTAGCTCTGGAGCGTGTGGCGTTACTGCAGTATTAAACGCAATCGCTGCTGCATCACCAGATCCCGTAATCAATCCCATTAAGAATGGGCCGATTGTCGCCCCCCAACGTACAAATTCGTTAGAGTGTTTTAAGAATTCAATAGCTGAATCAATTGCACCAGTCGCTTTTAAGCCTGCAACGAAAACACTTGCCGCAATGATGATACCAAGAACATTTGCATAAGCATTCCCCATACCATTGAAAAATTCATTGGTAATTTTTGATGGTGATGTACGAGTAACGACAATCGCATAAATTGTTCCAATTAACATTGCTTGTGGTACACCCATTTTCGTCCATTCAAGACCTGGTGCTTTTTGTAATGAAGTCCCACCGATTACAAGAATAATCAATGGAACTAATGGAGCAATAGCATAAAGGACGTTTACTTTAGAAAAATGAGATTCTGATTCTGTATGCTCTTTTAAATAATTCTCTTGATGTTCTTTCCCATAATCTTTAAATACGACAACTAGGAGAGTTAATACCACCATTCCAATCGCACCAGCAATTATGGTATAAGGAGCATGTGATAAGTTAACTTCAGTAATCGTTAAACCAGACATCTCACTAATCATCGCACTGTGAGATGATCCTGGACTCATCATTGAACCAAAAGTACCAGCCAAAATAGCCGCCCCAGCCATAGCTGGTCTAACACCTGCTGATTTCAATACCGGAATTAAAGTTGCCCCAACAGCCGCCGCACAACCTGCTGCAGATGGAATAGCAATATTGATAAAGAAAGTGATGATAGTTGCAATAGGAATTAAGAAAAACTTCAATCCACTTAATGGTTTAGTTAACAAATGAACTAAATGTGTGTCACATTCAGTATATTTCATCACATATGCAAACCCCATACTTGAACAGATTGCCATAATCAATCCGCCCGATGTCATACTTTTCGCAAAGGCGTCTAACGCTCCCATTGGATTAAGAGCAAGTACCGCCATAACAAGACCGACACCAATAAGCACAGTCCTTGTTTCATATTTTTTTATGAGCAAATAAATTGTTGCAATAATACCAACAATTGCGACAATTGTTTTAAATTCAGCCATTTTTATATTTCCTTAATGTTAAAGAGTAAAACTCGATCCTTTAGCAATAATCGAAGGTTGTGCTACGCTATTAAATAACAACACATCACTTTCACCCAATAGCGACACTTTATTTCCTTCTACTTTTAAGGCTGTACCTTCAGGAAGTGCATATACTTGTGAAGTTGGATTAACACGCAAGAACTCTTCTAAGCGCTCTTCACGGCTTTCACCATTATGACCTTGCATTTTGCCTGAAATAAAGTGTGGGTTAATCTGATGTGGAAATAAATTTAATGCATCAAAAGAAGGAGGGTAGGTAATTGGCATATCATTGGTTGTCATAATTGATGCACCTGCAACATTTGCTCCTGCACTCCAACCAAAATATGGTATGCCAGCCAATACTTTTTCACGAATAGCATCCATTAAATTATTTTCATACATCTGCTTGAGTAAGCAGTAGGTGTTACCACCACCGATACCAATTACATCTGCACTCTCAATAATATTACTATGTTTAGCATCACGATGTACTGCAACAATTTCCATATCGAGTTCAGCTAATGCCTTTTGCACTTTTTCTTCATATTGATCGTAAGTTTGTCTTACACCAGCATATGGAACAAATGCAATGCGTTTACCTTTGTAAGCGGCTAAAAAATCTTTTAACCAAGGTAAACAGTGAACTAAATAATCTGTATTCTGATATTTAGAACCGCTCATTAGTAACATTTTTTTCATGGTGAGTTCTCCCTCCATATTTAAGGTTAAGTGTATTTATCATTCCAAAAGTAAAGTAATGCTGAGTAAATTAACACTAAAGTTTGTAAAAATCACCTCAATTTTTATAATCCGCACTATTAATTATTTCAGTAGATAAAAGTATGATTTAGAAAAAATTAAAACAATTTAAGTTTATAAAAAACGAGCAAATAACCCCCCCTTCAAAAACGAACTTATTTAAAAATGTAAAACTGACTGCGATCAGTTGGATTATGTAAAAGATTTATCCTGCATTTCCATTACTACAAGAGATGAATCTTAAATAAGCGGTAAGATACCGATAAAAATTAACAACAAAAAACGCACCTTAATGGGTGCGTTTTTATTAGCGTTATAGCAATGATTATGCTGCAAATGGATCACGTAAAATCATTGTTTCTACACGATCAGGACCCGTTGAAAGAATATCCACTGGTACACCTAATACTTCTTCAATACGTTTAATGTAGTTAATCGCATTTTGTGGAAGATCTTCTAGTTTAGTTACTCGGAAAGTATTTTCACTCCAACCAGGTAATGTTTCATAAATTGGTTCAACACCTTCCCAGTCTGCTGCCGCCATTGGTGCATATTCAACAATTTCACCATTTGGCATTTTATAGGCTACACAGATTTTTAACTCTTCAAAACCATCAAGTACGTCTAATTTAGTCATACAGAATCCCGAAATTGAGTTAATTTGAATCGCTCGGCGAACAGCAACTGCATCAAACCAACCACAACGACGTGGACGACCTGTTACTGCACCGAATTCATTCCCTTTACGAGCAATTTCTGCTCCAACATCATCAAATAGTTCTGTTGTGAATGGTCCAGAACCAACACGAGTACAATAAGCTTTGATAATCCCTAATACATAGTCAAGATTACGAGGACCAAAACCTGAACCAGTTGCTACACCACCAGCGGTAGTATTTGAACTTGTTACAAATGGATAAGTACCATGGTCAATATCGAGCATTGTTCCTTGAGCACCTTCAAATAAAATGTTGTCGCCATTCGCACGAGCTTTATGTAATAAAGTCGTAATATCTGCAACCATTCCAGTTATAATGTCCGCCACAGCAAAAACGTCATCTAACGTTTTTTGGTAATCTACTGGCTCAACTTTGTAGTAGTGGACAAGCTGGAAATTATAATATTCAAGAATATTTTTTAATTTCTCTGCAAATACTTCACGATTAAATAAATCACTTACTCGTAAGCCACGACGAGCCACTTTATCTTCATAAGCAGGTCCAATACCACGACCAGTTGTACCAATTTTATTTTTACCTAATGCAGCCTCACGAGCGTGATCCATTGCAACGTGGTATGGGAGAATCAGAGGGCAAGCTTCAGAAATTTTTAAACGCTCACGCACATTGATTCCACGAGATTCAAGCTCACCCATTTCTTGCATTAATGCTGTAGGAGAAAGCACAACACCATTCCCGATTAAGCAAGTTACATTATCACGTAAAATACCAGATGGAATAAGACGAAGTACCGTTTTCTCACCATTGATAATTAAGGTGTGACCTGCGTTATGCCCACCTTGATAACGCACCACATACTTCACACGATCCGTCAATAAATCAACAATTTTGCCTTTTCCTTCATCGCCCCATTGTGCGCCAAGGATTGCTACACTTTTACCCATAATTAGCTGCCTCTTGAGTTAGTTCTATAAATTCAATTAAGCGATCTTTTGTAAAAATATTGTACAAAGCCACCGCTTGTTATTCAAAATCAAACATAAAAAGACCCGATTACTCGGGTCTTTAGATACAATTATTTTGTAGGTGCTTTCATAAAGCGGAAAAATTCACTATCCGGTTTAAGTAGCATCATATTATTTTTGCCTTCAGCGAAGCTCTCTTCATAAGCCTTTAAGCTACGAATAAAGCTATAAAAATCAGGTGCTTGGCTAAATGCATCTGCATAAATTTTGGCAGCTTCTGCATCCCCTTGACCTTTCATTTCTTCTGCAGTTTTATTCGCATTGGCTAAAATTAACACGACTTTTTTATCAACATCAGCACGAATAAATTCGGCTTTTTCTTCACCTTGAGAGCGGTGTTCACGAGCAACTGCCGCACGCTCTGCTTGCATACGTTGGTAAATAGATGAGGATACTTCATTCGGTAAGTTAATTTGTTTCACACGCACATCAACAACTTCAATACCTAAACGTTCTGCACCGTCTTCTCCTGCATTCAGCGCTTTTTGGGCACCCGCCATCAACTCACCACGAGAACCCGACACAATGTCTTTAATTGTACGAGAACCGATTTCTGAACGTAAACGGTCATTGACTTTACGACGTAAAAGATCTGAAGCTTTTTGATAATCTCCACCTGTTGATGTATAGAATTGACCAAAATCGCTAATCTTCCATTTGACATAAGAATCAACTAAAAGATCTTTTTTCTCTACAGTAACAAAGCGATCTTCTTGACCATCAAGGGTTTGAATACGGGCATCTAATGTTTTAAGTTGGTCAATAATAGGGAGTTTAAAATGCAGACCAGGTTCGTAAACTACAACTTTATTATCTGCATCACGATGAACCTTATTAAAACGTAACATAATGCCACGCTGACCTTCTTGCACAACAATTACGGCTTGATAAACAATAAATAAAATAACCACTAATAAGGGGAATAATATTCTACGCATCATTAAAATCTCCCTTTACGCACTGGCTCTGCTTCTTGCTGAGTCGGTACTGGTTGAACTGGCTGTACAGGTTGTGTAATTTGTGGCACTTGATGAACTTGCGGACGAACCATCGTTTGTGTTGCATCAGAAGCGGTTGGTTTCTGCATTAGTTTATCAATTGGTAAAACCGTTAAATTATTACTGTGTGCCCCGTCCATCATTAACTTAGGTGTATTTTTCATCACCTTTTCCATGGTTTGAATATATAAACGTTCACGCATTACTTCTGGAGCGGCTTTATACTCTGGCAATAGTTTACTAAAACGTTCTACTTCCCCTTTAGCATTCAACACAACTTGCTCTTTATAAGCACTTGCTTGCTCTAAAATACGTTGTGCCTGACCACGTGCAATCGGCTCTTGACCACGAGCATAAGCTTCCGCTTCACGAATTAAACGCTGCTCATCTTCTTGTGCTTTAATCGCATCGTCAAATGCCGCTTTAACTTCTTCTGGCGGGCGGGCGTACTGGAAGTTTACGTCTGTAACGAGCAATCCCATATCATAAGTTTTAATAATATCACGCAACGCATTCCACGTTTTTTCACGCACGACAGCTCGACCTGTGGTTAAAATGTCGTCCATTGTCATATGACCGATAACATAACGTAATGCACTATCCGTTGCTTGTTTCAAACTATCATCAGGGTTATTTACATTAAATTTATATTTAGCAGGATCTTCAACACGATATTGCACCGTCATTTCTACTAAAACCATATTTTCATCTTGTGTAAGCATTGAGCCATTGGTTTTTAGCTCTAACACGCGTTCAATGTTTACTGGCAAAACCTCATCAATAAAGGTTGGTTTCCAGTTTAAACCAGGTAATACAATGTTATGTAACTTACCGAAACGGGTCACAACACCACGTTCTGCTTCTTGAATGGTGTAAAAACCCGATGCTCCCCATACAATTGCACCTAAAATTAAACCGAGAGGTAATAATTTTCCGACAGGTAATTGTGCTGAAGGGCTACGATTTGAACCGCCATTGCCTTTTCCACCACCGATTTTTTTCAATAAATTATTGAATACTTCTTCCAAATCAGGCGGCTGTTGTTCTGATTGTCTATTTTTCTGCTCAGGCTGTTGCTGACCTGAACCTTGTTCTTGTTCAGGCTTTTTTTGCCCTGGTTTACCCCAAGGATCTTGCTGGTTGCCTGATTCATTCCACGACATAATTCTCTCCAAAGAAATACCTGTTATCTATCTGCATTTAGCTAAAACATAACCAAATGCAAGCCTTAAATTGTACCCATTTACACTAGTTTTGGCTAGGATAAAGATACAATTATTTTACATTTAAGATATTGTTGCTTTTACTAGCAAAATTTATCTCGCTAATAGAGAATTCCCAATATGTTTATTGACAGAATAGATTTCAAGACAAGCGGTTGTTTTATGCAAAAAATTTACAATCTGTGTGTACAAAAAATTAGGGTAGCGCCTAACGCTACCCTAATTGCAATGTTTTATTAACGCATAAATCTATAATTTAACTGGCGTTGCTGTTTGTTCTAATACAGCAAGTAATTCACTGATATTGCGTTTACCTTCCGTTTTGAGCCATTCGCGAGCAGCGTCAACGCCTTGAGCTTTGTAGGTTTCCGTTGCACCCGCCCAAGTGGCACGTCCGCAAAGTACTCCGTTAAATTTACTACCTGCTTCTTTAGCAAACACTAAGGTGTCTTGGAAAAGTTTTGCGGATACACCTGCACTTAGGAAGATAAATGGAATTGGCGTTGCATCGCTTTGCGCTTTGAAAAACGCTTTAGCTTCCGCTTGTGTGTAAGCCACTTCGTCTTTGGCGTAACCTTCAACAAAATTCATATCCACTGGGACTTCCACTTTCAATACATCTACACCAAAACGCTTGTCGGCAAAGAATTTCATTGCATCGATCACTTTGCGTGGTTTCACTTTTGCAAAATAAGCTTTGTCTTCATTGTTTGCATCGTAAGTCAGAATTTCTAAGAACAGTGGCAAGCCTTCTGCGTTACATTCTGATCCTACACGCTCGACAAACGCTGCTTTGCGATCATTGATTTCTTTAGGTTCATCAATGTCAAAATAGAGCAACAATTTAACCGCTTCCGCACCTTTTTCTTTCAAGCGATAAACAGATACATCATCAATTAAATCAGGAAAACGACCAACCGCTGTTTTGTCATAGCCTGTTTTTTCATAAGCCATAATCAAGCCGCAATTTGCATCACGTTTTTCTGCGGCGGCCCAGCCAAATTCTGGATCAAGTAAAATAGAAGAGGCATAAGGAGTCAGCTCTTGTGAAATCAAGGTTTTAAACTCACTAACCTGTTGTGGTGTAATATCATCACCCATCATTCTGCGTAATGCACCACGCTGATCGATAGCAAGTGCCGCAATAATTCCATCTTTAGTTGCTAATTTTTTTAGTAAATCTTGTTTGCTCATTTATGTGCTCCTTTTACTCATCATCATCTGAGACTAAATTTTTTAATTGTTCTGCGACATCGTGGATCTGCTCTTTGGCATTTTCAATTAAGCCTTCGGTCCCTTCTTCGCTAACATAACTAATTACCATCGGTAGATTCATTCCACTATACAGCCCTGAAAGCTGGCTTAAATAACGCATTGCCACATTACAAGGTGTTCCGCCCATAATATCGCAAAAAACGACAATCTCGCCACTCGCTTTTGCTAAAGCTTGTTCAAATTTTTGTTGAAAGTCTTCAGACCCTTCGTGGGGATATAAGCACACCGTTTGTGCTTCGGGAATTTTGCCTAAAATCATTTCAGCGGTTTCTAATAACCCCTCTGCAAATTCACCATGACTGATTAAAATCAAGCTCATAATTGCTCCTTATTTTATTTGTAAAACTTTTCTGAAATCTGACCGCTTTTATCTTTATAACTAGATTATAAATCCTTCGTATCTAACTTTTTATAAATCGGTTTATCACTAAATTTAAGTTGTGTGATCTCTACACCTTCTGTTTCAAAAACAATGATTTCATTCTTACCTTGTTTTAATAATGGTGCAGGAACATAAAGATAACAAGTCGGACCTTCATTCCAATATCGTCCTATATTTTCTCCATTGACAAGAACAACACCTTTTCCTAATTCTTGCGTATCAATAAAAGTATCTTTCGGTTCGTCATCAATCGTTAAAGTAAATTGATAAAATGATGGCGTTTTAGGATCTGTACAACCATTAAAATCAATCTGATCATAGCGTTCAAAATCGATCAGATACTGTTCCCACCCCGTATGGAAATGAAGATCTAAAACTGCACCAGCTCCGATTCCTTTATGTTGTGTTGGAGCGAGGAGTTTTCCTCCATAATTGACACGCCCCATATTTTCAACTAAAAGATCTAATTGAAATGCTCCATTCGGGGTTTGTAGCATTATGTCGTTGCCAATTTCGTGTTGATATTGAGTGGCGACTTTTTGTTGATCGTTAAATACTTGTACACGATCTCGGCATTGGTAAATTCTGAGCTTAATCTCACCGCTATATGCCGTTGGTTTAGCCCGATAAAGCAAGTAGCCGTAATAATGTCCTAATGTTTCCATTGTCTGTGTATAAGGGCTATCTACTCTTTGGCTGATTGTCGATAAGGTACTAAATAGAGAAACAGACTTATTCGGCACTAAAGTTGGATAAGCTGTGATTTCAGGTAAAATCGGCTCAGAAATTGGGCTAGCATCTGGATAAGTTGCCAATAATTTTTGTAGCAAATAGTATTTTTCAGATGGTTCACCCCATTCTCTAACGGGGGCATCATAATCATAGCTAGTAACTTGTGGTAAGTCGGTATCTAATCTAGCTGAACAACCATTCCAAAAGCCAAAATTCGTACCGCCTTGGAACATATAGAAATTGATGCTGGCACGATCTAACAACTCTTTCGTGCAATTCACTAAATCTTGTGCATCTCGTGTTATTACAGGTTCTTTCCAGCGGTTAAACCACCCGTCCCAAAATTCCATACACATCAATGGGTAAGATTTATGGTGATTATCAAAATAGCGTTGTAATTCATCTAAATTTTGGTTAGAACGTGAGCCAAAATTACCTGTTGGCAAAATGTCATCTTCAATCAATGCGCCAGCTTCTAACGCATTTTGCCAAGCACCATCAGAAGTGAAAAGCGGTACATTTATGCCATTTTTTTGCATTAAGTCTCGAATAGCTCGTAAGTAGTTTTTATCATTGCCAAAAGAGCCGTATTCATTTTCAATTTGCATCATTAGGATATTGCCACCTTGCGTAGTTTGATAAGGTGCAACTAAAGGCAATAATTTGGCAAAGTAACGTTCAACTTCGGCAAGAAATAAAGGATCGTTTTGACGTAAGCGAATATTTGGAATGTTCAGTAACCAAGCAGGTAATCCGCCAAACTCCCATTCCGCACAGATATAAGGCGTTGGGCGTAAAATGACATAAAGCCCTAACTCTTTTGCCGTTTGCAAAAATTTCACCAAATCTGCCCGCTTACTGAAGTTAAATTCATTTGGCTTTGGTTGATGGACGTTCCACGCCACATAAGTTTCTACGGTATTACACCCCATTGCTTTTAGGTTGTATAAGGTTTTATACCAGTACTCTGGCACAATGCGGAAATAGTGAACCGCCCCAGAAATAATTTTGAATGGCTTGCCGTTAAGTAAAAAATCTTTGTTTCCAATTTCAAATGTAGTCATTTCTTGCTCCTAATTTGCGAAATGTAATGACTGCAAAATAGTTAAAATCGCATTCATATCTTTGCCTTTAAAATCAGCTTTGGATTGATCGATTAAAATCCGAGTTTCTTCATAGGCTATTACTTTTAATCCAGCACCTTTTGCCGATGCAATACCGTGTTCAGAGTCTTCAATCGCAATGACTTGATCCGAATTTAGATTAAAATGAGCCAAGACTTTTTGATAAATTGTAGGATCAGGCTTACTTTTCACTAATTCTTTACCACTCATAATAAAATCAAAATGTTCTCTAATTTGAGTAAGGGTAAGTATTCTTTCAATATGTTTACGATCTGCTGATGATGCAACTGCAAGTTTAATATTATTGGCTTTAGCAAAATGGATAATATGACGAATGTCTTGACGAAAAATGGCTAAATAATCTAAATTTTCCCAATAGTCTTTATCATAATTTAGCAATCGCTCACCAATTTCTTCTACTGAAAGCGGTGATTGGCTGAGTTGTTTAATAGCTAAAAAAAGGTCTTGATAAGAACGCCCAACAACAGATGAAAATTGTTGTAGGCTAATTGGCTCATCAAAAGTTTTCAATTCATTTACGAAGCGTTGTAATAAACCAAATCCCATATATTCCGAGTCAATAATAACGCCGTCCATATCAAAAATAATGAGTTTCAACATTGCAAATACCTTGGTAATTATTAACCTAGAAAATTTATACTTACTTTAGATTATAAAAACATAACCATTTGTTTTATAACAATTAATTTAATACTACTTGATTTAATGCGCACAGATTTTTTTATTTTTCAAGACTACCAAATAAATTATTTCTCTTTAAAATAGCCACTCTTTTTCAATGATTAAGGTAATTTTTTATATGAATGCTTGGATTTTATTATTTATTTCTATTTGTGCTGAAATCTGTGGCACTACCGCTTTAAAATATAGTAATGGTTTCACTAAGCCATTACCTACAATTCTTGCTTTAAGCGCATTTTTAATTGCGTTCTATTTAATTTCTATTGTTTTTAAAACCTTACCTGTCGGCTTGGTCTATGCTATTTGGTCTGGTACTGGTATTGTACTTACTGCAGTTATTGCCTATTTCGCTTTCGGTCAAAAACCTGATTTAGCAGGATTTATTGGTATGGCAATGATTATTGCAGGTGTTTTGGTTATTAATTTGTTTTCAAAAAGTACAGGACACTGATTGCAAAATTAAATCAGCTATCCGATAGTAGGTTTAACTTCTCTATAATTTTTATAAGGACGCACTTAGTACGTCCTTACATTTTTTATGATTAACCTTTCGCTAATAATCCAGCCCAAGAGAGCAAGATACAGAGTGCGATAATGATCATAATCGCTTTATTCGAGTTCATTTTTGGTCTTCCAAGTAACCAGTAGATAAAGAACACGACTAAAGCAGGCACTAAGCGTGGAAGAATGAGATCTAAGTTTGCTTGTGCTGATACGACTTTTTCACCAATGGTTGCCACATAAGGTACTTTCACATTTACCATCGTGGCACACATCACCCCGACAACAAACACCCCAAGTACTGTTGCGGCATTGGTTAAGGCGTTGAGTTTGTGTCCTAAATTGGTTACAAGATTAACCCCTTCACGATACGCGATTTTGAGTTGTACCCAACGGAATACCATTGTAGCGATTGCAACAGCAACCCATAAACCAACACCTAATGGGTTTCCACCTACTGCCATTGTTGCAGCAATCGCACCCATAATTGCAGGAACGAGAGAGCCGAAAATCGCATCACCAATAGCAGCGAATGGCCCCATTAAACCTGATTTAATCCCTGCTACTGCTTCTAGTGATTTAACCCCTTGTTTTTCTTCAAGAGCAAGGTCGATCCCTTTAACAATAGTGTTGAAGAACGGACTGGTATTAAAGAATTGGTTATGCATCACCATCATTTTTTGTAATTCAGGTGTGTTATCACCATACATTTTACGTAGTTGTGGCAACATAATCCAAAGATAACCAGAACCTTGCATACGCTCATAGTTCCAACCGACTTGGTTAAAGAATAAGTTACGGATATTGATTTGGCGGAAATCTGCATCAGTAAGTTTATAGCCTTTTGGATTTCCAACTTGTTGATTAGAGTTCGTCATCTTCAATTTCTCCTTTTGCAGAAGTTGTATTTTTCGCAACTGGGGCAGAGCCACCCTCTACGCTACGTTGGTAAACCATATAAGCGAATGCGAATCCGATTGCAGCCATTGCTAACATTGGCACGCTATTGATTGAATTACTTACATTTGTTGCAGCACCTACCGCTGAAATATTACCGAATAGGGTAATGAAGATAGATGTGAGTGCGAATGCTAGGATTAAGTAAGCAATATGACGTTTTGTAGGTAAGTAACGAAGTAAAATTGCAAAACCTAATGCTGGTAATACACCACCTGCAAGAGTTAAACCATCTGCAATAACTTTTAATACACCTTGTTGCATTGCTTCGGCTAAACTTGCCACAAATGGACCACCAAATACTAGAGCAAGGAAGATTGGTAATGCACGAGAAAGACCCCAAGCAAGTGCTCCGCAGAGATAGTTCACTGTAATTGCACTATAAGCATGGTCTTGGATATTCTTATCAATACGGTGAGCGAAGAATACGTTAGACATTCTCGCTAAAATATCGGTATAAACCATTAACGCCGCAATTGGTACCGCTAACGATGTTAATGCAAGTTGCGGATCCATTCCGACAGCGACTGAGAATGCTGTTGCAATCACAGTACCTGAGTTTGCATCAATACGAGATGCACCACCGAAAGTCCCTACACCGAGAACGGTAAGTTGCATTGAACCACCAATGAGTAACCCTGTTGTCAGATCACCCATAATTAACCCTGTGATAAAACCTGCAAACACAGGGGAACCAGCACTTGATACGATAGTAATTTCATCTAAAATTTGATAGAACGCATAGAGCGTTATCAAAAGTATTTGCCACCATTCGATCATAATCTTTACTCCTCTATAAAAGTTTCATTAAATCGACTTTCTCTTCATTAGGTACTAACTGTGCAGTTAAATTGATACCTTTTGCAGAAAGTTTTCTAAACACATCCACATCATCATCGGTAACGTGTACCGTTTTTCTGATTGCACGCGTTAGATCCGTTTTTGGCATATTGCCTGCATTGATTTCTGTTAGCTCAACACCTTGTTCCACAAGTCTTAATAAGGTTTGTGGATTACGCGTCACAATCAGGACACGTTGAGAGTCATAACGTCCATCATTGATATTTGCAGCAGCTTTTTCCACCGTCAACACACTTAAATTGACACCAGCTGGGCAAGCCAAGCGTAGCCCTGCTTTGTCAATATCATTATTTGCAGCCACATCATCTACGACCATAATGCGAGTAATATCGAGATAAGATGTCCACAAATTAGCGACTTGACCGTGGATTAAGCGACCATCAATTCGTACATTTAAAATTGCCATATTGGTCTCCTTAGTTATTGTATGAATAAAGCGTTACACCTTGCACCACTCGATTCACTTCTCCTGTCGGACAAGGATTATCGGTGGTATAGCCCAAATGAAGCGAGCTATAGAATGAATATAATTGCCCCACGACTAAGAATGGGAAAATACGAGCAGCATCATCTAATTGGTAAATTTCTGCGTGGAACTGACCGCTTGTATCTCCAAGTAATATCACTTCTCTCGCTTTTTTATCTCGAATTAGTTCGTTATAAAGATCCCGATCATATTTTTCGGTATAAGTGTGTTGGGAAAGGAATACAAAAATAAGCGTCTCATTTTGTACTAATGATTTTGGCCCGTGACGGAATCCCATTGTTGATTCAAAAAAGCCTAAACGCTCTCCTGCGGTTAATTCTAATAACTTCAATGCAGTTTCTCGAGCCAACCCTTGAAAACCACCACTACCTAAATAAACCACACGTTTAACAGGAAGATGAGCAAGCGTTTGAATTGCTAAAGCGTCTTCTGCTAATAATTTTTCTGTTACTTGTGAAAAGTGTTCTACCCATTGTGAATTAAATCTTTGTGGTGCGAAGGCTAACAATGCAGCTAACATCATATTGCTAGCACTTGATGTCATTGCAAATCCTTGATCATGAGTAGAATCAGGTAAAGCTAGCGGATAACAAGAGGTAGGATTTTGCGAGCATTTTACAAATAATGCACCTTTTACATTATTTGTAATCGCTAAATGGTAAGCTTCTTTCACAATATCATTGACACGATCAACAGCTCCGATACTTTCAGGGCTATTTCCTGAACGAGCAAAAGACACTAATAAGGTAGGTTTATCTTCAAACAAATATTGGTAAGGACTGGAAACTAAATCTGTACTGGCAATGGCTTCCACTACGCAACCTAGCTGTTCACTTAACACTGGAGCAATTACCTCGCCAATAAATGCTGACGTTCCCGCCCCAGTAAAAATAATGCGTAGCTCGCCTTTTTTAGCTCTTTCTACAAGCGGGGCAATAAAAGAGTGAATGGAAGAATTTGCAACAATTTCTGTGGTCTCTCGCCACGTTTGTGGCTGTTGTGCAATTTCTTTTGCTGTCCAAAAAGCCTTTTGATTTTCTAAGGTTTGGTTTGAAATATTTAGGATCATTCCACTTCCCTCACAAAATATTGCCATTTAAATTTAAAATTATAGAAATACAATGCTTTATTTTAAATTTAACCGACAATGAATAAATACTTTGTTCTGAGAAAATGAATTAAGCGACTAACACTGTTACGCCTGAATTTTCTAGATAGTGCTGATAATTCTTCGGTAGCTGATCGTCTGTAACCAGGACATCAATTTGATTAACAGGACAAATAACAAAATCACTATATTGTCCAAATTTACTTGAATCCGTTACCACAATAACCTGATTCGCAGCCTCACACATCAAACGATTTAGATGTGCCTCTTGCTCATTAAAAGTTGTAATACCTTTTTGCAAATCAAAACCATCAACGCCTAAGAAAACTTTATCAAAGCGATATTGACGTAAATTGTTGTCAGCCATTATACCTGAAAAAGACATCGCATTTTTACGCAAAATGCCTCCCGTCATTCTGACTTCTACATTCGGGCAAGTAACTAATTCCATTGCAATATCTAAGCCATTTGTCAAAACTGTCAAGTTTAAATCATTTAGATGACTTACGATTGCTTTTGTTGTTGTCCCAGAATCTAAAATAATCTTATCACCATTTTGTAATAAGGACGCTGCCATTTTGCCTATATTTTGCTTAACTTCAGGATAATGATTTCGCTTGTCTGCAATTGAAAGTTCCGCAATCAACCTAGAATTTAACACTGCAAAACCATGTGAACGAATTATAAAACCTTGCTGCTCCAAAGCATTTAAATCAGTTCTAATCGTGACTGAAGATACTTTGAAATACTGGGCTAAAGCTTCAACTCGTTGGCTATTAGTTTGCTTAAGCAATTCTAAAATATCAGAACGTCTTTCAACGCTACTTTTCATTTTCTCTCCTAAATTCAAACAATCACCACAAACTACGATTGCTTTCGATATGAATAATAAAACAACAAATAATAAAAACAATCGAAAAGATTCAAAAGTGAGATAAAGATCACATAAATTTACAAAAAGTAATAAAATAAAAAAAACCGCGAGTTATCA
>NZ_LEKN01000037.1 GCF_009761395.1 Ursidibacter maritimus | reverse complement strand
AGAGATAACTCGCGGTTTTTTGCGTATAGGAGAATTAAGCTGTATATTCGTTCTTATATCTTATGTAATTAAGTTCTGTCAGATTAACTTATCCCCCCTTTTATGCTAGGATCTATCTCGTATTATAATGATTCATAATTCATCTAATTTCCCTTTATTATGCAAAACAACGCGACTAAACTATCTTCTCGTGCATTAGCTGCACAGATTATTTTACAAGTGCTCGATCAAGGTAAATCACTTTCTACTGTGTTACCCGAAGTTCATTCGCATATAAACATTAAGGATCAGTCTTTGATCCAAGAAATGACTTTTGGTATCTGCCGAGTTTTACCTCGTCTAGAATCGATTGTTAAGTTATTAGTGGAAAAACCTTTAAAAGGTAAAACACGTTTAGTTCATTGTTTATTATTGGTTGGTCTTTACCAGTTACTTTATATGAGAGTGCCCTCTCACGCGGCCGTTGATGAAGTCGTTAATGCGACAAAAGTCTTAAAATTAGATAGTTTTCGTGGGTTGGTAAATGGTGTATTACGTCGTTTCCTACGTGAGCAAGCAGATATTTTGGCAAAAGTGGATAAGCATTGGCAGACTTTGCACCCTGAATGGTTAGTGAATAAGCTGAAAAAATCCTATCCTCATTGGCGTGAAATTATTGATGCTAATAACCAGCGTCCACCTATGTGGATTAGAGTGAACTCACAATTTTCTAGTGTAGAAAGCTATGCTGTCGCTTTAGATGGTGTAGCAGAATATCTTCATTCTTCGCAAATTCCCCCTTGTGCCTTGTATTTAAATCAACCACAAGCGGTGAGTTCTTTACCTAATTTTGCAAAGGGATGGGCAACTGTGCAAGATGCTCACGCACAATGGGCTGCATTATTGTTAGATGTAAGTAATGGCGATAAAGTGTTAGATGCTTGTGCAGCTCCTGGTGGGAAAACGACTCATATTCTTGAACTTGCACCAAAAGCTAATGTAATTGCACTAGATATTGAGCAAGCTCGCTTAAAGCGAGTGGCAGAGAATTTATCTCGATTAGGGCAAGACGCTAAAATTATTTGTGGCGATGCGAGTCAGCCAAATCAGTGGCTTGAAGATGATGAGATGTTCGATCGTATTTTATTAGATGCACCTTGTTCTGCAACAGGTGTTATTCGCCGACACCCAGATATTAAATGGTTACGCAAAGAGAGCGATATTGATGAGCTTGTACAGCTACAAGCAAAAATACTCACTGCATTGTGGCAACGTTTAAAACCCAATGGCGTATTGCTATACGCAACGTGTTCTATCTTACCTGAAGAAAATAGCTTACAAATTAAACGCTTTTTAGAGAAAACTCAAGATGCAATGCTTGTTGAAATGGATTTTGGTGGTGAGAAAGTATTTGAGAAACAATTCTTCCCAAGTGAAAAAGGCGGAGATGGTTTCTTTTATGCAAAATTAGTTAAAAAAGTGGACTAAGATGAAGATCATAATTTTAGGTGCTGGACAAGTTGGTGCGACCCTTGCAGAAAATTTGGTTAATGATGATAACGATATAACCATCATTGATGATGATCACTCTCGCCTCGGTAAATTACAAGATAAGCACGACTTACAAGTACTAAAAGGGAATGCAGCTTCGCCGAGAGTATTGAGAGAAGCTGGGGCAAGCGATGCGGATCTTCTCGTTGCAGTGACTAATAGTGATGAAAGCAATATGATTGCGTGTCAAATTGCTTATACACTCTTCAACATCCCAACTAAAATTGCGCGTATTCGTAATCCTGACTATGTGCGTGAGCGAGATGTTCTCTTTAATAATGATGTATTACCGATAGATCATATTATTGCCCCTGAGTTACTCGTTACCCAAGAGATTTTGCGTCTAATTGATTACCCTGGAGCATTACAAATTGCTCATTTTGCAAATGATTTGGTCAGCCTTGTTAGTGTGAAGGCTTATTACGGTGGGCCTTTAGTTGGTTATCCTATATCTGCACTGACCGATCATCTTCCCCATATTGAAACGCGTATTGTTTCTATTTTTCGTCAAGAAAAAGCCTTTGTACCACAAGGTTCAACCATTATTGAAGCGGGTGATGAAGTATTTTTTATTTGTGCAACACCACACATTAAAGCAGTAATGGCTGAATTACAGCGTCTTGAACGTCCACATAAGCGAGTAATGATTATTGGTGGGGGAAATGTCGGTGCTGCACTAGCAAAAAGTTTAGAAGATAAATGTAGTGTGAAGCTCATTGAACGAGATGCTGAAAAAGCGACCAAATTAGCCGAAAAATTAGCGAAAACCTTAGTGCTTTGTGGCGATGCTTCAGATCAAGAATTATTATTTGAAGAGCATATTGAGAATGTAGATCTGTTTCTCGCTCTGACTAGCGATGATGAAGCTAATATAATGTCATCACTCTTGGCAAAACGTTTAGGGGCTAAAAAAGCGATTGTTTTGGTGCAAAGAATGGCATATTTACATCTTATTCAAGGTGGAACAATTGATATTGCCTTATCGCCGCAGCAAGCAACCATCTCTGCATTATCAAGTCACGTTCGTAAAAGCGATATTGTTAAAGTTGCTTCTTTTAAACAAGGACTTGTTGAAGGAATTGAAGTGATTGCTCATGGAGATTATTCGACATCAAAAGTGGTGGGACGGACAGTTGGGGAACTCAAATTACCGCAAGGAGCCATTATTGGTGCAATTGTCCGTAACGGCTTAGTTATTATTGCTCATAAATCAACAATGATTGAAGAAAATGATCGAGTGATTTTGTTAATTAACGATAAAAAACAAGTGAATGATATTGAAAGATTGTTCCAGATTAGTTCCTTTTTTCTATAATTTGTGATGCAAGCAAATAGCTCCTAGGTAATTTAGAACCATAGAAATATCAGCAAATCGGATATCTTTGGGTTGATTAGGTATGTGGGTATTTCTAGTAAAGTGGTGAAGTTAGGTTAAGTTTAAGCTCACTTTATACTTCAAACTAGATAGACAAGCGGTCAGATTTCCTCCATTTTTTGCAAAATTTCCTTTGAAAAGCAAATTGCAAATTTTTCTTGAAATCTGACCGCTTGCTATTTTATTGCTACTCCTTAAGGTGAACGAGGTATAGCAAATAAAATTCCTTATTTTTCTTTTGACGATGATACATCATGCCCGGTGTCATGTTTATGACCATGACCATGGCCGCCTCTCAAATGAATAACATTACCCTCTTTATCAAGATGAAATGCTTGCCCAAATCCCTTAACGTATAGACTTTGCAATGGGCTGAAGCAGAACAGTTTGAAATCAGATAAACGGGCTAACCCATCAATTCTTTCACCGTGTCGATCTCTCAATGCGGTGAGCAGTGTCTTACCTTCTTCACTCTCTTTATCTACTAAGCGTGCATTAGCATTAGTGGTGAGGCGTTTTCGTGCAAAAAGTTCTCTCGCGGTTTTTTCATCTTCAATTAATAATAGTGAAACACGAGGAACTACCTGTAAATTTCTAGCGTGTTTTGCCATCTCAGAAATGAGGACCACATATTGGTCGTTGTGATAAACAAAAGGGGCGTAACTTGCATTAGGTTCGCCTTTGTCGTTAACTGTAGCTAATTGAATGGTGTGAAACTCGTTTCTAAATTCAATAACTTCAGTACCAATTTTATTTTGTAGTACTTGTTGACGATCTTCTCGCATAATTTCTCCTTTTTAATTAAATGATAATGATTTTTATTTATGTTATTATTTGTAAAATGACGCTGTTGTCAATCTAAATTCTAAGCAAAACACAGGAATATCGATGAAAGACTTCTTTATCAACTTATATGATCTCGCCAAAATCTTTTGGGGAAATAAGAAAAATTGGACTTCTTGGCTCATTTTAGGCATCGTGATTGGGATTGGTGTGTTTATGGTGTCATTAAATGTTATGATTAATGATTGGAATAAACATTTTTATGATGCTATTGCCGCCTTTGAAGTTGACAAGATCTTCTCACTTATTCGGGAATATTTAATTTATATTGGATTGTATATTTTTGTGAGTGTTTATCGTACTTGGCTAAGAAAATTGCTCATTATCCGTTGGCGAAAGGCGATGACAGATTATTTTATGACTCGTTGGTTTAGTCAAAAAATCTTCTATAAATTAGCTCAAAAAAACAAAATGGATAACCCAGATCAGCGAATTGCTGAAGATATTTACTTGTTTGCGAAATACAGCCTTGAGTTGACTCTCTCTTTTCTGCTTAATTTTGTACAATTAGGCTCGTTTTTGATTATTTTATGGAATCTCTCTGGTGCGCCAAGTTTTAACTTATTTGGTTACGACGTGGTGATTAGAGGCTATTTGGTCTGGGTGGCGCTCATTTATGCATTTTTAGGGAGTGTGGTTACACACATTATTGGTAGAAAATTGCATCCATTAAATTATTCACAGCAAGTTTATGAAGCAACTTTTCGTGGTAACTTAGTCCGTAAGTCCGATCAGGCAGAACAAATAGCTTTATATGGTGGAGAACAAACAGAGAAATCGAAACTTTCTGAGGATTTTGCCAAAATCGCTAAGAATTGGCGAGCAATTATGGACAAAGAGAGAAATCTGGGATTTTTCACTGTGGGCTATTCACACTTTAGTTCAACACTGGCTTTACTTTGTGCCATCCCTTTATTACTGTTAAAAATTATTACCTTCGGTGGTCTAATGCAAATTCGAAGTGCATTTGGCACAGTCTTAGGTTCACTGAGTTGGTTTATTTACGCCTATAACCTTCTACCTGAATGGGTTGCTACGATTTCTCGCTTGAGTCAGTTTAAAAAAGAGATGGCAGAATTTGAGAAACATGGCAGTTCGTCTCATCAAATTCAAGATAGCCAAGCATCAGAAAATGCGGTTTCTGTTAAAAACTTATCTATTTTTACCATAGAAAAACAACCACTACTGCAACATCTTTCCTTTGATATTAAGGTGGGAGAATGGGTATATCTTAAAGGGCAGAGTGGATTGGGTAAATCCAGTTTATTAAGAACCCTTTCGGGTATTTGGATGTTTTATGACGGCGAGTATGTTATTGACCAGAGTAATTCGCTCTTTATTCCACAGAAAAGCTATCTTAATTCAGGTAGTTTGACAGAGTTGCTAAGTTATCCGAATTTGCCAAACCATTCTTTAGCACAATTAAATGAGGTTCTGGCAAAAGTGGGGCTAACTAAATGGCAAGATCGATTAGATGAAGTACATCCCTGGAATTTAGTGTTGTCGCAAGGAGAGCAGCAACGTATCATCTTTGCGCGTATCTTACTCTTACGACCGACACTGTTGTGTTTAGATGAAGCCACTGCAAATCTAGATGAAAATTCGGCAATAACACTGATGCAACTGTTACGTCAACATCTACCCAACAGTACCATTATTTTTACTTCTCATCAGCAAAGGATAGGGCAGTTTGCAGATCGTGAAATTGATTTAACAGGGTATTTAGTTACAGATTGAAAAGTTTTGTTGAAATAATTGATCTATGACAATAAAAAATTGACTTAATTTTACTTAATTCATAAAATGATAATGATTATCATTATAGTGTTTTGTAAGGAGAAACTATGTCATTAAAACCCCAAACAATTGCCATTTTAGTTGCTCAAGCTTGCTGTGTTTCTGCAATGGCAAATAACTCAACCCAAACTACCGCCCTAGACCCAATTATTGTTTCAGATATTAGCAATACTAATGCGACTATTGGTCAGAAAGATTTAGACAGAATGTCTGCTAAAGATCTTAGGGGGGTGTTGAGTACGATCCCAAATGTTAATGTTAAAAATTTCAGACATGGGCAGCTACGAGATATTGAAATTCGCGGTATGGGTGTACCCTTTGGAATGGCAACTGGACATAATCAGGTGACCATGGAATTAGATGGGATGCCAATGACACAAAGCTTCGAGTTCCCACATATTGGTTACCATAGTCGTCAATATTTTGATACCGCTGATTTAAAACGAGTGACAGTTCATAAAGGACCAAATAAAGATGGATTAGCTGGGCATATACGTTTGCAAACAAAAGATGCTCGTGATTATTTAAAAGATAACCAACGTTATGGCGGTCAGCTACGTATGGGCTATATGGGTGACAGCGACTCCTATCACGTTGGACTAACTGGTGCAGCCTTGCTAGGTGAAAGAGCCAGTGCATCAATCAGCTATACTCGTCGTTGGTTCAATGAATTTAACAATAAGGGTGGCTTGGATGTGGTAGGCAGTAAGCGCAGTAAAAGCAATCCTTCATCAGGATATAGCAATGCCCTTAATGTTAAATTTGATTTCACACCTAATAATGCAAATGTATTCAAATTAAATTTACAACATTATGATCTAACAAGCGGTTTAAATGATCTTTATTCATTAGGAAACAGTCCTAGGTATAATACGCATGCCAAGACTAATCACCAAAAAAATCAACGCAATGCATTTGCATTAAGCCACGAGTTGCATCACGAAAATCCTCTGTTTGATACATTAAATTGGCAAGTCTCATTGCAAAATACTAAAAGTCAAATGACTCAACAAACAGATCGTACTGTGCCAAAAACACAAAAACGAGAACTTTGGCGTGAAGGTGATGATTTTAAAACGACAATGCTTAATTTTAAAATGGATTTAAACAAATCTGTTGGTGAGCTGATTGTCAATGATTTCAACTATGGGCTGAACTTGCAACAAAGTAAGGTTCAGTCATTGCGGTATCGTCAAGAAAAAACGCTCGCTTTTTTCCCAACTCAAAAACAGATGCAAGCTAAACTGTATCTTTCTGATCGTGTGAGCTTTGGGACCTCTGGAATTAGCTTGACCCCATCTGTGCACTTAACTCATATTAAAATCAAACCTAAGAAAGAGAATTTGACTGAGCAGAAAGTCCAAGAGTTATTTAATTATAGCCGTACCGCTCTTGGCTATGGTTTACGTGCTGACTATTCAGTGAATCAAGCCCAGCTACTGAGTTTAAATTACCATCATGCAACTCGTTTACCTGGTTATGGTGAAAATAATGTTCAAAGCTATGGACACTGGGGTACCAGACCAAATCCTAATTTAAAACCAGAAATCTCCGATGGATTGGAGTTCACTTGGCGTAGTGAGGGTGAATGGGGTAAACAAACCACCACCTTATTTTATAACCGCTATCGTGATTTAATTTTCTTAGATATGTCCGAATGTGGCTCTACTTTTAATCAGAATGTGCCTTGTGATTTAGCGAATCAAAAAGGTAAGAGCCGTGTTTATGGTATTGAATTTGACGGTAAACTAAACCTAGATATGCTAGGGTTAGCAAAAGGTATGACCTTAAATACGGGTTTCTCTTATGGTAAAGACAAAGATAGTTCAGGTAAGCCAAGAGGTTATATTGATCCATTAACTGGTTTTGTTGCTTTAGCGTATACACAGCCAGATGATATTTGGGGTGTAGAAGCTAAGGTGAAATTTGCTGCAGCGAAAAAAGTAAAAGACATGCCAAAATCTAAAGGTTGGGAAAGACTACCAGGTTATGGAGTACTGGATATTACCGCGCATTATAACGTTACGCAAAATCTACACATTGACGTAGGAGTTTATAACGCATTAGATAAACAATATGCTGTTTGGGGTAAAGCGAGAGGAGCCATTTCTAATGGTGATTATCGTAGACACACAGAAGCAGGTCGTCATTTCGGCGCTAACGTCAGCTATAAATTCTAAGATACTCTATAAAGATATTTGGTAATACTATTTTTTACGTAGAAGATTAGACTCGATCTGACTTAACTATAAAAATTGAGAGTTTCCTTGTTTAGAATATGAGTTTTAAATTCAACCTAAACAAAAAAGGAAACTCTCATGTTTTATTCGAACAGCACTCTTATTAAACACAATACTCGTTTATTATTAAAGAGTCTGTTTTTGGAGTCTTAAAATGGCAAGGTAAGGTGTTTACTGTTATGGTTATGGAATTAATTCCAGTTATTAAAAGGAAAATTAAGCTGGATAGCTGAATGTATACCAATTATTATCGCAGTTATGATGCACTTTTGAATTTCATCACAAGCGAATTAATCATTCTGAGATATTTTCAGAGCGAGAGAATCACATTAACCGGATTGAAAATGGAGTCAAGCCAAGCTAGTACTTCGAAAATATAATGGAATAAACCGAAAAAACTTTCCTTTATTCTTGAAGGAATGTGAATTTCGGTTTAATGTTGGAACACCTAAAATGCAGCTTAAAACCGTTGCGAAAATGCTGTAAAGTTTAGGAATCATCTAGTTCAGTCCAAATTTGTCTATTACACCTTTTTGCAATTATGGATAAAAAAGCGAGTAGGGCTACCACTCGCTTTCGTTTATTTGATTTTAACTAAGGATTTTTGCTAAAGGTTCGCCCATTCGGGTTGGCTCGCCAGCAATAAGATGAGAAGATAAAGTAACACTCTCTTTAGGGAAAAGGTTAATGACCGTCGAACCTAAGCGGAAAGCTCCCATTTCTTGCCCCTTTTTGAGATGAATCGCACTTTCTCCTTCTGCAAGATATTCGTACACAAGAAGCTCTTTAGAACGTGGTGGATTAATAACACCTGCCCAAATAGTGCTCATACTCGCGGTAATTGTTGCACCGACTAAAATCTGAACCATTGTGCCAAACGTTGTATCAAATTCACAAATTACTCGTTCGTTACGAGCAAATAAGTTTGGAATATGTTCCGCTAAAAATGGATTCACCGAAAATAATTCGCCTGGAACGTAAATCATCTTGCGGAGTGTTGCATCACAAGGCATATGCACACGATGGTAATCTCTTGGAGAAAGATAAGTGGTAATAAACTGGCCATCTTTAAATTTTTCGGCTAGTGCGAGGTCGTTAGCAAGTAGCGTTTCTAGGGTAAATGTATGCCCTTTAGCTTGTAATAACGAGTTTTGTGTAATCTGCCCAGCTTCACTTACTCGACCATCAGCAGGTAAGCATAAGGTTTGAGTATCTTGATCGATAGGGCGTGCATTTTCTTTTAATGGACGAATAAAAAATTCGTTAAAAGTGGCATAATCTGAAGGATTTGTTTTTTCAGCTTCAGCTAAATTAACTTGGTACTTCTTGGTAAAGACTTTAATTACAAAATGGGTTAATGCACCTAATTTTTTCTCTGCAAACCAACCCGCAAGGCGTGTTAAACCTTGTTGTGGCATTAAATATTGAAATGCAATTTTTGCACGTTGTGCATAACTTGGTGCTTTATAAGCTGTTAATGACATTTGACTATCCTATGTTTTGATTTTTCATACTTTCACAAGGAGAGCAGTATAGCAAAAGTCACAAAGTTTACAATCTAAGCAAGTTCCCCTTATAGATAGGCAACAAGGGGAACAAGCGGTTAGATTACTCTAAAACGATACGATCTCGATTTTTATCAAGTGTTGCTTTCCCAATACCTGATACTTCTGTTAGTTGTTCAATATTGAGAAATTTACCATTTTTCTCTCGATATTCGACAATTGCTTGTGCTTTCTTAGCACCAATGCCAACTAATTTGTCTTGTAATTCTGATGCAGTTGCGGTGTTGATATTGATTGCATTTGGATTTGCAATTTTTGCTTGGGTTTGCAACGCTTGTACTTGAGCTTGAGTTTCAGATGGTGTGCTTACACCTTTTTCTTCTGCACTAGCAGTTAAACTTAATGCCCCTAAAAGTAGGGCAGTGGCATATTGAGTCAGTTTTTTCATAATAAATAGCTCCTTTCTGTGTTGATATAAAACGAACAGTCGCTACTTTAATCATTGGCAGAATAAGCTCAAGAATAGCTAATTTATTTTTCGATCTTGATCGAAAAAATAGTGGGGATAACATAAATAATAGTGATTTCAAAGAAATTTGATGATGATAGGCAATAAATCCTTTAAAATGATTGCTGTTTTTTAGTTATTTCCCTTGGATTTTTATGAGCCAATATAATCAACGTAAAGAGCCGACGTTTGGTCAGCCAACAGCCACTACCACAACAGAATTAGAAAAAGAAATTGAACAACATAGCGAAAAAGGAGTCACAAAGCCGAAAGTGATGTTTTCGTTATCGTCAAAACAAGCACCTAATTACACATTCACACCCGTAATGAAACGTCCTGTGGATAAAGCAACTGAGTTATCAACCTTAGAAGAACAAACAATGTTAAAAGAAAATACCCCTAAAACAGAAACAACAGAAGACTCTCAAAAACCGAAAGGTTTTGCATTTGCTCCTGTTATTGATGAAGCGGATAAAGCACCAACTAAAGCAACTGCTACGGTTGATACGCCTAGAGTCGATGAGCCAAAAACAGTACAGCCACCAGTGAATGAGCAGGAAAAAGTAAATGCGGTAAATCCAAATACGGTTGAGCGAGTAATTCCTACGCAAACAGCTCAAACGGCTAAGCCTTCCGTGGCAGAAAAAGTACCATCAAAATATCGACGTTTATTGATCGTAATTTTATTAGCACTTGCTCTATTATTAGCGTTTTTCTTATTAAAACCAAATACGCCTGAAACAGTAGAGTCATTGCAGGAACAGGGTACAAGTTTACCGATTGAATTCCGCCCTGTTGATGAAGAAGAAGCAAAACGAGCTGAAGCAGAAGCTAAGGCACAACAAGAAGCACAAATGGCACAGGCAAAAGCTGAACAACAAACTACGGAGCAAACTGCAACAAATACTGTTGTAGAACAACCAGCTCAAACATCAGAAATGGCTCAGCCTACTGTTGAAAATCGTGTAGAGCCGACACCAGCGGTTGCAGCAAAACCTGCTGAAGTTAAATCTGAGACAAAAGTAGCAGAAACTAAACCTGTGGTTATTCAGCCTACTAAAAAACCTGAAACAACAGGAAGTGTGATTTATCAACCAGAAAGTAAATCAACGCCTGAACCAGTGAAAAAAGCACAACCACAACCAGAAAGAGCAACTGTAGTTGAAAAAACAGTAGTAGTAAAAGCACCAGCAAAAACTGTTGAAACTAAACCTTCAGTGGTTAAACCAACGCCAGCAAAAACAGTTGAAGTTACATCGAACGCTGTTTCGACTAAAACAATGGTTGTACCGAAAGGCGTTTCTTTAATGCAAGTATTCAGAGATAATAATTTGAATATCTCTGATGTTAATGCAATGAGTAAAGTAAACAATATTGTAAGTAATCTGAAAGTTGGAGAAAAAGTAACGGTTCGTTTAGATGCAAATAATCGTGTTACTGAAATGAACATTGGCTCAGGTGGTAAATTTATCCGCCAAGCGAATGGTAACTATATTTATAAATAATAAGTAGTATTCGGAGCAACGCATTGCGTTGCTCTTTTTTTCTGACTGACATTAAGGGGACAATAATGTATTTATGGAAAAAAGCATTTTCTTTGCTCACTGCAACTGTACTGCTAGGATGTAGTACAACAACGATTGCTCCAGCAGAACAAGTTGAACAAAAAATTCAACAGCCAGAACAAAAAATATCATCAATAAAAAAAGATGTAGTAAAAAAGCAACGTATTGTCAGTTATCAATGTGAAAAAAATCAAATTTTAAGAGTTCAATTTTTAAATAGTAAAAAAAACAGCCCAATTGCACTTACTTTTAATCGTGCTTCTTACACTTTATCGCCGAGTGTCGTTACACAAGGGAAGAAATACAGCAATATTCGTTGGATTTGGACAGAAGATTTCAATGGCGTAGGAACATTGCGAGATAACCGTAACAATTTACTTGCGGAAAAATGCGTTAAACGATCATAAGGGAAGTTATATGAATATTTTGATTATTGCGCCATCTTGGGTTGGAGATATGATGATGTCTCACAGCCTATATCAACAGCTTAAACAAAATTACCCTAATTGTCAGATTGATGTAATGGCTCCTGATTGGTGTCGTCCTTTGTTAGCTAGAATGCCTGAAGTGCGTAAAGCCATTTCAATGCCGATTGGACACGGATCTTTTGCACTCTGTAAGCGGTATGATCTAGGTAAAAATTTGCAAAATCAGTACCAAATGGCGATTGTTTTACCTAACTCTCTTAAATCTTCTTTTATTCCCTTTTTTGCTCGTATTCCGCACCGTCGTGGTTGGAAAGGTGAAATGCGTTATGGATTGCTGAATGATCTTAGAGCGAATAAACAGGATTATCCACTAATGGTGCAACGCTATGTCGCACTTGCCTTTGATAAAGGGCATATTCCCGTTGCGGATCAATTACCTATTTCTTACCCTTATTTGCAAGTGAATGCTGAACAGATTATGCAGACAAAACAGCATTTTGACAAACAGCTAGATGATGCAGAAAATCGTCCTACAATCGGTTTTTGCCCTGGAGCTGAGTTTGGGCCTGCAAAACGTTATCCACATTATCACTATGCAAAAGTAGCACAAAAATTGATTGAACAAGGTTACGCTATTCGTTTATTTGGCTCGAAGAAAGATGAAACTGTTGGCGAAGAAATCCGTACCTCATTACCAGCGGAACAGCAACGTTATTGTATTAACCTAGCAGGGCAGACGGATCTTAATCAAGCGGTAGATTTAATTGCTGATTGTGTTGCCATAGTTAGCAATGATTCTGGGTTGATGCATATTGCTGCTGCGTTAAATCGTCCATTAGTGGCCCTTTATGGCCCAACGAGTCCACAATATACACCACCGTTATCACACAATGCGGTAATTATTCGCTTAATTGAAGGTGGGCTAATTAAAGTGCGTAAATCACAAGATAGTGCCGAGGGTTATCACCAAAGCCTTATCGATATTCAACCTGAAATGGTGTTAGCTAAACTTGATGAACTGATTGGAAAAACGAATTAGAAATGAAAGTTTGCCTAATCAAAACATCATCAATGGGTGATGTTATTCATACTTTACCTTCACTTACCGATGCTCAAAATAAGATACCCAATCTCCAAATAGATTGGGTTGTTGAACCTGCTTTCGCTGAAATTCCCCATTGGCATTCAGCGGTAAAAAAGGTTATTCCCTTTGCATTTCGAGTGTGGCGTAAGCGGTTACTTTCTCAAGAAACTTTGCAACAATGGTCATCATTCAAACAGCAATTACAGCAAGAACATTATGATGTTGTGATTGATGCTCAAGGGCTATTAAAAAGTGCTTTCTTTGCGACTCGTTTAGCTAAAGGCGAAAAACATGGTTACGATCACCACTCTATTCGTGAACCGATAGCTACTTTGTTTTATGACAAACGACATGCTATTTCCTATCAACAACACGCCGTTGAACGTATTCGTCAGTTATTTGCTCAAAGTTTGGGGTATTCATTACCTGATGCACTTGGCGATTATGCTATTGCACGCCATTTCACTTCACTTGCAAAAGAACAGGAAAATCTCACCGCTTATTCACCTTATCTCATTGCTATTCACGCAACCACAAGAGCAGACAAACATTGGCAAGAAAATTCGTGGTCTGAGCTTTTTGAACATTGCATCCATTCAGGGTTAGAAATTCGTTTACCTTGGGGAAATCAAAAAGAATTTGAACGAGCAACTCGTTTAGCTGAACTGTCAGAAAAAATTAAAGTATTGCCTAAGTTAAGCCTAACGGAGCTTGCAGAGCAAATTGCGAATGCTCAAGTAGTGATTTCTGTTGATACAGGACTTAGTCATTTAACAGCAGCATTAGACAAACCGAACATTATCTTATATGGTGCAACGGATCCTAATCTCATAGGTGCTTATGGTAAAAATCAGCACTATCTACAAGCTCAAGGAATGGAAAATATTTCAGTTCAAAAAGTATGGGAAAAGCTAGTTGGAATTCAGGGATAACGTAAATCCTATTTTAGATTTAGACCTTTTTGTTGTTTTGCTATAATATCAAGCTATTCACAATAGGAGAATAGTTATGAAATATCCTCTTTTTAAATTATCCGCTATCGGTATCTTGAGTAGTTTGCCTGTATTATCTTGGGCAGAAACAGAGCAAAGTATGGTGGATAAACAACATTCTAATTTGAAATCAACCTTACATGCATGGGCAAATTCTATTGATAATTGGTTGGGTGAGCCAGATCCTAATAAACCTGCATCAGCTACACTCCGAATCATGTTAGATAATCAATGGAATAGATATGATGGCTATTCTATAAAGCCACGTGTGCGTGCTAAAGTTCGATTACCTGCTTTAAAAAGACGTCTTAGTATTGTGATTGGTGATGAAGATTTAGATAACCAAGCTCAAGATAAGAACCAAATTAGCCCTAATTATCGAGAACCATTAGAAAGAAATAAGCGTTATGATCGTCGTCAAGCAAGAAATGATAACTCGTCCCTTGCATTACGTTGGTCTGATGGTATTAAAAATTGGGGGATTGACACGGATTTTGATATCGGAATTCGTTCTGGTGCGGATATTTTTGCTCGTTTGAAAGTAAGCAAAGAGTGGAAACATAATGAAACCTATTCTACTCGTTTAGAACAAATTTATCGTTATGGTTTAAATAGTAAGCATTATTTACGTACTAATTTTGAGAATAAATTTGTACAAAATGAGAATACGTTTATTAATAATCATACTTATATTGATTATAGAAACGATCTTGTGGAAACATCAATTTGGGGAAATAGCCTTTATCGTGAACATAATTTTGCTGGTTATAAACGTTTGAATTACGGCGTATCTATTGGTGGAGATATAGATAAAAAACGAGTTTCTTTAAATTATTACGGACCTTTTGTAACGTGGCGGCAGCCTATTTTGCGTGAGTGGCTTTTTGTTCAACCCGAAGTCAATTTTTATAATAATAGGAAACTAGAACGTAAGCATACATTAGGCGCGTTTTTACGTCTTGAGGCGGTATTCTAATAATAAAAGTCGAACTTCATAGAAGGGCGACTTTTACTAGGTAATATTGAGTTGCAAAATGGGTATAGAATCTAACCGCTTATCTATTCAACCATTCCATATAAGCACGAGTACCTTCTGCAACCGTTTTGAAAGGTTTATCATAGCCAGCTTGGCGTAATTGAGTTAAATCCGCTTGAGTGAAAGTTTGATAGCGTGATTTTAAGTGATCAGGGAATGGAATAGTTTCAATTTGCCCTTTTTGGTGGAAATCAATAACCGCTTGAGCAACCGCTCTGAAAGATTCCGCATTACCTGTACCTAAATTGAAGATGCCTGAGATCGCATTTTGCCACGCCCAAATATTGACTTGAGCAACATCTTCAACATAAACAAAATCACGCAAGAATGTTTCTGATCCTGCGAACAGTTTTGGATTTTCGCCTTTTAAAATTTGTGTGTTTAGGTGGAAAGCAACACTCGCCATTGAGCCTTTATGTTGCTCTCTCGGGCCATAAACATTGAAATATTTAAAGCCACAAATAGGCGATTGTGCTTCAGGGAGTAATTTACGCACATATTCATCAAATAAGAATTTTGAGTAGCCATATACATTTAAAGGCTGTTCAAATTCTCGTTTTTCGATAAAGTTATCTGAACGTCCACCGTAGGTTGCCGCACTTGATGCGTAGAAAAATGGAATTTGACGATCTAAGCAATAATGTAATAACTCTTTTGAATATTCGTAGTTATTTTGCATCATATATTTGCCGTCCCATTCTGTTGTGGCGGAACAAGCACCTTCGTGGAAAACGGCATCAATATCACCAAAATCATCGCCTGCAATAATAGAGGCAATAAAATCTTCTTTATCACAATAATCAGCAATATCTAGATCGACTAAATTAACAAATTTTTCTCCATTTTTAAGGTTATCTACCACTAAAATATCAGTACGTCCGATTTGATTTAATGCTTTAACAATATTACTGCCAATAAAGCCAGCGCCGCCTGTTACGATAATCATATTATTGTCCTTTGTTATGTTTAAATTAAAGCTTAAATTCACCGAGTTTTTCTTCTGCACGTTTAAAGGATGCGGTTTGCCTAATTCGTTGAGTATAGGCGTGAATATTAGGATATCCTTCCAAGCCTCGAGCGGTTAAAACTTGCAATGGAAAACCCATCATAATATCCGCACCACTTAATTGCTCACCTAAAAACCATTGTTTTTGTGCAAGATGTTGCTCAATGTAATCTAAGTGTAGTTTGAGTTGAGGAGTCAAGAAACTCTCTCTAACGCCATTGGTAATTTTGCGTGCAATTGGTTTCACAAAAAACGGCATTTTACGTTCATCAATTCGTTTGAGAATTAATGAGATAATCAGATAAGGCATTATTGAACCTTCCGCATAATGTAACCAATAGAGATAATTCGGGTAATTTGGTTGATCTGCGGTAATACGGAAACGATTTTCTGGATCATATTTATTGAGAAGATATTCCACAATCGCACCACTTTCGCCCAATACTAATTCCCCATCTTGAATTAACGGTGATTTACCAAGCGGGTGGATGCTGCGTAAAGAATGCGGAGCAAGAAAGGTTTGTTTATCTCGCTCAATAATTTCTAATTTGTAATCAAGTTCTAACAATTCTAACAACCAAATAATGCGGTAAGCACGAGACTGTTTTAGTGCGTATAGGGTTAGCATTATTTCTCCTTAATATTGATTAAAATAACCATTTGATTGTAGATTATCCAAGGTTTCTTTAATCATCGTCTCTAAATTACCGTTGCGAATATTACGGTATGGAACAGGTTTGCCATCTTTATTCAGCACAAGGTTGCCATTTTTAAATTCATTACGCATCAGTTTGACCAAATCTTTAAGATGATTTGTACCATCTAAATAAGGAGCTAAACAGTTTGTAAATGGCGTCAATGCAATGATTTCTCCGTAGATATTTGACAGCTTGGTAATGCTAGGGTTATTGCTTACAAAATTAATCAGACGGGCAAATTTGTCAGCCAATTTAGGGTATTCTCCATAAGGATTTATTTCTACTGGAGAATAGCTAATATAGCTATTGTCTTGGTGAATCATCACTAATAACAAATCGTTTGATGAGTTAATATTTTCACCATCAGCAAGGCTTTGTAATTCGGATATTTTACAAGGCTGATTGCTGTTATTTAGCTGATTTGCAATCTTATCTGTAAACTTAGATGAAGAAATACTAAACAACCCATCGCTTGTGACCCAAGATTGATTAGTTCCATCTCCTGAACGAGTTAAGCGTGCTTTGAGATACAAATCAGGAAAATGATGGCACAGATTATATTTATCAATATCATAGCCAACAAGATTATGCTGATGGGTTAACAGTGTGCAACGAAAAGGGCGTTGGTTGATAAAATCAAAATACTGCTCAATATCAACAATATCTCTATCAAATCTTTGGTAAATTTGTTCATTATTCATTCCTGACAAAGAACCAATAATGCCAATATTCGATACTGAGCTATCAGCAACATAACCAAGCCCATAGCCATTAACCTTCTTAACAAATTGATGTAAATAAAAAGGCTGGTTGATTTCCTCAAAATACTCGTGTGCTACATAATATTTTTCTGCCTGTATAATGTGGTTAGCGATTTTGGTAAATTCTGTATGAATATTAGGGTTATATTTTGCTAATAAATTTGCCGTATCGTCAAATAACGTTTTGGCTTGGTCAATGCGCTCAAATGGATGTATTTGAGCATCTGTTCCAAACTGCATCAGCTCTTTTACCATATCTTTTAAATGCCAACCTGGGTAAGTGTTGTGGCTGATAAATGCTACGCCATTGGACGCAAGATAGTGTTGCGTGATGTGTAAAATGGTATTTTGTACAAATTCAGGCACCCAACCAAACACACCATGGCAGATGATATAGTCAAATTGAATATTTTCAAAATTCACTTTACTAATGTCAGCAGCAATGAGCGTGACATTATTCAACCCAAGCTCCGCCATCATTTGCTGACCAATAGCAATTTGCTTTTCAGACAAGTCAATACCAATGATTTGGCTATTTGGATATCGAATGGCGTGAGGAATGAGGTTACCACCAAAAGAGCAACCAATCTCTAGTATTCGCGCATTATCCAATGCAGGTGGATTCAATCCTTTTAACTTAGCTAATGCGTGTAATCTATTTGGTTGGCAATGGTGGAACACTTGCGATGGATAAGGAATATCATCATAAGCACTGTTGGAATTGTTTAGTTGAGTGTTGTTCATATTACGATTTTTGTAAAAAATATCAGAAATCAGACCGCTTGTTATTTGAATTTAGCAAGCTGTTTTTTGAGTTTTTGCATTTTCTCTTTGATCCGTTGGCGTTTGAGTTGAGAGATATGATCAACAAACAGCACACCATTCAAATGGTCAATTTCATGTTGAATACAAATCGCTAATAATCCATCTGCATTTAGGATGAATTCTTCGCCTTGACGGTTTAATGCTTTCACAGTCACCTTTTCTTTGCGTGGAACTAATGCTCGACAACCAGGGATAGATAAACAGCCTTCTTCAATGCCTGTTTCACCACTACTTTCTAGAATTTCAGGGTTAATCAACACGATTTGATTGGTTTTATCACCTTCAATATCAATGGTAATAACGCGTTTCAATACATTCACTTGTGGCGCGGCCAAGCCAATGCCTTCTTGTTGATACATTGTGTCAAACATATCATCAATGAATTGACGTAATTCGTCATCCACTTTCTCTACGGGTTGGCAAACTTTTGCCAAATTGTCATCAGGATAAATTAGTACATCTAATACTGCCATTTTTACGATCTCCATCGAAAAATTAAAAATAATTAGTTCGATTATTTTAGCCTTTTTCTTACGATTAGGGAAACGATAGGCAAGAAAATTACAAAATAGTATAAAAAATGATAGAGATCACGAAATTATTAGCGTTATTGCAAGTTCCACAGTTGGGAGCGCAAAGAATTGGCAGACTATTAAACGAAGTCGACTTTGCTGTATTTTGCAATTATGACAGAGAGCAATTACGCCAAATAGGCTGGAATGAAAAGCAGATCCAACGTTGGTTTAATCCTGATTGGCGTTGGATTGATAGTGCTTTGGGTTGGGCGGAAAAACCACAACAGCATTTAATTTCATTATTTGATGTGGAGTATCCTTTTCTACTACGCCAAATTAGTACCGCACCGCCTATATTATTTGTGAAAGGGCAAACTGAAGTGCTTTCAATGCCACAAATTGCAATGGTGGGCAGTCGGGATTATTCTCATTATGGAGAATATTGGTCGGGATATTTTGCTAGTGAGTTAGTAAAAAATCAGATAGCAGTAACAAGTGGGCTAGCGATAGGGATTGATGGGTTCTGTCATCAGAAAGCACTGGCAGAGAATGGCATAACTATTGCGGTGCTAGGAAGTGGTTTAGACCAAATTTACCCAAGCCGACATAAAAAGTTGGCGGAAAATATTATCGCAAAAGGTGGGGCGCTAGTATCAGAATTTTTTCCTAATCAACCGCCGCTCGCAGAGAATTTCCCAAGGCGAAACCGCATTATTAGTGGTTTATCATTAGGAACGCTTGTGGTAGAAGCTACGCTGAATAGCGGTTCATTGATAACTGCCCGATATGCCTTAGAGCAAGGTAGAGAGGTTTTTGCTTTACCCAATAGTGTGCAAAATCCATATAGCCAAGGGTGTCATAAATTGATTAAAGATGGGGCGTTATTGGTTGAAAGTATTGATGATATTTTGGATGCGATTGCATATCAACGACAAGATAGCGTAATAAATAGAGAGATTCAACCTTCATTATTTACAACAGAACAAGCGGTCAGTTTTCATCAAAAATCTGCAACGGTATCAAGCAAACCATCATTTGCAAAAAAATTACCTGATCTTACCGCTTCCCAACAACAGTTATTGGATCAAATAGGACTCGAGCCCATTAGTATTGATGATCTCGCCAAAGTGTGTGGAATTAGTATTGATCATGCGTTAGTTGAATTGCTCAATCTAGAATTGTTTGATGTGATTAAACAGGTTAGTGGCGGATATGTGAGATGTTAGCTTTTAAAGTAGATAGAATTTAGTGAGAAAAAAAGTAGGACGCTATAAGCGTCCTACAACATTATTTTAGCTGTTGGATGGGGTGATTACTTCAAACTTCCAACCATATCTTCAGGACGAACCCATTCGTCAAATTGCTCTGCAGTCACTAATCCTAAGTTAATGGCTTCTTCTTTAAGCGTAGTGCCATTTTTATGTGCTGTTTTAGCAATTTTCGCTGCATTTTCATAACCAATGTGGGTATTTAATGCAGTAACCAGCATTAGTGATTGCTCTAATTGTTGTTTAATGCGTGGGTGATTTGGTTCAATACCAACAGCACAGTGTTCATCAAATGAAACACAAGCATCAGCTAATAATTGTGCAGATTGTAAGAAGTTAAATGCCATAACTGGTTTATACACATTTAATTGGAAATGGCCTTGTGTGCCAGCAAATGAGATAGTGACATCATTACCGAGTACTTGAGCACAAACCATTGTCATTGCTTCACATTGAGTTGGGTTTACCTTACCTGGCATAATTGATGAACCTGGCTCATTTTCAGGAATTAAAATCTCACCAATACCAGAGCGAGGGCCTGATGCTAATAGGCGTACATCGTTGGCAATTTTGTAGAGAGATACTGCAAGCTGTTTTAATGCGCCGTGGGTTTCAACAATCGCATCGTGAGTTGCGAGTGCTTCAAATTTATTTTGTGCGGTAACAAAAGGTAACCCTGTGAATTTGGCAATGTAGTCAGCCACTTTCACATCATAGCCTTTTGGTGTATTTAAACCCGTACCAACCGCTGTCCCCCCTAAAGCTAGTTCAGCAAGGTGTGGCAAAGTATTTTCAAGGGCTTTAATACCGAAAGCAAGTTGTGCTGCATAAGCTGAGAATTCTTGACCTAATGTGAGTGGTGTCGCATCCATTAGGTGAGTACGACCAATTTTTACCACATCTTTAAAGGCTTCTGCTTTGTCTGCTAAGGTTTTTTGTAAGCGTTTAACACAAGGAAGAGTATGTTCTACCACTTTTTTATAGGCTGCAATGTGCATTGCGGTTGGGTAGGTATCATTTGAAGATTGTGATTTATTGACATCATCATTCGGGTGGATAATGGATTTCTCGCCAAGTTTTCCACCATTTAAAACATGGGCACGATTCGCTACGACTTCGTTCACATTCATATTAGATTGTGTGCCTGAACCTGTCTGCCAAATCACTAATGGAAATTCATCATCTAACTTATTTGCCAAGATTTCATCACAAGCGGTTGCAATTAAATCACGTTTTTCAACAGGTAATACACCTAAATCGTGGTTTGCATAGGCTGCTGCTTTCTTTAAGTAGCCAAATGCTTCAATGATTTCAGCTGGCATTGAGCCTTCAGGACCGATCTTAAAGTTATTGCGAGAACGTTCTGTTTGTGCTGCCCAGTAGCGATTTGCTGGTACTTTCACTTCGCCCATTGTGTCTTTTTCAATACGGAATTCCATAATTTCTCCTAAAAGTCATAGTTAAATGTTACGAGTAAACTGGAAAATGGTAGCATTGAGGCGATTAGAAAGGAATGCTGAACCCGCATACCTTTCATATTTTTTATCTATTTTGTGATATGGATCATAATTTTGATCTACTTAATTTAAGTGAAAGCGTTTTCTCATTCCCGCTTGATAAAGTGCTTCATCTGTTTCGGCAAGTAAATCTCGTTTTGTTTTTTCGGAAAGGGTATAGATAAATTGATGATTGACGGCTCCATAGAGCTTAAATAGAAGATTGGGGTCAGGGTCAAAACCTATTTTAATCAATTCGATAAATACGTTAATCTCACCTTTCTCAATTAAATCCTCAACAGAATGTATATTGATACGTTTTAACGCTCTTTCTAGGTTTATGTTTAAGTTAGGCAGGGAACGAATTTTCTTTTTTCTCTGAGTATAAAAGGATATTTTGGATATTTGAATCTCAGCTAAACTATGAGTGAACCAATGTGCATAGGCAACTAAATTGTCCAAAATAGTATCGGGTAATAAGTAAAACATGTTCGTTTTACTGATTTTCGGGTCAATTAAAGATTCAGCTCCGAGATTAAGTGCATTAATAACATCTTTTTCTGCGAGTTTTAGATAAAAATGCCCTTCTTTATATAGGCCAAACATCAAATCATCTTGGAATATTCCATAATAAGAGAAATATGTTTTAGCTTTTGTTTCACCTACAATCGGTAACAATAGGTTACGGATATCCTGAGTTTGTTTGTTGATATGGTTCATACAACTACCTCCGTTTATGTGAACTAATATATTGAATCCCAGTGGTTATACCACCGTTCAAATAATCTCCTAGCTAGAAAGGCTTTTCAATCCAAAAAATTGAGTTTTTTTGTGATATAAGTCGAAAAATAAGAAAAAAATGACGATTTTTTCCTATTTTTAAAACGAGAGAATATTGAAATATTTGTAAATTCTTTAGCAGAAGGTTGAAATTGAGCTTGTTATTATCGGGAAATTTTCTTATAATTGCGAAACGCTTTCACTGATGTATAGATAGCGTCACTTAGTGTAATCATTTACTAGGTGGTATTACAGATTTTGTAGTACATAAAATGTTCCCGATTTGGGAGCTATAACAAGGTATGACTGTGCCCCCTTAATGTAATTTATTAAGTTTGGTGGTTCGGTTTTTTTATTAGCTAAATTTTAATGGAGCTCTGGTCTAATGCAGAACCAAAGAATCCGTATCCGCTTAAAAGCGTTCGATCATCGTTTGATCGATCAATCAACTGCGGAGATCGTAGAAACAGCTAAACGTACTGGTGCACAAGTTCGTGGTCCAATTCCTTTACCAACGCGTAAAGAGCGTTTTACAGTATTGATTTCACCACACGTTAATAAAGATGCGCGTGACCAATATGAAATTCGTACTCACAAACGTTTAGTTGATATTGTTGAGCCAACAGAGAAAACTGTTGATGCATTAATGCGTTTAGATTTGGCTGCCGGCGTTGACGTGCAGATCAGCCTAGGTTAATTAAGAGGTTATTACAATGATTGGTTTAGTCGGTCGTAAAGTTGGTATGACCCGTATCTTCACAGAAGATGGCGTGTCAGTTCCAGTTACCGTAATCGAAATCGAAGCCAACCGTGTGACTCAAGTTAAAACTCTTGAAAACGATGGCTATACTGCAGTTCAAGTTACAACTGGTTCGAAAAAAGCGAATCGTGTAACTAAGCCTGAAGCAGGTCATTTCGTTAAAGCAGGTGTTGAAGCTGGTCGCGGTTTATGGGAATTTCGTACTGAAGGTGAAGAATTCACTTTAGGTCAAGAAATCAACGTAGACATCTTCACAGATGTTAAAAAAGTAGATGTTACTGGTACTTCTAAAGGTAAAGGTTTTGCTGGCGGTGTTAAACGCTGGAACTTCCGTACTCAAGATGCTACTCACGGTAACTCTTTATCACACCGTGTACTTGGTTCTATTGGTCAAAACCAAACTCCAGGTCGTGTGTTTAAAGGTAAAAAAATGGCTGGACACTTAGGTGCTGAGCGTGTAACCGTTCAATCACTTGAAGTTGTTCGTGTAGATGCTGAGCGTAAATTATTATTAGTTAAAGGTTCTGTACCTGGTGCAACTAATAGTGATGTTATCGTAAAACCAGCTGTTAAAGCATAAGTCTAGGAGATAGAGATGGAATTACAAGTTGTAGGTGCAAACGCACTAACTGTTTCTGAAACTACCTTCGGACGTGAGTTTAACGAAGCGTTAATCCACCAAGTAGTTGTTGCGTATGCAGCAGGTGCTCGTCAAGGAAGTCGTGCTCAAAAAACTCGTGCTGAAGTGTCTGGTTCAGGTAAAAAACCTTGGCGTCAAAAAGGTACTGGTCGTGCTCGTTCAGGTGATGTTAAATCACCAATCTGGCGTTCTGGTGGTGTAACTTTCGCAGCTAAGCCACAAGATCACAGCCAAAAAGTGAACAAGAAAATGTACCGTGGTGCAATCAAAAGCATTCTTTCTGAACTTGTTCGTCAAGATCGTTTAGTTGTTGTTGATAAATTTGAAATTGACGCACCAAAAACTAAAGTTTTAGTACAAAAATTAAAAGATATGGCGTTAACTGACGCACTTATCATTACTGCGAGCTTAGATGAAAATCTATTCTTAGCAGCACGCAACTTATATAAAGTAGATGTGCGTGATGTTCAAGGAATTGATCCAGTAAGTTTAATCGCTTTCGATAAAGTGGTTGTTACTGTAGATGCAGTAAAACAAATTGAGGAGATGTTAGCATGATTCAACAAGAACGTTTGCTAAAAGTGCTTAAAGCACCTCATATCTCTGAGAAAGCAACAAATAACGCAGAAAAAGGCAATACTATCGTTTTCAAAGTCGCTTTAGATGCAAATAAAGTAGAAATTGCAAATGCAGTAGAGCAACTTTTCGAAGTTAAAGTAGATTCTGTTCGTACAGTGGTTGTTAAAGGTAAAACTAAACGTCACGGTGCTAAATCAGGTCGTCGTAGTGATTGGAAAAAAGCGTACGTGACACTTCAGGAAGGTCAATCTCTTGACTTTGTTGAAGGTGCGGCAGAGTAATTCGGAGGAATAGAAAACTATGGCTATCGTTAAATGTAAGCCGACCTCCGCTGGTCGTCGTCATGTAGTTAAAGTTGTTAATCCAGAGCTTCACAAAGGTAAACCTTTTGCAGCACTCTTAGATACTAAATCTAGAACTGGTGGTCGTAACAACTTAGGTCGTATTACCACTCGCCACATCGGTGGTGGTCATAAACAACACTATCGTTTAATCGATTTCAAACGTAATAAATTAGACATTCCAGCTGTTGTTGAGCGTTTAGAATACGATCCAAACCGTTCTGCAAACATTGCATTAGTACTTTATAAAGATGGTGAGCGTCGCTACATTCTTGCACCAAAAGGTTTATCTGTTGGTGATCAAATTCAAGCGGGTGCTTCATCTCCAATTAAAGTAGGTAACTCATTACCAATGCGCAATATCCCAGTTGGTTCAACAATTCATAACGTTGAATTAAAACCAGGTAAAGGCGGTCAAATCGCTCGTTCTGCTGGTGCATATGTGCAAATTATTGCTCGTGAAGGTAACTATGTAACTTTACGTCTTCGCTCAGGTGAAATGCGTAAAGTATTAGCTGAGTGTTCTGCAACTATTGGTGAAGTAGGTAACTCAGAACATATGCTTCGCGTTCTTGGTAAAGCAGGTGCAAACCGTTGGAGAGGTATTCGTCCAACAGTTCGTGGTACTGCGATGAACCCAGTTGACCACCCACACGGTGGTGGTGAAGGTCGTAACTTCGGTAAACACCCTGTTACACCTTGGGGCGTTCAAACCAAAGGTAAGAAAACTCGCCATAACAAACGTACTGATAAATTCATCGTACGTCGTCGTGGTAAATAATTTTATTCATTAAAAAGAGGTAAGCCATGCCACGTTCTCTCAAGAAAGGTCCTTTCCTTGACCTACACTTGTTGAAGAAGGTAGAGAAGGCGGTGGAAAGCGGGGATAAAAAACCAATCAAAACTTGGTCCCGTCGTTCAATGATCATTCCATCAATGATCGGATTGACCATCGCAGTCCATAATGGTCGTCAGCATGTTCCAGTTTATGTTTCTGATGAAATGATCGGTCATAAATTAGGTGAATTTGCACCGACTCGTACATACCGCGGTCACGCCGCAGATAAGAAAGCTAAGAAATAAGAGGTAAAAGATGGAAACTATTGCAAAACATCGTTACGCTCGTACTTCTGCACAAAAAGCTCGCTTAGTTGCTGACTTAATTCGCGGTAAAAAAGTTGCGCAAGCATTAGAAATCTTAACTTTCACAAACAAAAAAGCAGCAGCTTTAGTTAAGAAAGTTTTAGAGTCAGCTATTGCAAACGCAGAGCACAATGACGGTGCAGATGTCGATGATCTTAAAGTTGCGAAGATTTTCGTTGATGAAGGTCCAAGCATGAAACGTGTAATGCCACGTGCTAAAGGTCGCGCAGATCGTATTTTAAAACGTACAAGCCACATCACTGTGGTTGTGTCAGATCGTTAATCAGTAGGAGAATAACAAATGGGTCAAAAAGTACATCCACATGGTATTCGCCTTGGTATTGTTAAACCTTGGAGCTCTACTTGGTTCGCGAATACACAAGATTTCGCAGACAATTTAGAAGGCGATTTCAAAGTACGTCAATTTTTAAATAAAGAGTTAGCGAACGCTTCTGTTTCACGCATCACTATTGAGCGTCCAGCAAAAAGCATTCGTGTAACTATTCACACAGCTCGTCCAGGTATCGTAATCGGTAAAAAAGGCGAAGATGTTGAAAAATTAAGAAACGCAGTATCTAAAATTGCTGGCGTTCCTGCTCAAATCAACATTGCTGAAGTGAAAAAACCAGAGCTAGATGCAAAATTAGTTGCAGATAGCATCGCATCTCAACTTGAGCGTCGTGTAATGTTCCGTCGCGCAATGAAACGTGCAGTACAAAACGCAATGCGTTTAGGTGCTAAAGGTATCAAAGTTGAAGTTAGCGGTCGTTTAGGTGGTGCAGAAATCGCACGTTCAGAATGGTATCGTGAAGGTCGTGTACCTCTACATACTCTTCGTGCTGACATCGATTATAACACTGCAGAAGCACACACTACATACGGTGTAATCGGTATTAAAGTGTGGATCTTCAAAGGTGAAATTCTTGGTGGTATGGCTGCAGTGATTGAATCTGAGAAAGAACCAGCGGCACAGCCTAAAAAGGCGCCACGTGGCAAAGGTCGTAAATAAGGAGATCACTGAATGTTACAACCAAAACGTACAAAATTCCGTAAAGTTCACAAAGGTCGTAACCGCGGTTTAGCTGGCGGTACAGAAGTGAGCTTCGGTTCATTCGGTTTAAAAGCGGTTGGTCGTGGCCGTTTAACTGCGCGTCAAATTGAAGCAGCTCGTCGTGCGATGAGCCGTGCGGTAAAACGTCAAGGGAAAATCTGGATTCGTGTATTCCCAGACAAACCAATCACAGAAAAACCATTAGAAGTCCGTATGGGTAAAGGTAAAGGTAACGTTGAGTACTGGGTAGCCTTAATCCAACCGGGTAAAGTTCTCTATGAAATGGATGGTGTTTCAGAAGAAGTTGCACGCAATGCATTTGCATTAGCAGCAGCTAAACTTCCGTTTAAAACCACATTTGTAACTAAGACGGTGATGTAATGAAAGCTCAAGAATTACGTGCAAAAAGTATTGAAGAGCTGAATGGTGAATTAGTAAACCTTTTAGGTGAGCAGTTCAAGTTGCGTATGCAAGCAGCCACCGGTCAGCTTCAACAAACCCATCAGTTAAAACAAGTGCGTCGTAGCATTGCACAAGTAAAAACTGTATTAACCGAGAAGGCGGGTGAGTAATGACTGATAAAATTCGTACAGTACAAGGTAAAGTAGTTAGCGATAAAATGGATAAATCATTCGTAATCGCTATTGAACGTACAGTTAAACACCCTATTTATGGTAAGTTTATCCGTCGTACTACTAAACTTCACGTACACGATGAAAATAACGAAGCTAAATTAGGCGATGTAGTAGAAGTTAAAGAGTGTCGCCCACTCTCTAAAACTAAATCACACACTTTAGTTCGTGTAGTTGAAAAAGCAATCGTTGCTTAATTAACTCAGTTCAAATAAGAAATCCCTAGCAGCAATGCTGGGGATTTTTTTGTAAAATTTTCCTAAAATCTCACCGCTTTTATTTCTTCTCTATATCCATTTATTTCGCTTTGGTTTTCTAGCTAATCCCCCCCCACATCTTATGTGATTTATCGTGTTTAAATATCTATTTTCGCAAGAATGATATCCTTCTTATGCCTTTATGTTGCCATAAAGGCATCTTTATCTTGGTAAAAAATTACATTAGAGGATTTAATTATGGCTATTACTACAGTTGTTAAACAAGGTTCTTCGGCGTTTGTTGCTTATGATGGTAGCAAAAAATTATTCCAGATACTTGCACCAAATGGAGTTTTAGTTGGGTATACTTCAACGAGCGTAAGTATAAAACAGGGGATTATGATTTATGTTTACAATGAAAAAGGGATTAAAGTTGATAGTCACTACGTTTAATTTTCTTTCTAAGGCAGTTCTTATTTAAAGGAACTGCCTTTTTTATACCCCCCCAACATTTCTTTTTATTTATTAATAAGGGATATTTATGTCAAAAATTAAAAAAAGTGCAAGTTATGAGAACTTTGTGATTGAACAAGGTAATGATAACAAAATTTCTATTACGCTTAAGAATACGAAGCAAGCTCTGCGAGAGATTGCTGATAAGCTAGGAATGGAGTATGAATCAGATTGGAATACGCAATCTTTAGGTAGCAAATTGATTAACCATATCAATGGCGTATCGCGTAATGTGCAAATGGAAGGTGCTGAAGGGGTGAAAAAATCCGCCAAATACGGTAATTTTGTGATTGAGCAAGCCGAGAATAATAGTATTTCTATTACTTGTGATAACACAAAAGAAGGACTACGCCAAATTTCTGGTGAAATTGGAATGGTGTATGAATCAGACTGGAATACCCAATATTTAGGCAACAAAGTCATTAACTTTATCAATGAGGGAGATACCACAAGAAAAGTAAAATCATCTAACAAAGATATTGCCAAAAAAGAATTTGATGAAAATAATCTGATTTCTGATGAGGATTGGAACTGGTGGGTAAGTTTGTCTGATTCGTTAAAATATATGTTGCTCAAAAGCAACGGAGAATGGAGATTTGAAGATGAGTTTGAGGAAGATTTCCCAACATTGGTAGATGATGAGATAACTTGTGAAATTGATTTAAATGATAGATCCATAATGGGTAATTTTGTTGCGACAAATTTCACAGGTTATTATGACGAAGAAGGTAACCTTGACCATAGTGATATACTGATAAGTGTTTCATTCCCTGATGAGGTATTTGATTACAGTGGTATTGAGAAATTGACCCATTTAAAATTTTTAGAAGGGATTTCTTTCAGTTATGTGAACATTGAGTCGATTCCAGAGTGTGTTGGAAAACTGACAACCATTACTGATTTTGATTTTAGTCGTAACGAGATTACAGCGGATACATTAGGTGAATTATCATCCTTGGCTAATAATTTACAAGTGCTTAATTTATCAAGTAATCTGTTGGCTGGGACGGCAGAGGATTATGAGCCATTAACTAAGTTAAGTCAGCTTAATACACTAGACTTATCCAGTAATAACATTGGTGAAAATGCTAAAGGTTTCTTGGAAAAAATTGCTCAGATAGAGAGTTTAGAGGATCTTGATTTATCTTTTAATGCATTGGATGGTCACGATTTTTCACCATTAAGTCGTTTGCCCGAATTACTTGAATTAAATCTTAGATATTGTGTGACTATTACAGATGATCTATTGAAGGCATTATCTTCTTGCACTGAGTTACGTAAGCTTGATTTATCTGGTAATGAGGTTGCAGTGGTGAAGCGTGATTTAGACTTAAGCCAGTTCACATCGCTAAAAGAGCTGGTGCTAGAGGGTAAATCTATAAGCGTAGAATTATTATCAGCCATCGTCACTATTCCAAATTTAGAGAAGCTAACTATAGATGGGTGTGGTTATTATCGAGAAAAGATAAGATCAGACTTCGAAGAAACAAAATGGAGTAAGTTAACTCATCTTAAAGAACTGACTTTAGAATACGCAGATATTTCCGTCAATTCACTAGCTGAGATAGCTAAAATTTCAAGTTTGGAAACTCTAAAATTAAATGGTTCAGATGGTATAAAAGGTAGTAATGCTATTGAGCAATTTGATTGTGAAGCACTAGTTAATCTTCGCTCTTTAGACTTAAGCGATAGACCTGTAAGTGCCGCAGCTTTAGCTAAAATTGCAACACTTCCAAGTTTAGAGAGCCTTAGGTTAATCAATACATCTATTGATATTAGCTGGGCTGAGGTGGCTTTATTAGCACAACTGCCTAAACTAAGCCACTTATCTCTCTCTGGAAATAATATTACCGTAGAGCAGTTTGGTTGCTTAGAGATCTTTGCTAAGAAAGATTCTTTATATTTAGGTATTACATCTTGGGGTGATGAACTTAAAGAACGTGAAGAATACACAAAATTAAAAGCACTATTTGAAGAATCTGGTTCACATTTATCATAATATAAATAACAGCCGAACTACTAAAAAAGGTTCGGCTTGTTGGAATAACTATGGAGAATATATGAAAACCATTTCCAGCGAAAAAAATCTTCCTAAACCAAGTGTCGTGGAAGTAGAAAAATATCTTAACTACTGGAAAACACTTGAAAATTATACTGCTCAAGAGGAAGCGTTAAATAAACTTTTTGGTCAGCTTATGCCTAAGAATGAGTTATTAAGTGATGTTTTATTAAAAGCATCAACGCTAAATGACTTTTATAGCACCAATATTTTCTCTGTGTATTCGGTGGCAAAACATATTCATTCATTAAAGATTGATGAGCGTCTAGCAAAGGGAGATGTTACTTTAGTTGATGATATACAGCGAGTAATCATAAATGACAAAAAGAAAAATTTTTATTCTTTTGCAACAAAGTATTGTTCTCACCATAATCCAAATGAATTTCCGATTTATGATAGTTATGTTGATAGACTTCTCTGTTCTCTCAATAAAGAATATCAATTTTCATCTTTTAAAAGAGCAGACTTGAGAAACTATCAAACTTTTAAAAGTGTATTATTAGATTTTCAAAAACATTTTGGCTTGGAAAAATTTGACCTAAAACAGATTGATTGTTATCTATGGTTGCAAGGAAAAGAGTTGTTTAAAAAATCATAATTTATTTTTTAAACAATGACTAAAGCAGTAAATCTATATTGAAAACTGACCGCTTGTCACAATACAAGCGGTCTTTTTTTGGAAAAGTTTTGCAAATCAGTATGGCTACTCAAATGTTCAAATTTCGGTTGATCTTAGTATCCTCTTTGCGATATAATCCGCCACCTATTTGCATAGGGCAAATAGGTTCGTCCCGAAAGGGTGTTTTTTATTTTAACGGAGCACTAATATGATCCAAGAACAGACTATGCTGGATGTTGCTGATAACTCAGGGGCTCGTAGCGTAATGTGTATCAAGGTTCTAGGTGGATCGCACCGTCGTTACGCTGCTATTGGCGATATCATCAAAGTTACTGTAAAAGAAGCAATTCCACGCGGTAAAGTTAAAAAAGGTGATGTGTTAAAAGCAGTTGTTGTGCGCACCAAGAAGGGTGTTCGTCGCCCAGATGGCGCGGTTATTCGTTTCGATGGCAACGCTTGTGTAATTTTAAACAATAACACAGAGCAACCAATCGGTACTCGTATTTTTGGACCTGTGACGCGTGAACTTCGTTCTGAGAAGTTTATGAAGATCATTTCTTTAGCTCCAGAAGTACTGTAAGGAGAATGTAATGGCTGCAAAAATCCGTCAAAACGATGAAGTTATTGTTCTTACCGGTAAAGATAAAGGTAAGCGTGGTAAGGTAACTAAAGTGTTACCAAACGGTAAAGTTTTTGTTGAAGGTATCAATATTGTAACTAAACACGAAAAACCAGTTCCTGCTTTAGGTAAACCAGGTGGTTTAGTGAAAAAAGAAGCTGCGATTGATGTTTCTAATGTTGCAATTTTCAACCCTGAAACAAATAAAGCTGACCGTGTAGGATTTAGATTCGAAGAAGGTAAAAAAGTGCGTTTCTTCAAATCTAACGAGAAAACAATTTAATTAACTGGAGTAATGCGATGGCGAAACTGCATGATTACTACAGAGATACAGTAGTTAATGAATTAAAAACTAAATTCAACTACTCATCTGTCATGCAAGTCCCACGAATCGAAAAGATAACCCTGAATATGGGTGTGGGTGAAGCATTGACCGATAAAAAATTGTTAGATAATGCAGTAGCAGATCTAGCAGCAATTAGCGGTCAGAAACCTTTAATTACAAAAGCACGCAAATCTGTTGCAGGCTTTAAAATCCGTCAGGGATATCCAATCGGATGCAAAGTAACCCTACGTGGTGAACGTATGTGGGAATTCTTTGAAAGATTGATTACTATCGCTGTTCCACGTACCCGTGACTTCCGCGGTTTAAATGCGAAGTCTTTCGATGGTCGTGGTAATTACAGTATGGGTGTTCGTGAACAAATCATTTTCCCAGAAATCGACTACGATAAAGTAGATCGTGTTCGTGGTTTAGATATTACTATTACCACAACTGCGAAAACTGATGAAGAAGGCCAAGCTTTATTAGCGGCTTTCAATTTCCCATTCCGTAAATAAGGTAGGTTATCGTGGCAAAACAATCAATGATTGCACGTGATGTAAAACGTGCGAAATTAGCTGATAAATTTTACGCGAAACGTGAAGAATTAAAGAAAATTATTTCTGATGTAAATTCTTCAGACGAAGAGCGTTGGGATGCTGTTTTAAAATTACAAACACTTCCACGTGATTCTAGTCCAAGTCGTCAGCGTAATCGTTGCCGTCAAACTGGTCGTCCACATGGTGTACTTCGTAAGTTTGGCTTAAGCCGTATTAAGGTTCGTGAAGCTGCAATGCGTGGCGAAATTCCAGGCCTTAAGAAAGCAAGCTGGTAATAACCTCTTTTAATTTGGAATCATGGGAGTAAATACATGAGCATGCAAGATCCAATCGCAGATATGCTGACCCGTATTCGTAACGGTCAAGCTGCGAATAAAGTTGCAATCAGTATGCCTTCATCTAAGTTAAAAGTTGCTATTGCAAGCGTTTTAGCTGAAGAAGGTTATGTTGAGAGCTTCAAAGTTGTTGAAGGTTCAAAACCTGAATTGGAAATCACTTTAAAATATTTCCAAAATAAACCAGTTGTAGAAAGTATCCAACGCGTAAGCCGTCCAGGTCTTCGTATTTACAAACGTAAAGACGAATTACCAAAAGTAATGGGTGGTTTAGGTATCGCAGTTGTTTCTACATCTAAAGGTGTAATGACCGATAGAGCTGCACGTCAAGCAGGTCTAGGCGGTGAAATTATCTGTTACGTAGCATAATAGAGGGGTAGGAAGAATGTCTCGTGTTGCAAAAGCACCTGTTAATGTTCCTGCCGGTGTTGAAGTTAAACTCAACGGTCAGCTATTAACAGTTAAAGGTAAAAACGGCGAGTTATCTCGTGAAATTCATAATGCAGTTGAAGTAAATTACGAAGCTAACGTATTAACTTTTGCACCTAAAGCAGGTGTTGTAAATGCAGATGCACAAGCAGGTACTGCACGTGCACTTGTTAATGCTATGGTTATTGGTGTTACTGAAGGCTTTACTAAGAAATTGCAATTAGTTGGTGTTGGTTATAGAGCACAAATGAAAGGTAACGTAGTTGCTTTAAGTTTAGGTTTCTCACACCCAGTTGAACATACGTTGCCAGCTGGCGTAACTGGTGAATGTCCATCTCAAACAGAAATTATTCTTAAGAGTGCTGACAAACAGTTAATTGGTCAGGTAGCAGCAGATATTCGTGCATATCGCCGTCCAGAGCCTTATAAAGGTAAAGGTGTACGTTATTCTGATGAAGTTGTACGTACAAAAGAAGCGAAGAAAAAGTAAAGTAAGGTAACACTATGGATAAGAAAGTAGCTCGTATCCGTCGTGCAAGCCGTGCACGTCATTTAATGAGAGAGCAAGGTGCAACCCGTTTGGTTGTGCATCGCACACCTCGTCATATTTATGCGCAGGTTATTGCACCTAATGGCTCAGAAGTACTAGTAGCAGCTTCAACTGTTGAAAAAGTAATTAAAGAGCAAGTTAAATATACTGGTAATAAAGACGCAGCTGCAGTAGTTGGAAAATTAGTTGCAGAACGCGCTTTAGCTAAAGGTATTAAAGCGGTTGCATTCGATCGTTCAGGTTTCAAATACCATGGTCGTGTACAATCATTAGCAGATGCTGCTCGTGAAGCTGGTCTTCAGTTCTAATAGAGGAATTTGAGATGTCAAACATCGAAAAACAAGCTGGTGAACTGCAGGAAAAGCTAATCGCGGTTAACCGTGTGTCTAAAACCGTAAAAGGTGGTCGTATTATGAGTTTCACTGCTTTAACAGTAGTGGGCGATGGTAATGGTCGTGTTGGTTTTGGTTACGGTAAAGCTCGTGAAGTTCCAGCAGCTATCCAAAAAGCGATGGAAAAAGCTCGTCGCAATATGATTAATGTAGCCTTAAATGAAGGTACATTACAACACCCTGTTAAAGGTTCTCATACTGGTTCTCGCGTATTTATGCAGCCAGCAAGCGAAGGTACTGGTATCATCGCTGGTGGTGCAATGCGTGCAGTGTTAGAAGTTGCAGGTGTACATAACGTATTATCAAAAGCTTATGGGTCAACAAACCCAATTAACGTTGTTCGTGCTACTATTGATGCACTTGCTAATATGAAATCACCAGAAATGGTTGCTGCTAAACGTGGTAAAACCGTTGAAGAAATTTTGGGGTAATTGAATATGGCAAAAACAATTAAAGTAACTCAAACACGTAGCTCAATTGCTCGTTTACCGAAGCATAAAGCAACGTTAAAAGGCTTAGGCTTACGTCATATTCGACACACAGTAGAATTGATCGATACACCAGCAGTACGTGGTATGATCAATCAAGTTTCATATATGGTTAAAGTTGAGGAGTAATAGAATGCGTTTAAATTCTCTATCCCCAGCTGAAGGCGCTAAGCATAGTGAGAAACGTCTTGGTCGTGGTATCGGTTCTGGTTTAGGTAAAACTGGTGGTCGTGGTCATAAAGGTCAAAAATCTCGTACAGGCGGCGGTGTTCGTCGTGGTTTCGAGGGTGGTCAAATGCCTTTATACCGTCGTTTGCCAAAATTTGGTTTTACTTCTCTAAAAGCATTACACGTGGCTGAGATTCGCTTAAACGATTTAGCGAAAGTAGATGGTAATGTTGTTACTTTAGACGCTCTTAAAGCTGCTAATGTAGTTACTAAAGATGTTTTATCAGCTAAAGTGATCCTTTCTGGTAAAGTTGAAAAAGCAGTAGTAATTAAAGGCTTAGGCGTAACTAAAGGTGCAAAAGCTGCTATCGAAGCTGCTGGCGGTTCTATCGAGGAATAGTAAATGGCTAAACAACCAGGATATCAAGGTAATACTCAAAAAGGAACTGGTGAATTAAAATCTAGATTATTGTTCGTTTTAGGAGCTTTAATCGTTTTCCGTATCGGTTCTTTTATTCCTGTGCCTGGTATTGATGCTTCTGTATTATCCGAGCTGGTTCGACAGCAGCAAGGCACCATCATTGATATGTTTAATATGTTCTCTGGTGGTGCTTTAAGTAGAGCATCTATATTTGCTTTAGGTATTATGCCTTATATTTCTGCGTCAATTATTATTCAATTATTGACAGCAATTCATCCGGCTTTAATGGAACTCAAAAAAGAGGGTGAGGCAGGCAGACGTAAAATTAGCAAATATACGCGATACGCAACTTTAGGACTAGCATTAATTCAGTCTTTTGGTATTTCATTTGCCCTACCGAATATGGTTCAAGGATTAGTTCCTAATCCTGGTTTCTTATTCTATACAACTTCTGTAATTAGTTTAGTAACAGGTACAATGTTCTTGATGTGGTTAGGTGAGCAAATCACAGAACGTGGCATTGGGAATGGTATCTCATTAATTATCTTTGCAGGAATTGTTGCTGACCTTCCGTCAGTAATAGGACAAACTATTGAACAAGCACGTCAAGGAGAGATTTCACCGCTTGTTTTATTGCTAATTGCTGTAATTGCGTTCGCAGTAACATATTTTGTTGTATTTGTTGAACGAGGACAAAGAAGAATTGTTGTAAACTATGCAAGTCGCCAACAAGGAAGAATGATGGCACCTGCAAGATCATCTCATTTACCGTTAAAAGTTAATATGGCTGGTGTAATCCCAGCAATTTTTGCCTCTAGCATTATTTTGTTCCCTGCGAGTATTAGTCAATGGGTTGGGCAGAGTGAAAAATTTGAATGGTTATTTGATATATCTCAGTTATTACAACCAGGTCAGCCTTTATATATAATTTTATTTACAGCTGCTGTAATTTTCTTCGCATTCTTTTATACTGGAATGCAGTATAATCCTCGTGATACAGCGGATAATTTGAAAAAATCAGGTGCGTTTGTACCAGGTTATCGACCAGGCGAGCAAACATCTCGTTATATTGATAAAGTAATGACGCGTTTAACCTTAATTGGTGCGTTATATATTGCTTTTGTTTGTTTGGTTCCTTATATCATTACATCAGTATGGAAAGTATCTTTCCAATTAGGCGGTACTTCATTATTGATCGTTGTGGTAGTTATTATGGATTTCATCGCTCAGGTTCAAAGTCATTTAATGTCTTTACAATATGATTCTGTGTTGAAGAAAGCCAATTTGAAAGGCTTAGGGCAATAGCCCTTTGATAGAAAAAGGATAAGCAATGAAAGTTCGTGCTTCAGTTAAGAAATTATGTCGTAACTGTAAAATTGTTAAGCGTGAAGGCGTAGTGCGCGTAATTTGTAGCGACGCTAAACATAAACAACGTCAAGGTTAATTGATATTCTTTCTTGCAAAGAACCAGCTGAGCGGTTATACTGCTCAGCTCATTTCGTCCTGATATGCTGTTTGAGTATCCTGAAACGGGCTTTTCAAGATCAGCATATCAATAACTTTAGTTAAATAGGAGTGCATAGTGGCCCGTATTGCAGGCATTAACATTCCTGATCAAAAACATACCGTAATCGCACTAACTGCTATTTATGGCATCGGTAAAACTCGTGCAAAAGCGATTTGCGCTGCAACGGGTATTGCTGAAGATGTGAAGATCAGAGAATTGTCTGAAGAGCAGATTGAAAAACTGCGTGAAGAAGTTGGTAAATTTACTGTCGAAGGTGATTTACGTCGTGAAGTAACTTTAAGCATCAAACGTCTTTTAGACCTAGGTTGCTACCGTGGTTTACGTCATCGTCGTAGTTTACCAGTACGTGGTCAACGTACTAAGACTAATGCGCGTACTCGTAAGGGTCCACGCAAACCGATCAAAAAATAATCGGAGTAGATAAATAAAATGGCTAAAACACCAGTTCGTGCACGTAAACGTGTAAAAAAACAGATCGCAGATGGCGTAGCGCATATCCACGCATCTTTCAATAATACAATCGTAACCATTACTGACCGTCAAGGTAATGCTCTAGCTTGGGCAACTGCGGGTGGCTCAGGTTTCCGTGGTTCTCGTAAATCAACACCATTTGCAGCTCAAGTTGCAGCAGAACGTTGTGCTGAAGTTGTAAAAGAGTTTGGTTTAAAGAATTTAGAAGTTATGGTTAAGGGACCGGGTCCAGGTCGTGAATCAACAATCCGTGCATTAAATGCAGCGGGTTTCCGTATCACGAATATTACTGACGTGACTCCGATTCCTCATAATGGTTGTCGTCCACCGAAAAAACGTCGTGTTTAATTGACGTTAGAATAATTGGAGAAAGAAAATGGCAAGATATTTGGGTCCAAAGCTCAAGCTAAGCCGTCGTGAAGGTACCGATTTATTCCTTAAATCAGGTGTTCGCGCGATCGAATCAAAATGTAAAATTGATACAGCACCAGGTCAACACGGTGCTCGTAAACCTCGCCTATCTGACTATGGTAGTCAGCTTCGCGAGAAACAAAAAGTTCGCCGTATGTATGGTATTTTGGAACGTCAATTCCGTAATTACTATAAAGAAGCTAACCGCTTAAAAGGCAATACAGGTGAGAACTTATTAGTATTGTTAGAAGGCCGTTTAGATAACGTTGTTTATCGTATGGGTTTTGCTGCAACTCGTGCTGAAGCACGTCAGCTTGTAAGCCATAAATCTATCGTGGTAAACGGACGTGTTGTGAACATCCCTTCTTATCAAGTTTCTGTTGATGATGTTATTGCTGTTCGTGAGAAATCTAAAAAACAAGCACGTATTAAAGCATCATTAGAATTAGCAACTCAACGTGAGAAACCAACTTGGTTAGAAGTTGATGCTACAAAGATGGAAGGTGTATTTAAACGTACTCCTGAACGTTCTGATCTATCAGCAGATATTAATGAACATCTGATCGTTGAGCTCTATTCTAAATAATAAATAGCGCTTAAAAGCAAAGAGAGGATAAAATGCAGGGTTCTGTGACAGAATTTTTAAAGCCACATTTAGTGAATATTGAACAAATCAGTTCAACTCACGCCAAAGTGACATTAGAGCCGTTAGAGCGTGGCTTTGGCCACACGTTAGGTAACGCACTTCGTCGCATTTTACTTTCGTCTATGCCTGGTTGTGCAGTTACAGAAGTAGAAATTGATGGTGTATTACATGAATACAGCAGCAAAGAAGGCGTTCAAGAAGATATTCTTGAAGTGTTGTTAAATCTTAAAGGTCTAGCGGTAAAAGTTCAAAATAAAGATGATATTATTTTGACTCTCACTAAATCTGGAATTGGCCCTGTAACTGCAGCAGACATTACACACGATGGTGATGTAGAAATTGTAAATCCAGAACACGTTATTTGTAATTTGACGGATAAAAACGCATCTATTAGTATGCGTATCCGTGTTCAGCGTGGTCGTGGTTATGTACCAGCATCTGCTCGAGTACATTTACAAGATGATGATCGTCCAATTGGTCGCTTATTAGTTGATGCTCGTTTTAGCCCAGTAGACCGCATTGCATATAATGTAGAAGCTGCGCGTGTGGAACAGCGTACAGACTTAGATAAGCTCGTTATTGAGATGGAAACGAATGGAACTTTAGATCCTGAAGAAGCCATCCGTCGTGCTGCAACGATTTTAGCAGAACAGTTAGCTGCATTCGTTGATTTGCGTGATGTTCGTCAGCCAGAAGTTAAAGAAGAAAAACCGGAATTTGATCCGATTCTTCTGCGTCCAGTAGACGACTTAGAGTTGACAGTTCGTTCTGCTAACTGTTTGAAAGCAGAGACAATTCACTATATCGGTGATTTAGTACAACGTACAGAAGTTGAGTTATTAAAAACCCCAAATCTTGGTAAGAAATCACTTACAGAGATTAAAGATGTTCTCGCTTCTCGTGGCTTATCACTGGGTATGCGCCTTGAGAACTGGCCGCCAGCAAGTATTGCTGAAGACTAGTTTTAGGTTTAGATTTTCTTAGAAGGAATAGGTTATGCGCCATCGTAAGAGTGGACGTCAATTAAACCGTAACAGTAGCCATCGTCAAGCGATGTTCCGTAATTTGGCAAGTGCTTTAATTAGTCATGAAATTATCAAGACTACATTGCCAAAAGCGAAAGAGTTACGTCGTGTAGTTGAACCGTTAATTACTTTAGCAAAAGTTGATAGCGTAGCTAATCGTCGTTTAGCTTTTGCTCGTACACGCAACATTGAAACAGTTGCTAAATTATTCAATGAATTAGGTCCACGTTTTGCACAACGTGCGGGTGGTTATACTCGTATTTTAAAATGTGGTTTCCGTGCAGGCGATAATGCTCCAATGGCTTACATTGAGCTTGTTGAGCGTCCTGAAGCAGCGGCTCAAGAAGCAGCAGAATAATTTAATATGAAATATAAAAGCCCGAATTTTCGGGCTTTTTTTATTATTTTGTGTTGGTATGTCTTTTTAGTGAATGACTATTCTAAATTTTGAATTTGTTCACGCATCTGCTCAATTAATACTTTTAACTCAACGGCAGAGTTAGTCACATCCGCATTAATTGATTTTGATGCCAATGTATTTGCTTCACGATTAAGTTCTTGCATCATAAAATCAAGTTTACGCCCTACTGCACCACCTTTCTTTAAAATAGATGTCGTTTCTTTAACGTGTAGCTGTAATCGATCAAGCTCTTCGGCAACATCTACTCGTTGGGCAAGAAGAACCATTTCTTGTTCTAATCGTTGTGGATCAATTTGTAGGTTTAATTCGTCAAAGCGTTGTTGTAAACGCTCTTTTTGCCATTGTAGGACAGTTGGCATTTGTGCTTGAACTTTACTTGCTTCTTCTGCAATCGCATCTAAACGATGTTGAATTAGTTGTTGTAAGTTTTCACCCTCACGTCCCCGCATAGCAATAAAGTCTGCTAAAATTTGTTCAAAACCAGCTAATAAGTCCTGCGAAATTTGGTCAAGATCTTGATTTTGCACATCAACTACACCGGGAAAACGCAAAATATCTACAAGGTTAATTTCACCCTCATTCGCAGTCTCTTTAAGCCATTGTAATGAGCTAATAACTTGTTTTGCATATTCTTGATTTAAAGCTAATCCATTGTTTTGGTTATTATTTAGCTCAATTCGCAAGCTACATTCTACTTTTCCACGTGTTAAAGACGAACGTAAACGTTCTCTTAAGGTCATTTCTAGATTGCGAAAAGCTTCGGGTAAACGGAAATAGGTTTCTAAGAAACGTTGATTAACTGAACGAATTTCCCATACTGCATTTCCCCACTCTTTTTTCAACTCCAAATGTGAAAAAGCGGTCATACTATAAATCATATACATCTCTCTTGGTTGGTAAAATTTGCCATATTGTACTGGTTATTCTGTTAAAATAGGGAAAATTTTATCTTAACAAAGGAATTATTATGCGTCCAAATAATCGCCCTAATGTGCAAACTCGCCCAATTAAGATTACTCGCCATTACACACGCTATGCGGAAGGTTCGGTGCTAATTGAATTTGGAGAAACAAAAGTGCTGTGTAATGCAACCATTGAAGATACAGTACCTCGTTTCTTGAAGGGGCAACAGCAAGGTTGGGTAACTGCAGAATACGGTATGTTACCGAGAGCAACCCATAGTCGTACTCAGCGAGAAGCGGCGAAAGGGAAGCAAGGTGGGCGTACAATGGAAATTCAGCGTTTAATTGCTCGCTCTTTGCGTGCGATTGTAGATTTAAAAGCCTTAGGTGAGCGAACAATTACTGTGGATTGTGATGTTATCCAAGCCGATGGTGGCACTCGTACAGCTTCTATTACTGGGGCTTGTGTGGCATTACACGATGCTATCAATAAGTTGCTAGCTGACGGAACTCTTAAACAAAGCCCGTTGAAAGGATTAGTTTCTGCAATTTCAGTAGGGATTGTAGCAGGCGAAGCCGTATGTGATTTAGAGTATGTTGAAGACTCAAATGCTGAAACAGATATGAATGTAGTAATGGTCGAAGATGGTAGGTTAGTTGAAGTACAGGGTACAGCTGAAGGTGAACCATTTAACCATACGGAATTATTCACTTTACTTGATTTAGCTAAAGGCGGTTGCGAGCAACTTTTTGTAGCACAGCGTCAAGCATTAGCTGAGTAATCGACAAAACAACCAAATAAGCGGTATTTTTCTTCAGATATTTTTCAAATTTGATGTCGCTCCTTGGTGAGCGATTATTTACAGTTGATCTGCGTGATGAATCATGACGAAACGCTCCCAAAGTTGCTCATTGGTTTCGATATGATCAGGGTCGGTAATAATGCAGTTGTTGATTGGGCAAACTTTCTGGCAAGTAGGGATTTCATAATGCCCTACACATTCTGTGCAGAGATCGGGGTCAATCACATAAATTTCATCGCCCATTGAGATTGCCTGATTAGGACATTCTGGCTCGCACATATCGCAATTGGTACATTTGTGAGTGATCAGTAACGCCATTGTTTCCCTTGATGTATAAAAATGGGAGCGATTATACCTTTCTCTGCAAAAGTAGAAAGCCCCTATACATTTTTTTTGCAAAAAATCCTAAAGAAGTAGCCGCTTACTCAAGCAACTCTTATTCTATTTTGAGCCTTTTTTCAGCGAAAACAATGACAAAATAGTGAATTTCCCCTATCATTCAGGCTCTATTTTGAGGGACATCCGATGACAAATTTTGCTTATCTTCAACAAAAACGCAAACAGCTTAAACTCAAAGTCAATGATATCTGCGAACAAGCTAATGTAACTCGAGCTTACTTTAATCAGTTAGTAACTGGGAAGATAAAAAACCCGAGTGCGGCAAAATTAAAAGCACTACATAAGGCGTTAGGCATTGTAGAAGAACAAAACCAACGCATTGGTGTGATTTTTGGTAAGTTTTATCCTGTGCATACAGGGCATATCAATATGATTTATGAAGCCTTTAGTAAGGTAGATATGCTACACGTGATTGTCTGTACAGATACCGAGCGAGATATTCAGCTTTTTAACGATAGTAAAATGAAGCGAATGCCAACGAATGAAGATCGCCTGCGTTGGATGCAACAGATCTTTAAATATCAGCAAAAGCAGATTTTTATTCATCACTTAATTGAAGATGGTATCCCAAGTTATCCAAATGGCTGGGAAGGTTGGGCAGAAAGAGTGAAAGCTCTCTTTGTTGAGAAAAATATTCAGCCAAGTATTGTGTTTAGTAGTGAAGTACAAGATAAAGAGCCTTACGAAAAATATTTGAATTTAGAGGTTCATCTGGTTGATCCTGAACGTAACTCTTTTAATGTATCGGCAACTAAAATTCGTAATAACCCATTCCAGTACTGGCGTTTTATTCCAAAAGAAGTGCGTCCTTTCTTCGTCAAAACTATTGCGATTTTAGGTGGAGAAAGTAGCGGAAAAAGCGTGCTTGTGAGCAAGTTAGCGAATGTGTTTAATACCACATCTGCGTGGGAATATGGGCGAGAGTTTGTTTTTGAACAGTTGGGTGGCAATGAGCAAGCGATGCAATATTCTGACTATCCGCAAATTGCATTAGGACACAAACGTTATGTCGATTATGCAATGAAACACGCTCATAAAGTCGCCATTATTGATACAGATTACATCACGACACAAGCATTTTGTATTCAATATGAGGGTAAAGCTCATCCGTTTTTGGATTCAATGATAAAGGAATACCCGTTTGATGTAACCATATTGTTATCTAACAATACTAAGTGGGTTGATGATGGTTTACGTAGCTTAGGCTCAACTAAACAACGTCAGCGTTTTCAACAGCTTCTGAAAAAGCTCCTTGAAAAATATAACGTGCCTTACATTGAAATTGAGTCGCCAAGCTATTTAGATCGCTATAACCAAACCAAAGAAGTGGTCGAAGCAATTTTAAGTGAAGAACCTATCCGATTAACGGTAAAAAAACATAACGAGAATTAAATGACAATACTTTTTGCGGGTGATCCACACGGAAGTTACGCCCATCTTTATCCTTTTGTAAAAGAACGAGAGAATGTTTCACTTCTCATTCTCGGCGATTTACAGCTCACAACTACAGCCGAGTTAGACAATCTTGCTCATTATTGTGATATTTGGTTTATTCACGGCAATCACGATAGCAAAACAGTAGCATCCTTTGATGCTATCTGGGGTAGCGCTTGGAAAGAGCGTAATCTTCATGGTAGAGTGGCAGAAATTGAAGGCGTAAAAATTGCTGGACTCGGTGGGGTATTCCGTGGGCATATTTGGATGCCGCCACATCGACCAATGTTTTTTGATCCCATTCATTATTGCCAATACTCGCCACAAGAGCGTATTTGGCGTGGTGGTGTGCCATTAAGACACCGTTCTTCCATTTTCCCTTCAGATGTAGAAATGTTGGAAAATCAACAAGCGGATATTTTAATTACTCACGAAGCACCAAAACCTCACCCACAAGGATTTGCGACGATAAATCAACTTGCTCGCAAAATGGGCGTAAAAAAAATCTTCCATGGGCATCATCACGATAATTTTGATTACAGTTCGCTTAATCGTAATAAATCCTGTGATATTTATAATATCGGCTTTAGAAGTCTAGCTGACATTGATGGCAACTATTTGCTTGTAGGCGTCGATGACCGAGATCTTTAATGAATAAAAAATCCCAGTCATTGACTGGGATTTTTGTCGATAAATTGCAAAAAATATCAAAAATCTTACCGCTTATAAGCTAGGTTCAATTCTCTCATTACTATTCTGTTCCACTTGACTTGGATATTTCGGGCTTTCACCATATTTATTAGTTTGTTTCTGACCATCTTTAAATAAAAGTATTAAGAAAAAAATAAGATAAATCAGCGAAGCTACGGTGGTCATTATATTTATGGCAACAATCGGGGTTGATGGTGTCCCTTCTTCTAAAATTGGTAGAGACACAAAGGTTGCACCGAGTAGGAATAAAGGCAATAGATAAATGAATAATTGCCACCAACCCGATCTGCCCAAATCGTGTAAACGGCGTGTAGTTAAACTTAGGCTCACAAAAAAGGCGAGAATACTGTAGATAAATGATGCGATATAATAAATTATGCCGATTGAACCTAAGACTAGACTAATATCTGTGGTATTTAAAGATAGACCTGCGATAACGACCCAAAAAACTAAGAATCCCGCGAGCTGTATGAGCAAGTTTATCAACATAAACCAACCATATTCTGCACGTCTTGCACGTCCTCTGTAATTAAAAATATTTTTAAAAGCGTGAATAAACCAACGCATATTGTTCTCCAATTTAGTTTGTAAAATATTATCGAAATCTTACCGCTTGCATATTCCAGTGGCAAGTGGATCACAGTGGAAATAACATCGGCACAAGGAATACTGACAATAGCATCACTAAAATCGTGAATGGCACACCAACTTTAATAAAGTCCATAAATTTATACCCACCAGGTGCAAGCACCATTGTATTTACAGGCGAAGAAACCGGTGTCATAAAGGCAGCTGATGCTGAAATTGCCACAATCATTACAAAAGGTGCAGCGGAATAATTGAGCTGTTGAGCAATGGCAATCGCAATCGGCATCACTAAAATCGCAGTCGCGGTATTAGAAATAAAGGCACTGATAATGGCAGTGAAGATAAATAGCACAATAAGCACAAAGTGCACGTCCATTCCTTGCATTAGGTTGAGCAAGATTCCGACAATTAAATCAATTCCCCCTGTTTTTTGTAATGCGATAGAAAATGGCATCATTCCTACAATCAAAATTAGGCTTGGCCAATGGATAGATTCATAAGCACTTTTCATATCAATACAGCGGAATTTTCCTAGCATCAAACAAGCAATAAGTGCGGCAATTACGTTTGGTACGATACCTGTGATCATCAACGCCACCATGGTAAATACCGAGAAAAGTGCATGCGGAGCTTGGCTTAATGCAGGGGCGGCTTTTTTACTCTCTTCAGGCGTGTTTAATAAAAAGAAATCGCGACTGGCTTTATCCATTTCTAAAATTTGCTGCCAAACGCCCATTACTAATAACACATCACCAAATTTTAATGGTGTATGGATTATATTATCTTGCAGAATTTCACCATCACGTTTTATTCCCACTACGGTTAATCCATAAGTGGAACGGAAACGTAACTCATTAATACTTTTACCGATACTGCCAGTCTCTGGCAAAATGGAAAGTTCTGCCATTCCGACCGATCGAGCGTGGTCAGAAAGATATTCTCCTTTTAATTCAATATTTTTTAACCCAAATTGTTCACAATGATGAAAAAAGGTTTCGCTATCCACTTCGACATCAAGCAGTAAAATATCTTTATCTTTCAGGGTCACTGTGCCATAAGCACTTAATGTGATTCGGCGGAAACGTTTTACTCGCTGAATGGCAACAATATTTAAGCCATATTCATCGCGTAGATTGAGTTCATTGATAGTCTTACCAACCAAAAGAGAATTAGCGGTGATCACAACCATTTTGGCTCGCCCTGTCAGCTGATATTCATCAATAAATTGATGCATTGACGAACGAGCATTACGTTCAGCACTCACATTCTCGCCATTATCTAGCCAATGGCGAGCAATTAACATATAACCAATCCCAAGCACTAGCACTGCAACGCCCACAGGCGTAAAACTAAAGAAACCGAAGCCATCAAAACCCGCTTTCACTAATTCCGAATGTGCCACTAGATTTGGTGGAGTAGCAATTAGCGTCATCATTCCACTAATTAAACCTGCAACACTTAATGGCATCATCAATCTTTTTGGCGATATCCCCATTCCAGAGCAGATTGCTAAAACTACAGGAATAAAAATAGCCACAATCCCCGTTGAACTCATAAATGAGCCAAGCCCAGCAATAGAGAGCATTAGCAAAATCAATACACGCGTTTCACTTGCTCCAGCTACTCGCATTAACCATTCACTAACTTGGTAAGCAATACCTGTTCTGACTAAGCCTTCACCCACAATAAAGAGCAAGGCAATTAGCACCACATTGGGATCGCTTAAACCAGCAAATACTTCTTTTGTGGTTAAAATACCGCTCAGGCTAAAGAATGTAATCACCAATAAAGCAACAATATCCATTCTGAGCTTATTACTCATAAATTGCCAAATGGAAAAAACGAGTAATGCAAGAACCCAGAATAGTTGGTGTTGTAAAAATTCGGGAAGGTAATGAGAAAATGCGTGCATAACAAACTCCGATAATAAAAACTACCAAATTATAACCACTTTACTCTATATATTCATTGGTAACAAGTTTGTAGTAAGATAGTAACCCTTTACTTCATTCCTTGCTAATAAGGAGGAACTATGCTCATCAATAAAGATACGCAACTTTGTATATCACTTTCAGGCAGACCTGGGAATTTCGGCACACGTTTTCATAACTACCTATATCAAAAACTAGACTTAAATTTTATCTACAAAGCATTTACCACAGACGATATTGAACACGCAGTAAAAGGTGTTCGAGCATTAGGTATTCGTGGCTGTGCGGTTTCAATGCCTTTTAAAGAGAGTTGTATGCCATTTTTAGATGAGATTGCACCATCTGCTCAAGTTATTCAGTCGGTTAATACTATTATGAATAGCGATGGCTATCTCAAAGCCTATAACACTGACTACATTGCAATTGCTAAACTGATTGCAAAAAATCAACTTGATCCTACCGCTTCTGTTATCGTACAAGGTAGTGGTGGAATGGCAAAAGCAGTAGTGGCAGCCTTTCGTGATGCAGGGTTTGACAATGTGAAAGTGGTTGCTCGCAATGTTAAAACAGGAAAACATTTGGCGGATTTATATGGTTTCGATTATTTCCCAACACTTGAAAATCTAACCGCTGATATTCTTGTCAATGTTACCCCAATCGGAATGGCAGGAGCAAAAGAGGCTGATGATATGGCTTTCCCAATATCACTTATTGATCAAGCGAAAGTCGGCTTTGATGTCGTGGCACAGCCTGCTAATACCCCTTTTATTACCTATGCGACCAATCAAGGTAAGCAAGTAATCTCAGGTGCGGAAGTAATTGTGTTACAAGCGGTTGAACAATTTGAGCTTTATACAGGACAACGCCCCGATGATGCACTTATCGCTGAAGCGGCGGAATATGCTAGGGCGAGTAGTTAAAGGAAACTTAAAAAATAGGAGTAATGGATAAATCAGCAACCATTTTGTCCATTACCCCAAGGAATCTAGTAACTAAGTTTAGAGCGGATAAGATCTACCATCGCTTGAAATTCGGCTGTTGGTGCAGGGAGTTGGTTCATAAACCAACGGAATAGCTCAGGATCGCTATATCCCAACATTTCCACAAATGTTTGTTGTTGAGTTGGCGTGAGTTCATCAAAATATTGTTGGTAGAATGGCATAATCATTTTGTCTAACTCACGCATTCCACGGCGACATTCCCACTCAATTTTAAAACGGTTCATTATTGCACCTCCGTAATGCGTAATTCTCGTGGCACTTCAAAGACGGTGTTTTCTTCGCAACCTTCTAATTCACTCACTTCAGTTACGCCTAAGGTTTTGAGATGCTCGACTACCGATTGAACCAATACTTCTGGAGCAGATGCACCTGCAGTAATACCAATGGTTTTTACGCCATTTAACCACGTTGGGTCAATATCTTGTGGTCCATCAATCAATTTTGATGGTGTGCCGATGCGTGATGCCAATTCAGCCAAACGGTTGGAATTTGATGAGTTTTTAGACCCAACAACAAGGACTAATTGAGCCAGTTTGGCTAACTCTCTGACGGCTTGTTGGCGGTTGGTCGTTGCATAACAAATATCATTTTTACGGGGCCCTTGGATTGCAGGATATTTCTGTTTCAGTGCTTCAATCACATCACTCGTATCATCAATCGAGAGCGTAGTTTGGGTCATAAACGTTAAATTTTGATCGTCTTTTAGCCCTAATTTTGCAATATCTTCCACATCTTCGACTAAGAAAATCCCCCCTTCTGGGTTGTCATATTGCCCCATTGTGCCTACGACTTCAGGGTGTCCTTCGTGTCCAATAAGAATGGCTTGCGTGCCTTTTTTACTGGCTCGAGCCACCTGCATATGCACTTTAGTCACAAGCGGACAAGTTGCATCAAACACTTTCAATTCGCGGCGTTTGGCTTCGTGGCGTACCGCTTGAGAAACACCATGAGCCGAGAAGATGACTATTGCACCATCGGGTACTTCATCTAACTCTTCCACAAAAATTGCCCCTTTGGCTTTTAAACCATCGACAACAAAGCGGTTATGTACAACTTCGTGGCGGACATAAATCGGTGCACCATGAATTTCAAGGGCAAGTTCGACAATCGAAATCGCACGATCAACTCCAGCACAAAATCCTCTAGGATTCGCTAAAATAATATTCATTTAATCACTCTTTTTCGTTTTTCGATGCTCTAAAATAGACTCTAAAATCAATAAGCCTGCACCGACCACAATGCCAATATCGGCAACATTAAACACAGGATAATGATAAATATCCCAATAAAAATGTAAAAAATCAACGACATAGCCGTTATATGCTCTGTCAATGGCATTACCAATTGCACCACCAATAATTAACGCATAAGCACAGTTTTGTAGCTTGAGTTCCGCTTTATTTTTATAAAGCATAACCACTAATGCGCTAGAGATCACAATCGCTAAACCTAAAAAGAAATATTTTTGCCAACCGGAATGATCGGCTAAAAAACTAAAAGCTGCGCCATAATTACGGGCATAAGTAAGGTTAAATACGGGTAAAATATTGATACTTTCGTGTAGTTCAAAATTTTTTACCACAATATATTTTGTCCATAAATCGACAATGAGCGTAACTAAGCTAACCCATAGCCACACTAGGCCTGTTTTTTTCATTGAATTTCCTTGTAGTTTACCGAATTAAATTGCTTCTTCGTTTTCTTCGCCTGTGCGGATTCGGATCACACGCTCAACATCATAAACAAAGATTTTTCCATCGCCGATTTTACCTGTTTGTGCAGTATCAATAATCGTTTCAATACATTCATCAACTTGTTCATCAGTAACGATAATCTCTAATTTGACTTTCGGGAGAAAATCAATCGCATATTCCGCACCACGATAAAGCTCCGTATGCCCTTTTTGACGCCCAAAGCCTTTTACTTCAGTAACGGTCATCCCTGTTATGCCAACATCGGTTAATGCTTCACGCACATCATCTAATTTGAAGGGTTTAATAATGGCTTCAATTTTTTTCATTTTTCTTCCTTTAATAAAAATGGTACTTCACCGTTAGTTAATTGTTCTAGTGACATTGCTTTGACCAATAATTGTTTTAATGCAAATATCTTGTGCTGTGCTGTGCTGTGCTGTGCTGTGCTGTGCTGTGCTGTGCTGTGCTGTGCTGTTCTGTTCTGTGTACTAGTATCATCCTTTGGAAAACAGATTAAATTGAGATCGTATCCATCATTTAACTTTTCTGCATTATAAAAGTTATTCTGTTGATAACGCTGCGATGCAACCCAATAGGCTTCATAGTTTAGTTGATGAATAATTGCTAAGGTATCTTCAACAGAGTGCGGATGTACTTCAATAAAAATGGCTGGTTTTAATCGCTCAATAAGTTTTGTAGCACCTTTTAGTACAGGAATATCAAAACCTTCTGCATCAATTTTTAGCAAGCTTAACTGCTCTAAGCGTTGGGCTGGGGCAAAATCATCTAAACGTACTGTTTCAATTTCTTCTTGTGTAAATGAACCATTAAATTGTGCTTCAGTACTAAACCCTTTATCTAGCGAAAAACTACCATAATTCCAAGGTTGGCTATAATCACAACTTTCAATCCAACGTTTTTCGGACACATCACAAACGCCCATTCGATAGGTTTCCACGTTTGTTAGGTTATTTAACGAAAGATTACAACAAAGTTGTTGAAAAATAATCCGTTGTGGTTCAAAACAGAGTAATTTCCCTTGTGGGATCGCTTTGGCAATAGGCACTGCGTGCATACCTATATTTGAGCCAACTTCAATGGCATTAGCATTCGGAGTTAATAGAGAATGGAAAATTGCGACTTCAACATCAGACCACTCGCCATAATGAGCAGCAATTTCACTAATCATATCACCCTGGATAAGATTAAATCTTCCCCAACGTAAATCTTTTAAGTAGGTTTGCATAAATTATTCCTTAACGCCTTGCTGATTTGGGTCTAAAACTTTCACAAATTTCAGGGCGTGTTTCAATATAAATTTCGCTTAGCAGTTGTAAGCAGTAAGGGACTGCACTGAAAATACCACGCACGATAACAGCACCATCAGTACCTTTAACACCTTCTAAAGTTTCCTGAATGGCTTTGGGTTGTCCTGGTAAATTTAAAATAAGTGAGCTGTGGCGAATAACGCCCACTTGACGTGAGAGAATGGCTGTCGGTACAAAATGCAAACTCACTTGACGCATCTGTTCGCCAAAGCCGGGCATTTCACGATGCGCAATCGCGAGTGTTGCATCTGGGGTCACATCACGTTTGGCAGGGCCTGTTCCGCCAGTAGTTAGCACCAAATGGCAAGCGTGTTGATCGACTAATTCAATGAGCGTTTGCTCAATGACATCTTGCTCATCAGCAATAAGGCGAGTTTCTACTTCAAATGGCTCACAAAGTGCAGTTTCTAACCATTTTTGTAGGGCTGGAATACCTTGATCGACATATACACCTTGAGATGCTCGGTCGGAAATAGAAACCAAACCGATTTTTAGGGTATCTTTACTTAAACAAGCGGTCATTTCTTCTCACTTTTTTACAAAATTAAACAGCCTGTTATTCTAACCTTGCAAGGCTACTTTTCCAACGTTTTAATTTTAAAGAAGAAATAATAATACTGAACGATGACTGTGATCACCAACGCCAATTTCCCCCAAATGTTCGGTAAGGTAAAAAAGGCAAAAATGCAGAAAGGAGCAGAAAAGGCGAGAATAGCGATTTTTTGTTTCATCGTCATTGCACGTTTTTGGTCGTATTCTTTAAGATATTTATGGTAGATTTTTGTTCCCATAAACCATTGCTTTAAGCGTTCAGAGCTTTTGCCAAAACAGTAAAGGGCTAATAAGAGAAAGGGGGTAGTGGGTAAACCAGGTACAACAACGCCGACTAAACCTAACGCAACGCTGATAAAACCTAAAATAATATAAATCGCTTTCATAAACCAAGTGAGAATAAATCGCAAAGGCTGATAATATGCTGATTTGAGTGATTTTTCAATGTTCGAGCGAGAAGTAATTTACTCCCATTGCAAATTCATCGGGTGAACACCTGTTTTAGTGCTATTTAAACATTGTTGCAACTGAATAACTTGGTCACAGATTTTTTCTGTTGCAGCATTGGCTTGTGCCATTTCTTCTTCTCCAACATTTTGTCGAGGCTTTTGGAATAATACCGAATCAAGCAAATATTCGGCGTGCATTCCTTCTCGGCAAAAGTGCAAGACCCCTGGGTCATTAAATGCAGTTGCCACATTTGCTATTTTAGTTGTCGCGATGCCCAAAGCACCATCTTCGCCCCCCAATGTTCTAAATAACGCTTGTTGGGGAAAACCGCCACAGGCAAGGAAAAACGCTCGGCGGAAAACGACATTGCCACCACAAGTCATCTGCATATATTGCCAAGCGTGAGCAAATTGTGGATGAGTTGCATAACGTTCTGCTAAATCCACTGGTTTTAAGCGTAAACGGACGAGTGCGGTTTTAGGGTGGAATTGAAAAATCGCTTGAGCCACTTGCAAGGCTTGTGGTTCATAAGCATCATCAGCATCTAAAAACGCAATAAATTCAGCGTCACTTTGCAATGCCCCCCAATTTCTTGCTTTTGCCACACCACTATTTTGTGGCATTTTCTCCACTCGAATTTTATTCGGCACTTGGTTTGCAAAATGATGAGCAAGTGCGAAAGTGTTATCTGTTGAAGCGTCATCAACAAGCCATAATGTACCTAATTCTGCTTGATCTAATACACTTTGCACTGCTCGTTGTAAGGTTTTTTCTGCGTTATAGCAGGGGATAATGACATCAATCATTCACGCTCCAAATTAAACTGAAAGCCTTGCTTATCTACGGCTAAGATAGAGGCTGTTTTGCCCCAATCGCCAAGCACGATGCGGGTAAATAAGCGGTCAGATGTTGCAAATTTTTGGCAAGAATGTACCGCTTGTTTGTGAGTATGTCCGTGAATTAGCCATTCAATTTGATATTGTTCAGCAATTTGAGCGGTAAATTGTGGATTTACGTCCATAATTTCAGCCGGTTTTGTGCGTTTATCTTGTCGGCTTTTGGCTCGGATTTTTTGAGCGATATGTAATCGCAAACGGAGTGGCAGTAAGAGAAAGAGTGTTTGTCGCCATTTTTGATGGACTTTTTGGCGAAAACGTTGATATGTCACATCATCAGTACAGAGTGTATCGCCGTGGCAGAGTAGCGTGGAATGCCCGTAGAGATCGATTTTGTGATAATCAGGCAATAAGATTAGCCCTGTTTCTTTTGCAAAGCGTTTGCCGAGTAAGAAATCACGATTACCACAGATGAAATAGCAAGGAATACCTTGTTGCGTTACATTCTGAATGGCTTGTTTGACTTGCTCAATTAAAGGTGAATTTTCGTCATCACCAATCCAAAAGTCGAAAAAATCGCCTAAGATATAAACAGCCTCCGCAAGCGGTGCTTTTTCTGACATAAATTGCAAAAATAAGTCAGTGATGCCGGGTTGATGCTCGTTAAGATGCAAGTCTGCAATAAAATATGTGGTCATAATAGATTAAAGGGCGTGCTAGACGCCCTGAATTGTGATTATTTAGAACTATCAAACCAACCGCGTACAAGTTGTACCGAAAGGAAGAAGGTTAATGCAAAGAATGCGTAGAAAATATAGCTAAACCAAGGATTCGCTTTTGTTTCCCCTTCTGCTAATTCTTTGATCGAAACAACGTTTCTAAACTCATTTAACCAACTAACATACCAACCATAGTATTTAATTTGCACAACTTTTTTCTCATTTGCAAATGCTTGGGCTTTCGCTTGGGTTAATGCAGAGTCAAATTTAAAATAAAATGGTAAGCCCCAACCTGTATCTTCATTGCGATAGGTCATTACTTTTTTGCTTGCTGGATCTTCAGTAAAAATATAATACACGTCTCTTACTGGGCCATCTTGTGGGTTAGATTTACTAATTGGACCATCTTTGTCCACTCGGCGAACTTCCATACCAGTGATGATAGTTTGGTCATAGCTTGGGAAGGCATAATTTACCGCACCAACTAGTACAATATGTAGCGATAACATCACTAAAATCAGGAAATATTTTAAGATTGCTTTCATAACAGCTCCTATAATTTTAAATTAAATAAACGTTGTACGTTTTGAGTGGTAATGTCCGCCATTTGTTCCATCGAAACGCCTTTTAATGTTGCTAAATATTCACACACTTCTCGCACATAAGCAGGTTGGTTAGGTTTACCACGATATGGAATGGGGGCAAGATAAGGCGAATCGGTTTCAACCAATAAGCGATCAAGCGGTACTTTTTGAGCAACATCTCGCAATTCGTCTGCATTACGGAAAGTGATAATCCCCGAAATAGAGATATAAAACCCAATGTCTAAGGCTCTTTTTGCCATATTCCAATCTTCCGTAAAGCAATGTAGCACGCCGCCACAATTTTGTGCATTACCTTTTTCAAGCAGTTGCATTGTATCTTCTCTGGCTGAACGAGTATGAATAACCAGCGGTTTTTTGACTTGGTTGGCAATTTCAATTTGTTGTGCAAAGACTGATTGTTGTAGCGGTTTAGTTTCAGGCGTGTAGTGGTAGTCTAAGCCCGTTTCGCCGATCGCAACCACGCGGGGATCTTGTGCATAAGCCAGTAATTTATCGTAGTCAAAAGCTTCATCTTCCACATTTAGAGGGTGAAGGCCACAAGAAAGTGAAACTTCTGAACGATGTGCTGTAAGCTGTTTCATCGCCTCAAAGCGACCAATGGTCGTAGAGATTGATATCATATGCTGCACACCACGACTTTTCGCATTTTCAATCACTTCATCAACATCTTTATGGCGAGTTTCGTAGTCTAAACTGTCTAGGTGACAGTGCGAATCAATAATAAATAAGTTATTTGACATAATTTCCTAAAATAAACGCAAATAAGCGCTCTTTTTTGTAAAAAGTTTTGCAATTCTAAGCTCTTTCAACCCCGAAAGCCATTACTTCATCAATGCGCTCTGCATTCATTGCAATCATCAGCAGGCGATCAACGCCCAAAGCAACACCAGAACAATTGGGAATCCCTGCTTTGAGGGCATTTAAAAAACGATAATCAAGCTGTTGGGGCGGTAAGCCCATTTCATTACGTTGTAAATTATCCAGCTCAAAACGGCGGATTTGTTCTTTCGCATCACTTAATTCGTGAAAACCATTGACTAATTCTAACCCCTTGTAGTAGAACTCAAAGCGTTCTGCGACACGATGATCTTCTGTGCTGATTTGTGCCAGTGCCGCTTGCGTTGCAGGGAAGTGATAAACGGCGGTTGGACGCTCTTTGCCGATATTGGCTTCTACCACTTCACTAAATAAAAATTGCAACAAGGTATCTCGTTGCTCATTTTCATCGCATTGCAATCCGTATTCTTTCGCCTTCGCCACAAGTTGTGTTTTGCTGGCAGAAAGAGGGTCTAAACCGACATAGGTTTGAAATACAAATTGATAACTAAACGACTCCGCAGGTTCACAATCTAAAATTTGTTGGAGTAGATCATCAACTTCATTGATTAAGCGATACATATCAAAATGGGGACGATACCATTCCAACATTGTAAATTCAGGGTTGTGTCTTTTGCCTGATTCTTCATTGCGAAATACGCGACAAATTTGGAAAATCGCACCGCTTCCACTCGCCAGCAAGCGTTTCATATGGTATTCAGGGCTAGTGATTAAATGCAAGGTTTTCGCTTGGCTTGCAAAAGGCGATAAGAATTGCGTATTAAAGGTGGAGAGATGTATGTCTGTTACTGAAAATTCACTCATTGCAGGCGTTTCTACTTCAAGCACACCACGTTCTGTAAAGAACTGGCGAATTTCACCCATAATTTTGGATCGTTTCAGTAGGTTTTGAATAGGTGCTGACGGTTTCCAGTCTATCTGTTCATTTTGCAAATTTTCCATAAAATCTTACCGCTTGTCGTTGTAAAAGTGCCACATTATAGCAGATAGCCGTGCGAGAGAAAAAATTTGACTGTACACAAAAGCGGAGTACCATTTACGAACTATTGAATTTTAAGGATTTAACGTGCAATTTTTCTCGATTATTCGCATTGTGGGCATTTTGGTAATGTGTTTTTCGTTCACAATGTTAGTACCTGCGTTTGTGGCGTTGCTCTATGGTGATGGTGGCGGACGTGCTTTTTTAGAAGCCTTTTTACTGAATTTTGGTGTCGGCACACTGTTATGGTGGTTTTGTCGTCATCATAAATATGAATTACGTTCACGAGAAGGTTTTCTGATTGTAGTGCTGTTTTGGGTGGTGTTAGGCTCGCTTGGGGCTGTGCCTTTTATTTTGCTTGAACAGCCTGATTTGAATTTCTCCGAGTCGATTTTTGAATCATTTTCAGGGCTAACCACAACGGGAGCGACCGTTATTACAGGGCTAGACAGCTTGCCGAAAGCGATCTTATTTTATCGCCAATTTTTACAATGGCTTGGTGGAATGGGGATTATTGTGCTTGCTGTGGCGATTATTCCACTCTTAGGAATTGGCGGAATGCAACTCTATCGAGCTGAAATGCCTGGCCCATTAAAAGAGCAGAAAATGCGACCACGCATTGCGGAAACCGCGAAAGCCTTATGGCTGATTTACCTTTCATTAACGATTTTATGTGCATTGGCTTATTGGCTGGCTGGAATGAGTGGTTTTGATGCGATTTGTCATAGTTTTGCGACAGTAGCAATTGGTGGTTTTTCTACTCACGATGCAAGTATCGGCTATTTTAACAGTGAGATAATTAACTACATTACCGTCTTTTTCTTACTGATTTCTTCTTGCAACTTTGCGTTGCATTTCGCTTTTTTTGACCAATTTCACGGCAGATATAAAGGACAAGCCCGCAATCGTTTTTTGCGTTTATATTGGCGAGATTATGAGTTTCGTTTCTTTATTTTGATACAGTTCTCTCTCTTTTTAATCTGTTTCTTAGTGCTGTGGGCATACAGCTATTTTGATAATACCCAAACCACGCTCTCACAGGCATTTTTTCAGTCGGTGTCGATCTCGACAACAGCAGGTTTTACCACCAATGATTTCAGTAGCTGGCCTTCATTTCTGCCTTTATTACTTGTACTTGCTTCTTTTATTGGTGGATGTGCTGGTTCAACGGGAGGCGGTTTAAAAATGTTTCGTGTGCTATTGCTCTATTTGCAAGGCAAACGAGAAGTCCACCGCTTTATTCACCCGAATGTTATTCAGCCGATTAAGCTCGGTAAGTATGTGCTTTCTGAACGAATTGTTGAAGGTGTTTGGGCTTTCTTCTCTGCTTATTTCTTCGTGTTTGTCGTCTGTTGGTTAGTGACGATTGCTTGCGGAATGGAAACTTTTGATGCTCTCAATGCGGTTATTGCAAGTATGAACAATTTAGGGCCTGCACTCGGCTCTGTCAGCAGTAACTTCACTCAAGTACCAGATAGTGCGAAATGGGTGCTTACTTTTGCAATGGTCTGCGGACGTTTAGAAGTCTTTACCTTGTTGGTTATATTCAGCCCAACGTTTTGGCGGGATTAGTTGCCATAGAATAAAACAGGCATTATCAGTTTTATGATAATGCCTGTTTGTAAAATTTTTATCACATCGCCCCGCTTATTTGGTAGGCTGATTTTTCACTCTTATTTTGCCAACAAGTACGCTCGTAATTTGGCAAAATCATTTTCCATTACATCAGATAACAACGGTAGTTTATTGTGTTTATCTAAAGCTTCAGGTAATGGTAATTCGATATCTAAAATACGTTCAACACTTTCTTTAAATTTCGCAGGGTGGGCGGTGCATAGGAAAATTCCTGTTTCACCTGCTTGAAGTTGGTCTTTTAATACTTGGTAAGCAATCGCTCCATGTGGTTCACATAAATAGCCTTCGTCATTTTGAGCTTGGAGTGCTTGTTCTGTTTCTGCGTCATTTAAGGCATCAGAACCTAAATCGGCTAAATTCCAACCATTTCGTTTAAATAATTCTTCCACTCGTGGCCAGTTGTTAGGGCGACTAACGTCCATTGCATTAGAGAGTGTTGCAACGGTTGCATTGGGTTCCCACTGACCTGAACGTAAATAACGTGGTACGGTGTCATTAGCATTAGTTGAAGCGATAAAACGTTTAATTGGTAAACCTAATGTTTTGGCAATTAAGCCTGCAGTTAAGTTACCGAAGTTGCCGCTTGGTACAGAAACCACTACATTTTCACGTTTTTCTTTCGGCAGTTGTGCAACCGCTTCAAAATAGTAGCAAACTTGTGCTAATAAACGGCTGATATTGATCGAGTTCGCAGAGTTTAAGCCGATAGCTTGACGAAGTTCTTCATCATCAAAGGCTTGTTTTACAAGAGCCTGGCACGCATCAAAGTCAGATTCAATCGCTACTGTGCGAATGTTGCCACCAAGCGTGCAGAACAGTTTTTCTTGAAGCGGGCTGATTTTGCCTTTTGGATACAAAATCACAACATTGATATTTTCTAATCCGTAAAATGCGTGAGCAACCGCTGCACCAGTATCTCCAGATGTTGCGGTAAGAATGGTAATTTTTCCCTCTCCACGCACTGCAGCGAGTGCCTGAGCCATAAAACGCCCACCGAAATCTTTAAATGCTAAAGTTGGACCATGAAACAATTCTAATGCATAAATAGCATCATTCACTTTTGCTAACGGTGCAGGAAAGGTGAAGGCATTTTTTACCATTGCATTTAACGTTTCTGTGGGAATTTCTTCACCAATCAATGCAGCAAGAATTTGTTGGCTACGTTCCACCAAAGGTAATGCTAGTAATTCATCAATGTTGGTTAATGTTGGAATTGTTTCAGGAAAAAATAGCCCCTGATCTTTACCTAAACCTTGGCGAACCGCCTGTGCAAAATTAACTTGTTCTTCTGGATGCTTGATGTTGTATAGGTTCATTTGTTGCCCTTTAACTGTATAAAAATTTTAAAATAAGAAATTGCCCGATTGTAGCGGTTATCCTTAATTAGTCAATCTAAACTGTTTTAGCACTGGGATAATACGCTACTCTTTTCCTACAAATTCTTCTAACTGTGGCAACAGTTGTATGATTAAACGTAGTTGTTGTAACAGAACAAGGCTTTTTTCATCAATTTCTGTTTGGTATTGTTGCTCAAATTGCTGTAATTGTTGCTCGATCTCATTGATTTTTGATGGATTGAAATTACCTGATGCGATTTGTTGCAACAGTTGTGCAACTTGTTTGGCGTGCTTGAAGAATATTGCTGCAAATTCGATATGGTGATTTAGCTCGTGACTTGCAATACGATGTGCCCCTAATGCCGAAATATAGCTCATTAAGGTGTAGCTTAATCCCAATAAGTTTGGTGCAAATTTTGTCGTGCTTCGGTATTTTTTCGGTTCACTCAGCATATTGGAAACTGTAATGCTTAAAGTCGCCAGTGCATTTTGTGCCGAACGTCTTGCAATGCGGTAAGTGAATTGATCACGATAACCAAACTGTAATTGAGCAATAATATGTAGTAGATAGTTGGCATTCTCTTTGATAGAATTTTTTAAACTCTGCTGTAAATTTAGGTATTTCCAATCAGGCCATAAATAAGACACGGCTAACCAAGCAAGACTTGCCCCAATTAGGGTATCAATAATTCTTGGTAACATTGCAACATCTGCACCAACCCCCACTACATCAAAGCTGATTAACACTTGAATTGTAACAAAGAATGTTGAGAAGCTGTAATTATTCGTCCTAAATAGAAAGAATAAGCTACTAGATGCTACAATTAAGCCTAACTGTGCTTCTAATGTTGGGGAGAGATAGTTAAAAGATAATCCAACCACAACCCCTAAAATAGTACCGATAACTCGTTGGACTAAACGTGTTTTGGTCGCAGAATAGTTAGGTTGGCAGACTAAAATGGCGGTCAGTAAAATCCAATAACCTTGTTCAACCTGAAAGCATTCCACGATTAAGCTACACACAAAGACAACAATAGATAAACGCACTGCATGGCGGAAAAGTGGGGAACCAAAATGACATTGGGAGCGAATAGCTGGGATCATATCTCGAATATTTGAGACATTTTCTGCGATCAAGCGGGCAGATTTTGCTGGTTTTTTACCAATTTCTTGATTGGAATGGTTGTCCGCCAGCTGTGCTAATTGCCCTTCAATATTACGTAAATTATCCGCAATGGAGTGTAGTTGTGAGAAATGTTTAATCCCTTTTTCACGATGAAAGGCGAGAGATTGTGTTAGCCCTAACAGGACTCTTTCTCCACGATTTGGGTGCTGATAATGTTCATTATGGCGTAAAGCGGTGGCGACTTGCTGACAAGCAATCGCTTGTAATTCAAGCAAACGCTGAAAACGGAAAATTAAATCAGTATTTTGTAATTCATTAAATAAAGCGACATATTGAGAATGGCTTGAACTAGCTCGTTCCCAAATCTCTTGCCCGGTAAAATAGTAGCGTAGCATTTTTTGGGTACGCAAATGGCGATGTTGCATTCGTAGCCGATAAAACAGGGAAACCCTTGCTTTATCAAATGCGCTCATCACTGCAATGTTTGCTTTAGCGAGAGCAAGTTGTTTGGCGGGTAAGTTTTCCGTATCGTCAGGATCGAAAAAGTCTGCTTTAATCTGTAAATAGTGGCTTAGAGCATCAAAATACTGAGCAATATTTTCCTGCATCGTTCGGTTTGGAAAGCAGAGATACACAATAACTGCCACTAATCCATAAATTAACGTCCCGAATAAGATCAATAAGGTATTGCCATACCAAGTTGATTGTGGCGTGTATGTCAATGTGGTGTAAATAGCGACTAATAATGTACCGAATGCAATCGTGCTATAACGCTGACCGATTGCCCCAAGCATAATCACGATAAAGGTAATGATGGTAATCAGGGGAATAAACAGCCAGCCATAACTTAACGCTAATTGTGAACTGAGTGAAGAAATCGCAAAAGCGATCAACGTAAAAAATAGATTTTTTAGTCGCCCAGTTAAGCGGTTGTCTAAATCCGAAAGCCCACCAGCAATAATTCCAAGCACTAACGCCATAGTATGCTCGGAAATATTCAACTGCCAGACTGTTAATGCCGCCAAATTGGTGGCAAAGAAGATCGGTAGTGTCCCAATAATATTGGTATTTAACCAATTAAAAGAGAGTGTTTTAAGAAATTTGGGACGCATTGTTTGCCACAATCTCTAAAATTTCAGCAAAGTCATCACATACATAGTCAGGGTTAGAGTCGCCAATCGGAATGTTGTAATTATAGCCGTAAGTTAAACCGACACTTTGGCAACCTGCATTTTGAGCGGCTAAAATATCGTTTTTGGAATCACCGACAAATAATAATTCCTGTGGATATAGTCCAAATTTTCCGCAAAGGTAATAAAGCGGTGCTGGGTGTGGTTTAATTTCAGGTAAAGATTGCCCGCCTAATGCTTCGCTGAATAGATGGTCTATTTCAAAGGCTTTTAACACAGGCTGAACGTGTTTTGTGGGTTTGTTGGTCACAACCGCTAGGATATATCCTTGTGCTTTTAAGGTTTCTAATGTCGTCTTCACATTGGGATATAACTTGCTGATATTACAAATGTTTTCGCCATAGAAATGTCCAAAACGACGTTTAATCTGCTTTAATTCTTCTTCGGAAAACTCGTTAGCTCGCCCTGTCCATTCTAGCCCTTTGGCAAATAGCACATCGGCACCATTGCCAATCCACGTTAGTACTAATTCTTCAGGTGCTTGCGGTAAGCCGACTTCCGCAAAAGCTGAGTTAAGTGAGAGTGCAAGATCTGGTAGGCTATTTACGAGTGTGCCATCTAAATCAAATCCGATAAGTTTGAATTTTTTAGTCATTTTAGCTCCTGATAAGCGGTAAGATTTTGCAGTTATTTTGCTTTTTTATACGCGATTAACATGATAAGAATGCCCCCGATCACCATTGGTAATGAAAGCAGTTGCCCACGAGTAATCATATCCGTTGTGGTATTGACGCCAGGGTCAATCTCTCGCACATATTCAACGATAAAGCGGAATATACCGTAACCGACTAAGAATAATCCTGCAACCGACCCCATTGGGCGAGGTTTGCGGATAAAGAAATTTAGCAATAAAAATAGTGCTAATCCTTCTAGTAAGGCTTGATAAATTTGCGATGGGTGGCGTGGTAGTGAATCAACGTGTGGGAAGATCATAGCCCAAGGTACATCTGTTACTCGTCCCCATAATTCTCCGTTGATAAAGTTGCCGATACGTCCCATTCCTAAGCCAAATGGAATAAGCGGTGCAACAAAATCAGCTGTTTGCCAAAAGCTACGTTGTTGGCGGTGAGATGTCCAAATCATTGCGATAATGACCCCAATAAGTCCGCCGTGAAAAGACATTCCCCCTTCCCAAATACGGAAAAGATAAAGCGGATCGATCATTAAGCGATCAAAATTATAGAAAAAAACATCGCCAATGCGTCCACCTAGAACAACACCAAAGAAACCGTTAAAGAGTAGCTGATCGACTTGTTCAGGTGTCCAAACATCATTGGAGTTTTTTGCTCGTCTTACACCAAGCCAATAGGCAAAACCAAAACCTAATAGGTACATAATGCCGTACCAATGCACTGAAATTGGGCCTAATTGTAAAAAAATTGGATCGATATTGGGGAAAACAAAAAATGATTGGTTCATATTGCCTCTATTTAAAAAACATATTGATTGCAATGTAGACGAGCAGTACCGCAAAAGCTTTCTTTAATGTGGGTACTGGTAGAACATTCGCTGCATTTGCACCTAATTTGGAGGTAAAAAATGATGTTAATGTAATGCCACATAGTGCGGGCAAGTAAACATAACCGAGAGAATATTCGGGTAAATTCGGTACATTCCAACCGCTTGTGATAAAGCTTATTGTTGCGGCTAACCCGAGTAGCGCACCGCAGAAAGATGACGTACCAATTGCTCGTTTCATCTCTAAGCCTCGTCCATTGAGGTAAGGAACAATAAAAGCACCTCCTGCAATTCCAGCCATGCTGGAAATCGTGCCGATCAGTGAGCCTGCAATTAAGGTAGAACTTGGTGTGATTGTTTTGGCTACGCTCTCTTTTTTCTTGAGTGAAAAAAGCATTTTTAACGCAAGGAAAATTACAATCACCGCAAACAATTTAGACATTATAGTTTTAGGAATATCTACAACCGCAAAGCCTGCCAAAAAGACTGAAATCATCAAAGCTGGAATAAAGTATTTGCTGACTTGCCAATCTACATTACCTAATTTATGGTGGCGATGTGCCGCTGAAAATGCCGTCACAATAATTGTGGAAAATGAGGTCCCAAGTGCCATTGACATAATGTATTCATTAGGAATATCAATCAGAGAGAACAGATATACTAGCGAAGGTACAATAATTAATCCTCCCCCAATACCAAATAAACCTGCAAGAAAACCAACAACAGCTCCTAATACTAGGCAACTTAAAAAGATCTCAATCACGTTTTTTCCCCTTATAGTTATTGGTGCGATAAGATTTACGATACTCTCGTCGTTCACGAGGCTCTTTGTTATCAGATTGAGATGATACCTTCTCATTCTCATTTATTAGAATTTGTGCAAATTCTTTCATTACTTTGCGATAGACATCTCGCTTGAACGAAACCACTTGACGCACAGGATACCAAAAACTCACCCAACGCCAGCCATCAAATTCTGGTGTTTTGGATGTTTTTAGATTGATTAAACTTTCATCGGAAACTAACTGTAACAAAAACCAACGCTGTTTTTGTCCAATACACACAGGTTGTGCATTTTCCATTCGCACTAACCGTTTCGGAAGTTTATATTTTAGCCAATATTTTGATGCCCAGAGTACTCGTACATCTTTTCTCGATAAACCGACTTCTTCATAGAGCTCACGGTACATTGCTGTTTCAATGTTTTCACCCTCATTAATTCCCCCTTGTGGAAATTGCCAAGAGTTTTGACCAAACCGTTTTGCCCAAAGAACTTGTCCTTGTTTATTGCAGATCACGATACCAACATTTGGGCGGTAACCATCAAAATCGATCAATTTAGACCGCCTTCTTTATAAAGTGTTAGATAGGTGAATTGTTTCATAATTCAGCCTTTTGAACAACCAAAAGCGAAAGTAAGCGGTCGGTTATCTGCAATATTTTACCAATTGTGTATAACTCTGTGGATAAGTTGAAAATTTGTTGATAACTTTTTGGGTAAAACAAGGGAATAATGGGGTATTATTCCAGATAGGGTGAAATAATCGGGATCTTTTATCTAAAAAAGAGCTGTGTTTATGAACATTATTTTGTGGAATTAGGCATCATTATGGGTATAAATATCAACTTGTCGGTGAGATTGATCAACATTATTCACATAAGGATAGAATTATCCCCATGATCTGTGGATAGAATTGTTATAGATCTGAAAAAAGATCGTGTGTAACTTAAAATAAGATCTTTTTATCGCTATTTTATTCAAATAAAACAATAAGTTAGGCAAGGTATGGAAAAGAGGAAAAGGCAAGGTTGTTTTTCATACAGAACATAAAAATGGGCGGAAGACCCATTTTTATCTGAGGATTATTGAGCTAATTTTTGGCGGACTATTTCAAATAGGCATACGCCTGTGGCAACTGAAACGTTTAATGATGATACAGAGCCAGCCATAGGAATACTGACAAGCTGATCGCAATGTTCACGCGTTAAACGACGCATGCCATCGCCTTCAGCCCCCATTACGAGCGCAATTGCTCCTGTCATTTTTACTTGATATAGACTTTCTGTTGCTTCACCAGCAGTGCCGATAATCCAGACATTTTTTTCTTGCAACTCTCGCATTGTACGGGCAAGGTTAGTGACTCGTACTAATGGAATGACTTCAGCCGCTCCGCAAGCTACTTTACGCGCAGTAGAAGTGAGCTGGGCAGATTTGTCCTTTGGAACAATCACTACATCAACTCCAGCAGCATCTGCGGTACGTAAACAAGCTCCTAAATTATGTGGATCAGTAATGCCGTCTAAGATCAACAATAATGGATTAGTTTTACTCGCCAAGATCTGATCAAGATCTTGTTCATTAAGTTCTTTTGCAGGTTTCACTTTAGCAATGATCCCTTGATGCACTTCACCTTGAGCTTTGTTATCTAGGCTTTGGCGATTGAGCTGCTGAATTGCAATTCCTAAGCGTTGCAGTTCGTTTAATAGTGGATTTAAACGTTTATCTTCACGCCCTTTTAGTACATAGACTTCAATTAAACGCTCTGGCGCGTTATCTAAGAAGGCTTTAACGGCGTGAATACCGTAAATTTGTTCACTCATAAGTTATGTCTCGTACGATATCTTTAGTGTTCTCTTGTTTTGAAGAACGTAACATCAGGGTAACGCTCTTGTGCTAAGTTGAGATTAACCATTGTCGGAGCAATATAGGTTAGGTTATCACCACCGTCTAGGGCTAAATTCTGCTCATTTTTGCGTTTAAATTCTTCAAATTTCTTGGCATCTTTGCACTCAACCCAACGAGCTGTTGCCACATTTACGGTTTCATAAATGGCTTCTACGTTGTATTCCGTTTTTAAGCGAGAAACAACCACATCAAACTGTAATACCCCCACAGCACCAACAATCAAATCATTATTCATTAGTGGGCGGAATACTTGCACAGCCCCTTCTTCTGAAAGTTGGACTAATCCTTTGAGTAGCTGTTTCTGTTTAAGTGGGTCGCGTAAACGGATACGGCGGAATAATTCCGGTGCAAAGTTTGGAATGCCTGTAAATTTGATATTTTCACCTTGTGTGAAGGTATCGCCAATTTGGATCGTACCGTGATTATGTAAGCCGATAATATCGCCTGCATAGGCTTCTTCTGCGTGAGAACGGTCGCCAGCCATAAAGGTTAAAGCATCAGAAATGACGACATCTTTACCAATACGAACGTGTTTTAACTTCATTCCTTTCTCATATTTTCCTGAGACAACACGTAAGAATGCAACTCGGTCACGATGTTTTGGATCCATATTGGCTTGGATTTTAAATACGAAGCCACTAAATTTTTCTTCACTTGCTTCAACAGTACGCTCATCAGATTGACGAGGCTGTGGTGCTGGAGCCCATTCGGTTAAACCATCTAAGAAGTGATCGACACCAAAATTGCCTAATGCTGTACCAAAGAAGACTGGCGTTAATTCACCGTTTAAGAAAGCTTCTAGCTCAAATTCGTGGCTTGCACCTTGAACAAGCTCCAATTCATCACGCAACTGTTGAGCCAAATCGTCCCCTACGGCAGTGTCTAATTCAGAGTTGTCTAATCCTTTGATGATACGCACATCTTGGATTGTATGTCCTTGCCCTGTTTGGTAAAGGTAGGTTTCATCTTTAGCGATATGGTAAACACCTTTAAATAGTTTTCCACAACCGATAGGCCAAGTAATAGGTGCACAGTTAATTTTTAATACGCTTTCTACTTCATCAAGCAATTCCATCGGATCACGAATATCGCGGTCAAGTTTATTCATAAATGTCAGAATTGGCGTATCACGCAGACGGGTAACTTCCATCAATTTGATAGTTCGTTCTTCAACCCCTTTTGCTGAATCAATAACCATTAAGCAACTATCAACGGCAGTTAATGTTCGATAGGTATCTTCCGAGAAGTCTTCGTGTCCTGGGGTATCCAGTAAATTCACTAGACAATCATTATAAGGAAATTGCATCACCGAGGTGGTAATTGAAATACCACGTTGTTTTTCCATTTCCATCCAGTCGGATTTGGCGTGCTGTGCCGAGCCTTTTCCTTTGACTGAGCCAGCTTTCTGAATGGCGTTACCGTAAAGTAATACTTTTTCGGTGATGGTGGTTTTACCTGCATCGGGGTGGGAAATAATCGCAAACGTTCTGCGTTTATTCACTTCTTGTGGATAATCATTTAATGACATTCGTTATACTCTAATTCGTTTCAAAATGGCGGTTATTGTCGCCTATCTCACCTTTCATCACAACTCTTTACATCACTTTATACTAAAATTTGCAAAAAGTTGGCTGAAACTGACCGCTTGTTATTTTACTTGCTGAATTAATGCAGAAATATTTTCAGCGAATTGCTCATTTTGTGCCATTTCGACAATTTGTTGATGTGAATACCGCTCTCGAGGGTAAACTGCAACAATACTGGTATCGCCTTTTTGTAAGAAATTATGTTCGCCAAAATCGGTATAGCGTGTTGCTCCGATGCTAATAACCGCTTTGGTTGGATAATCTGCTTGTTGTAGCAGTTCGGCAATATGGTTCATTGGGCCTTCATCCGGTTGACTATTCATTCTATCGACAATCCAATCTAATAACTTTTGATGAAAGTAACTATAACCAACAGTTTGGCTATCAACGCCATACTCATTTAGCTCGCCGTTACGTTTATGAAAGCAAGCGATATTGTAATTATCTAAATTCCCACCTTGATTAAAATGATCTAATGCAATAAAGGTGTTGGAAAGCCCCTTAGAATTTTCTCCCCAATTTTTCTTCTCACAAATTTTACGAGCATTTGGTCGGCGAATAGAGCAGTCATTGTAAGCAGCAAAATGCGTTGGCGTTAGGGCAATAACCTTTTTATCTGAATACTCAATATCGCAAATCAGTGCCACTTCAGGTTCAATTTGTAAATTATCTGCGTCATTAGGAAAGGTAATGGTGTCGGCTGATAGTGGGTAAGTGGCAAGAAAGCGGTAGGTTTCAGATAATGTTTTGCTAGGAACATAAAAAGGAAAGATTGCTTTAGGCTGAATCGCTTCGGCTGTTTTTACTTGTAAGAAATCAGCCGCTTCTCCTGCTTGTTCTAAATGCCCCGCAAAGTTGCCTGCAACGCCTAAGCCGATGAAATGTTGGTTTTGCATTGTGTTCTCCTGTGTGAAAAATGGCAGAATCATAACAAATTCTGCCTAAAACTGCTTTTTTAGCATAACTTGTTGTATAAAAGAAAGGCAATATGTAACCATATTTTATTCAATTTAATGTTGGTGAAATGGTATATTATGAAAACGGTTAAATTTACCCTTCACTATAGAGCCATGTAGAGTAATTGGAGGGAGCAGAATGAAATTATCTAAAAACAGATAAATAATACCGCAATGAAAGAGTAAATCCTACCCCTTGCTCAGATAATTCCTTGACGAATAAGAGCTAAATCGTTACCATTCGCCCGTTTTTTTACCTTGAGGATACAGCATTTTGGACAGTCACAGTCGATACTCATCAGTTTGTTAATTTCCCCTCGTCCAAAACTCCTTTGCCGACGAGAGTCGGTCTGTTCAGTATCTTATTTTTGTTCATTTGTGTTCATCGCCTCATACCATTTATTAGGAGTATGAAATGATCAGAGCTTTCTCGTTAAATAACGATCGCCTAATCATCAGCGTTGATGAAACCAACCCAAACACCTTAAACGATGCTATTTGGATCGATCTTATTGATCCTAGTGATGATGAACGTACAGTTCTCGAACACCGTTTAGATCAAACCCTTGCCGAAGAACGTGAATTAGAAGATTTAGAAGCCTCCGCTCGTTTTTTTGAAGACGAAGATGGATTACACCTTCACTCATTCTTTTACTGCTTAGATGATGAAGACTATGCAGATATTGCCACTGTTGGCTTTACTATTCGTGATGGGCGTTTATTTACTTTACGAGACCGAGATCTGCCTGCTTTTCGCTTATACCGAATGCGTTCACGCCGAGAAAAAATGATGGATGGCAACGCTTATGAATTATTACTCGATTTATTTGAAACCAAAATTGAGCAATTAGCGGATGTTATTGAAAATATCTATGCAGATTTAGAAAAGCTGAGTCGAGTCGTATTAAGCACTCAAGATAAAAGTGAAAAAGAAAAAAGAAACGGAACGGAATTTGATGATGCGTTATCAGATTTAACAGAATTAGAAGATATGAGTTCTAAAGTGCGTTTATGTTTGATGGATACCCAACGAGCCTTGAGCTTTTTATTACGCAAAACACGTTTGCCAAATAACCAATTAGAACAGGCACGTGATATTATGCGAGATATTGAATCCCTTCAACCGCATAATGAATCATTATTCCAAAAGGTAAACTTTCTGATGCAAGCTGCAATGGGTTTCATCAACATTGAACAGAACCGAATAATGAAATTCTTCTCATTGGTTTCCGTTATGTTCCTACCCGCAACACTTGTTGCATCGACTTATGGGATGAACTTTGAGTTTATGCCTGAGTTACATTTCCAGTATGGGTACCCAATGGCAATCGGCTTGATGATCTGTGCTGCTGCCACGCCTTATCTTTATTTTAAACGGAAAGGGTGGTTGTAATCACTATAAAAATACTAACTCTGCACCTTAACTGATTTTTATCAAGGTAAAGTGCAGAGGCTACGGATTTAGTAACAGAGATTATCTTGGAAATTGGTGCCACGAGTGAACTGAAAAAAGCAGAGTATGGGAGGAAAGCTCACATTGGAGGGGAGGATGAATTTAGAGATGAGCTATTGCTTGGTATAATAGGTTGAAACATGGGCAACATATAAGTTGCCCTGAATAGAAATAAAGCAATAGGTAAAATTTAGTAGAAATCCCACCGCTTATATGCTAAAAAGTCGTTCATCATTATGTTTACTTATAAAAAGGAAATGCAAATGTCATTACAAGCAATTATTGAGACCGCTTTTGAACGTCGTGCAGAAATTACACCAAGTACAGTAGATGCAGAAACAAAAGCTGCCGTTGAAGAGGTTCTTGAAGGGTTAGATAGCGGTAAATATCGTGTCGCAGAAAAAATTGATGGCGATTGGGTAACTCATCAATGGTTGAAAAAAGCGGTGTTATTATCATTCCGTATCAACGATAACCAAATTATTGATGGGGCAGAAACAAAATATTACGACAAAGTTCCACTTAAATTTGCCGAATATGACGAAGCACGTTTCCAAAAAGAAGGTTTCCGTGTCGTGCCTTCTGCAACAGTTCGTAAAGGGGCTTACATTGCTAACAATACCGTTTTAATGCCGTCTTACGTGAATATCGGTGCCTATGTTGGTGAAGGTACAATGGTAGATACTTGGGCAACCGTAGGTTCTTGTGCACAAATCGGTAAGAATGTTCACCTTTCTGGTGGTGTAGGTATTGGTGGTGTATTGGAGCCATTACAAGCAAATCCAACAATCATTGGCGACAACTGCTTTATTGGTGCTCGTTCTGAAGTTGTTGAAGGTGTTATCGTTGAAGATGGTTGCGTAATTTCAATGGGCGTATTTATTGGTCAATCAACAAAAATTTACGATCGTGAAACAGGTGAAATTCACTACGGACGTGTACCGGCTGGTTCTGTTGTTGTATCAGGGAGCTTACCATCAAAATGTGGTAAATATAACCTATATTGTGCGGTAATCGTGAAGAAAGTTGATGAAAAAACACGTGGCAAAGTAGGTATCAATGAGCTACTTCGCTCTATTGAAGAATAAATAAAATTTTTGAAAAACAACAATTATGAAAATAGCGTATAGGCGATGGATTATACGCTATTTTTTATTCTATCAATATAAGGAGGTGTAATGGAAAAAATCTGGGAAAATTGTAGTCAAGCCTTATACTAAAATGCTTAACCTACGTTTTTGAAAATGCCCCCAATATTGCCCTTACTGCCAAAATACCCTTATCCATATCCCAAAGTTGTTGAATGTGGTGGGAAGCCTTGTATATCGTTCTAATTCTGTATATAGACACATCTTATTCTTATAATAAAACAGCCAACTAAACCTTGCGTATTGTAAAAAAATGATAGTCAAGGAAATGCTGAAAAACTTACAAATTTGAAATAGTGCATTACACAATGGTGTGCAAGCGGTCTGTTTTAATTAAATTTTTGCAATAGCCAAACAACACTTTTTATACTTAAATTTGCTTGCTACACTAGGCTATCTTATTCTTTTGGAGAATGTTAATGAATTCAAGCAAAATTGGGGTATTACTTGCCAACTTAGGTACGCCAGATGAACCCACAACGCCTGCGGTAAAACGCTATTTAAAACAGTTTTTAAGCGACCCACGTGTAATTGATTTACCCCGTTGGAAATGGTTGCCCATTTTAAACTTTATCGTATTGCCAAAACGTTCGCCTAAAGTGGCTCACGCCTATCAATCTATTTGGACGGAAAATGGCTCGCCCCTGTTGGCAATTTCTCGTCAGCAACAGAGTATTATTCAGAAATATTTTGATGTAAAAGGCAAAAATATCGTGGTGGAACTCGGAATGAGCTACGGTAACCCAAGTATGCAAAGTGCGGTAGATAACCTAATTGCTCAAGGCGTGGAGAAAATTATTGTGCTGCCACTTTACCCACAATATAGCTCAAGCACTACTGCATCAGTGTTTGATGCGTTTGCAAAAGCATTAACTGCCCATAAAAAAGTAGTGCCGTTTGAGTTTATTCATAGCTATCACGATAATCCACTCTATATCCAAGCCTTAGCCAATAGCATTGAATTAGCTGATGATGAATTACTGTTGTTCTCTTTTCACGGTATTCCAAAACGTTATGAAACCGAAGGGGATTTTTACGCATCGCACTGCCGAGAAACAGCAAAACTCGTGGCAGAAAAACTGGGTTTAACCGAAAAACAGTGGTTTTTATCGTTTCAATCTCGTTTCGGCGATGAAGAGTGGCTACAACCCTACACCGATGAAACCTTAGCAAATTTCCCAAGCCAAAATGTGAAAAAAGTTGCGGTAATTTGTGCAGGTTTTTCGGCTGACTGCCTTGAAACCTTAGAAGAAATCGCAGAAGAAAATCGTGAAAACTTTGAAAACGCAGGCGGCGAAAGCTATCGCTACATTCCTGCTCTTAATGCAAATGCCGATCATATTCAAGCGTTGGTTAAATTGATTGAAAGTAAAATTTAGGTATTTGGAGTATATAAGCGATACCCTAATATATTGAACTATCAAGCGGTGAGATTATCTAATTGTTTTGCAAAATATAATGATAATCTTACCGCTTTCTTTTTAAAGGAGATCAAGAATGAAAAAACCATTTTTATTCAGTGTAACCGCTCTTTCTGTTGCGATGACGGCTTGTAGCCCGAAAACCTATCAAAGTACTTTAATGGAAGGGGTTGATCCACAAGTTGCACCGCAACAGGATTTCTATCGCTATGTAAACGGAAAATGGCTGGCGACGGCTCAAATTCCTGCGGATAGAACATCGTGGGGGACTTTAGCTGAACTCAATGAACTTAATGAGAAACGCTCAGTAGAATTGCTACAAGCGGTGATTTTCGATCCAAAACTTGCAAATGACCCAAAAGCTCAACGCCTTAAAGCACTTTATGAAAGTTACACTGATTTATCTGCAAGAGAAAAATCAGGTTTAGCCCCTATTCAAGCGGATTTAACCAAAATCGATCAAATCCAAAATTTTACAGATTTAGAACGTTACCTAATTGCAGAAACCCAACAAGGTAATGACGTTTTATTTGGTTGGTCTGTTTTTGCTCATCTCAAAAATTCTCGCCAAAATGCGATCTATTTTAGTAACGCCGATTTAGGGTTAAGTAACGATTATTTCCAAAAAGACACGCCAGAAAACCGCAAAACGTTACAACTTTATCAAGACTATATTAGCCAAATGTTAGCCTTTGCAGAGGTAAAAAATCCTAAGCAAAAAGCAAAAGAGATTGTCAATTTTGAGAAGTCTATTGCTCAAACGCTCTTTACTAACGAGCAACGTAGAGATATTCAAAAACGCTATAACCCGATAAAAGTCAGTGAGTTAGCCAACCAAAGCCGCCATATCAATTTGGCGAACTATCTTAAAGCTGTTGGCGTAAATACCGATGAAGTGATTGTTTGGGAGCCTGATTTTTTAAAACAATTTGACCGCCTAATTAACCCGCAAAACTTATCAGTAATTAAAGATTACTTGCGTTTCCGCACGATGTCAGATGCAGCACCTTACTTAAATAAGACCTTGGAAGATGCTCATTTTGAGTTTTATCGCCACAAATTAGTGGGGCAAAAACAACAACGCCCACTAGATAAGCGAGCATTACGCTTAATCAATGGGCAAGTCGGGCAAGAGTTTGCCCAGTTTTATGTCGAAAAATTCTTCCCCACCAGTGCGAAAAAAGACTTATTGGAAATGGCAAGCTATTTAGTCAAAGCCTATCACCATCGCATTGATAATCTAACGTGGATGTCGCCTGAAACCAAAGCGAAAGCCAAAGTGAAATTAGATAAATTTATAACCGAAGTCGGCTACCCAAATAAATGGAAAGATTACAGCAAGCTACAGCTGAAATCCCTTGCGGAAGGCGGAACACTCTACGACAACTTACGCAAAGTCGCAGCGTGGAACTACCAAGAAGCCCTTGATAAAATTGGCAAACCTGTTGATTTAAATGAATGGGGAATGTTGCCACAAGTGGTAAATGCTTCATACAGCCCATTGATGAACCGCATTGTTTTTCCTGCGGGTATTTTACAAGCACCACTTTATGATATTCACGCTGACCCTGCGGTAAACTTTGGGGCAATCGGAGCTATTATTGGACACGAAATTACACACGGTTTCGATGATAGTGGTTCTAAATTTGATGGCGATGGAAATTTACAAGATTGGTGGACAAAAGAAGATCGTCAAAAATTTGAAGCCCTTGCCGATCAGCTTGTGGCACAGTTTGATAAATTTGAAGTCGCACCAAATGTCTTTGTAAACGGGCGTTTTACCTTAGGTGAAAACATTGCCGATTTGGGTGGGCTAAGTATTGCTTACGATGCCTTAAAATTATATGAAAAAGAGAATGGAAAAGCCCCACTGATTGAAAATTTAAGCTCCGATCAACGTTTCTTTATGAGCTGGACTCGCTCGTGGCGAAATAAAGCGACCGTACAATCGCTCACCCACCAAGTCAAAAGCGATCCGCACGCACCAAGTGAGTATCGAGCATTAGCTACGGTTCTCAATATCAATGGATTCCATAATACCTTTGGTACAAAAGCAGGCGATGCCATGTTTAAACCAATCAATGAACGTATTCAGATTTGGTAGTTTCTAGCTGCAAGCAAATAAAAAGCGGTGCGATTGTTGCAAAGTTTTGCAAAGATCTCACCGCTTGTTTATTGGGGTAATTAAGCATTCGTTGCTTTTTTGCCACCGAATGTATTACCGATCAAGAAGGCAACTAGCCCAATAATTAACGATGGAACAATAGCGTGGAAACTCAAAATTTTAATAGAGAAAGTAGTCATTAACACATAGCTACCAAGCCCTGCAACCATTGAGCAGATAGCCCCTATTGCGCTCGCTTTATCCCAGTATAAACCGAGTACCATTACCCAAAGGAATGTTGCTTCTAACCCGCCAAGCGAAAGCAAGTTTAACCAAATCAACATATCAGGTGGATTGATTGCTGAAACCACCACAAGTACAGTTAGTAACAAGGTGGTTGCGGTTGAGAGCCACTTAACCTTGTGTTCATTTACCGCCTTATTTGGACGAAGAGCCAAATAGAGATCTTTAATTATGGTTGAAGAAGCTTGAATTAACATTGAGTCAATAGATGACATAATCGCAGCCATTGGTGCGGCTAGGAATATCCCTGCGACAACTGGTGGTAATACTTGTAACATTAAACTTGGAATAACTTGATCAACCACTTTTAAATCTGGCGTAACCGCAGGGCCTAATGCACCCGCTAAGTGCATTCCAAACATCAAGATAGTGAGCACGATAGTGCCGATTACCATTGCTTGATGCAAGGCTTTGCTATCACGATATGCCATACTCCTGACTGCTAATTGTGGCAATCCGATTAAACCAAAACAGACAAGCACCCAGAAAGATGCCATAAAAGTAAAGTCTAGTGGACGTGCGTCAATACCGTAAGGTTCAATTAACTGTGGATTGATAGTAGCAAGCCGATCAATGGCATTGTTCACTCCGCCAGTCGTATAAAGAACCCCACCTAATAATAATACTGTACCGATCATCATCACTAAACCTTGAATTGTATCGGTAAGAACCACCGCTCTAAAACCGCCGATAAAAGTATAAACACCAACGGTCAAAGCAAAAATTAGAATAGAAGTGGTATAAGAAATACCAAGGGTTGTTTCAAGTAAACGCCCCGCCCCAATAAATTGCACCACCATCATTGCAAAGAATGAGAGCAATAAAGCCAAACTTGATAGCCAAACAACCACAGGACTTTTATAACGAGCCATCAACATATCATTGACGGTCACACTTTTTGTTTGACGGGCAACCATAGCGAATTTTTTGCCCAATGCACCGAGAGTTAAAATCACTGTTGGCACTTGGATCATCGCGAGCAATACCCAACCTAGCCCATATTTATAAGCTGCACCAGGCCCGCCAATAAAACTACTTGCCCCAACATAAGTGGCCGCAATCGTCATTGCTAATACAAAACCAGACATTGAGCGGCCGCCAACGTAATATTCCGACAGAAAACTACCGCTTTGACGTTTACGATATGCGTAAAACGCCACGCCGAACACAAATAACAGATAAACGATTAACGGAAGTAAAATTTCAATATTCATTACAACATCTCTTATTGTTTTTCGTCTAACACAATTTCTTTATAGACTTTTTTAATGACCCCATAAGCCAATAAAGTAAAGGCTATCGGCAAATAAACACAAGCCAATTCAAACCAAAGCGGAAAACCAAGCCAACCACGACCATTTGGTGAAAAATAAGCACACACAATCCAACCAACCAAATAAATCAACGTTAGCCAAAAGGCCCAACGGACTTCTCGAGCCATCTGTTGTTGTATATTTTTCATTTTCTCTCCTTAAAAAAAATACCCCACATACGTGGGGTAGACTGTTTAGTAACTCCATTTGTCAGGATCAATCCCCATTTCTCGCATTTTGGCTTTTGCTTCTTCTGGGATCTCATCGCTACGTTCTTTCATTAAGTCGTCATCTGTCGGTAAAGGCTGTCCAGTAAAGGCGTGTAGAAAGGCTTCACACAATAATTCGCTATTTGTTGCGTGGCGCAAATTACGAATTTGGCGGCGAGTGCGTTCATTGGTTAAAATTTCCAATACTTTTACGGGAATAGATACCGTAATTTTCTTTACTTGCTCACTTTTCTTACCGTGTTCTGCATAAGGGCTAATATATTCGCCGTTCCAATCTGCCATAGTTTCCCACTATTCCCGATCTAAAATAACAATTAGGCGGTATTCTAATAAAAACTGACTTATATCGCAATCTAGACGTCTAGGTATCTCTTTTACTGATCAGGGGAAGATCGCATTTTCTTAACTTTATGACCTAATCGTAGTGATCAATATCCTTGAGCTTGACACGCTTGCCCCCGAAAAAGCAGAGTATGAGGGGAAAATTTGCTCCACCAGAGGGGTATGATAAGTTTAGAGATGAGTTGTTGCCTGTTGATTAGGAAGGTAATTGACTTTATCAATTTTCTTATTCTTGACTAGGAATCGTAATTTCTTTATAATTTAGCGTCCTTTTGTCTATAAAGGCGAGAGGCTTTTTTGTAATTTTTTAATTTTAACTGGAGCTTAATTAATGGCAACTATCAACCAGCTAGTACGCAAACCGCGTGTGAAAAAGGTTGTAAAAAGCAACGTTCCTGCATTAGAGGCTTGCCCGCAGAAACGTGGTGTATGTACTCGTGTATATACTACAACTCCTAAAAAACCAAACTCAGCATTACGTAAAGTATGCCGTATTCGTTTAACGAATGGTTTTGAGGTTACTTCTTATATCGGTGGTGAAGGTCATAACCTTCAAGAACACAGTGTTGTATTGATTCGTGGTGGTCGTGTTAAAGACTTACCAGGTGTGCGTTACCACACAGTACGCGGTGCATTAGACTGTGCAGGCGTAAAAGACCGTAAACAAGGTCGTTCTAAATACGGCGTAAAACGTCCTAAATCTTAATGGTTCTCCGTTAAGTAAGGCCAAACGTCTAAATTTAATATTTAAACCATAAACTCCAGTCAAATGTGATAATTATCACGCAAGATGAGTTTTGGATATCCTGAAGATTTATAATACGGAGAAATTAAAATGCCACGTCGTCGTGATGTAGGTCAACGCAAGATCCTCCCAGATCCAAAGTTCGGATCAGAATTGCTTGCAAAATTCATTAATGTTTTAATGGTAGATGGTAAAAAATCTATCGCAGAATCAATCGTTTATGCTGCGTTAGATACTTTAGCACAACGTTCAGGTAAAGATGCATTAGAAGCATTTGATGCAGCACTTGAAAACGTGCGTCCAACCGTTGAGGTTAAATCTCGCCGCGTTGGTGGTTCTACTTACCAAGTACCAGTAGAAGTTCGTCCAACTCGTCGTAATGCGTTAGCAATGCGTTGGATTATCGAAGCTGCTCGTAAGCGTGGTGACAAATCAATGGCACTTCGTTTAGCTAACGAACTTTCAGATGCAGCAGATAACAAAGGCTCAGCAGTGAAAAAACGTGAAGATGTTCACCGTATGGCTGAAGCTAACAAAGCATTTGCTCACTATCGTTGGTAATTTTGTAGGCTTCATCTCAAAGTTTGTGATGAAGCCTCTTACTATATAAATAAATTCACATTAGATTCCAAATAAGGTAATAATAATGGCTCGTGTAACTCCTATTGAGCGCTATCGTAACATCGGTATTAGTGCTCACATCGACGCAGGTAAAACAACTACCTCTGAGCGTATCCTTTTCTACACAGGTGTAAGTCACAAAATCGGTGAAGTACACGATGGTGCAGCGACGATGGACTGGATGGAACAAGAACAAGAGCGTGGTATCACAATCACCTCAGCTGCAACAACAGCGTTCTGGTCTGGTATGTCACAACAATATCCACAACACCGTATCAACGTTATCGATACTCCGGGACACGTTGACTTTACAATCGAAGTTGAACGTTCAATGCGTGTTCTTGATGGTGCGGTAATGGTTTACTGTGCGGTAGGTGGTGTTCAACCACAATCAGAAACAGTATGGCGTCAAGCAAACAAATACCAAGTACCTCGTATTGCATTTGTAAACAAAATGGACCGTACAGGTGCTAACTTCCTACGTGTTGTTGAGCAAATCAAAACTCGTTTAGGCGGTAACTCTGTTCCTCTTCAACTTCCTATCGGTGCAGAAGAAAACTTCAAAGGTGTAGTTGATTTAATCAAAATGAAAGCAATCAACTGGAATGAAGCAGACCAAGGTATGACTTTCACTTATGAAGATATTCCTGCAGATATGTTAGAAGCGTGTGAAGAATGGCGTAATAACTTAGTAGAAGCAGCAGCAGAAGCATCAGAAGAGTTAATGGAAAAATTCTTCTCTGGTGAAGAATTAAGCGAAGAAGAAATCAGATCTGCATTACGTCAGCGTGTATTAGCAGGTGAAGTAATTCCTGTTTGCTGTGGTTCTGCATTTAAAAACAAAGGTGTTCAAGCAATGCTTGACGCGGTAATTGATTACTTACCAGCACCAACAGATATCCCAGCAATTAAAGGTATCAACTTAGATGAAACTGAAGGCGAGCGTCACGCAAGCGATGAAGAGCCATTCTCATCTTTAGCATTCAAAATTGCAACAGACCCATTCGTAGGTAACTTAACCTTCTTCCGTGTGTACTCAGGTGTAATTAACTCTGGTGACACAGTAATGAACTCTGTGAAACAAAAACGTGAGCGTTTTGGTCGTATCGTTCAAATGCACGCAAACAAACGTGAAGAGATCAAAGAAGTTCGTGCGGGTGATATCGCAGCTGCAATCGGCTTAAAAGATGTTGGTACAGGTGATACATTATGTTCTATTGATGCACCAATCATTCTTGAGCGTATGGAATTCCCAGAGCCAGTGATCTCTGTTGCAGTAGAACCAAAAACTAAAGCAGACCAAGAGAAAATGGGTCTTGCATTAGGTCGTCTTGCTCAAGAAGACCCTTCATTCCGTGTTCACACAGATGAAGAGTCAGGCGAAACTATCATCTCAGGTATGGGTGAGTTACACTTAGATATTATCGTTGACCGTATGAAACGTGAATTCAAAGTTGAAGCGAACATCGGTAAACCACAAGTATCTTATCGTGAAACTATCCGTACTCGTGTTAATGATGTTGAAGGTAAACACGCAAAACAATCTGGTGGTCGTGGTCAATACGGTCACGTTGTTATCGACTTATACCCATTAGATGCTGAAGGCCCAGGCTATGAGTTCGTAAACGAAATCAAAGGTGGTGTAATTCCTGGTGAATATATCCCAGCAGTTGATAAAGGTATCCAAGAACAGCTTAAATCTGGTCCATTAGCAGGTTACCCAGTAGTAGATTTAGGTGTACGTTTACACTTCGGTTCATACCACGATGTTGACTCATCAGAATTAGCGTTTAAACTTGCAGCGTCTTTAGCATTTAAAGCTGCGTTCGCAAAAGCAAACCCAGTTCTACTTGAGCCAATTATGAAGGTAGAAGTTGAAACTCCACCTGACTATGTTGGTGATGTAATCGGTGACTTAAGCCGTCGTCGTGCTATGGTAAACGGTCAAGAAGCAAACGAATTTGTTGTTAAAATCAATGCGGAAGTTCCACTTTCAGAGATGTTTGGTTATGCAACAGATCTTCGTTCACAAACTCAAGGTCGTGCATCATACTCAATGGAACCATTGAAATATGCTGAAGCACCATCAAGCGTTGCTGCTGCAGTAATTGAAGCACGTAAAAAATAATTTATTAGTTAAATAAAAATCCGTAGTGTATTTCGCACTACGGAATATCAACAAAGGAAACATTAGCAATGTCTAAAGAAAAATTTG
>NZ_LEKN01000036.1 GCF_009761395.1 Ursidibacter maritimus | reverse complement strand
ATGTTGTTAAAGAGCAAAAAGTGGTCGGCGAGATAGGATTTGAACCTACGACCCACTGGTCCCAAACCAGTTGCGCTACCAAGCTGCGCTACTCGCCGTCAATTATACTTTCGTATATTAAATGGGGTGGCTAATGGGATTCGAACCCACGACAACTGGAATCACAATCCAGGGCTCTACCAACTGAGCTATAGCCACCATCGTTTTGAATATTGCATTTACCCTGGCGCGCTCGACAAGATTCGAACTTGCGACCTTTGGCTCCGGAGGCCAACGCTCTATCCAACTGAGCTACGAACGCGTTATTTAGTGTAGTGCGCCGCAACGGAGGCGTATAATAGAGATTTCAAACTTTATTGTCTAGCACTTTTTGAAAATATTTTTTTATATGCTTTTAATTTATTCAAAATGTTTACTAATTATCAAAATTGACCATTTTATAACTTATTCGCTAAATAATAATAAGCATATTTAAGTAATCTTATTTGTCTTTTTAACCGAGTTGGTTGATGCAATAACCGATACAGCCACTCCAAACCCATTTTTTGCCAAATAAGGGGGGCTCGTTTTACTTTGCCAATAAAGACATCATAACTTCCTCCAACCCCCATATATAGAGCATCTGGATAACAATCTTGCATTTTCTTTATAAATAGCTCTTGTTTAGGTGAGCCTAACGCCACAGTAATGAGCTTTGCACCACTTCGCTGAACACGCTCAATCAACTCATTTTCCTGAGCAGATGAAAAATAGCCATCTTGCTGCCCAACAATATTTACACCCATCGTCCCCAATTTTGCAGAAGTTTCAGCTAAAGTTACCGCTTCACTGCCAATTAAAAACACAGGTACAGCCATTTCGGCAGACTTTTGCATCAGTGCCAGCCATAAATCAGCCCCTGCAATTCGTTCAATATGTCGATATTGCGGATATTTCTTATGGATAGATTTCACTATGCTAATCCCATCAGCATAATTATATTCGGAAGCTTGGATCAACTGGCGTAACTGCCTATTTTCTTCACTTAATACTATTTTTTCAGCATTTATCGCCACCAAACGCCCCACTTTTATCTCATTTTTTGAGAATAGGTACTCCACCAATGCGGTTTGTGTTGATGCGACTAAAATTTCAATACCACGAATGATCACTTTATCCACTATGTTTATCCCTTATACCTATTTTCACGAAGATATAAGCTATCCCGCTTACGATGCCAAACATAAAACTAAAAAAACAAAAGCGTGAAACAAAAGCATCAAACCCTTCACGCACTAGCACAATTAAATTAAAGATATTCCCCAAGCAGTAGGCTTGAATAAGTGCAGATGGAAATGTTTGAAATAACCTATCAAATAATTTAATTATGCCCCCAACGCCAACCATACCAATAATAATCAGTGGGTATCCCCCCATAATATAAAATGAGCCGAGTAACGTAGGAGAAATCGCAAGTCCTGATTGATTACCCAATATCACTTTGGTGAAATAATTCGCACTATTCCACACAATATCGGGGCGCTCTTGCCATAAACTCTGGGGAATATAGACATAAAAATCCCGAATAATTGGCATCAAACCTTGATATTCAATCTCACTGAATAATATTCGAGCCCAATTTTCCCAAGGCGAAAAAGTATCACGTGTTAAATAGAGAAAAGTAAACCATGTTTCTTTACCATTCACATCTAAGCCATAACGCATTAATGCAAGAAAAAACATTACCACAACACCACTGATGGCAGTAAAAAATAGAGAAGATAATCTAAGGTAGCCTTGATACAAGCCAATCAATATAAATAGCATTACAGCTAAGGCAATATTAGCTCGAGTACCGCCTACAGCAACATAAGTGAGCAGACCGAAACTCACGCCACCAAATAATAACAACCACCAACGCATTTTATTTGGTTTCAAAAAATAGAAAATCAGCAAGGCAGGCAATAAAAAATAGAAAAAGCGTTTGAGCGCTACGCCACTTACTAATGATGAAAATATTTGGCTATATTTTTCCAAACGAAATAACAGCAGCCCGTTCAAATAAATAAAATAACCAAGACTTATCACAGCAACCGTTGCCAACAAATAAGCGGTAAGATTAGCCTGTTTTTTTGCAAATGCAGAAACCTTAACCGAATGCTTCCCTTTTACACATTGCCTATTAAAGCAGTAGTGGTAACTCCCCCAATAAATACCATACCCCAAGCTCGTCCAAAGCAACGCCATAAAAAATTGTTCAGGAGGTGCGATATCGGCATTAAAATAGACTTTAAGTAATAATGAAATCGGGTAGCCTGCAAAAAACGTAACAACATAGATTAAACTAAAAAGAAAATGAAACGAAAAGCCTTGCTGCACATAGCTTCTATAAATAACAGTGAATATACCACTTGTGGCAACCACATAAAAAACTGTTAATAACATATATTCCATCATTTCTGCCAACTTAGCTATATTTGCAAAAAACAAGCACAATCTTACCGCTTGTAATGGCTAAGACGAGCAATTTCTTGCAAATTTTCTAACCAATAATGCTGATAATTTGGTGGAAAAAAAGCAATTTGCTGTTTATCACAAGCTACCAACTGCCCTGCCACTTCCTTGATTTGCTCTGCTGAACATTGCCCCATTTCCATAAAAGGAACGTTCTCTTGTTGCATATCTAATTTAAATGGATTATTAGGGTGCAATAACACAGGAATATTCATTGCGGTTAATAGGCAAATTGTGCCTATCCCTTGTTGCCGTTCAAATAAGAAACAGCCCATATCGCAATCTTTCAACCAATCCAAATACGCGTGATAGTCCAATTTTTCAGTTAAAAGCGTAATGTTTTTTTCAGGGAATAACGCTAAAGCCTGTTGTCGCACCTGTTCAATATAGGCGTAATTGTTGGCAGGATACCCCATCGGTAAAATAATTTGTACCTTTGCGCCAAATGTTTGCTGAATATATTGTAGTGCAAGGCAATGCTGATTAGCACGATCGCCCGAATTTCCGACTAAAATCGTCAATGGCTGTTCTGTTTTATTCTCTGTTGATGATGGCACCACTTGGGGCATTTTAGTTGGGAAATAGACTAAGCGATCTTGTTCTGAGCTACGGTTAAGTCGCCGATGAGCATAATCTAAATCCCCTTTTGTCGCCCAAACTCGCCCGATTTTTTGCTGTGCTAGGCGACGTAAGGGATAAAGCAGTTTAAACCGCCAATCCGTTGATTGTTGATATAAATCCGCTCCCCAAACGTGCCAAATGCAACGATAAGCGGGGAGTTTCCCCCATAAAATTGCAAACCATATTCCCCAGTTAAATTGCCCGTGTAATAAAAAATAAGTATCTGCTTGCGATTTCACAAATGCCAATACCGCTTGGGTTAATGCTTTTTTGTTTGGGAAAACATTAATCGGCAAATTGGGATATTGAGTCGTAAGATCTTCTTGGCTTACCACATAAAAAGAGTGCGTTTGGTTTTGCTCACTCTTTTCGGCTAATTTTAGCCATAAATCATCATTGAAAAAGCGTAATAAACTATGGTTATGATGGGGAATATCCGCCCCTAAAATATGCAATAGGTTACTCATTTGGGTTCATAAAAAAATCTAACACCGCATCAATCACTTGAGTAATTTCATTATCGGTTAAGTTAAAAAAGAGTGGCAAGCGAAGGAGTTTTTCGCTCTCTTGCGTGGTATAGCAATCTTCACCAACAAAAGTACCCCACTGTTGCCCTGCTGGGCTTGAATGTAAAGGCACATAATGAAAGACTGCTAATATCCCCTTTTTGTTCAAATGTTCAATCAAAGCTGAACGTTGTTGCTTATCTGCCAATTTGAGATAAAAGAGATGACCATTTGGCTGACAAGCGGTCGGAATATGGGGTAATTTTACCAATCCTTGTTCCGCCAACGGTGTCAATGCAGTGTAATAACGTTGCCACAATGCTAAACGACGTTGGTTGATTTGATCTGCCGACAATAATTGTGCATATAAATAAGCCGCTTGTAATTCAGACATTAAAAAACTTGAGCCAAGTTCTCGCCAAGTATATTTATCCACTTGCTTTTGAAAGAATTGCTTACGATTTGTGCCTTTTTCTCGAATAATCTCGGCACGTTCAACTAGTTTCGCATCATTGATAACAATCGCACCACCTTCGCCACCTGCTGTATAATTTTTGGTTTCGTGAAAACTATAACAGCCGATATGTCCAATTGTGCCTAATGGTTTATTTTGATAACTCGCCATCACGCCTTGTGCTGCATCTTCCACCACCCACAACTGATGTTTTTCTGCTATCGACATAATTCGCTGCATTTCACAAGCCACGCCAGCATAATGCACCACAATAATTGCTTTCGTTTTTGCTGTAATCGCTTGCTCAATTTTGCTTTCATCAATATTCATCGTATCAGGGCGAATATCTACAAAGACAATCTTTGCCCCCCTGAGTGCAAAGGCATTTGCCGTAGAAACAAAAGTATAACTTGGCATAATGACTTCATCGTCAGGCTGAATATTCAATAACAGTGCTGACAGCTCAAGGGCATCAGTGCAAGACGGCGTAAGCAATACACGCTCTGCTTGAAAACGCTGCTCAAGCCATTGCTCACATAAACGGGTAAAACGTCCATCTCCCGAGAGCCTACCACTTGCGATAGCCTGCTGAAGATATTCAATTTCTGTGCCAACAACGGGCGGTTTGTTGAAGGGGATAATCGGATATTCCTTTTATATGACTAAATTTCGCCTATTCTAAGCGAACAACAGCAAAATGAAATCAATAATTTAATGTAGCGCAGAATTAAGACTGAAATTCTTTGAGTAAGGCTAATAACATTAGTAGATTGGATAACGCTATAATTTTGAGTTGTATATCCAAATCTTGATTGACTATGCAGATTTTTTATGCGATAAAATTACATACTATTCGTATCATTTATTTTCTATCACATTTTATTACCTTACGCTCTAGGAGTTTTTATGAAGCTAACCAAGATCGCTCTTGCATTATTAACAACTTTCAGCCTTGTCTCTTGTGGTAGTTCTGATAAAGAAAGAGAGGCTAAGAAAGCGGAAAAACCTGTGACTGAGCCACCTGCGTTAATTGAGCAAAAAGAACCGCAATTACCAAAGCCAACACTTTATCAAAATGGTGATGGCAAAAGATCGCTTTCTTATGTACCCGAAGAATATAAAAATGCGGTAGCCAATTTGAAATACGGTTATTTCAAAGTCGGTAGTTTGACAAACAACGGTACAAACAAAGTCACTCGTATTGATATTGACGGCAAGAATCTAACTGAACTTACCGATAATATCTATCTTGTTGATGAAAATATAAAACTTGGTTTAGCTAATTACAAAGCCGTTTACTACAAAGAAGATGGTTCTGTGCATAGACGTTATACCAAACGCATATACAATTTGCCCTATTCAACAAGTTGGATCAGTAACATTCCGAGTGCTTGGAGTGGTGACGAAGATTATTTCAGCGAAGGTATTTTTGGTATGAATCCATCGTCTGATTCAATTGAAAAGCTAAGTAAAGAAGGTAAAATTTTTACTTATAAAGGAGTTGCATTCACATTGGATCAAACAGGTAAATTCAACTACACCGTAGATTTTGGGGAAAAAATCGGTCAAGGTGAGATTACAGGGCTTGCATTTGATAGTGCAAATACTGCAGATACAATCAAACTACAACAAGCATCTTTAGACCATATTCGTTTCCATAATTTTGAGAAAGGCTTACCCGACAAAAACGATGAGTTTAAAGATCCAAATAAAATGATTGGCTTTAAAGGCAAAACAGATCTTGCGAGCAACAATATCTATTTGTTAGCGTTAAAAGGTCCAAATGCCGAGGAAATCACAGGTACAATTTTGAAATCTGGTGCTGAATACCAATTTTACAGCCCAACACAAGATATGAACAATTCGAGAGGTTCTAGTGGAAAAGTCAGCTTAATTGGTTGTCGTGATTCTGAACTTTGCCAATAACTATAACGAGGGCATCGCACCGATGCCCAATTTTCCAAAAATCGTTACTATCTATTTCTTTATATTTTAATTGGTTACGCTTTATGAAATTTCTCAAACTCAAAACATTACTACTATCAAGCTGTTTATTACTAACATCTTGCTCTGTATTACAATCACTATATCCACTTCCAACAGCACAAATTCCAGAACAATTTGCAGGCACTTGGACAGATAAGAAAAAACCAAGTACCGCTTACTGTTATCCACCAACAGATAGTCCCAAACACGCTATTTGGGATATCAAACCTAATGAAAACCTTATATTTTTAGTTGGTTTTGAAATGTATGAAATACTTGGATACTATTCGTATTCGCCAACAGAATTTACCGCAAAAGCTAAAGACATCATTGAAGAGGCCGAACCCGAAACCTATCGCGATATTTCAGTGAAATTACTAAATAAAAATACGATTCAAATTAATGGTAAAACTTACTACCGCTGTCCTAAATCCCCTTACTAACTATTGATGGAGTAAAATATGAAAAAACTGATTTCACTTACTACTATTATTTTTTTGATTTCTGGGTATGCCTGTGCTGATAATCTTTCTACTGAAAGCAAGAAATTTGTTGAGTCTGTAATTAAGAAGCAATTTCCTAAGGCAAAGTATGATAAAACAGAGAAATACTGGTTTTATTTAGATAACGAATACACGGTTACAATTACCCCAAGTATAAAAGAAATTGCCACACAAGAGGGCAAAGTACGAATTATCGCTCTAAGTGAAGATAATATAGCTGAAAAGAAAGTTCATCTCTATGAGTTCAAAAAATCAGAAAATGATTGGAAAAAAACATTCTCAAATATTTACGAGGTGGAAAATACTGATTATCCAAGTCAATCGTATATCGGAGAGGTGGTATCTCTTGGCAAGGAAAAGCTTGGTGTTGAGCTAAAAACCCAAAACGAAGCGAATCACGGCTTCGAAAGTTCAACAGAATGGTTATACCTAGTAGGAAATAAGCCTAAAATGCTAAAAGGTTGTATTAATTTTTCCTCTATGGCAAGTACAATAGATTTGAATTGCCAATATAAAATTAGGACTGACCTATCCGAAAATTCTGAGTTTTATCCAGTCGAATTTAGTTATAATCTAACAAAATATCAGGCAAAAGAATTTGGTCCAGATGAAGCCCCTAAAGGCTGGGAACACTATAACCAGTCTTATTATCGAAAATTTGTAGGGAAAAGAACTGGTAAGGTTATTGCACACTTTGATAGTACTAAGCAGGCTTATGTCTTACCCAATAAATTTACAAAAGCATTAAATTCAGAAATGAATAATCAAGCACTCTGGAACTATTTCAAAAAATAACTTTTCTTACTACCAAAGCCTAGCTTCCGCTAGGCTTTACTTTTTCTCCGTAAACCAACTGATCCAAGCTCACATTCAATGCCTGTGCTATTTGAACCAAGTTAATCACAGAAATGTTGCGTTCGGCACGCTCCACCATACCAATATAGGTACGGTGCAAATTAGCTTTTTCAGCAAGCTCTTCTTGTGATAATCGATTACGGACGCGTTCCAGTTTAATCGCTAGTCCTAGTTGCTTTAAAATAAGCGTACGTTGTTCTTTGTTCATAGTCTGTTACTTTATAAAAGTCACTCACCACAAACTACATACGATATATAGCAAAAATAACAAAAAAGATGGTATTTTTCAGATGATATTAGGATATTTTTGCCGAGAAAAAAATCGGCACAATTTCAATAAAAAGTCCAAAACATCGAGCGTTTCTTTCGCAAGACATTGTACGTTGATGCGGTGTGTACCAAGTTCCAATCTAATGAAAAAATAGTCAAAAAAAGGGGATCGTAAATAGAGTTTCTCGTATTTATCACAAATGCGATGAGCTATTTCAAATAAATCATCCACCAATGTTTCGCTTTGTAAATCAATATCTAACAAAAATAGACTAAGACATTGATCCTCAGATTCTCGTACAACATAAAGCCGTTGATTACGCACAAAGGCAAAAAAGCTATCTACGGTTTGAAATAGCTGTTTTTCAGCAATCACTGCTGAAATCGTATCCATATAGATGTGACTAAGCCCCCAGTAAATTATATCACTAGGAAGCTTTTCTTTAGGGATATCAATGGAATATGCTGATTTTGAATGAGACATTGTGTGATTCCTTCTATTAAGATAAACCACCTGCAGAAATAAAAACACCCCTACAAGATAATTTACCGAGTTCTCGCCTTAAAAATTATCTCAAAGGGGCTATTAATAAATTTACAAATAAAAAACGGTACTGTCAATCCATTGACAGTAGAAAAAATTTTACCCTATTCTGTTTGACCAATCGTATTTTTATGCTACAAAATTAGAGCCTTCAGTCTAATAAATAGACAAATAGTAAAACCAACAATTAACCGCCACAATTTTCGCCCCCAGCGTTTGATATAGTCCTATCGCTTGGGGGTTATTTAATTGTGTTGTGATTTCAAGCATCGTGGCATTTTGGGCTTTTGCTTGCAAAATAGCTGAATGAAGTAACCGCTTGCCAACGCCTTGTTGCTGATGTTTAGGAGAAACCGCGAGTAAACCAATTTTAGCTTGTTCACCATTATATCGAAGGCTAACAGCCCCTTGTAATTCACCGTTTTGCTCGGCAATCAAGCAGAGATCGTCAAACGCCCCTTTCACTGCATTTTCGATCCACTGCTGGTAAAAACGTTGATTTTCCGCTTGAGTAAAGTATGGGGGACGAAATCGGCTATTTGGGAAAGCGGTTGCCACTAGCGATTTCAACGTTGGCAGATCTTGTGCAGTTGCCAATCGGCAATTTGGGTAAGCGGTGAGATCTTTCGTATATTTTGCAAGATCTAATTGAAAGATTATCTCCCCTTGTACAAAGCGGAAACCTTGTGCTTGTAGAAAATCTATTTTAGCGAGATCGCCACTCGGGATTTTAGCTTGGTATAAAATATCCCCACTCGTTACTTGATGAAAATGGGGAATGTTTATATCTGCTATGGGAATAAACTCATCAAAATAAATTTGGTAAATTTCACGCCCGAAAAAATCACTTTCCCATTGATTTCGTTCTATTCTCATTGCCAAATTCCTTTACAATCCACAATCCAAGTCTGTGTAGGTTTAAGCGTTTTAAAAGGTTGATGATCTACGAGTAAAACCACAATATCCGCTTGCTGTAATGCGATTGCGTGATCAACTAACTCGGCTTTATTTTGAAGATTTTCTGGCAAAATCTGAATATGCGGTTCAACCACCAAAACTTTTCCACGATGCCAATCCGCAAGCGTTTGAGTAATGTTTAGTGCAGGGCTTTGTCTCAGATCATCTACATCGGCTTTAAATGCTAAGCCAAAGCAAGCAATGGTAAGTTCACTAGGCTTGCAATTTTTTGCTGTTGCACACTCCGCCACTGTGGCTTTCACTTTTTCAATGACCCAATTTGGTTTCTGCTCATTAACAAGGCGAGCCATTCGGATCAACCTTGCTTGCGTTGGCGCTTGTGCCACGATAAACCAAGGATCGACCGCAATACAATGTCCCCCAACACCTGCTCCTGCTTGTAAGATATTCACTCGTGGGTGGCGATTTGCCAAACGGGTAAGCTCCCACAGGTTAATATCAAGCTCATCACAAATCATTGATAGCTCATTGGCAAAGGCAATGTTTACATCACGAAAACTATTTTCGGTCAATTTGCACATTTCTGCGGTTCGTGCCTCTGTTGCAATACATTCCCCTTTTGCAAAAGATTGATACAAAGCCACCGTTTGTTTGGCAGAATAAGTATCTAGCCCACCAATAATACGATCATTTTCAATCAGTTCTTGCATAATTCGGCTAGGCAGCACTCGTTCTGGGCAATATGCAATCGCAATATCAGGCTGTTCTTGCCTATCCGTTGGAAAAGATAAATCTGGGCGCGCGGTTTTCAACCACTGTGCTATTTGTTCCGTCGTCCCAACAGGTGATGTGGATTCTAAAATAACCAAATTTCCTTTCATTAAAACAGGTGCAATACTTTGCACAGCTTGTTGAATATAGCTCAAATCAGGCTGATATTCGGCTTTAAAAGGCGTAGGTACTGCAATAATGAAAGCATCTGCAGGCTGAATTTTTTCCGTTGCAAAAAATTGCCCTGAAATGACCGCTTGCGACAAACTTTCGGCTAATTGTGGCTCTTGAATATGTGGCATACCTTGATTGATTGCGTTCACAATCTCAGGGTTAATATCGACCCCAATCACCTTTTTACCCACTAGTGCAAAAGCGACTGCGGTTGGTAAGCCGATATAACCTAGCCCAATTACTGCGACTGTTTCAATATTTCCCATTATGTTACTCTTTCAATTCTTTCAAAATTTGAACAATTCGCTCACAAGCTCGCCCATCGCCATAAGGATTATTAGCTTGACTCATTGCATCATAATCATCTTTATTCGTCAGTAGCTGATGAACCGCCTCAATAATTTGAGCCGAATTTGTGCCGACTAATTTTGCTGTGCCTGCTTCAATAGCTTCAGGGCGTTCTGTCATTTCTCGCATTACCAACACGGGTTTATTTAATGCTGGTGCTTCTTCTTGAATGCCACCAGAATCCGTTAGCACTAAATAGGCTTTTTCCATTAAATAGATAAATGAAAGGTAATCTTGCGGTTCGAGCAAAAAGAGGTTCTGAATATCCGCGAGCCGTTGCTTCACAGGTTCATTCACATTTGGGTTTAAATGAACAGGGTAAACAATTTGTACATCGGAATGTTGGCATGCAATCGCCGCTAAAGCGTTACAAATTTGTTCAAAACCTTGCCCAAAACTTTCTCGGCGATGCCCTGTAACCAGAATGAGTTTCTTATGTTCATCTAAAAAGTGATATTGTTGTGCAAGTTGCTGTACAAGCGGTGGGTTTCGCTGAATTTTTTGCAATGCTAGAAAAAGGGCATCAATCACCGTATTGCCAGTTACCCAAATATGCTCGACATTTTTACCTTCTCGACATAAATTTTGCTTTGCGGTTTCCGTTGGGGCAAAGTGATATTGAGCCAGAACACTGGTTAAAGCTCGGTTCGCTTCTTCAGGATAAGGAGAAAAGAGATTTTTCGTGCGTAAGCCTGCTTCAATATGCCCCACTGGAATTTGCTGATAATAGCAGGCTAATGATGTCGCAAAGGTAGTGGTCGTATCGCCGTGAACAAGTACTAAATCGGGCTTAACTTGGCTAAAAATGGCTTTTAGTGCGGTAAGAATTCCAACGGTAGTGTCGGTTAGGTCTTGCCCTGATTTCATAATATCAAGGTCAAAATCAGGCACTATGTCAAATAAACGCAAGACAGAGTCAAGCATCTGACGGTGTTGTCCTGTAACACAAACCTGCGTGAAAAAAGCACCGTCTTGCTGTAATAATTTAACAAGCGGTGCCATTTTGATGGCTTCTGGTCGTGTGCCAATTACAACCAAAATATGACGTTTTAACATTATGCAGACTGGCGTCCTACACGAGAAAAACCGATAAACAATAGGGCTAACAACAAGCCAATCACACCACCACACAATCCCCAATATATTTGGTTTTGTGCTTGAGCCTTTTTAACCGTTACACTTTGGGTAATTCGGTAAGGGACAAGTTTATCATCTAACGGCTGAACAGCTCGCATTAGACTTAATTTTCCATTCCAATCTTGTTGAGCAATTTGATCACCTTGTAATACTGCTCCAAGTTGATTTTCTGCTGAAAATTTTACCTGCTGAAATAAAACTTTCCATTTGGTAATCAACTCGCCATTTAAGCTTTCTCGTGCTTTTACACCTGCAAATTGAATGTAATCATTTAGTAAAACCTTAGCTTGCTCTGCATTTTGCCAAGTAAAAGTAGCGTTACTGCTATCATTATATTTTGGCAAGACAGATGCAAATCCTTCAATAAAATGTGGCAATACTGCTTCAACAAGCTGTTTATGATCAGAGGCGTATTTTTTAACAATCTCGTGCTGTGCTAAAAAAGCGGTTAATACATCTTGAGAAGATAAATTCAGTAAAAATTCTTGATAGACATTGTTTGTTAAGTGTCGCTCACTCTTGCCTTGTAAAAAATCATAGGTGGTTGCGAGAGCATAATAATTCCCCAAATCTTGCACAACAGGTTCTTCTAATTTAACTTCTGCCTGCCATTGCTCAGATTGAAATTCAGACGACTTCCAACCAATAGCACTCCCAATTAACGTCAATAAAATGAAGATAAATAAACTTTGGGAAAATAGCCCCAGTCGATTAAATCGAGTGGGCTGTTTTTTTGTTTCTAATTCGAGTTCCATTTTGTTTTTGCTCCGATATAAATTTTAGTTACTCTGTTTTCTGCGTAATCGGCGTTTATGACGGCGAACAAAACGGGTAATTCGCCACGCGTGTACGATAGAGTAAGAATATAAGAAAAATAAGGCAATAAAGCAGATAAACATTACCCACTGGTTCCAGTAGTAAATTTCACCTAATACGCCAAAGGTTGTACAAAGGGCTGCACCGAATGTAATTACCGCCAAGGCTTGACGAGATGTTAATCCTGCTCGCATCATTAAGTGATGAATGTGTAAGCGGTCTGGACGGAATGGGCTTTTGCCTTTTCGTAAACGGCGGAAAATAATGGCAACCATATCAATTAACGGCACAGCAATTAACCATAAACCTGTAATGGGGCTAATGGCGTGTCCTTGCCCTTGTGTACTCAAGAGCAAAATCCAAATCATTGTAAAGCCAATTAAGGTACTCCCCGAGTCGCCCATAAAGACCTTCCATTTCGCCCCAAAAACACTCAAATTAAACATCGCATAAGGCAGAAGGACTAACAATAAGCCAAAACACCAATAAGCTAAAGTGTATTGCTCATCAAGCCACATTAAAATACCGATACCTGCAAAACTTACCGAAGAAAGCCCCGCTAACAGCCCATCAATACCATCAATCATATTAAACGCATTGATAATCGCAATAGTGATAAATACCGTTAATACCACTCCAACAGCACCAAGCTCTAAGCTAAAAGGTGCAATCAGCTGTCCAAGACTGGCAATGGATAATCCACTATAAATCATTGCCCCTGCTAAACAGGCTTGAATACCTGCTCGTAAAAAGGGGCTAATATCAAAGCGGTCATCTAGTACACCGATAATCAGCAAAATAGTTACCGCTGTTAAATAAAGCTCTGGGAATTTCATCTGTTGCCATTCCAATAAATAGAATGTTAAATTCCCAAGAAATAAAGCGATCCCCCCAATTAACGGGATAACACCTTGGTGGCGTTTACGAAAGTTTGGTTTATCCACCAAACCTATTTTCTCTGCCACAGGTCGCATTACAATCAACGCTAAGAAAGATACGCAAAATACTGCAAGAAACGTCTGCCACATAGACGAATTTACCTTAAGAGTTATTGATAAAACTGCTCGTCAGCATAGCATAATCGCTAAAACTCTCAATTTCTTTTCAAGAATATCATAAAAAAATATACACAAATAAAAAACGGCAATTAGCATCTAAATTCTCATATCAGATCGCTAAAAACCGTTTTTCTTAATTATAGTTATGAAGTATGTTAATGCTTATTGCTTAGTTGCACCAAACACCGCAGCAGAACCATTAACATCATCCTCATAGATACCACCTAACTCCTTGGCATTTTCACCATAAAATTTACCACGAACCCAAGAAGTTCTGTCTGAACCACCATAGAATGACGATCCTGAAATTGTTGCAGTTGGTAATTGAATATTTACATTATGGCTTGCTACTGTAATATTTCCATCTACGGTTTTATTGTTAAAATCAACAGAGAAAGATGATTTACCGTCAACCCACCCCCCTAGTCTTTGACTTCCATAGAAGGCATCACCTTTATAATTAAATTTACCCGTTGTCGGGATTTGGCTATCAGGTGTAATTTTTCCTCTAGAAATAGCATAATCCTCATCTAAACCACGAGCTGCATAAACTCCAAAAGTAGAATCAGTTAATTTCTTCTCTTTATGAATTTCATTACCAAGAACTAAGGATAATTTTTTTCCGTCAATTTCAAGAGAATCTAAGTTGGAAGCAGAATTTAAATTACCGTTTTTACCATCACCAGTAAAAAAATATCCCCCACTATACACTGGTACCACATCTACATTAGATGGGGACGTTGATGGCGTTGATGGCGTTACAGTATTATTCTCCATATTTTTAGGATTAGAAGAGCTTCCACAGCCCGCTAGAGCAATAATAAATGCAGCCAAAGTACATTGTTTAAGCATTGTTAATCTCCTATAGTTAGCTTATATTTATAATTAAATCAATTGATCAGTTAACAATCAATCACTGATCATTTTGCCAACACAAAATAAAAAAACAAAGATATTTATTGTTGGGGTCCGTTATTCCAATAGGCTATTGCATGCAAGAAATTAAAAGTCAGGATAAGAAAAAATTTTCTCACGTTTTTTTTTCATAAACAGATAGCGCAAATGTAAAGATATATAAAATTAGACTTATCTTCTAAAAAAACCAATAAAAGCAGTTTTTTATAAAGTTAAAAATATAATGCGCAACCTTATAGCCTTGTTTTCTTTATTTAAAAACAATAATATCCGCACTTCATTTTTACTATATGAGAATTACAAATGACTTCTACACATACTTTAAGGAACGATCCTAAGAAAGTTGCTATCGCCTCAATGATTGGTACAGCAATTGAATTTTTTGATTACTATATTTACGCAGCCGCTGCGGTATTAGTTTTTAATACTCAGTTTTTCAAAAGTGGCGACCCTGTTTCTGATGAACTTTTCTCTCTTTCAACGCTTGCTTTAGCGTTCTTTGCTCGCCCAATAGGATCAGCTTTATTCGGACACTTTGGCGATAAAATCGGACGTAAAAGAACATTAGTTGCCTCATTACTACTAATGGGCTTATCAACTGTTACTATCGGTCTTTTACCAAATTATGAAAGTATTGGCATTTGGGCAACTGTCTTACTATGCCTATGCCGTATCGGACAAGGTATTGGTTTAGGTGGAGAATGGGGTGGTGCTGCACTAGTTGCAACTGAAAACGCTCCAGATGGTAAACGTGCTTGGTATGGTACATTCCCACAATTAGGTGCACCAATTGGATTATTCTTAGCAAACGGAGCATTCTTCCTAGTAAGTTATACCTTTGGTAAAGAAGCGTTAGTTGAATGGGCTTGGCGTATTCCATTTATTTCATCTATTGTATTAGTTGCAGTAGGCTTATGGGTTCGCCTAACACTTCACGAGAGCCACGTTTTCCGCGAAGCTGAAGAGAAAGGTAAAACACAAAAAGCACCAGTAAGTGCAGTATTTAAGCATCATATGAAACCACTTATTCTAGGTACATTCATTATGACTGCAACCTATGTACTGTTCTATATTATGACCGCTTTCGCACAAGTATATTCAAGAACACCTGTAAAACTATCTGAAGCAGGTCACCCGATGGGGTTAGGAATTGAGCCAAATACTTTCACAGGTTTATTGCTATTGAGTGCAATTGTATTTGGGACATTTGTGAGTATTTCGGGCATCTTTGCAGATAAAATTGGTCGCCGTAAATGGTTAATTTATGTCACTGCTGGAATTGGTATTTTCGGCTTGTGTATGCCATATTTCTTATCAAATGGTACACCAGTAAGCGTATTTATTTTCCTTGTGATCGGTATGAGTTTTATGGGTATGACATTCGGTCCAATGGCTGCTTTACTACCAGAATTATTCCCAACAGAAGTGCGTTATTCTGGTGCATCACTTGCTTATAACTTTGCTTCTATTGTAGGTGCAACCATTGCAGCAACTTTTGCAATCAAGATCAATGCTGCATATGGTATCTTAGGTGTTGGTATTTACTTAGCTATAAATGCACTAATTACTCTCTTGGCACTATTTGCATCAAAAGAGACAAAAAACCTTGATCTGACTGAAATGTAATTAAAACATTTATCCATTAAAAATGGCTCATATCTTAATGGAGATGAGCCATTTTTACTTAATAAGATATCATCTTAAAAATCTCACGTTCATTATATAAAGCTAAATTTCTCTATATTTCCGATTTCCTTCGCTACTCTTATCTAATAATTTCTCGCACCAAAAATAGCAGTACCAATACGTACCATTGTAGAGCCGCATTCAATAGCAACTTGCATATCATCTGACATTCCCATTGATAAGGTATCAATATCCTTAAAATGACATTTCAGCTGTTCAAATAGCATTTGCATTTGTACTAAAGCAATTCGCTGTTGTTCTGGCTCTGATTCAGGTTTCGGTATTGCCATTAAGCCACGCAGTTTTAAATTGGGTAATTGGCTAATTTCGGTAGCTAGTGCTAGCATATCTGTAGGAGCAATACCCGCTTTTGAAGCTTCATCGCTAATGTTAATTTGTAGTAATACATTTAGGGCTGGTTTGCCAACAGGACGTTGTTCACTTAAACGTTGAGCTATTTTTAGTCGATCTATCGTCTGTACCCAATCAAAATGCTCTGCCACTAGGCGTGTTTTATTTGACTGCAATGCACCGATGAAATGCCATTCCAAATCCGATTGATTAGCAAAATATTGCACCTTTTCAACTCCTTCTTGAACATAGTTTTCACCAAATGCTCGCTGCCCTGCACAAATCGCTTGCTCAATGGCAGAAATCGGCTTGGTTTTACTCACTGCAAGTAATTTTACGCTATTTTCTGGCCGTTGTGTTTGTTGAGTAAATTGTTGAATTCGCTGAGAAATTGTCGCTAAATTTTGAGAAATCGACATTCATACCTCCAAAAAGCTATAATACGAGATAATAAAACTCCCCCTGTTTAAAATCAAGGAAACCTTATGGAACAGCTTACAAAAATAAAATTAGTCATTACTGATGTTGATGGTGTTTTAACTGATGGCAGTTTGTATTACAGTGAAAATGGTGAGGCTCTCAAATATTTTAATGTCAAAGATGGGCTGGGCATTAAAATGTTACTTGCTTGTGGCATTCAAGTTGCAGTACTTTCAGGTGGCGATACGCCTATTTTGCGAAGAAGAATTAAGGATCTAGGCATTCCACTTTTTCAATTAGGTAAGATGTCTAAAAAACAGGCTTGCTTGGAATTAATGCAGCAAGCGGGGGTTTATGCAGAAGAAACTGCATTTCTAGGCGATGATACCTTAGATCTTCCTGCCTTTGAAGTTTGTGGATTGTCTGTCGCTGTTGGTGATGCATTTGATTATATCAAGCAACAAGCCGATCTTGTTTTAACTCGTAAAGGTGGGGATTCAGCCTTTAGAGAACTTTCTGATATGATTTTAAAAGCTCAGGGAAAAGAAGAAGTTTACGCTTCGGCCGATGGCTTTATGAAAGTCGTACATCAAATGAAACAATAAGCGGTTAAATCAGCACCGTAAAAACTATACAATCTAACCAATATTAGATATCACTAGATTTTCTTTTTTCGAGATAATCGCGGTGCTGTTTACTTTGAAAAGGAACAATAATCAAGCCCTCCCTTTGTTGAAGTAACTGATAGAACTGCGGGTAATTAAAGCTCTCCAAATAATGACTATTTTGTGAGGATTCATCTTCTGCATATAAACGGCTAATTTGCTTGATTTTGTCTTCTTTTTCACCAAGGCATTCGGGGTAAATTTCTACTTTGTTTTTCTTATCCAATACGTAAACATTAAATTCCCCAGTCGGCAAATCTTCAAAGAAGAATTGCAAAAAACCTTCACTCGCGAAACTATAAATCTCTTTGGGTACGGTGAATGCTTTCGGTGATTCAACTGTAATAGATTGTTCAGTTTCTGTAATCAGCTCTTTTAATTCAACCTGTTTACCAAAGACTAGTTGCCATTTTTTACCAGCTAGATTAAATGTATCTGCCTGTTTACTATAAATCCCCCCTGTCTGCACGGTAATACAACGATTTACTAGACTCATCACAAATTTCTGCAATTCATTACGCAGTTGAGTACTGTAACAAAATACATTTACTGATTGCGGAGGTGCTGAATTACGGTAAATTTTATTTGAAATCAGTTTAAGGGCTTTTAAGATAGAATCGTGTCCTTCAATATGCTGGGTGATGATTTCATTCCACATATTGCGATAAATAATACTAATACTGCCGATGATCCCTTCTTCTGATGATCCTAGATTAAATAGACTAAGTTGGGAAAGCTCAGGGCGGTTACTCATTTCACGAGTTGGATCTTTAGTAAGATTGACTGCGACAATCAAGTTACGAATTTCATTTGGGTGATAAAGATCACTCTCTTTAACAATCGGGGGTTTCGCAGGAAAAGAAAGACGCAAGTCCGCAATAAACTGACGTAATTTAGCTAGGCTAATGGTTTGACTAGCTAAATGCAGTTGGGTATTAGCGGTTACAATACCATTAAAATATGCCCAAGCGACCAGTTTAGTTAGACTCTTATGATACTGTACATAACGCTTAGTTGAGTCATAGGCACTAAGTGGCGCATGGTTTATCATATACCAACCAGCTTTCGCAGAAGAGTGCTCTGCTACTTCAACAAAAGTAACTTCATTTTCAGATAAATTACTTGCAATCTTTTCATTGATAAGCGTAATTTTACCTGGTAAGACTTCAAATACAGAATAGAGCTTACGCATTAGCAAATCAGTATCTTGTGGCATAATACTTGGATCTATCTGGAATTTGCGAGCAAAATTGATTAAATGTCGATAACTCTGCAAAAATTGTTCGACTAGCATCTGTTGATGACGCATTGCTTGCTTAACTTTCCAATGAGATTTCATTTCCAATAGATGAAATTCTGCCTCACTCCATCCCCACGTTCTAGCCAAGGCATTGAGCTCTTGCTTTTTCCAACTATCAAACTGCCCTTCACTCGATTTAATATAAAAACAGTAGCGTAAACATTCCAGACGAGTAAATTCTTGGCGTTTAGTTAAGTAATCTGTAACTTGCTCAAGCATTGCAACATACGGGTCGAAATGGTAATTCACCGCTTTATTTGAATGTAATAACGCTTTAAATTTTTTAGAGATCAGAAATGTTTCAGGATAAGTTTCGGAATAACTCTCAAGTAGTAAAATTTTAATTGCAGATTTATAAGGATAATCAATACCTTTATAAAGTTGCCATAAACTCGCCCCAAAATATTCACCTAACGGTAATTCAGAGAAATCACCGAAATCAAGCCATTCATCTAAACGAATCAAATTATTACTGACGGCATTAGCTACTGTTGTTTGGTAATCTTCACATTCATCAGATAAATGTAACCACAAGACACGTTTCCCACCTAAACGAATAGCAGAGCGATAAAATTCATCTAATAAAAAGTAATGCTGTGCTGAACCGCAATGTTCTGCGGTTACTTCGCTATCATATTTATGAGAACGAAACTCTTCTGGGTTCATTAGGTAGAAATTGAGATCAACACCTTGTTCTTTGGCCCATAGCTCGATTTTATGTAACTTTTTTTCTAAATAATAACGCTGTTCTTCTGAAAATGGCTTTGAATAGCAGAGCCAGAAATCCAAATCAGATAAAGTCGTTTGGGTAATTGAGCCTAAACTTCCCATCGCATATAAACCATCAAAATCAAACTGTTCAATGCTGTTTAATGGAATACCTGCTAAATAAGCAGATTGAAGTTCATTTGGCTCAAATTGGTAAATGCCACAAGGAGCATCCTCTGTATAAGATGGAAGTGAAGGGTGATTATAGTGGAGTAAAAGCGGTACAAAAGTAAATACACGCTGAAAAGCATCATTTGAATTATTCAATGCCCTTTTGATTCGAAATTGATCGAGTTTATCAATACGCTGAATGATCTCAGGCAACGAAATAAGAGAACGATTTGTTGAATCAACCTGCTCTAAAAAAAATTCTCTCATTACATTACCTCATAAAAAAGAGAACAATCTACCATTTCAAACAGGAAAGTAAAGCGTTCTAGATAGCCAATCATAGTTTATTTGTTTTGGAGTTAATTTACTATATACGGTTACACTACCCCCTGAGTATTTTGCATAATCTTAATGGGAGTGTATTGTCACTACAACTGAATACCTGTATAATCCTTACCCTTTTATAAGTTAAAAATTTTGCAAAATTTGGAGTAAAAAATGGCTCGTGTAACCGTTCAAGATGCAGTAGATAAAATTGGAAACCGCTTTGATTTAATTTTAACTGCAGCTCGCCGAGCAAGACAATTACAGCTACATACGCGTGAAGCTCTCGTGGCGGAAGAAGGCGATAAACCAACAGTAATTGCATTGCGTGAGATCGAAGAAGGTTTAATCAATAACCAAATTATGGATCAGCAAGAAAAAATTGATGCACTTCATCAAGAAGTGGTTGAAAGAGAAGCAATTTCTTTCCTTGCGGATGTCCAAGCAAATTCATAATTTCGAATGGACAATTTAATGTAAGCGGTGAGATTTATCACTTAGTTTGCAATTGAATTGTCCATTTTTGTATCTAAATTCTATTCAAGGAAGGTGCAACGTGGATCTTTTTGAACCTCTCAGTTCCATTATTCAAGGTTATCTGCCCGCAGAGCAAATCGAGCGAGTAAAACGTGCCTTTGTAGTGGCACGAGATGCTCACGAAGGTCAGTTCCGCTCAAGTGGCGAACCTTACATTACTCACCCTGTTGCAGTAGCCTGTATTATTGCTGAAATGAAACTCGATCACGAAGCAGTGATGGCAGCGTTGTTGCACGATGTGATCGAAGATACACCCTATACGGAAGAGCAACTTGCCGAAGAATTTGGGGCAAGTGTAGCGGAAATCGTACAGGGTGTTTCTAAGCTTGATAAGTTGAAGTTTCGTACTCGCCAAGAAGCACAGGTCGAAAATTTCCGTAAAATGATTTTGGCAATGACCAAAGATGTGCGGGTGGTATTAATTAAGTTATCCGACCGTACGCACAATATGCGGACATTAGGTGCATTACGCCCTGATAAGCGTTTGCGAATTGCGAAAGAAACCCTTGAAATTTATACACCATTGGCTCATCGTTTGGGAATGGAATCACTGAAAAATGAGCTAGAAGATCTTTGCTTTAAGGCAATGTATCCTTACCGTTATGAAGTGATTAAACGCTCAGTCGAAACGGCAAGAGGGAATTTGCAAGAGATGATTTTACGCATTTCTGCTGAAATCAAAGCTCGCTTAGATGAAGTAGGAATGAAATGTCGAGTGTATGGTAAAGAGCGCCCACTTTATTATCTTTATCAAAAAATTCGTGAAAAAACCCAACATTTTAATTCTATTTTAGATATTTATTCATTTCGTGTTGTAGTTGAAAGTGTCGATAACTGCTATCGAGTACTTGGGCAGATGCACTCACTATATAAGCCTCTCCCTTTCCAAGTTAAAGATTATATTGCTGTACCGAAAACCAATGGTTATCAATCTCTGCATACGTCTATGATTGGGCCTAGAGGCGTGCCTGTTGATGTGTTAATTCGTACTGAAGAGATGGATCAAATGGCTCGACTCGGCGTTGCGGCTCACTGGGGCTATCAAGATCACGTCAGTACTAGTGTGCAAGTTCGGACACAACAATGGCTAAAAAGTATCGTTGAGATGCAGCAAAGTGCAGGAAATTCAGCCGAGTTTATTGAGAATGTCAAATCAGATCTGTTCTCTAGTGATATTTATGTGTTTACCCCTAAAGGCCGAATTGTTCAACTTCCTGCAAATGCGACAGCGGTGGATTTTGCCTATGCGTTACATACGGATATTGGGGATCGCTGTATTGGTGCGGTCGTTGATCACAATCCATATCCACTTTCTCAACCATTACAATCAGGGCAAACCATTGAAATTCAAACCGCTGAGACAATACGATTAAATGCCCTATGGCTGAACTTTGTGGTAACAGCCAAAGCACGCTCTTGTATTCGTAGTACTTTAAAACGACAGCAACGTGATTCGGCTGTGTCTTTAGGTAAACGACAATTATTGCTTTCGCTCAATTCGCAAAACTTTGAGCAAATCGACCCGCTTGTGAAGCAAAATCTGCTTGATGAATTGAAATTAGCCAGTTTTGATGATCTCCTTGCAGAAATCGGCTTGGGTAATCAAATTAGTGGTGTAGTGGCACAACGTTTATCAGGGCAAAGATTAGAAATTGATACGGACGGTAATCCTGAAAATAATCAGCCATTAGCAATTCAAGGGGTTGATAGTAGCCTCATTAGCTTTGCAAAATGCTGTTTACCTGTGCCTGGTGATGAGATTATTGCTTATATTAGCTCAGGAAAAGGGCTAAGTATTCATCATATCGGTTGTCGAAATGTCCAAGATTATGCACAAGATCAGCGTCACTATATGCCAGTCAGTTGGGAAATTGCTAAAGAAAAATCGGTTGAGTTTGACGCGGAAATTTGGATTGATATTTTAAATCAACAGGGTGTACTGGCGGACATTACCACCGCTGTTGCTAAAATGAAAAGCAATATTCTTAGCATTCAGAGTGAAGCAAGAGCAGGCGGTGTTTACCAAGTGAAAATGTTGATTAGTGTAAAAGATAAAACACACCTAGATGCAATTTTGCATAAACTTTCTTATCTTGTCGGTGTGGTGAAAGCGGTAAGATCTGTTTAATTTTTTGCAAATATTGTTTAAATATTTAATAAACTCAGGGTGTTAGCAATCATTGATGATTGCGACACCCTTTGTAGTTTTATACAATCAAGCGGTCTATTTCTTCAGGAATTTTACAAATGAGCCAGCAATTATTAGATGGTGTTCCTTTAACTGCGCTTTCGGGTGTGGGATCTGCAATATCCGAAAAGCTAAGTAGAATTGGGATCAATAATGTGCAAGATCTGCTTTTCCATTTGCCGATGCGTTATGAAGATCGTACAAGGATCACGCCGATTATTGATCTACGCCCAGAATCTTATGCCACTATTGAAGGCATTGTTCAGCTAACAGAAGTGCAATTTGGTAAACGCCCTATTCTTTCTACAACGTTATCTGACGGCACCAGTAAAATTACCTTAAAATTTTTTAATTTTAATGCTGGGATGAAAAATAGCCTTGTGGCTGGAACAAGAGTAAAAGCCTTTGGTGAAGTTAGACGTGGGCGTTATATGGCGGAGATTCATCACCCTGAATATCAAATTATTCGGGGAAACCAACCGCTTGTATTGGCAGAAAGGCTTACACCTATTTACTCAACCACTGAAGGATTAAAGCAGGCATCACTCAGAAAATTAACCGATCAAGCTTTGGCGTTGTTGGATAAAATCCAGGTTGAAGAATTATTGCATGATCAATTCAATCCGTATCCATATAGTTTAAAGGACGCTTTAAAATTTTTACATCGCCCAACCCCTGATGTTTCTGTCGAATTATTGGAAAAAGGCGAACATTCCGCACAAAAAAGACTTATTTTTGAAGAGCTACTGGCACACAATTTAGCAATGCAGCAGATTAGAATTGGCGTGCAACAACATTATGCGGAATCATTAGGTTATCAAAGTGATTTAAAACAACGTTTTTTAGCTAGCCTTCCTTTTCAACCAACCAAGGCACAACAACGAGTAACTCTCGAAATTGAGCAAGATTTGTCCAAATCGTTCCCAATGATGCGGTTAGTGCAAGGCGATGTTGGTTCGGGAAAGACCCTTGTGGCTGCATTAGCGGCATTATTAGCCATTGATAATGGTAAACAAGTTGCGTTAATGGCACCTACTGAAATTTTAGCGGAGCAACACGCTACTAATTTTGCAAATTGGCTACAACCTTTTGGCATTGAAGTGGGCTGGTTAGCAGGAAAAGTAAAGGGAAAAGCACGTACCGCACAACTTGAAGCAATCAAAAATGGTAATGTGCAGATGATCATTGGAACTCACGCTCTTTTCCAAGAGCAAGTTGAATTTCATAACTTGGCATTAGTAATTATTGATGAACAACACCGATTTGGCGTGCATCAACGGCTGACATTACGAGAAAAGGGTGCTAAAGGCGATGTTTATCCACATCAGCTGATTATGACGGCAACGCCAATCCCCCGCACATTAGCAATGACAGTTTATGCTGATTTAGACACTTCTATTATTGATGAATTACCACCAGGTAGAACACCGATTACGACAGTTGCTATCTCAGAAGAACGTCGTGATGAAATTGTTCGCCGAGTATATCAAGCCTGTAAAAATGAGCATCGGCAGGCTTATTGGGTTTGTACTTTGATTGATGAATCAGAAGTACTCGAAGCTCAAGCCGCAGAAGCAATGGCAGAAGATTTACAAAGAGCCTTGCCCGATTTACGCATTGGTTTGGTTCACGGTAGAATGAAACCACAAGAAAAACAAGCAATTATGGCGGAATTTAAACAAGCAAATATTGATTTATTGGTTGCGACAACAGTGATTGAAGTCGGGGTTGATGTACCAAATGCCAGTTTGATGATTATTGAAAATTCCGAAAGATTAGGTTTAGCACAGTTGCACCAACTGCGTGGACGAGTCGGACGTGGTGCAACAGCGTCTCACTGCGTACTAATGTATAAAGCCCCATTAGGCAAGATTTCCAGTAAGCGTTTACAAGTAATGCGAGATAGCCAAGATGGGTTTGTGATTGCAGAGAAAGATCTTGAAATTCGTGGTACTGGCGAGATTCTAGGTACAAAACAGACAGGAATGGCGGAATTCAAAGTGGCTAATCTGATGAGAGATCGAAAAATAATCCCACTAGTGCAAAATTATGCAAAACAGATTATTGCTGCAAAACCAGAACTCACCAACCAACTTATTCACCGTTGGTTGAATAGTAAAACGGTGTACAGTAATGCGTAATAAGCAGTGAGATTTCGAGAACTTTTGGTGTAGAGGTTTTTATAACCAAAAAAATAGTTGCTAATAATATTTTTCTTATGCTATTAGCAACTATTTTGTCCTATATACCTTTTATTCATTTCTAAAAAGATAGCGATAAAGCCTCATAATATAAGGTCTTAACGAAATTTTAAAAAACTATATTTCCATTACACCATAGTTTGATAATGCTCACTGCTAACATATTGAAATATAAATGGAAATATGTCAGCAGTGATATCGTGAGAACTTAGAACTCTACTTTACTTCAATTTTTGAACCATCTGAGAACATAATTGTTTTAGCTCTGAATTGTGCTGAAATTTGAGCTCCTTGAGTTGAAAGAGCGGCTTTCGTTTGTTCTGGTAAGCTATCAAAAGGAATAGAGAATACGAGTGGTAAAGATTGTTTTGCGTTTAAACCATCTTTAATTGGTGCGGGTACATCTTGTACAAGGATTGCTTTATCTTGATAGAAATATACAGTTTCCCAATGGATTTGAGTAATCTTTTTCTTTGATTTATTTTCAACCGAATAATTAAAATTTACGATAGTTTGATTATTAACATTATTAATTTCAACTCCCCCAAATCTGAGAGAGATAGCATCTGAAAATTGTTTCAATGCTTTCTCTGTTTGTTTCTGTTCTTGTGTTGTCGCTTTACTGTTTTGTGTATTTGCATTTGCAGAATAGCAAGCAAGCATTGAAAGACTAATAATGAATAGGGATTTAATAAATTTCATTTTGATTCCTTAAGTAGTTAGTTAAATAAACTCAGCTATTCTAACCTTTTTATGAATATTTAGTGAATAGCGATAGCAATAAAAAAGCCGTAAGTTTTTAATGAACTTACGGCTTTTGTTATATGGCGGAGGAAGTGAGATTCGAACTCACGGAGGGCGTTAACCCTCGCCGGTTTTCAAGACCGGTGCATTCAACCGCTCTGCCATTCCTCCGAGTTGAAAGCTATTTAAAATTTTAATTGCTCTTTAGAGCGAAAACCTGCTGATAAATAATTATCAACAGGCTATATATTCAGTGGCGGAGGAAGTGAGATTCGAACTCACGGAGGGCGTTAACCCTCGCCGGTTTTCAAGACCGGTGCATTCAACCGCTCTGCCATTCCTCCGCTGAAAACAGGCGAGATGATATAGATAACCGAGATATCGGTCAAGTATAAAATGTATGAAACGCTTTAAATGCTTTATTTTTCGTCAGCTCAGCCTTTGCGAATTAACCATACCCCACTTTCAATATGATCGGTATAAGGGAATTGATCAAACAAGGCACAACGTTCAATTCGGTGAGTTTGTGTTAGCTGTTTTAAATTTTCTACTAGTGTATGTGGATTACACGAAATATATAAAATACGCTCATAATTTTGCACCATATTTAATGTATCTTGATCTAATCCAGCTCTTGGCGGATCAACAAAAATGGTATTACAATCATAAGCGTTAAGATCTACACCACGCAAGCGATAAAACTCTCGAACGCCATTGAGTGCCTGCGTAAATTCTTCGGCAGACATTCGGATAATTTGCAGATTAGTAATACCATTTTTCTCAATATTATATTGCGCTGATTCTACCGATGATTTTGCAATTTCAGTGGCTAAAACTTTACGGAAATTACTGGCTAATGCAATGGAGAAATTGCCATTACCGCAATATAACTCAAGTAAATCGCCTTGACTCTCCCTCGTACAACTTCTTGCCCATTCCAACATTTTCTCGTTCATTTTACCATTCGGCTGAGTGAAGCTATTTTCTACTTGGCGATAAATATATTTTTGACCATCAACAGAAAGTTGTTCTTCTACATAATCACAGTCTAACGCAATTTTCTGTTTACTAGCCCTACCAATAACTTGTACATCAAAGCCTGAACCAATCAATCGCTGTTTAAGCAACTTCGCCTGTTCAATCCATTCATCCGTTAGCGCTTTGTGATAAAGCATCGAGACTGCAATCTGTCCGCTTAACGTGCTTAAATAATCGATTTGAAAAAGCTTTTTAGTTAAGAGTTCATTACCTTTAATTTCCGCTAATAAAACCGTCATCATTCGATTGATAAGCTGACTTGCAATAGGAAACTGATCGACACGATAACGAGCCTTTGTTTCAGGATCGAACATTATATGGAAAAGATCGCCATCTTCATGCCATACTCTAAATTCCGCACGCAAGCGAAAATGGCTAGTTTCTGAAGCAAATACTTCAAGCTCAGGGGCTGAATAGGGTAAAAGTAAAGCGGTTAGATTTGCTGTTTTTTTTGCAAGTAAATCAGAATATTGCGAAATGGGTAAAGTCATCGGTATATTGAGTTATTTTGAGAATAGCTAATTTAGAAAATATAAAAAAAGATAAGCGGTGGGTTATGCCCACCTACTCATTATTCTGAATCGTCGCCGCTACCAATATCGCCACTTACATCGCCAGAAAGAGTGTAAATGCGTTTAGTTTTGCTAGTTAACGTGCGATATTTTACCCATACTTTCTCTAAAAAAGTTTCAGGTGCTTTATCGCCTTTTACCACCGCAACAAATTGTTTTTCTTCTTCTGTTACTGGTGTGCGCTCACCACTTTCTAATGCTAAGCAAGCTTGACCAAATTGCTCTAAAGTCTGTGATTCACGAATGGTGTAATCTCCGTGACGAGAAAAACCACGCGGGTAATTTTTATCATCAAAAAAGCGACGAGTTACGCTAAAACTCTGTGCCATAATATGCCTCTTTATCTATCTAAGTTTAAAATCAAAAATCGGGCAAGCATTAAATCCAAATATGAAGAATAAATCAATGCTTTTTTACGATTTTGAATGATCTGACTTGCTGTACATCGCTTCAATTTGTGCTTTATAGCGTTCTAATATCACTTTTCGGCGTAATTTCAGCGTTGGCGTAATTTCTTCCATCTTCATTGTGAAAGCTTCAGGCAGCAAGGTAAATTTCTTCACTTGCTCAAAGCTCGGTAGCTCTTTTTGTAGCTCGTGAATACGCTTTTCGAACATTTGTACAATATCCGAATGTTTAATGAGATCTAAACGGTTATGATATTTGATATTCAACTGTTTAGCGTATTCTTCTAGGCTTTCAAAACAAGGCACAATCAACGCTGAAACATATTTCTTCGCATCAGCAATCACCGCAATTTGTTCAATAAATTTATCTTTACCAATTTTGCCTTCAATATATTGTGGCGCAATATATTTACCGTTTGAGGTTTTCATCAGCTCTTTAATACGATCTGTAATGTATAGATTACCTTCAGCGTCCATTTCTCCAGCATCACCTGTTTTTAAGAAACCATCGGCGGTAAAAGCTTGAGCGGTTTCTTCAGGCTTTTTGTAGTAACCACGCATTACCATTCCACCACGCACTAAAATCTCGTTGTCATCGCCAATTTTTACTTCCACATTAGGCATCAGCTTACCAATAGAATGAGGGTTAAATCCTTTATCTTGCCAACAAGAAACTGTTGCGGTTGTTTCTGTCATTCCGTAACCTAATTTGATGTTAATGCCAATGCTGTGGAAAAACATTCCAATAGTCGGTTCTAATTTGGCACCACCGCAAGGCATCATTCTCATTTTCCCACCGAGTAATGCTCGTAATTTTGATAACACTAATTTATCGGCTAAGGCATATTGCCAACGTAATAAAAGAGATGGTTTATCCGTTTGGCAATATTTTTCGCCCACTTTAATCGCCCACTTAAACAAAGCTTGGCGATGAGCTGGTGCTGTTTGTACTTTATCCCACACTGCCGCATAAATTTTTTCATATAAACGTGGCACCGCACACATTGTTGTTGGTTGTGTTTCGACTAATGCTTGGCGAACTAAATTAGTATCTTCCAAATAACAGTTTGTTGCACCACGATGGAAGACATACGCCACCCACGCACGCTCAAAAATATGCGAAAAAGGTAAGAATGAAAGGGAAACATCATTTTCATCGACGTTTAAGGCTTGGTCGTGTGCTTTAAGTTGGTGAGCTAAATTAGCATAATCTAGCATAACTCCTTTCGGCTCGCCTGTTGTACCTGATGTATAAATCAGTGTGAAGAGATCGGATAATTGTTTATCAGCCAAACGTTGCTCTAACAAAGTTTGTTGTGGCGCAACGCTAATAAAATCTTCCCAATAACAAGCTAACGGATGCTGACCTAGCTCAATACTGCTTTTCATTGCCACAATGTGTGTTAATTGAGAACAGTTGTTCGCTATTTCCAACACTTGATCATACTGTTCTTGGTCACCGACAAAGAGAATTTTAATATCGGCATCATTTACAATATATTCCACCTGTTTAGCGGTATTTGTGGCATAAATTGGCACTGAGATCGCTCTAATTTGCATTGCACCAATATCAGTAATTGTCCAACGTGGCATATTGTGAGCAAAGATACCAATTTTTTCTTGAACGCCAATACCCTTGGCTAACAACGCATAAGAGAGTTGGTTAATCTGAGAATGAAATGCAGACCACGAAAGTGATTGCCATTGATTTTGCTCTAGAAAGCGTACAGCTGTACTCTCAGCCAATTGCTGAGCTTGAATGTTAAAACGATTAACAAAATGAAAATTCAACAGATCCATCTCGCTGTTTGACCCTATAATTTCAGCTTACAAATGTTCGCTAATATAAAAGTTTAGGATCTAAAAATCTAGAAAAAAGTGAACAGCTGTACGCTGATTTTATAAAAAATAATAAGCTGTAGGATTTCGCCACACGCAATATCATCTTCTTTCTTACGTTCAAGTACTTGAACTTGGCTTTCACTTAAGATAATTCCTTTCTCAGCCACTTCTTTTTCCAACGCATTTAAACGCTGTTTAACGTTAGCAAGATGATGGCGTAGCCAAATGGAACGAACACCACCGGCTGAAACAAAAACACTTTGCTTGCGAAGTTCATTACTCACTCAAACTTGTCCGTAAGCGGGAAAATCAAGGGCAAATTTTACAACAGCTTGCTCAATATGCTCATCTACTCGATTTTTGATATTCTGTACCCGACGAGTTTGGTTAAGTAACGCTTCAACACCGCCTTGCTCTACGGCTTGTTGATAGCGATAGAATGTATCTCGGCTCATTCCCATCGCTTTACAAGCTTAAGAAATGTTGCCAAGTTCTTCTGCTAAATTAAGTAAACCGGTCTTGTGTTTAATGAGTGGGTTGTTAGAATAAAACATGAGAGTTTCCTTTTTTGCTTAGATTGAATTTTGATACTCATATGCTAAACGGGAAACTCTCATTTTTATAATGATTTGTCAGATCAAGTCTGAGCTTCTACAATTATAGACCGTCATCTTAAAATCAAGGAAACCTCTATGTCATTCTTTTTTAAATTATTTTCTAAATTCTTTACAAAAGCCCCTCAACAAGATTTCATTTTACATAGCATTCATTTTGAAACGCCAGAGTCAGAAACACTTACCGATGGTGATTTTTTGTGGGCGACCATTGATTTTGAAAGCAAATATGACTGCCAGCTGTGGTTATTACCAGTTTTAGAACACCCCTCGGAAGCAGGCTCATCTCTAGGTGGTGGTTATATGCCGTCTGATGTATTGCCTTCGGGAAGACATCAGATTAAACGTTATTTTTATTTTAACAATATTGATGCTCAAATATATCCCAATGGTTTAAAGGTCGTTGGTACAAGGATTCGTGCAATGGCTGATACACAGATGCTGTACGAAGAAGTACATTCCATTCATTACCAGTATTTGCCATTTTCAGCAGAAGTATTAGCCGAACGCCAAGCAGCAGACAAAGAAAACCTAAAAGTTGAATTTGTTTCTGTAAGTTGCCAAGATCGTATTTTATCGCCGAATGATAGCATTAGCGTTGGCTCCAGTATCACTGTACGCATTCATACACCTAATGATGATTTGACGTTTTGTTGTTTTGCAAAAACCGATTCATCATTCGGTTATAACCCAATGACCTCCCCATACGAAGGCAAAGCGGATTTGTCTTTTACTATGCACGAAATAGGGGAAATTAGTGGTTTTGCGATTACAGCATATAATCGTTATGACATTCTGATTGATACACTTGATATAGATTTCCCACTCCAAGTAGAAGATTGGCGTGATGATGGCAAAGATCAAGCGGTTAGATTTGATTTTGATGGTGCCTATGATGCCACACCAGATGAAAATAAAGAATATTCTGCAGTTTCTGAAGGTAGTACAATTAGCTCTGATAGAGAGATTCGTTTATATACTTATCTCAATCATCAGGCAAAGCACGGTGCATCGATAAAGATTTATGACATCGTGAATGGAGCAATTAACGAAGAATTATACCAATCTAGCATCATTAACAGTGAAGCCTGTAAAGAAGAAAACTATTATTTTTACTCCGAAATAAACTGGGAAAATGTTGATTTTTCAGAAAACCCTGTTTATGAAGTTTCAGGTTTTTACTTGGTATTGCTCAATATTGCAGATGAAGTACTGGCAGAACAAGTGATTGATTTTCCTTTAACTATTCACAGTGAAGAATAATTACCAGCTATGATGACGATGAAGCGGTCAGATTTCGCAAATTTTTTACCAAATCTAACCGCTTGAAAGAGAAGTTTATTATGCTTGTTGTTTGAGTGCATTGATGGCGTTTTCGTCAAAGAAATATTGTGTGCCACAACATTCGCATTGCATATCTATTACCCCATTTTTTTCCTCAAGCATTTCCGCAATTTCTTCATCTGGCACGAGCATAATCGCAGCACCTGAACGTTCTCTTGAACAACCACATTTAAATTCAGTCTGTTGAGCAGGATAAACTTCAACCACTTCTTCGTGGAATAAGCGATAAAGTAGTTCTTCAGCACTTAAACTAAATAATTCATCATCTTTTATCGTGGATGTTAGTGTCGCTAAATGTTCAAAATCCTCCGGCGTACCTGTACCATCTGGAACAATTTGTAATAAAGTTCCGCCGGCGACAGCTTGTCCTACATACTCCCCAACACGAATAACTAATTGTGTTGCTAACTGCTCTGAACGAGCAAAATAGTCTTCTAAACATTCGCTAATAGTTGATTTATCAAGACTAACTACGCCTTGATAACGCTCGCCTTTTTCAGGAATAATTGAGATAACCAAGACACCATTGCCGATCATTTCAGACAATGTCGCGTTGTCTGCAATATCACCATCAACGCGAGCTAAAGCACGAAATTGTTGTTGATCATTACCGTTTACCACCGCTAATTTTAGTGCTCCATCTCCCTGAATTTGCACCGTAATAGCCCCTTCAAATTTAAGGGTTGCAGTGAGTAAGCTAGTTGCTACCAACATTTCTCCCAATAGATTTTGTACTGCCTTAGGGTAATGATGAGTATTAAGGGTTTCGGTAAACGTATTATTTAAACGTACCCATTCGCCACGTACTGCACGATTTTGGAAAAGAAAGCGATAGAGTTTGTCATTATCTTGATGAGCTTGAATTGGGGTCATAATGTATCCGAGTTAGTCAGTTTAAATTTAATCAGATCTCGACGTTCTTTTTTATTTGGACGACGATCTGGATGTGGCATAGAAAGTGCATTTGCTTTACGAGCAAAGGCTAATTTCTCACGTTCTTGAATGCTTTTTTCTGTTTCTTGATAAAGTTTTTGTGCTTCGGGTGCGCCTTTACGTTGATCGCTTAAAGCCATAACCAAAATCTCTTTTTCTTCATTCCCTTGGCGAAGTTTAATGGTTGCTCCAACTTCAACGGTTTTACTTACTTTGGCTCGCTGTCCATTATATTGCACCTTTCCGCCTTCTATCATTGCTTTCGCAATGCTGCGGGTTTTATAAAAACGAGCGGCCCATAACCATTTATCTAGGCGAATATCGTTATTTTCGGTCTCTTTTTGTTTCATTATCAAGTTACTTTAGCAAAACAATAGCCTGCAAGATGGGGGGATTTTATAGAAATTCAAGCAACAAGCGGTAAGATTTCAGAAAAAATTTGCAAAAAAGCCAATTTCGCTGTATTCTTCAGCAACTCAATTCTATTGAAATTCCTGAATTAATCTAATATTTAATCCAATCTTAAACAACATATAACATTTCTATGCATCTTACAGAACTAAAAAATACACCTGTTTCGGAGCTTGTCCGTATTGGTGAAGAACAAATGGGGCTAGAGAATTTAGCTCGTTTACGCAAACAAGACATCGTTTTCGCTATTCTTAAACAACACGCCAAAAGTGGTGAAGATATTTTCGGGCAAGGCGTGTTAGAAATTTTACCAGATGGTTTTGGTTTCTTACGTTCAGGCGATAGCTCTTATTTAGCCGGCCCTGATGATATTTATGTTTCCCCAAGCCAAATTCGCCGTTTTAATTTACAAACAGGTGATTCGATTGAAGGGAAAATTCGCCCACCAAAAGAAGGTGAACGTTATTTCGCACTTTTAAAAGTCGATAAAGTAAATGATGACAAGCCTGAAGTTTCTCGTAGCAAAATCTTATTTGAAAACTTAACCCCATTACACGCTAACTCTCGTTTAAGAATGGAACGTGGTAATGGCTCAACTGAAGATTTAACCGCTCGTATTTTAGATTTAGCATCACCTATCGGAAAAGGGCAACGTGGTTTGATTGTTGCACCACCAAAAGCGGGTAAAACCGTTCTTCTACAAAATATCGCTCAAAGCATTACGAATAACTACCCTGAATGTGAATTGATCGTTCTCTTGATCGATGAGCGTCCAGAAGAAGTAACAGAAATGCAACGCACAGTGCGTGGTGAAGTTATTGCTTCTACCTTTGATGAGCCAGCAACACGCCACGTTCAAGTTGCTGAAATGGTAATCGAAAAAGCAAAACGCTTAGTTGAACATAAAAAAGATGTGGTGATCTTACTTGACTCTATTACCCGTTTAGCTCGTGCTTATAACACAGTTACGCCAGCGTCAGGTAAAATTTTATCAGGTGGTGTGGATGCTAACGCATTACATCGTCCAAAACGTTTCTTCGGTGCTGCGCGTAACGTAGAAGAAGGTGGTAGCTTAACCATTATTGCGACTGCACTTGTTGATACAGGCTCAAAAATGGACGAAGTTATTTTTGAAGAGTTTAAAGGAACAGGTAATATGGAGTTACACCTTTCACGCAAAATTGCTGAAAAACGTGTATTCCCAGCAATTGACTTTAACCGTTCAGGTACTCGTAAAGAAGACTTACTCACTACACCTGATGAATTACAAAAAATGTGGATTCTGCGTAAAATTCTTAACCCAATGGGTGAAGTGGAAGCGATGGAATTCTTAATTGATAAGCTGATGGTAGCTAAAACGAACGATGAATTCTTTGAAATAATGAAACGTTCATAATGGCAGAGTAATAAAATCGCAAACTAGGCAGCTTACAATCGGTCAGTTTTCAGATTATTTTTGCAAACAAGGGCTAAATTTTAGTCCTTGTTGTTTTTTAGAGTAAATTGTACGCGGTATTGCACTAAATTTTCTTGATCTTTTCGCGCTTGCGAGTATCATTCTGCCTCCATTTTCACTTTGGGTTCCCTAACCCCAAATTTTAACAAAAAGGTACAATATGACTATTCTTAACTTTTCCGATGCACAAGTGCGTCGTTCTTTATGTTTACTCTCATTATTCCACATCTTTATCATCACCATTAGTAATTATCTTGTACAAATTACTTTTGAGATAAAACTACCTTTCACAGATAGCGTTATTCCAACAACTTGGGGGACATTCAGCTTTCCATTTATCTTCCTTGCTACCGATTTAACCGTACGGGTTTTTGGTGCGGATTTAGCTCGCCGAATTATTTTTTTAGTGATGCTCCCTGCCTTAATTACAAGTTACATCATTTCAGTGATTTTCTTTGAAGGGGTATTTCAAGGTTTCTCTACCCTAACCGAATTTAACTTATTTGTATTTCGTATCGCTTTAGCGAGCTTTGCTGGCTATGCAGTGGGGCAGTTAATGGATATTTTTGTATTTAACCGCTTACGTCAAGGCAAACACTGGTGGTTAGCTCCTGCAAGCTCGACAACCTTCGGAAGTCTGATCGATACTTTTGTGTTCTTTGCTGTTGCGTTCTACCAAAGTAGCGATCCTTATATGGCGGAGCATTGGTTTGCGATCGGCACTGTCGATTACGCGTTCAAACTAGTTGTAAGTCTTATCTTATTTTTGCCACTATATGGCGTCTTACTTAATATCATTATTAAGAAATTACACTTAGCAGTGAAATAATCCAGTATAAGCGGTAAGATTTTGCAAACAATTTACAGAATCTCACCGCTTACAAATGATTTCCTTTCGTGAATTCTTATCTCAAAAGCAGTATAATGGCTCTACTTTGTTTCCTAGCGAGAGTTAATAATGAAAAATATTGCAATCCGAACAGAGCAAGAGATCGAAAAATTACGCTTAGCTTGTCAGTTAGCGTCTGATGTTCTTGTGATGATCGAACCTTATGTAAAAGAAGGGATTACTACGGGCGAACTTGATCGTATTTGCCAAGAATATATCGAAAAGGTTCAACAAGCTATCCCAGCCTGTTTAGGCTATCATGGATATCCTAAAGCAACTTGTATTTCACTAAATGAAGTGGTTTGCCATGGTATCCCACACGATGATAAAAAGCTGAAAAAAGGTGATATTCTCAACATTGATGTAACGGTTATTAAAGACGGTTATTTTGGAGATAACTCCAAAATGTATGTGGTGGGTGAACCAAGCATTCGAGATAAGCGTTTAATTGAAGTGACACAAGAGTCACTCTACAAAGCATTAAGAATTGTAAAACCAGGTATTCGCTTAAATCAAATTGGTAAAACGATTCAACAATATGTTGAAAAAGAAGGTTTTTCAGTGGTTAGAGAATACTGCGGACATGGTATCGGCGATGAATTTCACTGCGATCCACAAGTCTTACATTATTTTAGCGATGATGGCGGTGTAATTTTACAAGAAGGAATGGTCTTTACGATTGAGCCAATGATCAACTCAGGCAAAAAAGAAGTGCGTCTGATGAATGACGGATGGACAGTTAAAACGAAAGACCGTAGCCATTCTGCACAATTTGAGCACCAAATTGTAGTCACTAAAGACGGTTGTGAAATAATGACCATTCGTGAAGAAGAAATTACCGAAGGCAGAATTCAGAGAATAATGAAAAATGCATAGGTAAGCAATCTAAAGCAGTTGCTACAAAAATTGACTGTTTGTGCAACTGCTACATAATCTCAATAATATCCCACATATTTTACTAGCCTTTAAAGATAAAATGAGCGAACAACCGATACTACGCCAAGTAGTCCTTGATACTGAAACAACAGGAATGAATTTCAATGGTGCGCCACATATTGGACATAACATTATTGAAATTGGTGCGGTAGAAGTGATTAACCGCCGCTTAACAGGTAAAACTTATCACGTCTATATCAAACCTCCACGAGAAGTCGAAGAAGAAGCAATAAAAGTTCATGGTATTACCAATGAAATGTTGGTGGATAAACCCACTTTTGCCGAAATTGCTGATGAGTTTCTTGAGTTTATTAAAGGTGCTGAGCTCATTATTCATAATGCTCCCTTTGACGTAGGCTTTATCGATCATGAATTTTCATTTTTAGCTAATCCCCCTGACAAAGTTGCCGAAATGTGTATGGTAACAGATAGCTTACAGCTCGCCCGAAAAATGTACCCAGGTAAGCGAAATAACCTAGATGCGCTTTGTGATCGATTAGGTATCGATAATAGCAAGCGTGTATTACACGGAGCGTTATTGGATGCGGAAATCCTTGCCGATGTATTCTTGGTGATGACAGGTGGGCAAATTGCATTACTAGCCGATGAAGAGACAGAAGCAAATACTATCGGTAGCGATAATAATTTTGAACATAAAGCTATCAATAGTGAAGGTTTAATAGTGTTACAACCGAGCGAAGAAGAACAACAAGCACACTTAGATTACTTGAAATTACTCGATAAGAAATCTAAAGGAAATTGCTTATGGACAAAAATAGCTATTGATGATGACACGAGCATAAACTAAAAAATGCACGAACTGTATAGTAAAAAAGCAACCAAAAGAAATTTTGAAAAAAGTATTTGACGCTATATAACGAAATTATTATTATACGCCTCGTTCGTTGCGGAGTGGTAGTTCAGCTGGTTAGAATACCTGCCTGTCACGCAGGGGGTCGCGGGTTCGAGTCCCGTCCATTCCGCCAATTAATTTAAACGTCATAATATAACTCCTTATTACGTTAGAAAGAGCCACTTAATAGTGGCTTTTTTCATTTCTAGTACTCTAAATACACCTTGAGTTTCTCCATTACATTGCGAGCATCAGATACACCAAGATCATACATTGCTTGCACTTTACTAAGGTCTTTTTCAATACGTTTAATGGCCAAAGTTTGCGAGGGACGTATCACAAAAATTTTACCCTCTTTTTCTAACCCAATGATTTTTTCTACTTTTTGATTATATTCTTGATAACGATTATCTAGCGTGCGAGCTAAATTTGGATAGCGGTAATAAAAGAGTTTGCTCATCAATTTATTCGATGGCGTTTTGCGATATTCCAATGGGCGAGTTAATATCACAATCATTTTATCCATACCTAACGCTTGGCATTTTTCTATCGGAATAGAATCAGCGATACCGCCATCTAAATAAAGTTGATTATTGTATTCTACCACTTTAGAAACATAAGGCATTGCTGATGTTGCTCTAAGCGCTTCCATTTGAACAAAGGGATCAGTAATTTTGATATATTCTGCTTTTCCTGTAACCACATTAGTCACGGTTGCATAAAAATCAATGCCCGATTGTTTAAAGCGTTCATTATCAAAAGGATCATACTTAAAAGGCACGTCATAAAATGCAAATTCTTTATTCACAACGTTACCTGTTGTCAGCCAACTTTGTAAACTGATATAACGTTTATCATTTAAAAACTGTTTGTTATATCGTAAAGCCCTACCTTTTTGTTGCGATGGAAAATTTGCTCCAAACAACGCACCAGCAGAAACGCTCACAATGCTATCAATTTTAATCTTTTCATCTAAAAAAACATCAAGTACCCCTGCGGTGAACATTCCTCGCATTGCCCCGCCTTCTAGTACTAATCCGATTTTCATTTATAGCTTCTCAACCAAGTTTGGTAACCACGCTTCAGCACTACCATCGTGATCAAAGTCACTTACCACATCAATGCGTAAAGATTCACACACTTGCGTTGCACCGAGAGAACTTAAAGTCTCTTCCACAATATTTACCGCATTACAGAAAGTGTCGTAATCGGAACTGCCTAACCCAATTACTCCAAATTTCATTTGGCTAAAATCAGGGCGTTGTTCTAATAAATCTGCAAATAAAGGTTGAATATTTTCAGGTAGCTCACCAGCTCCATGTGTAGAAGTAACGACCAATAAATTAGATTGATGCTGAATATCCGCCAATTCAGCCTGATTATATAGCTCGACCTCGAAGCCTTGCGCGGTTAAAACATCATTTAGGTTATCTGCCACATATTCCGCACCGCCTAAGGTGCTACCGGTGATGATACAAATAGATTTCGACATAGCATACTCATATTGTAAAAAAATCGACTTATTCTAGAAGAATTGTTATAAAGAATAAACCAGTTTTGTACAAGATTAGTATCTATCACAATCTCAATAATGGCTATCTACGACAATTTGGCAGACATATCTTTCTTGACTTTTGCAAACAAGATTATGACTCGGAAATGTTGAAATGAGTTTTAGAAAAGGTAAAAGAGTGAAATAGTGTTGGGTTGAAATGTAGTAAAATAAGCGGTCAGAACTGTGGAAAATCTTGCAAAATTTTTTAGTGAAATGACCGTTTATGTTAATGATTATTTTCTCACCATTCCTGTTTCTGTATTTATTTCAACACTATATTGGCAAAATGTCATCTGAAGAGAAAATCTGTATCCTAATATAGTTTCGTATACGCAGGTGTTATATAAACCATTACCCCGATGCTCTGCTTTCAAAAATGCTGTTTCCCAGTTAGCAAATACCATACTTGAAGAACTTAAACCAATAGCTAAAAGCATTAATTTTCTTAATTTCATAGTTTACTCCTATTATTATGCAGAATTTTAAAAATTACATAAATGAATTTATTGTTATTTTATGCTTTTATAGTTCTTATTGCAAGAATAAAAACTAAGAAAATATGCACTTATAGAATATTATTAAAAGTGTATGGATATGGCAAAATTTGTTCCAAGTGAGATTGATCGATTAATAGGACAACGTATTCAAAGAAGACGTAAAGAATTGGGTTTTACAGCAGAAAAACTTTCTGAATGCGTTGATATTTCTCAGCCCCAGTTCTCCCGCTACGAACGTGGGACAAATAAAATCAATATGGCTCATTTGGTTGCGATTGCGACGTTTTTAAAAACGCCGATAAGCTACTTTTTTGCGGATTGTATGGAAGAATTTGGTTGGAATAATGATGAAATGGAGTTAGATCGCCATTGGCAAGAGTTGAGTGCTTCACAGAAAACGTTGTTTATTCCGCTGTTGAAGGAATTACACAAAAATAATTAAAGATACTTACAAGCGGTGCGATTTATAAAGAATTTTGCAAATTTCCTCTAAAAACGCACCGCTTGTCTTAAATCAGTCTAACTTTTGGGGTGCAGATCAATTCTTCCAAATCTCCCCTAACCCCTCTTTGCTAAAGAGGGGGATTAGATCACAGAAAGTTATGCATTCATCAGAAAACTCAAAATCTTTTTAAAGAACTTCGATGTTGAATTTTCGTTTGTACCAGTTCCCCTCTTTAGCAAAGAGGGGTTAGGGGAGATTTGACAGAATATACAATGAAGTAAGGAAGATAAGAAGCTATCAAATTACTTTGTCAATAATCTGACCATAGGTAAACCCTACGGTATTCACAATCCTATCTACCCTATTTTCACTATTTCCCGATCAATTCCGCTCTTACAATCGAAGCCCCTTGGCTCAAGGCATTGAGTTTTGCACGAGCGATATGGCGTGGCATAGGTGCCATTCCGCAGTTGGTGCTTGGGTAAAGTTTGTCTGCATCAACAAATCGCAACGCTTTGCGGAGTGTATCTGCGACTTGTTCTGGCGTTTCGACCACGTTGGTGGCAACATCAATCGCCCCGACCATGACGATTTTGCCACGAACTAATTCAAGCAAGTCCATCGGCACTTTTGAATTTTGGCACTCAAGCGAGATGATGTCGATTTTAGATTGTTGCAGTTTCGGGAAACTCTCTTCGTATTGACGCCATTCGCCGCCGAGCGTTTGTTTCCAGTCGGTGTTCGCTTTAATACCATAACCGTAGCAGATATGCACTGCCGTTTGGCATTTCAAACCTTCCGCCGCACGCTCTAATGCTGCCACACCCCAGTCGTTGAGTTCATCAAAAAAGACGTTAAATGCAGGTTCGTCAAATTGAATAATGTCCACACCAGCCGCTTCTAACTCTTTCGCCTCTTCATTGAGAATTTTGGCAAATTCCCACGCTAATTTTTCACGACTTTTATAGTGACCGTCATACAGTGTGTCGATCATTGTCATTGGGCCAGGTAACGCCCATTTGATCGGCTTATCTGTGTGCTGACGTAAGAATTTCGCATCTTCCACAAACACAGATTTTGGACGGCGAACCGTTCCAACTACACTGGGTACACTCGCATCATAGCGATTGCGGATCCGCACGATTTCACGCTTGGTAAAATCTACGCCTTCTAAATGTTCGATGAACGTTGTCACAAAGTGCTGACGAGTTTGCTCACCATCGCTAACAATGTCAATCCCTGCCGCATTTTGCTCTGCAAGGGAGATCAACAACGCATCACGTTTGGCTTGTAACAGCTCATCGCCACTAAATTTCCACTCAGACCACAGTTTTTCAGGCTCAGCAAGCCAAAACGGTTTCGGCAGACTACCTGCGGTGGAAGTGGGTAAAAGAATTTTGCTCATAATTTATGTTGTCCTTTATTGACTATTTTTCATTTAACCACGCATCTAATAATGCTTTATAAGGTTTGATGAAATGCTCTTCAGCATATTTGCCTTGCTTAACCGCAAGCTGAGTACGTTCAACACGGTCATATTCCACTTTGGTGAGAGAATAATCTTTGCTCGTCAAGCTTGGTTTATAGACCTGTCCTGCCACTGAATTCGCGTTATATATTTCTGGGCGGTAAATTTTTTGGAACGCTTCCATTGTCGCAATCGTGCTAATTAGCTCAATGTTGGTGTAATCGTTCAACAAATCTGCATTTTCGTCAAAATAGAACGCATAAGGTGCGACCGATTTAGGTGGCATAAAGTAACGTACTTTCAAACCCATTTTCGCAAAATAGGCATCAGTTAATGAATAGTCGTTTTGTTCATATTCCACGCCCAAAATCGGGTGAACATTGGTTGTTTTGTGGTAAGTACGAGTAGTTGCGACGCTCAAACAGATCACTGGTAGCTTTTTAAATTGTGCCTTATATTCAGGAGAAGCTAGCAAATGTTTGAACAATTTGCCATGCAGATCTCCATAGCCTTCCGGCACAGTAAACTCTGGCTTATCTTTGTTGTAATCGAGCAATAACACGCTGAAATCGTAGTCACGCACGAAAGAAGAAAAACTGTTACCCACTATACCGTCAATGGTTTTGCCCGTTTTTTTGTCAATGACGGATGTTTTAAGACATTCCAATGCAGAGAAAAATTTACCTTTACCTTCTACATCAAGATCAATAGAAACAATATCCAAATTGACGGAGTAACGATCGGAAGTTGGGTTATCCCAGTTTGCCAAATCGTTAAAACGTTTATCGATCATCGCAATAGCATTTTGCAGGTTTTCTTTGCGATTCTCGCCACGAGCGAGGTTAGCAAAGTTGGTGGTTAAGCGAGTACTGTTCGCGGGTTCGTAATTTTCATCAAATCTTTCAGTATGCACACGGCATTGGAATTGGGTTGTCATTCTGTTCTTCCTACTTATTTTTTTAATAGATGAATTAAATCACAATTTTTTAGTGAGTCAAAATGATAAATTTTAGTATTTATTATGAAAATTATTCAAGTTGAATAACCGGGAAGATATAGCTTATGTTGGGAAATCAAAGATTATGCAAAGATATAACTCCGCCTTCCACGCTTTTTTTGTATAATGCCAACATTCCGCCGCAAACAAGCGGTTAAATTGAACTAATATTTTGCAAATAGAGAAAAGATTATGTTTGAGAACCTATCCGACAGACTTTCCAAAACCTTGAAAAACATTACAGGTAAAGGGCGTTTAACCGAAGACAATATTAAAGATACCTTGCGTGAAGTGCGTATGGCGTTGTTAGAAGCAGACGTCGCTTTACCTGTGGTGCGTGAATTTATCAATAAAGTCAAAGAACGTGCCATTGGTGAAGAAGTTAATAAAAGCTTAACGCCAGGGCAAGAGTTCTTGAAAATCGTGCAAGCTGAGCTTGAAAAAGCGATGGGTGAAGCGAATGAAGAGCTGAATTTAGCCACACAGCCACCTGCTGTTATCTTAATGGCAGGTTTACAAGGGGCGGGGAAAACCACCTCTGTGGGGAAATTAGCAAAATTCTTAAAAGAACGTCATAAGAAGAAAGTGCTTGTTGTGTCTGCGGACGTTTATCGCCCTGCGGCGATCAAACAGCTTCAAACATTAGCTGAAGCTTTAAAAGTTGAGTTTTTTCCAAGTGAAACCAACCAAAAACCCACTGAAATTGCTGAAAATGCCTTAAAGCACGCTAAACTGAATTTCTTTGATGTGTTGATTGTCGATACCGCAGGTCGTTTACACGTTGATAGCGACATGATGAGTGAAATTCAGCAAGTTCACGCAGTCTTGAACCCGATTGAAACACTCTTTACGGTTGATGCAATGACAGGGCAAGATGCAGCTAATACCGCAAAAGCCTTTAATGAAGCACTACCATTAACGGGGGTTATCTTAACCAAAGTAGATGGTGATGCTCGTGGCGGTGCGGCGCTTTCTATTCGTCAAATTACAGGCAAGCCGATTAAATTCCTAGGGGTAGGCGAAAAAACAGATGCTTTAGAACCATTCCACCCTGATCGTGTTGCATCGCGTATTCTCGGAATGGGTGATGTGCTTTCATTGATTGAAGATTTGCAACGTTCTGTCGATCAAGAAAAAGCTGAGAAAATGGCAGCTAAATTCAAAAAAGGCGATGACTTCACCCTTGATGATTTCCGCGATCAACTTGTTGAAATGAAAAAGATGGGTGGAATGATGTCAATGCTTGAGAAATTACCTGGGGCGAAAAATCTACCTGATCACGTTAAAAATCAGGTTGATGATAAGATGTTTATTAAAATGGAAGCTATCATCAATTCAATGACGCTTAAAGAGCGTGCTAATCCAGATATTATCAAAGGCTCTCGTCGCCGCAGAATTGCATTAGGTTCAGGCACTCAAGTGCAAGATGTGAATAAATTGCTCAAACAATTTGATGAAATGCAACGTATGATGAAAAAAATGCGTAAAGGCGGAATGGCTAAAATGATGCGTGGAATGAAAGGAATGATGGGGGGTGGTCTAGGCGGACTTGGTGGCTTAGGCGGAATGTTTGGTAAAAAGTAACTTCCCTTTAAAATCTCCCATCATCTAGTTGCTATCGGCTATTGTGTGCCGATAGCACATCACTTATTACAACCCCAACGCATATTTCAACGCACGTTTTTTAAGTGGCGTAGCTCTTTCTGCAACAATAAGTGCAAGATTACGCAAGGCTTTAACAGGTAAGAGATCAGTTTTAAAGGCTTTATAAAATATATCCATTCCTGTTTGCATGACTAAATTATCCATTTTACGTTGCCGTTCATACTGTTTCAGCCACTCAACATCTGCAAAAGATTGCCCTTTTCTGGCCGCTTGTTCTGCAATCTCTAATAGTGCTTTAACATCTTTAAAGCCCAAATTCACCCCTTGTCCAGCAAGCGGGTTGATTGTGTGAGCTGAATCCCCTACAAGAACAATCCCATTACGGAAATAGTGTTGAGCGTGTTGTCGAGTGAGTGGGAAACTAGCGTGGTTTATCACTTCTACCTCACACAGTCTTGTTGGGAAACATTGATCAATTTCACTGGATAATGCAGCACTGCTCATTTGTTGTAGTTGCTGAATACGCTGTGGCGAGTCGTACCACACAATACAACCATTATCATCGGCTAAAGGAAGAAAAGCCCTTGGCCCACTTGGGAAGAATTGTTGCCAAGTGGCAGTTTGCGGTGGTAAAGACGTTTTTACAACGGCTAATAAGCAATGCTGACGATATTGCCAGCTAGTTAAACCAATGCCAGCCCAATTTCTGACTTGAGAATTTGCACCATCGCAAGCGATAACTAAGGGAGCTGCGAACTGCTGTTGATTATCAAGGGTTAATGTCCAAATACCTTGTTGTGAATTTGCAGAAATATGTTGAAATCCTACCGCTTGAACACAATTAGGGTAGGTTTGCAATGCTTGCCATAAACCAATTTGAATAACATTATTTTCCACCATAAAACCCAGTTTATCTAAACCAAGTTCAGCAGCGTGAAATGCGGTATTAAAGCCGTCAATTTCCCAAGTTGCCAAACCATCATACGCCCATACACGCATTTGTTCTATCGCCTGCCACGCACCTAATTTTTCTAACAAGGCAACAGACGCGACGCTAATGGCAGAAATACGGACATCATAAGGTGCATTTTTGGAAAATTCTGGTAATGGATTCTTTTCCAACAAGGCAACCTTCAACCCTAATTTTGCTAACCCTAAGGCTGTCGCCGCTCCAACCATTCCGCCACCGACCACGATTACATCTTGCTGATTGCGCATATTCCCCTTCACTTATTCACACCTAAATAAAACGGAAGTGTACTACAAGCGGTGCGTTATGCACTGATTTTTGCAAAATTTTTGTGAACTAGATCGAAAAACAATTTTTTCTTGCGTGAATTGCAAGGTAGCTTTGCTTAAGCTGTGGGGCCATCATAAGAGTATATTGACGGAGAAAATATGTCATTAGCCATTATTTATAGTCGGGCATCTATTGGTGTTGAAGCTCCATTAGTTACAATTGAAGTACATATTAGTTTAGGTAGCCCCGGGCTTTGCTTGGTTGGTTTACCAGAAAAGAGTGTTAAAGAAGCTCAAGATAGAGTAAGAAGTGCATTATTAAATGCCAATTTTGAATATCCTGCAAGACGCATTACCATCAACCTAGCCCCTGCGGATTTGCCCAAAGAAGGTGGACGTTTTGATTTACCAATTGCAATTGGTATTTTAGCGGCATCAGGACAGATTGATAGTGACAAACTAAAACAATTTGAATTTTTAGGTGAGCTTTCTCTCACAGGTCATCTACGTGGCGTTCAAGGGGCAATTCCTGCGGTAATTTCAGCTGAGAAAGATAAACGAGAACTCATTATTCCCCGCCAAAATGCCAATGAAGCTTCCCTTGTGTCTAGCACCCAAACCTATTTTGCAGGCTCGCTATTGCAAGTTGTCAATTTCCTGAATAATAGAGATAAATTATCCGTTGCACAGCAAGACTTGCAAAAAACGAACTTAAACCAACCGCTTATTCAACGAGATTTAACCGATATTATCGGGCAGCAACACGCCAAAAGGGCTTTAACGATAGCGGCGGCTGGGCAACACAACCTGTTATTTCTAGGGCCACCCGGAACGGGGAAAACGATGTTGGCAAGCCGTTTAGCCGATCTCTTGCCTGAAATGTCTGATGATGAAGCAATTGAAACCGCATCAATCACTAGCCTTGTTCAGAATGAACTAAACGTCCAAAACTGGAAATATCGTCCTTTTCGATCACCTCATCATAGTGCGTCAATGGTTGCATTGGTGGGCGGTGGTTCGATCCCTAAACCTGGTGAAATTAGCTTAGCTCATAATGGTATTCTTTTTCTTGATGAACTTCCTGAGTTTGAGAGAAAAGTATTGGACGCATTACGCCAGCCCCTTGAATCTGGCGAGATTATTATTTCTCGAGCCAATGCTAAAGTACAGTTTCCAGCACGATTTCAGTTAATCGCCGCAATGAACCCAAGCCCAACAGGTCATTATCAAGGCACTCACAATCGTACATCACCACAACAAGTAATGCGTTATCTTAATCGTTTATCAGGGCCTTTTCTTGATCGGTTTGATCTCTCTATTGAAGTCCCACTTTTACCACAAGGGGCATTGCAACAAGGTAGTGAGCAGCGTGGAGAAACTACCGAGCAAGTTCGAAAGCGGGTACTTGCCGCTCGTGATTTGCAATTAGCCAGACGGGGAAAAATTAACGCTCAACTGACAACTAGAGAGATTGAACAGGATTGCTCACTTTCTCCACAAGATGCTCAGTTCTTAGAGAATACATTATTAAAACTTGGGCTTTCGGTGAGAGCTTATCATCGCATTTTAAAAGTATCTCGCACTATTGCTGATCTAGCTAATGAACCTAACATTCAGCAAGCTCATCTTGCCGAAGCCTTAGGCTATCGAGCAATGGATAGGTTATTACAACGGTTGCAAAATGGATAATAAACAGACAAACACACCTTTAATTATTCAGCAAATCGTATTTTAGTTGGTGTACTTATATTATCGAGTCATTAGTGAAAATCTAAAATTACTTCTCCCTGCAATTTAGGGTATGATTATACTCATTGCATTTGTGGTGAGAGCAGGTTATCTACCTGCGGTAGTTGGATAAAATTAAAGATCAATGTTAAGGATAAAATGATGAAAAATGTTCTCTCAATTCAATCGCACGTAGTTTATGGTTACGCAGGTAATAAAGCCGCAACCTTCCCAATGCAACTACTTGGTGTAGATATCTGGGCATTAAATACTGTTCAATTTTCAAACCATACGCAATACGGAAAATGGAAAGGAATGGTCGTGCCGAAAGAACAAATTGGTGAAATTGTACAAGGTATTGATGAAATTGAAGCATTAAGTGAATGCGATGCCATTCTTTCAGGCTATATCGGTGCTGCTGAGCAGGGTACCGAGATTCTCGCCGCTGTTGAAAAAATTAAAGCAAAGAACCCAAATGCTTTATATTTCTGTGATCCCGTAATGGGTCACCCAGATAAAGGCTGTATTGTTGCACCTGGTGTGGCGGAATTTCTACGCGATTTCGCAATGACAAAAGCCGATCTGATTGCGCCAAATCTTGTCGAATTGAGAGAGCTAACAGGTTTAGCTGTTGAAAACTTTGAACAAGCTCTTAACGCAATTAACGTTATTTTAAGCAAAGGACCTAAACGTGTATTAGTTAAACATCTTAGCAAGGTTGGGAAAGATCCAAGCCAGTTTGAAATGTTATTAGCCACAGCCGAAGGAATTTGGCATATCCGTCGCCCACTTCACGAATTTGTTGGGCGAGATCCTGTTGGTGTTGGCGATCTTACAAGCGGTCTTTTTTTAGCAAATTTACTCAACGGCAAATCCGATCTTGATGCTTTCGAGCATACTGCAAATGCAGTGAATGATGTGATGAGTGTCACTCAACAAAGTGGCAAATACGAACTACAAATCATCAAAGCTAGAGAATTTATCGTTAAGCCACAAAGCCAATACAAAGCGGTAAAAATAGCTTAAAAAAATATAAGAGCATTAAAACGCTAGCAGTTTTAATGCTCTAGCTGGTAAAGCTCGAAAGCCTACCCAAAATAGCGAATGCTCTCTATAATAGAATTATTTTAATGAGAAAAGGACATAAAAAATGGAACACCAACCAGTTATTGCTATTGTTGCGGGGGAAATATCAGGGGATATACTTGGGGCTGGATTAATCAATGCATTGAAAATTCACTACCCAAATGCTCGTTTTATTGGTGTTGCTGGGCAGCAAATGCTAGCGGCTGGTTGTGAAACCCTCTTTGATATGGAAGAACTTGCGGTAATGGGGTTAGCCGAAGTCGTTAAGCATTTACCAAGATTATTAAAACGTCGCCAGCAAGTGATTGAAACAATGTTGGCTGAAAAACCCGATATTTTTATTGGTATAGACGCTCCAGATTTTAACATTGGGATCGAAGAAAAACTTAAAGCAAAAGGGATAAAAACGATTCACTATGTTAGCCCTTCTGTGTGGGCGTGGCGACAAAATCGCATTCATAAAATTGCTCGAGCAACGGATCTTGTGCTGGCTTTTCTTCCTTTTGAAAAAGCCTTTTACGATCGCTTTAATGTGCCTTGTCGTTTTATTGGACACACAATGGCTGATGCGATTGCACTCAAACCAAGCAGAAATGAAGCATGTCGTTTAATCAATGTTGATGAAAAACAGCGCTATTTAGCGATTTTAGTCGGTAGTCGTAGCAGTGAAGTCGGCTTTCTAACTGAACCCTTTCTTAAAACCGCTCAATTACTTAAACAACAATATCCTGATTTGCAATTTTTAGTACCATTAGTCAATCGGAAACGTATTGAACAATTTATGCAAATTAAAGCAGACATTGCTCCCGAACTTGATGTCACGATTTTAGAAGGTAACGCAAGATCAGCGATGATTGTCTCAGACGCAACACTACTAGCATCAGGCACTGCCGCATTAGAAGCAATGTTATGTAAATCACCAATGGTTGTTGGTTATAAAATGAAACCAACAACCTATTGGTTAGCACAGAAATTAGTCAAAACAGACTATATCTCATTGCCAAATTTATTGGCAAACCAACCGCTTGTACCTGAGTTAATTCAGCACGAATGTACCCCTGAAAATTTAGCTCAACATCTTAGTATTTATTTATCTGAAGATAGTGATAATCAAACTAAAACCAACGCACTCAAACAACGTTTTACTGAATTACATCAACAAATTCAATGTAATGCAGACGTTCAAGCAGCTCAAGCGGTGGTAGATTTATTAAATGAAAAATAAAGGATTTTATCCTATTGTGTAGGAAACCACGATTAGCATCAGTTTATTAAAGGTGGAGCAAGCTAGGTTAAGACTTTTTACCAAACCCACATAGTAAGGAGCATATGTTGCACTAATGAGATGCGAATAAGAAAGATGATGTCTAAAATTTTAGTTATATGCTCGAGGGTCAAATACATTCTCAGAAGAACTAGAAATGTTCATTTTACATCCTATATTGATATTGGATATGAATCACTATTAGATCATAAACTTAGGAAAAATGCGATCTTGCCCTGTATATACTATTCATTTGACCTAAATTAAACTCTTTATCCCATAATTTTATATAATAACCCTTTATTATTTATGACTTTGAACGGAGGAAAAAATGTCATTAATGAAAGCAACTTTAGCTAGTATTCTGCTTGTAAGCTTAACTGCTTGCAGTAGTGGGGAAAAGAAAGGAAATAATGCTCAAGCAGAAATGCCAGAGAGTAAACATACACCTAAAGTAATAACTGAAGAGAAAAAAGATACGCCTAAGCCAATCTCTGAAGAGAAAAAAGATATGCCTAAGCCAATCTCTGAAGAGAAAAAAGATATGCCTAAGCCAATCTCTGAAGAGAAAAAAGATATGCCTAAGTCAATCTCTGAAGAGAAAAAAGATATGCCTAAGCCAATCTCTGAAGAGAAAAAAGATATGCCTAAGCCAATCTCTGAAGAGAAGAAACCTACCCCTGATGAAGAACTTGCACAAAAAATAAAAAAAGAAATTCTTGGGAAAGACTATCCTCAAGGCTTAACAAGAAATCCTATTGTTAAAGAAGTTTTGGATAATATGAAATCCTATGATGTAGGATCATCCATATATAATCAGAAATATTCTCTCTTAAAAATAGAGTATCGTTCAAATTCTCTTGCAAATAATGACGAAGGGAATTTCGTCAATATGCCTAGAGACATTGGAGTAAAAACAAATCTGGCAGACTTACCTACATCAGGAAATTTTAGCTATAAAGGTGTAGCTATAGATATGAAAGGAGAAGGAGTACTTAACTATGATATTAATTTCTCAACGAAAAAAGGAAAAGGTAGCGTAACTGGTTTGCCAATCGGAAATGTTGAACTTCAAGAAGCTAAAATAGGACATAGTTTTGATATGAAAGGCATCTTATTTGGGGATGCTAAATACTCATCTGGAGAGGGGCATTATAATCTTAACCTGTACGGCCCAGCTGGAGAAGAAGTCTCAGGCAATATGATTTTAAATGATAAAAATAATGACCTAAGTAAAAATTACGGTCTCGCTGGTTCTAGAGAGTAGGTAGTCTATTATTCACAATCATAACATTAGGGGCTGTATTAGAGCCCCTATATTTATTTACCTTCTGAAAGTATCAACATAAGAAAAATATTATTAACAACTATTTTGTCCATTAAACTAACAATTTACTGCTTATAAAAAAGGTTGAATCCGATCTAATCATCATCAACCCTTTTATAGAAAACCTAGTTTTTGCAAGCTAGGTTTATCCAAATTTAAAACGAACAATTACTCTTCGTTATCGCTATCAAAACCTGCATTTAATAATGCGGCTAAGTTTTGAGTTGCTTCATCAGCAATAAAACTTTGTGTTTCCGCTTCAATATCTTCTGCTGTTGCAAAAGATGACGCTGCTGTTTCTAACGCTACGATTTCATCATTGTTTACACGTTTTTTCGAGCGGTTTTGGTGATACGCAAAACCTGTACCCGCAGGAATTAAACGACCTACGATTACGTTCTCTTTTAAGCCGCGTAATTCATCACGTTTACCTGCAACAGCCGCTTCGGTTAATACGCGAGTTGTTTCTTGGAACGACGCCGCTGAGATAAATGACTCAGTTGCAAGAGACGCTTTGGTAATACCAAGCAATTCACGTTCAAATTCAACAAGCGGTTTACCTTCTTCGGCACGTTTACGGTTCACAATCTTAATGCGTGAAACTTCGACTTGTTCACCCTCTAAGAATTCTGAATCGTAAGCATTGGTAATCACTGCTTTACGCAACATTTGACGAACAATAACTTCGATGTGTTTATCGTTAATTTTTACCCCTTGTAAGCGGTAAACTTCTTGTACTTCATTAACGATATAGTCTGTTACTGCGTGAACACCACGTAAACGTAAAATGTCGTGCGGCATTTCTGGACCATCTGAGATCACATCACCACGTTGTACCATTTCGCCTTCAAATACGTTGAGCTGACGCCATTTTGGAATCATTTCTTCGTATGCTTCGCCTTCTGCTGGCGTAATCACTAAGCGGCGTTTTCCTTTAGTTTCTTTACCAAATGAAACGATACCTGAGACTTCCGCAAGAATGGCTGGCTCTTTTGGTTTACGAGCTTCAAATAAGTCTGCAACGCGTGGAAGACCACCTGTAATATCTTTAGTTGCCGTCGATTCTTGTGGAATACGAGCTAATGCTTCACCCACAGAAATTTCTGCACCATCGTTTAAGGTTACAATAGCTTTACCTGGTAAGAAATACTGTACTGCCGTATCTGTTCCTGAGATAAAGATATCGTTACCTTGCGCATCAACCAGTTTTAATGCTGGACGTAGATCTTTACCTGCTGTTGCACGTTCACCCACATCTTGTACTACCACTGATGATAAGCCTGTTAATTCATCGGTTTGGCGAGTTACTGTTAAACCATCGACCACGTCACTGAATTTAATGAAACCGCTTACTTCAGAAATAATCGGCATTGTATGTGGATCCCAGTTTGCTACAACTTCACCTACATTGACTTCTGCACCATCGCCTTTTGAAAGCACCGCACCGTAAGGAACTTTATAGTTCTCTTTGGTACGACCAAAGGCATCAACAACAGTTAATTCGGTATTACGAGAAGTTAAAACAATTTTGCCATCTTTATTAGTAACAAATTTTGCATTAGCTAATTTTAAAGTACCTGCATTTTTAACTTGAATGCTTGACTCTTTTGCTGCCGCAGATGCCGCACCACCGATATGGAACGTACGCATCGTTAACTGTGTACCTGGTTCACCGATTGATTGAGCAGCAATAACACCAACTGCTTCACCTTGGTTAATCAAGTGACCACGCGCTAAGTCACGTCCATAACATTTCGCACAAACACCGAAGTCTGTGTTACAGGTTACAACTGAACGAACTTTAATCACATCAACTGATTCTGCATCAATCACATCACACCATTTTTCATCAATTAAGGTGTTACGTGGAATCAATACTTCATCTGTACCTGGTTTTAATACATCTTCTGCTGCCACACGTCCTAACACACGCTCACGCAATGGTTCTTTAACATCGCCACCTTCGATAAGTGGGGTCATTACGATACCTTCGTGGGTGTCACAGTCATCTTCAATGATAACTAAGTCTTGTGCCACATCAACTAAACGACGGGTTAAGTAACCTGAGTTCGCTGTTTTTAACGCAGTATCCGCCAAACCTTTACGTGCACCGTGGGTTGAAATAAAGTACTGAAGAACGTTCAGACCTTCACGGAAGTTTGCCGTAATTGGCGTTTCGATGATCGAGCCATCTGGACGAGCCATCAATCCACGCATACCTGCTAACTGACGAATCTGTGCCGCAGAACCACGAGCACCTGAATCCGCCATCATAAAGATACTGTTGAATGATGCTTGTTTTTCTGGATTACCTTCACGGTTAAGTACTTCTTCCGTTGATAAGTTTTCCATCATCGCTTTCGCAACGCGTTCGTTTGCTGCAGCCCAAATATCGATTACTTTATTATAACGCTCGCCTGCTGTTACAAGACCTGAGTTAAACTGTTCTTGGATCTCTGCTACTTCTGCTTCTGCCGCTGAAATAATGCTATATTTTTGTTCTGGAATAACCATATCATCAATACCAACAGAAGAACCTGAACGAGCGGCGTAGGCAAAACCTGTGTACATAATTTGGTCAGCAAATACAACAGACTCTTTCAAACCTAAACGGCGGTAGCTTTCGTTAATCAATTTAGAAATCGCTTTCTTACCTAAGGTTTGGTTGAATAATTTAAATGGCATACCTTTTGGTGCGATCATCCATAAAATTGAACGACCGATTGTAGTTTCCACTAAATTGGTTGAAGCAACAAATTCTCCTGCTTCATTTTTCTCATATTCTGTTACACGAACTTTTACGCGAGAATGTAACTCTGCTTGCCCTGTACGATAAGCTTTTTCTGCTTCACGTGGGTCTAAGAAATACATTCCTTCACCTTTACCGTTTACTTTCTCACGCGTCATATAGTACAAGCCTAAAACAACGTCTTGAGACGGAACGATAATTGGATCACCATTCGCTGGAGAAAGTACGTTATTCGTTGACATCATTAACGCACGAGCTTCAAGTTGAGCTTCTAATGTTAATGGCACGTGAACCGCCATTTGGTCACCATCGAAGTCCGCGTTGAACGCCGCACAAACAAGTGGGTGTAACTGGATCGCTTTACCTTCAATCAATAACGGCTCAAACGCTTGAATACCTAAACGGTGAAGTGTTGGTGCACGGTTAAGAAGAATCGGGTGTTCACGAATAACTTCAGCAAGAATATCCCATACAATTGGATCTTCACGCTCTACCATTTTCTTCGCAGCTTTAATAGTTGATGCGATACCACGGCTTTCTAATTTTGAATAAATAAATGGACGGAATAATTCCAACGCCATTTTTTTCGGTAAACCACATTGGTGTAAACGTAAGTATGGACCTACGGTAATTACAGAACGACCAGAATAATCTACGCGTTTACCCAATAAGTTCTGACGGAAACGACCTTGTTTACCTTTGATCATATCGGCAAGCGATTTTAATGGACGTTTGTTAGAGCCAGTGATTGCACGACCACGACGACCATTATCTAATAACGCATCCACAGACTCTTGTAACATACGTTTTTCGTTACGCACAATAATGTCTGGTGCAACTAAATCTAATAAACGTTTTAAACGGTTATTACGGTTAATAACTCGGCGATATAAATCGTTTAAGTCTGATGTTGCAAAACGACCACCATCAAGTGGAACTAATGGACGTAAATCTGGTGGAAGAACAGGCAATACTGTCATTACCATCCATTCAGGTTTATTACCTGATTGAATAAATGCTTCTAACAGTTTTAAGCGTTTAGTAATTTTTTTACGTTTAGTTTCAGAGTTAGTTTCTTGTAATTCTTCACGTAATAATTCACATTGATGCTCTAAATCTAAATCTTTTAATAGGGCTTGAATACCTTCCGCACCCATTTTGGCATCAAACTCATCGCCCCAACGCTCTTCAGCATCTAAGAATTGTTCTTCGGTTAATAACTGATTTTTTTCTAAATCAGTCATACCTGGTTCGATAACTACATAGCTTTCAAAATAAAGCACACGTTCAATATCACGCAGTGGCATATCTAAAATCAAACCGATACGGGACGGTAATGATTTTAAGAACCAAATGTGTGCAACAGGACAAGCTAATTCGATGTGCCCCATACGGTCACGACGAACTTTAGTTTGCGTTACTTCAACACCACATTTTTCACAAATTACACCACGATGTTTTAAACGTTTATATTTACCACAAAGACATTCGTAATCTTTTACTGGTCCGAAAATACGTGCACAGAAAAGACCATCACGCTCTGGCTTAAAGGTACGATAGTTGATGGTTTCAGGTTTTTTTACCTCACCGAAAGACCAAGAACGGATCTTATCTGGTGATGCTAAACCAATTTTAATTACATCAAAATCATCACTTGATTTTGATTGTGCTTTTAAAAACTTAACTAAGTCTTTCACGTTTTTGCCCCTGATTTGAGGTTTTTGTTCTTGAAATGGCTAACTTAAAATAGAGAGCCATTTCAACTGAAAATCTTTGGTTGTAAGCGGTCATTTCTTGCAAATTTTTTGCGAAAATCTGACCGCTTGTTCGAACGAACGTAGGGATATACTGTGTGTATCCATACCAATTTTCGCTCTTACGCTTCGTCCAACTCCATATCAATCGCTAATGCACGAATCTCTTTCGTAATTACGTTGAAAGATTCTGGCATTCCTGGTTCCATATAGTGTGTACCGTCCACGATGTTTTTATACATCTTCGTACGACCATTCACGTCATCGGATTTAACTGTGAGCATTTCTTGTAAGGTGTAAGCTGCACCATACGCTTCTAATGCCCAAACCTCCATCTCACCGAAACGCTGACCACCGAACTGTGCTTTACCACCAAGTGGTTGTTGAGTAACAAGACTATAAGAACCTGTTGAACGAGCATGCATTTTGTCATCAACTAAGTGGTTCAATTTGAGCATATACATATAACCTACGGTTACTGGACGCTCGAATTTCTCACCTGTACGACCATCATAAAGTGTAATTTGACCTGATGTCGGTAAACCGCCAAGCTCTAATAACCCTTTGATTTCACTTTCGTGAGCACCGTCAAATACTGGTGTTGCAAGCGGTAAACCTTTACGTAAGTTTTGCGCAAGTGTCATTACTTCTTCATCAGTAAATTTGCTTAAATCAACCACTTGTGAACCGTGACCTAAATCGTATGCTTTTTGCATATATTCACGCAATTTCGCCACAGATTGTTGCTGTTTAATCATTGCATTGATTTGATCACCGATACCACGAGCCGCTAAACCTAAGTGAGTTTCTAAGATCTGACCGATGTTCATACGAGATGGAACACCTAATGGGTTTAATACGATCTCAACTGGCTGACCATTTTCATCGTACGGCATATCTTCAACTGGGTTAATTTTTGAGATAACCCCTTTGTTACCGTGACGACCCGCCATTTTATCTCCAGGCTGGATTTGGCGTTTTACTGCAAGATATACTTTCACTACTTTTAATACGCCAGGTGCTAAATCATCCCCTTGAATGATCTTATTACGTTTGATCTCAAGTTTACGTTCAAACTCTTTGCGTAATTCTTCGTGTTGCTCCGCTAACTGTTCAAGCTGATTTTGTTTTGCTTCGTCATCTAACGTTTGCTCTAACCATTTTTCACGAGCAACTTTATCTAATGTTGCTTCAGAAACACCACCTTCGATGAGTAAGTTACGCACACGAGTGAATAAACCCGCTTCTAAAATTTCTAACTCTTCAGTTAAATCTTTTTTCGCTTCACGCAATTGAATTTCTTCAATATCTTTAGCTCGTTTATCTTTCTCTACGCCATCACGAGTGAAAACTTGAACATCAATAACTGTACCTGACGTACCATTTGGTACACGTAATGATGAGTCTTTTACATCTGATGCTTTTTCACCAAAGATTGCACGAAGTAATTTTTCTTCCGGTGTTAATTGCGTTTCACCTTTAGGGGTTACTTTACCCACTAAAATGTCGCCACCTTTCACTTCTGCACCGATATAGACGATACCAGATTCATCTAGTTTGCTTAGTGCTGACTCACCTACGTTTGGAATATCTGCAGTGATCTCTTCTGCACCCAATTTAGTATCACGAGCCACACAAGAAAGTTCTTGAATGTGAATTGTTGTGAAACGATCTTCTTGAACCACGCGTTCGGAAACTAACATTGAGTCTTCGAAGTTATAACCATTCCAAGGCATAAATGCCACTCGAATGTTTTGACCTAATGCAAGCTCACCTAAATCTGTTGATGGACCGTCTGCTAAAATTTCACCACGTTCAACTGGCTCACCTAATTTCACACAAGGGATTTGGTTGATACAGGTATTTTGGTTCGAGCGGGTATATTTAATTAAGTTATAAATATCAATACCTGCTTCACCTGCAACAGTTTCATCTTCATTAACTTTAACAACGATACGTGATGCATCAACATATTGGATTGTACCGCCACGTTTTGCAACAACTGCAACACCTGAGTCAAGTGCTACGGATTTCTCAATGCCTGTACCTACTAATGGTTTATCCGCACGTAATGTTGGAACTGCTTGACGTTGCATGTTCGCACCCATTAACGCACGGTTCGCATCGTCGTGCTCAAGGAATGGAATTAACGCTGCCGCAACCGATACCACTTGCTGTGTAGAAACGTCCATATAATGAATCTCTTCTGGACGGTATAAACCAGACTCACCGTGTTCACCACGACAAGTTACATAGGTATCTGTAAAGCGGAAATCTTCATCTAAGTTAGAGTTCGCCTGTGCGATAACATAGTTACCTTCTTCAATTGCAGAAAGGTATTCAATCTCTTCGGTTACTTGACCATCAACCACTTTACGATATGGCGTTTCTAAGAAGCCGTAGTCGTTGGTACGAGCATAAACAGAGAGTGAGTTGATCAAACCGATGTTTGGGCCTTCAGGGGTTTCAATCGGACACACACGACCATAGTGAGTTGCGTGTACGTCACGCACTTCAAAACCTGCACGTTCACGAGTTAAACCGCCTGGACCTAACGCAGAAATACGGCGTTTATGTGTAACTTCTGAAAGCGGGTTGTTTTGGTCCATAAATTGCGAAAGCTGTGAAGAACCAAAGAACTCTTTTACTGCCGCAGAAATTGGTTTAGCGTTAATTAAATCTTGTGGTGTTACACCATCTAAATCGCCTAATGAAAGACGCTCACGCACCGCACGTTCTACACGCACTAAACCGATACGGAATTGGTTTTCAGCCATTTCACCGACTGAACGAATACGACGGTTACCTAGGTGGTCAATATCATCAACTTCACCACGACCATTACGAATATCGATCAGTTTTTTCATCACGCCGATGATGTCATCGTTGCTTAAAATACCAGTACCCACACCTTCAGGAATATCTAAAGAGCGGTTGAACTTCATTCGACCTACCGCAGAAAGATCATAGCGGTCAGTTGAGAAGAACATATTGTCAAATAAGCCTTCAGCAGCTTCTTTCGTTGGTGGCTCACCTGGACGCATCATACGATAGATTTCAACTAATGCACTTAAACGATCGTAAGTTGGATCGACGCGTAATGTTTCAGAAATATAAGCACCGTGATCAAGATCGTTAGTAAATAGCACTTCAAGTTGGTTATAACCTGCTTGTGCTAATTTTGCTAACATTTCAAGGCTGATTTCGCTATTTGCTGGGCAAACCACTTCACCTGTTGAAAGGTCAATGTAATCTTTTGATGTAACACGACCTACGATGTACTCGGTTGGTACTTCGATTTGAGTAATATTATCTTTCTCTAATGCTTTGATATGACGAGCAGTAATACGGCGACCATTTTCTACATAAACTTTGCCATTAGCTTCAATATCAAACGCCGCTGTTTCGCCACGCAGACGCTCTGGCACAAGGGTCATCAATAATTTGTTATCGACAATATCAAAGACGATTTTATCAAAGAATAAGTCTAAGATTTCTTCGGTTGTGTAACCTAATGCACGCAGAATGATTGTCGCTGGTAATTTACGGCGACGGTCGATACGTGCGTATAAATTGTCTTTCGGGTCAAATTCAAAATCTAACCAAGAACCACGATAAGGAATGATGCGTGCGTTATATAACACCTTACCAGATGCGTGTGTTTTACCTTTGTCAGAATCAAAGAAAACGCCTGGGCTACGGTGTAATTGTGAAACGATAACACGCTCAGTACCATTGATAACAAAGGTTCCGTTATCGGTCATTAAAGGGATTTCGCCCATATACACGCTTTGTTCTTTAATATCTTTTACCGTACCTGCGGCAGCTTCACGATCAAAGCTAACAAGACGAAGTTTTACGCGTAATGGTGCAGCATAGGTTGTACCACGAATTTGGCACTCACGCACATCAAATACTGGCTCGCCAAGTTCGTAAGAAACGTATTGTAATTCAGTCGCACCATTGTTACTTACAATAGGGAAGACTGAACGGAATGCCGCTTCTAAACCTTGCTGTCCTTCAGGATCTCTTTGGATAAATTTATCGAAAGAATCAAGCTGAATAGTTAATAGATAAGGTACGTTCAGAACTTGTGGACGTTTGCCAAAGCTCTTACGGATACGCTTTTTCTCGGAATATGAGTATGCCATTGTTAGATAGCCTCTGATTTTTATTTTGGTTATTGAGTTCACAAACCGCCTTAACAAAGGCAGGAAGTGGCATTAAAAAAGGATACGAGATGTCGTTTTCTAATCAGGGAACAGGGGTCAAAAATCACTACCGCTCTGGCGTTTGATTAGGCGGAAAGCGGTTGGGTAATTGCAAATTTTTGCAAAAAACATACCGCTTGGAATCACATCAAACAGAAAAAACGACACAAATCTGTTTGATTTTTTAAAGCACAAAATGGCTGATGGAAATTCCACCAGCCAAGAATCGCACAAAATTAAGAGAAAGAATTATAGTCAATAGATGATTTTTTGTCAATTAAAGACAGTTATTCTCTCGATTACATTACAGTAAATCCATCAGAATTACCAAAAACAATCAGCATCCCTTCATACTCAATTTTTTAGATAAAAAAGTTACCAATAACATAACAAAAATATTATTAGTAACCATTTTGTCCATTGCACCTTGAAAATACTTATGGCTTATAGATAAATTCTACACCTTCATCATCTTCTTCTGTCCAACCATCATCATCTAAATCGTCCCAATCATCTTCAGTGATAGGGTTTTGCATTGCTTGTTGATGATAATCGTCCCATTTGAATGCCACTTCTTCAGGTGCTTTTTCTTCAGCTTCAACACGAGGGTTGGCTTCAATAAAGTCCATAATATCACGCGTTAAGGCTTGTACATTCTCACCTGTTGCAGCAGAAATAAGATAGTAATCACCTTCCCAGCCAATTTCTTCGACAATTTTTTCTGCTCGCTCACGAGCTTCTTCTTCACCGATGGTATCAATTTTATTGAATACCAACCATTGCGGTTTATCCGCAAGTTTCTCACTGTATTGATAAAGCTCAGATTCAATAATTGAGATATTTTGTGCAGGATCACTTTCATCAATCGGCATAATATCCACTAGGTGAATCAGCACTCGACAACGTTCTAGGTGTTTTAAAAAGCGAATACCTAAACCTGCCCCCTCGGCCGCCCCTTCAATTAAGCCTGGGATATCTGCAACCACAAAGCTGCGATCAGCCCCAACACGAGCAACGCCTAGACTTGGAACTAAAGTAGTAAAAGGATAATCTGCAACTTTTGGTTTCGCTGCTGAAACTGCACGAATAAAGGTTGATTTACCTGCGTTCGGTAATCCGAGCATTCCAACATCTGCCAATAACATCAACTCAAGCATTAAATCTCGTTTTTCACCTGGCGTGCCGTTCGTTTTTTGGCGTGGAGCTCGATTGACAGAAGATTTAAAACGGGTATTTCCCAAACCGTGATAACCGCCTTTTGCCACCAACATTTTCATTCCGTGGCGGGTTAGATCCCCAATGACTTCTTGTGTGTCATTATCAATCGCTCGTGTTCCAACAGGAACGCGTAAAGTAATATCTTTCCCACGATGTCCTGTACAGCCTGCACTACGACCATTTTCACCACGTCCTGCGGCAAAGCGTTTTTCAAAGCGGTAGTCAATAAGCGTATTTAGGTTTTCATCAGCGACAAGATAAACATCACCACCATCACCACCATCACCGCCATCAGGTCCACCTTTTGGAATAAATTTTTCTCGGCGAAAGCTCACACAGCCATTTCCGCCATCACCTGCTTCAACACGAATAAGTGCTTCATCAATAAACTTCATTTTTTCTCCTAATTACAGAATGCAAAAGATTAGTCGTATCTAACCGCTTGTCTTCTGCTTATTTATTCTTTTTAATCAATTTTTGCCCAATAATTGAGTACATTGCTCCAAAAATGACGATAATTGCGCCAATATAGCTTAATAAATTCATTTCAAGAGGTTCAAAAACATCAGGGTATAACCAATGTGCTAAATGGCTAAATAGCATCGTAAAAATAGGGATTAACACCGTTACCACACTAACTTTCGATGCTTGCCAGTGATTTAATGCTTCCGCATAAGCTCCATAGGCAATTAAGGTATTTAAACAGCAAAAAATAAAACAGCCTAGCACCCAGCCGTTCATTTCATTTAGTTGTGTTGGGCTGGAAAAAGGTGTCATTACCAAACCACACCCAATATAGATCATCAACAAAATTTGTTGTGAATTAAAATTTGCTGATAATAATTTTTGTGCAATACCATAGGCAACCCAAACCATTGAAGAAATTGCACCTATCAATACGCCAATCGCATAAGCATTTAGCTGAAGAATTTCACCTAGTCGATCATTAAAAAATGCTACTAACCCAACTAACAGTAATACTAAGCCTATTTTTTGATGTACTGCGAATTGTTCTTTAAAAATCACTACGCTACATAACATCATTGTAAAAGGGGATAATTGCCATAAAACTTGGCTAGTTGTTGGTGAAATAAAATGTAAAGCGTAGCTTGAGCCAAAGAAATATAAACTTAAACCAATTACACCTAAAATAATTAACAATAAAATTTTAGGTGTGAAAGCGGTAAGTTTAGGTAATTTTTTTGCAAAACCTAAAATCAATATTAATCCAGCTGCTGCTACAATAAAACGAAACCAAACTAATGTTTGGGCATCAATAACAGAGATCGCTTTTTGGGCTGCAATGGGTAATCCGCCCCACGTTGCTGTGGCTAATAATGCAAGATTAAAACCGAGTAAAGGTTTATGGCTCATACTGAATTTCTCCTTAACTGGCGGCGATAAAACAGTTTATGCCCAGCTGCCGCTGATAAGGCACCAAGTACAACAAATATTGCACCAATATAACTTAGTGTATTTAAATAAGGTTCTGCAAAATGAGTAGGATCAAGCCAATAGGCTATTTCACTAAATAAAATTGTTAAAATCGGGATTTGTGGCATTATCATACTGACCTTAGCGACTTCCCAACGGTTTAATGCTTCGGCATAGCAACCATAAGCAATAATCGTATTTAAACAACAGAAAATTAGACAGCCTAAGGTAAAGGGCGATAAATTTTGTGCTTGTGAGGCATTAGCAAAAGGAGTAAAAACTAATGCACTACCTGCGTAAATTGCCAATAAAATTTGTTGAGAGCTGAAACGTTGCAACATCATTTTTTGTGCAAGTCCGTAACAAACCCAAATTAAACTTGCTCCAATACCGATAAATACACCGAGAGAAAAGCTATTCATTTCTGCAAAATCGGTAAATCGGTCATTAAAAAAGAGCGGTAAGCCAATCAGCAATAAACTTAACCCTAACTTTTGGTGAACACCCAAGCGTTCTTTAAATAAAAAGATGCCGCTTAGTAACATTGAAAAAGATGAAAGAGGGCTAAGTACTTGGCTAGTTGTTGCAGGGATATATTTGAGCGAAAGGTTATACAAATAGAAATTTGCAGCTAACCCCAGTACACCTAGTAATACAAACCAACGATATTTAGCGGTAAAAGCGGTCAGTTTTGGCAATTTTTTTGTAAAAAGTAAAATAAAGAAAACACCGAACATTGCTACAACAAAGCGAAACCACACTATTGTGTGCGCATTCATTGCAGTTAGCACTGGTTGCAATGCGATAGGCAGAATGCTCCACATTATGGCTGCAGTTAGAGCTAAGAAAAAGCCAAGAATAGGTTGCTGACTCACTTTCATCCCCGTAATAAAAAACCCCGCTAATATAGCGAGGTTCTCATCAATCTCATTTGAAGATTATTCAGCAACGATGCTTACATATTTACGGCTTTTTTCGCCTTTAACTTCAAATTTAACTTTACCGTCTGCAGTTGCAAATAAAGTATGGTCTTTACCAATACCTACATTTGTACCCGCGTGGAATTTTGTACCACGTTGACGAACGATAATGCTACCTGCTAAAACAGACTCGCCACCGAAACGTTTAACACCAAGGCGCTTAGCTTCAGAATCACGACCGTTACGAGTTGAACCACCAGCTTTTTTAGTTGCCATCTACTTGATCTCCTCTGAAATTATGCTTGAATCCCAGTGATTTTCACTTCTGTGAACCACTGACGATGACCTTGTTGTTTACGGCTGTGTTTACGACGACGGAACTTAACGATACGAATTTTATCGCCACGACCGTGTGAAACAACTTCAGCTACTACTTTACCACCAGCAACAACTGGGGTACCAATTTTAACATCTTCACCGTTAACGACCATTAACACTGAGTCGAACTCAACTTTCTCACCAGTTGCTACTTCAAGTTTTTCTAAACGAACAACTTGACCTTCGCTCACTCGGTGTTGTTTGCCGCCACTTTGGAAAACTGCGTACATATTTACTCCGCTAAATAGTGCCTTTCGCTTTGCGTTTGGCACTCTCAAATTCATATAAAATAGGTTTGCAATTCTACGCAAAAACTCATCATAGAGCAAGCATCAATTTCATAAAAATCTTATTTTCTTGTAAAAATTTTGTTCAGCACGACGTTTCAAAGTTTTTTACAAAGGGGTAAATAAATTAAAAAGATCTAACAAATGAATTTATCAGGATCGTTATGATCTCAAGTTGTCTACAGTATTGTCCTTGATGAAATTGTCTTATTATTGGAATACTTAAGATAGGGGACTGAAGTATATTAGCTGTTGTGTTAGTCTACTTCAGCATATCACTGCAGTTATAACAAGAAAGACTATATAAAAATAGGTACTTTATGATTATGTGTTAGGAGGTCAGACAAATTCTCAAAAAACGATCTTGGCTTGCTAAATGTGCTATAGGGAATATTATGTATTATGGCATAGTTTTTCTATTTATTTTAGAGTATACCAAATCGTCATGCTTTTTTGTTATAAAAAAATCCCTTTTGTTATTTCCTTTTTGACATAAAAGCGGTATTTTGTCGTCAAATTTTAAAGGTCGTTTAGGAGACATTATGAAATTCACAAGTAAACTTTCTTTAGTAGCCGCAACATTACTTGTTGCAGGTGTAGCACAAGCAGCAGATAAAACTTTCGTAAACTGTGTTAGCCGTTCGCCAACAGGTTTTAGCCCTGCATTAGTAATGGACGGCATCTCATATAATGCAAGTTCTCAACAGGTATATAACCGTTTAGTTGAGTTTAAACGTGGTTCAACAGATATTGAGCCAGCTTTAGCAGAAAGTTGGACTATTAGTGATGATGGCTTAACTTATACGTTTAATTTGCGTAAAGGTGTAAAATTCCATACGACTAAAGAATACGCGCCAAGTCGTGAATTTAATGCCGATGACGTTGTATTTTCATTCCAACGCCAATTAGATCCAAACCATCCGTATCATTCAGTATCTAAAGCAACTTATCCGTACTTTAATGCGATGAAATTCCCTAAACTACTAAAATCAGTAGAAAAAGTGGATGATCACACTGTTAAGATTACATTAAATAAACAAGATTCTACTTTCCTCGCTAGTTTAGGTATGGATTTCATTTCAATTTATTCAGCAGAATATGCAGATAAATTATTGAAGGAAGGAAAACCAGAAACACTTGACACAACACCTATCGGTACAGGTCCATTTGTATTCTCTGGCTACCAACTTGATCAACGTATTCGTTTCTTAGCACATAAAGACTATTGGAATGGTAAAGCCGATATTGATCGCTTGATCTTTGATATCGTGCCCGATGCAACAGCTCGTTATGCTAAATTACAAGCGGGCGCTTGTGATATGATGGATTTCCCAAATGCGGCAGATCTTGAGAAAATGAAAAATGATCCAAAGATCAATTTACTTTCTCAAGAAGGCTTAAACATTGCTTATATTGCCTTTAATACAGAAAAAGCTCCTTTCGATAACGTAAAAGTTCGCCAAGCATTAAACTATGCGGTAGATAAAAATGCGATTATTGATGCTGTATATCGCGGTGCAGGTGTAGCAGCTAAGAACCCGCTACCACCAACAATTTGGGGATATAACAACGAAATTACAGGTTATGAATATAATCCAGAGAAAGCAAAAGCGCTTTTAAAAGAAGCTGGCTTTGAAAACGGATTTGAAACAGATATTTGGGTTCAACCAGTAGTTCGTGCATCAAACCCTAATCCACGCCGTATGGCTGAATTAGTTCAAGCAGACTGGGAAAAAGTCGGTGTAAAATCAAAATTAGTGACTTACGAATGGGGTGACTATATTAAACGCACTAAAGCGGGTGAATTAACAGCAGGAACTTACGGTTGGTCTGGCGATAATGGTGACCCTGATAACTTCTTATCTCCACTTTTCGGTAGTGATAATGTTGGAAACAGTAACTACGCTCGTTTCAAAAATCCAGAATTAGATGCATTACTGTCAAAAGCAATTAGCTTATCGGATAAAGGGGAGCGTACTAAGATTTATGAACAAGCTCAGGTTCTCCTAAAAGAACAAGCGCCTTGGATCAATGTTGCTCACTCAATTAACTTTGCTCCAACAAGTAAGCGTGTTCAAGACTACAAACAAAGCCCATTTGGTTATTCTTACTTCTATGGTACAAAAGTCGTTGATTAACCTAAGCGGTTATGACTAATGCATTAAAAAATCCCAGCTTATGCTGGGATTTTTTTAGATTAAAACGGCATTTTCATTCCAGGTGGTAGTTGAATACCCGCAGTAACACTTGCCATTTTTTCTTTTTGCATATCTTCTGCTCTGCGTACAGCATCATTAAATGCAGCTGCGATAAGATCTTCTAACATCTCTTTATCGTCTTCCATTAACGAAGGATCGATTTCAATACGGCGACAGTTATGTGCACCGTTAATCGTAATTTTAACTAACCCTGCACCAGACTCACCCGTTACTTCTAATTGTGCGATCTCTTCTTGCATTTTTTGCATACGCTCTTGCATTTGCTGAGCTTGTTTCATTAAGCCGCCTAAGCCACCTTTTCCAAACATTTTAAACCTCATTAAATCAAATAAAAAAACGCCTTGCATTCTACTGAAGCAAGGCTTTGGGTGCAAGCAAGCGGTTAGATTTTACAAATTTTTTGCATAATCTGCCCGCTTATCTCATCATTAAATTTTCGTTTTATCGCGAACCGCACCTTTATCTGCCGATGTCGCAAAGTGTCCATAAACTTTTAAAGCAAATGATACTTCACGTTGGCGAGTTGCAGGTTTCCAACCAAGCTTATCTTGTTCTGCTCGGCGAGTGGCAAGTTCTGCATCAGGCACAACTAACTCAATCTTACGATTTGGAATATCAATTTCAATGGTATCACCATCTTTAACAACGCCAATTAAGCCACCTGCGGCAGCTTCCGGTGAGCAGTGTCCGATAGAGAGTCCAGAAGTACCACCAGAGAAACGCCCGTCCGTTAATAACGCACAGGCTTTGCCTAATCCCATTGATTTCAGATAACTGGTTGGATAAAGCATCTCTTGCATTCCCGGCCCACCTTTCGGGCCTTCATAGCGAATAACAACAACGTGTCCCGCTTGTACTTTTCCACCTAAAATACCTGCTACGGCATCTTCTTGGCTTTCAAATACAATCGCTTTACCTGTAAACTTGAGAATACTTTCATCGACCCCAGCAGTTTTAACAATACAGCCATCTAACGCAATGTTGCCCGATAGCATTGCTAAGCCACCATCTTGGCTATATGCAAATTGTTTGCTACGAATACAGCCGTTTTCACGATCATCGTCCACTGTATCCCAACGGCAATCTTGTGAGAAAGCTTGAGTGGTACGAATACCTGCAGGGCCTGCTCGGAAAAACTTATGTACAGCCTCATCCTTTGTTAGAACAATATCATATTTCGCAATTTGTTCCGCAAGGCTCATACCCAATACGGTACGAGTTTGATTTTTCAGTAAATTTGCACGATCTAGCTCACCTAAAATTGCCATAATCCCACCAGCACGATGAACGTCTTCCATATGGTATTTTTGCGTATTTGGGGCAACTTTACTTAAACAAGGTACAACTCGAGAAAGACGATCAATATCTGCCATTGTAAAATCAACTTCTGCTTCTTGAGCGGCCGCTAATAAATGTAATACGGTATTGGTTGACCCCCCCATTGCAATATCAAGACTCATCGCATTGTCAAAAGCATCTTTAGTCGCGATTGAACGTGGTAAAACTGAAGCATCATCTTGTTCATAATAACGTTTGCAAAGTTCAACAATTTGTTTCCCAGCATCTAAGAACAATTGTTTACGATCGGCGTGAGTAGCCAAACAAGAGCCATTGCCTGGTAGGCTTAAACCTAACGCTTCGGTTAAGCAGTTCATTGAGTTTGCCGTAAACATTCCAGAACAAGAACCACAAGTAGGGCAAGCAGAACGTTCAATTTGTTCGCTTTCCGCATCGGATACATTGGGATTAGCACCTTGGATCATTGCATCAACCAAGTCTAATTTAATAATTTTATCGGACAATTTCGTTTTACCGGCCTCCATCGGGCCACCCGATACGAATACCGTCGGAATGTTTAAACGCAATGCTGCCATTAACATTCCAGGGGTGATTTTGTCACAGTTAGAGATACAAACCATCGCATCGGCACAGTGTGCATTTACCATATATTCTACGCTATCGGCAATCAGATCTCGGCTTGGTAATGAATAGAGCATCCCACCGTGCCCCATTGCGATACCATCATCTACTGCGATCGTATTAAATTCTTTTGCGACACCACCGGCTTTTTCGATTTCAGCGGCAACTAATTGCCCCATATCTTTTAAATGAACGTGTCCCGGCACAAATTGAGTAAATGAGTTCACGACTGCAATAATAGGCTTGCCGAAGTCATTCTCTTTCATCCCTGTTGCACGCCATAATGCTCGTGCGCCCGCCATATTACGACCTTGTGTACTGGTCGCTGAGCGTAATTTTGGCATAATCTCTCCAAGTAAATAATGTTGTGTTTTAAATTGTAAAATTTGGGCGGTATCTCACCGCTTGTTACTGCCCTAAAATAAAATCTACTGCCATTTGTGAATGTAATTGTGCAGTGTCAAAAAAAGGTAATTGGCTATCTGTTTGCTGAACTAGCAAACCAATCTCAGTACAGCCTAGAATAACACCTTCTGCCCCTTGTTGCATCAGACTATCTATTGTATTCAAATAAAATCGTTTTGATTCTGGTAAGAATTTGCCGACACAAAGCTCTTCAAAGATAATGCGATGAATTTCTAGTTGAATACGATCATCTGGGACAATCGCCGTTATCCCACGTTTTTCCAATCCATCACGATAAAAATCATCATGCATCGTAAAACGAGTACCTAATAAAGCGACTTTATTAAGCTGTTGAGCCTTAATCGCAGATGCTGTTGCATCAAGAATGTGTAAGAAAGGTACATTGATCTGCTCAATAATATCTCCAGCTACTTTATGCATTGTATTCGTCGCTAACAGAATCCCTTTCGCCCCAATTTGCTCTAGTTTTTTCCCCGCATCTGCTAAAAGTTGCCCGGCTTTTTGCCAATCGCCCTGTTTCTGACAGGCTACAATTTCGCTGAATTCAACACTCACCATCAACAACGGAGCAGAACTATTCTCACCTTTAGCTTGATTAACTAAGCGATTGATTTCACTGTAATAAGTTACCGTACTCTCGGGCGACATTCCGCCAATAATACCAAGTGTTTTCATCTTTATTCCTTTTATTATTTTTCGCCCAAACTCACCACATCGGGCAATTTGGCTAGTTGGTTGAACAATAGCCCAATAGCTCGTTCGCTTTGTACTTTGATTTTTAGAGAAATGGTGTCATTTTCCGTTTGGGTTTGGAGTGCGATCACTTCAAAACCACGATGGCGGATAACCCGTAGTAAACGTTCTAAAGTTTCAGGACGTTTGTTGGCTTGAATAGTTAAATCATACGTTTTCATTATTAGACCCCAATATCTTCTTCAATCATATCGCTGTTACAAGCATTTGGTGGCACAAGTGGCCATACATTTTCTTCATCAGGAATACAAACGTGTAGTAAATATGCGTCTTTCGCATTCAGCAAGCGGTTAATTGCATCGGATACTTGGCAAGCCTTTTCAATGCGTTCGCCAGCGATACCAAAGGCAGAAGCAAGTGTGACAAAATCAGGGTTATCATCTAAAATTGTTTGGCTATGGCGTCCGTGGAAGAAAAGCGATTGCCATTGGCGAACCATTCCCAAACGTTGGTTATCCAGTAGTAAAATTTTAATTGGCAAATTCGCACGTTTAATTGAGCCAAATTCTTGAATGTTCATCATCAATGAACCATCGCCCGTAATTAAGATCACAGGATCTTGTGGACGAGCTTTAGCAACCCCTACCGCAGCAGGTAAACCAAAGCCCATTGTGCCAAGCCCTGCCGAAGTTAAATAGTTTTCAGGGGCATAATGTTGCATATGTTGTGCCGACCACATTTGATGCTGTCCAACATCAGTGGTAATCACCGCATTTTGTGGTTTGCGTTGAGAAAGTGTATGTATTAACGCCCAAGGATCGATTTCTTTATCTTCGCTATTTTCAATATAACGGAAATCAAAATCTGCTTTTAAACGGCGAATATCGTCACGCCAAGGATCAATTTCTAATGGTTGGCTTAATGCATTGACCGCTTCGATCAAATCGCCTTGTAAAGCAACATTGGCTTGGCGTAATTTATTGATTTCAGCCGCATCAATGTCTGCGTGAATCACTTTGGCATTCGGTGCAAAAGTGTCGAGTTTACCTGTTACTCGGTCATCAAATCTTGCACCGAAGGCAATAAGTAAATCGCACTCTTGTACCGCATAGTTAGCCGCTTTCGTGCCGTGCATTCCTAACATGCCCATATAAAGCGGATGCTGTGGTGGAATTGTGCCTAATCCTTTTAAGGTAGAAACAGATGGCATATTAGTAATTTCTAGGAAGTTTCTCACCGCTTCTACTGCCTCTGCCATTCCTACGCCACCGCCTACATATAAGATTGGGCGTTTTGCTTCGGCTAATAGGGTTTTAGCTTGTGCTAAAGCGGTAGGATCTTGCGAATTATTTGCAAGTTTTGGGTAAACAATTGGTTGTGCTGATGTTGGGGCAAATTGGACATCTTTTGGAATATCCACTAGCACAGGGCCAGGGCGGCCACTTTGAGCAATTTGGAATGCTTTAGCTAATACTTCAGGCAATTCATCAATATTTTGCACAATAAAGCTATGCTTAGTACAAGCTAAAGATAGCCCTAATACATCGATTTCTTGGAACGCATCAGTACCAATAAAAGAAGTCGCAACTTGTCCTGTTATTGCCACAATAGGAACTGAATCCAATAATGCGTCAGCTAATCCTGTAATTAGATTGGTTGCTCCCGGACCTGATGTGGCAATACACACACCTGTTTTGCCTGTTGAACGGGCGTAGCCGATCGCAGCAATCGCTGCTCCTTGTTCATTGCGGCAGAGTAAATGATCTAAACCTGAATCATAAATTGCATCATAAACAGGCATTATTGCTCCACCAGGGTAACCAAAAATGGTAGTCACACCGTGAGCTTTTAAACTTTCTACAACTAAATTTGAGCCATTCATTAAATGTTGTGTCCTAAATTTTCTTATACGAATAAATGCGTTATTGATAACATAGATTTGTTTAATTTTGAATAACTTAGCGGAAAATTTGCTGAAAAAAGTTGAAAAAATAAAATCAAACACAATCTAGTTATGTCATTGAATAAGGAGAAAGCTATGCCTATTTTGCTATTTTTTGTCGGACTATTTTTATATATTTATTGTGAAATCTCATTATTGGTTGCGGTAGGTTCATCAATTGGTGTATTGCCACTTATTTTATTGATGATTGGGATTTCTGCATTAGGGCTATGGGTAATTAAATTACGCGGTATTATGACGGTATTAAGTATCCGCCAACAAATTGCGCAAGGGAAAATCCCAACCCAAGCGGTGATTTCTTCACTCTTTTTTGCAATTTCTGGCGTGTTGCTTTTAATTCCTGGTTTTCTAAGTGATATTTTAGCCTTATTGTTACTTTTACCGATAACAAGAACACTCTTACAAGGGCTTGTGCTTAAACTTGTCGCCAACAAAGTTCCGTTTCATTTTTCAGGTTCATCCCATTCTCACTATAACCAGCAAGGTAAGACATCTGACAACAATACCTTTGAAGCGGAATTTGAGCGTAAAGCTGATGACGATAAATGGATTAAGTAATCAATTACTACAAATGATGTAATACGACTTTTTTCCCTTGATATTCGATCAATTCGGCATCAAGGGAAAATATTTCTTGCAAATTTTTGGGGGTTAAAATCTCATCTGGCGTTCCAACTAAGCGAATTTGCCCATCTTTCATTGCAACAATCGTGTCCGCATAAGCAGCAACCATATTGATATCGTGAACCACCATTATGGTTGTTAAATTGAACTCATCGGTTAATTTACGCAATAAACGCATTAGCTCACGAGCGTGAAACATATCTAAATTATTTAAAGGTTCATCTAATAAAATATGCTGAGTTTGTTGGCAAAATGTCATTGCGATCAGAGCTCTTTGCCGTTGCCCCCCTGATAATTCACTTAAAAAGCGTTGCGAAAAATCTTGCAGTTCAAAGCGCTTAAGCGCTTGCTCAACAATGTCGTTATCTTGCTCTGTCGGTCTTCCTTGATGGTGTGGATAACGCCCAAACATCAATAAATCTCGCACGGTAATTCGGCTGTGAATAGCATTATCTTGAGTCAAAATCGCAAGATGTTTAGCAATTTCTCTCGATGATGTTTTATGAATATCTTTTTCATCAAGCCAAATTTGCCCCTGCTGTAATGGTATTAAACGAGCAATCAACGATAACAATGTTGATTTTCCAGCCCCATTTGGCCCAACTAACGCCGTAATACCGCCATTTTGAATAGTTAAATCTATATTGCGTAAAATGGTGGCATTGCCAATATGATGATTAACCTGACTGATTTTAATCATTATCTATCCTTATTTTTGTCGGCGATACATCAGCCCAATAAAAACTAATCCCCCGATAAACTCAATTACTGCACTTAATACGCCTTGCAAACCAAGAATCTGTTCAAAAACCACTTGCCCTAAAATAAGCGTCATCGCAGAAGTAAAAAAGACCGCGGGAATACGCACAGAATGGTACATTGTCCGAGTCATTGCATTCACAATCGCACAAACTAACAATCCTAAAAAGAGAATTGGCCCAACTAATGCGGTTGAAACGGATACTAATATGGCACTACAAATCAGTAATTGGCGAGAAAATCGGTGATATTCTATACCTAAACTAATGGCGGTAGATTTACCGAGCAATAATACATCGAGTTGATGACGCTGTTTCCAGATCCAAATGGCACTCACGATCGCAATCACAATACCAATCCATAGTACATCAGAATTTACCGTATTAAATTGGGCAAAATAAGAGCCTTGTGCAACAGCAAATTCCGTTGGGTCAATCATCCGTTGAAGCAAATTAGTTAGACTTCTAAATAGCATGCCAAAAATCACGCCAACCAAAATCATTTTGGTTAAATCAACATTATCTTTAGTTAATGTTCTAAATAATAGCAATGCTCCGCTAACCATTAGCAAGGTTTCAAACAAAAATTTGCTATTTTGGTCAAGTTGCGTAAAACCAATGCCACCAAAGAAAAAGATCAATAAACTTTGCACTAAAATATACAGAGCATCAAACCCTAATATACTGGGAGTAAGAATCGGATTGTGTGTTAATGTTTGAAACAGCAAAGTGGAAATGCCAATGGTATAACCAATGGTAATCAGCAGTAGTAATTTTTCACTACGAAAAGCCAATACAAAATCCCATTGTCCACGAGCATTATAGGTCATAAACAAAAATGCAGATGCCACAAACAGTAACGATAATAGCCACAATAAACGTTTAGCCTGCACTACGTTTCCCCTTAAATAATAGGTAAAGGAAAAGTACCGCACCTATAATGCCGAAAATCGTTGAAACCGGGACTTCGTAAGGTGCGTTAATTGTACGTCCAATAATGTCGCAAATCAGCACTAGGTTTGCTCCCATTAGTGCCACAGAAGGTAAATTATGGCGTAATCGATCCCCAGCTAAGCGAGAAACAATATTGGGTACAACCAACCCAATAAAAGGAATTTGTCCGACTGTAACCACCACGACTGCAGTAATCATTGCCACAACCACTAAAGCTAACCACGTCATTTGGCGGTAATTTACCCCCAAGCTAGTGCTGATATGTTGTCCTAACCCTGCAATACTCAGCTGATCTGCCATAATATAGATCACAATCGCTAAAATGGCTGTGAGCCACAATAATTCGTAGCGACCAGATAAAATGCCAGAAAAATCCCCAGTAAACCAAACAGAAATGAGTTGTAAACTTTCTGTTTGATAAGCAACAAAAGTTGTGCCTGCTTCAATGACGTTACCAAAGACAATACCAACAAGAGGAATCATTAACTGCTGATGGGGTGGTAAACTGCGTAATAGCCCCGTAAAAATAGCCATTCCGATTAAGGCTGTTAGTGTGGCTACTGACATTTTCACCATTAACGATGTGGCAGGAAATAACAAGCTGACAATCAAAATTCCCACCGCAGCACTTTGCGTTGCGCCAATCATACTGGGTTCAAGAAAACGGTTTTTCAACACAATCTGTAATACCATTCCAGCAATGCCAAGTGTTGCACCAACCAGTAAGACTGCAAGTGTTCTAGGTAAGCGACTGATAAGTAGTAATTGCATTTGTGTAGGATCAGAAAAGAGTTGCGACCAATTAAAATCCGCAACCCCAGTCATCACACTGATGACACAAAGCACTAATAGCAATAGAAAATTGAGACGATTAAGTGAAAACATCATCAAATAATAGAAACAAGCGGTAAGATCTTCACATTTTTTTGCAAAAAATTGCCACAATCGCACCGCTTGTATTGAGGATTATTTCTTCTCAAATGCGTTTTTAATGGTGGTTAAGTCCATTTTAATTTGCTCAAAACCACCCGGTGCAAGGTAAGATGCACCGCTTAAATAAACGATTTGGTTATTTTTCCACGCTTTTGTTTGGTGAACAAGCTCGTTATCTAAGACTTCTTTCGCAGCCTTACCTTCTTTACCAATCGCTGAAATACGGTCTAAGACAAACAACCAATCAGGGTTTAATTTTTGAACCAATTCGAATGAAATCGGTTGACCGTGTCCTGCACCTTTGATTGTTTCATCAGCTAAAGGAATACCTAAATCATCATGAATCCAACTTAAACGATAGCCCTTTCCGAATGCTGAAATTTTACCGCCATTCACTAAAATGATTAAACCATTTCCCTTTCCCTTCACTGCATTTTTTGTTTCAGCAAATAAGGTATTGATTTCATTTATTAATTTTTCAGCTTCAGACTGTTTTCCAAATAACTTACCAAAACTCTCGATGCGTTTTAACGCACCTTCAATGAAGTTATCCGCATTATCAGTCATATCAATACTAGGCGCTAATTTACTCACATCATCGTATTTTTTCGCCGTACGAGTGCCAACGATAATTAAATCAGGTTTTAGTTCATTCAATGCTTCTAAATTAGGTTCAAATAAAGTACCAACAGATTTTGCTTGTTCAAAAGTCGGTTTAAGATAGGTTAACGTTTTTAGTGCATCCGGTGCACCATCAACCTTAACCCCTAATGCTTGGAGTGTATCTAAACTCCCTAGATCAAATACTGCAATTTTTGTAGGATGAGCTTTTAACGTAACTTCACCACGAGCGGTTGGAATACTCACATCAGTCGCCCAAGCATTGGTCATCAAAGCGACACACCCTAACGTAATCAATAATTTTTTTAACATACAAGCTCCTTCATAAAATTGAGAATTGTTATCAGATATTTTACGTAAATTTCACTACTTATGTAGTGAATTATTTGTTTTTGAAAAACATTTTGGATTATTCAATAAAGCAACTAAACCATCCGCAATAATATTCTTCCAGGCTAAATAACCGTGTGCTGTTGAGTATTCTTGATAAGTGATCGGATAGCCTTTTGCAAGCAATACGTCTTTTAAATGTCGTGATGTTTGTAAAATTTCCGATCTTCCATTTTCAAAATAGCCTGCACTCATAAAAAAACAGAGAGGTAATTTATTCTGCTTAATATACTCGCTTGCAATAAAATGATTGTCTTCAGCCTTTGTATCTTTAGGGTGCCACCAAAAAGAGCCTGACATAATCAACGCATTAGAAAATATATTGGAATGTTTCAATGCTATATAAGCGGCCGCTAATCCACCATAACTAGCGCCTGCAATAATTCTGTTGCTAGCCTGAATGTGAGCTGATTTCTCAATAAAAGAAACAAGCTCTTGAGCTAATACGTTCGCAAAAATAGGATTAGGGGGTAATTCACTTGATCTCGCTTGACTAGATGGGTTTTCAATAAAAACCACTGCAATAGGCGGAATTACTTTCTCTGCAATCATATTATCCAATATTGTAGGTAATGGAACTTGTGTGTGAAACTCCACGCCATCAAAAAGATACAATACAGGGTAAGGTTGATCAGGTTGAAAACCTACTGGTGTATAAACAAATAAGCGACGTTTATTACCTAAAGTGTTACTTTCAAATTCAAAGGTAGTCAATTTACCTTGGGGATAGTGTCCCATTTTTTCATATTGCGGCTTAGGTGCTTTCGGTAAAATTAGTTGTGAAACATAATTGTACTTATCCGTATTCTTGATATTGCCATCTTTATCATTGAAATAAGGAAAATGATTGAAAGGGTCAGCTTGTGCAGTAGATAAAATGGCTCTACGTTGTTCCATACTTGGTAAGGATAAGATTGGAACATCTGGAGCTAATCGGTAGCTAACGTGGGTATCATTTGGAACTTCATAACTTCTATACCAAATATCTGTATTGGGTATTTGTTGCATTAGGTCGTGATCGGTAGTCGGCCCACCAAAAATACGCACATTATGTTTCGCACCTCTCCATAAAAAAGTTACTCGGCTCATTCTCTGATCTAATGGCTCAATTAATGGCGTTCCCTGACCTTTGACGGTTTCCCAAAATTGGTCTAATAAAAGATCCTTTTTGTCTGGGTATTGTTTTAATGTTAAAACAAGTTCTTGGAGTAAGGAATTGTCATACTTCTCTTTTGAATGATTTTGTTGCTCAAGAGGAATATGCTGTAAAATTTTTAAGCTAACATCATTATTCGTTAATGGTTTAGCATGACCTTTTACGATAAATTTTCCCACCCCAGATGTTTCAGCTTTAAACATAAACTCTTGTTTATCAAAAATATTTTTTAATAACTGCCTTTGACTATGATCAGCAAATTCAATGAATAAATCAGCACTGTTTTTTTGATTATTTAATAGGGTTAATTCGCCTTTAACAAAATCGCCCTCCGCTAACTGAATTTCAGTATCGGTTGTGGCAAAAAGTGAAGAAGAAATGATCATTGTGAATAAACAAGCGGTAAGATTCTTCATATTTTTTACAATTATACTTGGGCGATAAAATCGCCCAAATTCATAGTTAGCTTATCCTTAAAAACGATAGTTTGTCGTTAAACTTACGAGACGTTCTTTACCATAAAAGCAAGCATTTGAATGAGCACAGCTGCTGACATATTTTTTATTTGTTAAGTTTTGAACGTTAAGTTGCATATCCATATTCACGTTAAATTTTGGTAAGAAATCATACTGAAGAGCAACATCGTACAACGTAAAGTGCGGAACTCTGAAAGCATTTGTATTGCTGCCCCAAGTCGTACCAAAATAACGAACTCCACCTGCAATACCAACGCCATTCAACGCACCATTTTTGATGCTATATTTTGCCCATAATGATGCTTGATGACGTGGAATTCCCCAAGGAGTTTTACCAATAGTTTGGCTATCTGGTGCTTGTTTGATTGTCTTATTGATATACGCATAAGTTGCCAATAATGCGATTTCATCGGTTAATTGTGCAGAAAGATTTGCTTCTAACCCTTTAGTTTTCACTTTACCAATTTGTTTTGCAATGCGTGTTTTAGGCTCCAATTCAACTAAATCACGTTGGTTAATTTCAAAGCTAGCTAATGTTAAGAACAATGTCTCATTAGGTTGATACTTAATCCCAGCTTCCCATTGAGCAGCTTTTGTCGGTTTTAATACCTTACCTTGTTTGTCCATTTCCGTAGTCGGTAAAAATGATGTGCTATAACTCACATAAGGTGCAAATCCATTATCAAAGTTATAAATTGCCCCTGTACGCCAAGTAAACTGATGAGCCTGATTGTCTTTTCTCTGAGTTTTGACTAAGTCAATGACTTTCGTTTTAACCTTATCAAAACGCCCTCCCAACATAATGTCAAGGTTGCCGATTTCAACTTGATCTTGGGCATATACCCCTAGTTGCCCCATACTTTGCACTAAATTACGTTGTACTTTTAGTGGCCCAACATTCACACCATACTTCGGGTTTTGCCAATTAATTGACGGAACACTTGCATTGGCCTTAAAGATAGAATCATCGTGAGTATGGCGATAATCAATGCCCGTTAATAATGTATGCTTAGTTCCGCCTAGGCTAAATTTACTTTCTAGCTGATTATCAATGCCAAATTCATTTTTTTGATCTTCCCAAGCTCTTGCCATTCGTCTTAATTCTGATTGATTATTTGGCATGATTGAAGCTACAACCAAGTTTCTGAATGTTTCTTTAGAACGGCTGTAACGAATATTCTGGCGGAAAGATAAATTTTCATTAAATTGATGACTGAATTGAGAACCTAAATGCACCTGTTCCGTTGATAAATGATGGAAATTTGGATCGCTTGGGAAAAAATCATAAGGTATTTTCTTTCCGTTCACACTCGTAATTAACCCTTGGCTTACCAAGAAATTACGATCTCCCGCTTTCGGTTGTTTTGCAAAATATCCATATAATTCCCATTTAGTGCTATCGGTTGGTTGCCAAACTAATGATGGAGCAACCGCACCACCTTGCTCTTTGACATATTTTTCTTTCCAATTCGTTTTCTCAAACTGACCAATCACACGTCCCGATAATGTTTCTGACAATTTATAATCTAAATCTAAACCAACTTGGTAACGATGATTTGAACCTAATACAAACTGCAATTCGCCAAGGTTTTTACCCGTTGCTTTTTTCGTTACTAGATCCATTACACCACCAGGATTAGCCTGGCCATACAATACGGAATTAGGTCCTTTGACAATATCAATACGCTCTAAGAAGAAAGGCTTAATCGCATAATCCGCTTTGTAGCTTATGCCATTAAGATATGTTGGTACAGTACCACCGCTACTGTTATTTTTACTACCAATTCCGCGAATCGTAATTTCCATTTGTTGATTAGAACCACGATAATTACTAATAATACCACTATGGTAGTTAAGAGCATCAATTACGTGATCAACGCCTTGATCTTTCATCAATTTATTAGATACCACTTCAACACTCATCGGTGTTCTCATTAACGCGGTCACAGTTTTAGTTCCACTCAATGATTGCGTTGGTGAGTAACCTGTTGCTAAAGTTTTTGTATCCGCATTTACATCAACGACTTTTAAATGCTGGGTATCGGCAACCCCAATTGATGAAAATAAAGCTAAGCTAATCAGTGAAAGACGAAAATCAGGTTTTAACATATAATTCCTCAAAATCAAATAAGAATAATTATCAAATATGAATTATTATGGCATTATTCACTTAACAAAACCTTTGAGAAAAAATATTTAATCCTATGAAAAAGCAAATTTAATTCGTTATGTCACGACTTTTTACAAAAAAATCATACAATCAAACCGCTTCATAAAATGACAGGATATCAGGTGAAACAGCATAAAATTCATTTAGAAAACCAATACCCATCCATTTCAGGGAATATCACAATTAACCATTTTCGTTCTGGACTGCGAACAAAATACTCTGATATCGACATATTATCTCCAACATCAGAAATTTCAGGTGGGGTTTTTACTGCTGATTTGCGTTTGGTGATTACTTTAACAGGGGTTTCAAAAATTCAGTTTGAACATGGTGTTTTTAGGCAGGATGCAACTAGCCACCCTAAAGCAGCATTCTTATCCATTGCAAAAGATGAACAAGGCTGGAAGCACTTCTCCGAATGTACACAACAGTCTGAGTTTGTTGTTTTTATTAGTCGAGAATGGTTAATGAACAATGGTTTTCTAGATAATGAAGATTATATCTCGTTACAGCGACTCAACCAGCAACATCTAACTACTTTTCCTATTCTTGCTAATCAACGTATTTTAACGTTGGTTAAACAATTAAAATCAGAAGGTGTCATTGATCTGCCAACTATTCTTGAAAAAGAAAGCCAACTTTTAGCTTTACTATCAGAAAGCTTTTCTCAACTTTTTATGATGGTAAAACAGAATGAACTTCAATATATTCAAGCTTTTACAAAACAATTAGAAAACGGAGAGTTTAACACTTACTCTTTAGCTCAAATTGCAAAGATATTACACACCAATGTGACAACATTACAACGTGATTTTAAGCAAGTTCATCATATTAGTATTGGTGCTTACCTTCGCCGACACAAATTAGAACTTGCATATAACGCACTCTTGCAAGGTGCTTCTGTTACTATTGCAGCAGAAATTGCAGGTTATACTAATCCCGATAACTTCAGCACAGCTTTTCGCAAACAGTTCTCCGTATCTCCTCGTCGTGTAAAACAAGAGCGACTCAAAGCTTTGGCAATTTTATAGCCATATTTTAAAATAAGTGCTTTGAATAGCCCGATGTAATCAAATGCCCACCATTAAATGTCTTCATATGAGGACTATTTTAGCTATAATCTTGGACTTATACCTGATTGAATATGTGCTAGAAAAAATTGATATAGAGCTAGGATTAGGGAAAGCAACTCCAAAGAATAGCTAATTTTTTCTACTATTATCAGTATAGGCGTAAATTACAACTAAAGTATTGAAATGTAATAAAAAGATACAAGCGGTAAATTTAGCTACTTGATTTGCAAATCGTACAACTAAACCAACCGCTTGTTTGGCTGTGTTAATTACTTAACTAATTGAACGAGAATGCGGCGAACAGGCTCCGCAGCACCCCACAATAACTGGTCACCAACAGTAAAAGCTGCTAGATATTCAGGACCCATTGCTAATTTACGTAAACGTCCAACAGGAACACTTAGCGTACCTGTTACTTTGGCTGGTGTTAATTCGCGTAATGTGGTTTCTTTATCGTTTGGAATTACTTTTACCCATTCATTGTGGCTTGCGATGATTTGTTCAATTTCAGCAAGTGGTAAATCTTTTTTCAGTTTAATGGTAAATGCTTGGCTGTGGCAACGTAATGCACCAATACGCACACATAAACCATCAACAGGAATTGGATTTGCACTTAAGCCTAAAATCTTGTTTGTTTCTGCATAACCTTTCCATTCTTCTTTGGTTTGCCCTGTCTCTGGTAATAGTTTGTCAATCCAAGGGATTAAACTACCCGCTAATGGGGCACCAAAATTGTCTGTTGGGAATGAATCTGCGCGCATTTCTGCGGTAACTTTACGTTCAATCTCTAAAATAGAAGAGGCAGGATTTGCTAATTCCGCTTTAACAGATGCTTCTAACACGCCCATTTGCGAAAGTAATTCACGCATATTTTTTGCACCCGCACCGCTTGCAGCTTGGTAAGTTGCAACAGAAACCCATTCAACTAAGTCACGCTCAAATAAGCCACCAATTGCCATTAGCATTAAACTAACTGTACAGTTACCGCCAACGAAAGTTTTAATGCCGTTTTTTAAACCTTCATCAATAACGTGTTGGTTTACAGGATCAAGTACGATAATAGCGTCATCTTGCATACGTAATGCAGAGGCTGCATCAATCCAGTAGCCATTCCAGCCCGTTGCTTTTAATTTTGGATAAACTTCATTGGTGTAATCTCCACCTTGGCAAGTTACGATAATATCTAAGTTTTTTAATTCTTCGATATCAAACGCATTTTTTAAGTCCCCAGCGTCTTTATTTGCAAAAACCGGGGCTTTTTGACCCGCTTGAGAAGTTGTGAAGAAAACAGGATTGATGTTTGCAAAATCATTCTCTTGAACCATTCGATCCATAAGAACAGAACCCACCATACCACGCCATCCGACGAAACCGACATTTTGCATTTTATGCTCCTAAAAGTTAATGTTGTGTTTGAAATGTAAAGTGTGGATAAATACAAGATTTTAATGGGAAATGCAACGAAAAATTTTGATTAAATTCTACTCTGCACAAAACTAGAACAAAGGTTTGAGATGACTCAAATTAATTTCTTCATTGTTTAAAATAAATGCTATCAGTTCGTAAATTATTACTTATTTGACTTGTTTTATCGTGTGTTTTTAGACGTTTTGTAGTACAGTAGGCAGTGTTTTATAGCGTTGTATTTCTATAAATGGACGTAAATTGTTTAACTATTTGATTTAAAAGAGGAAACAAAAATGTACTCAAAAGACGTTACGATTATTGCACCGAATGGCTTACATACTCGCCCTGCAGCAGAATTTGTTAAAGCAGCAAAAGGCTTCGCTTCTGATGTTACTGTCACTTCAGGTGGCAAAAGTGCAAGTGCAAAAAGTTTATTTAAGTTACAAACGTTAGGCTTAACACAAGGTACTGTCATTACTATCTCTGCCGAAGGTGAAGATGAGCAAAAAGCCGTTGACTTCTTAGTGGATTTAATTCCAACCTTAGAATAATCACGATTTTATAGACGACTTTATCGTTAATTTTACTTCAAATGGAGTTTTTTGACGATAGAGTCGTTTTGTGCTGTGCACAATTTTTCAATTTATACTCAAGGATTCAATTATGATTACTGGTATTGCCGCATCTCCTGGTGTTGTTTTCGGTAAAGCGCTTGTTTTAAAAGAAGAGCCTATAGTTCTTAACACACAAAAAATTTCCGCAGACCAAGTTGAAGCTGAAAAAGCGAAGTTTTATGCAGGTCGTGAAAAAGCCGTAATTCAACTAACCGCAATTAAAGAAAAAGCACGTCGTACGTTAGGTGAAGAAAAAGAAGCTATCTTTGAAGGTCATTTAATGATCTTAGAAGATGAAGAATTAGAAGAAGAAATTCTAGGCTACGTAGAAGAAAAGTTGGTTACTGCTGATGTGGCAACAAGCAAAATTATTGATATGCAAGCCTCTATGTTAGCTGAAATTGATGATGAATACCTAAAAGAGCGTGCTGGTGATATTCGTGATATTGGTAACCGTTTGTTACGCAACATTCTTGGAATGCACATTGTTGATTTAGGTGACATTCAAGAGGAATCTATTCTTGTTGCCTACGATCTCACGCCTTCTGAAACAGCTCAACTCAATCTAGATAAAGTATTAGGTTTCATCACTGACATTGGTGGACGCACGTCTCATACTTCGATTATGGCTCGTTCTTTAGAGCTTCCAGCGATTGTCGGTACTAATAACATTACTTCGCTTGTTAAAACGGGTGATTTGATTATTTTAGATGCAACAAATAATGAAATTCACATTAATCCATCAGCCGAACAAGTTGAACAATTTAAAGCTCAACAAGAAAAAGAAGCAGCAGAAAAAGCAGAACTTGCCAAATTGAAAGATTTACCTGCGGAAACGTTAGATGGGCATCGCATTGAAGTTGTTGGGAATATCGGGACAATTCGTGATGTTGATGGCGTATTACGTAATGGTGGCGAAGGTGTTGGTTTATATCGTACCGAATTCTTGTTTATGGATCGCAATCATTTGCCAACAGAAGAAGAGCAGTTCGAGGCATACAAAGAAGTTGTGGAAGCGATGAAAGGGCAATTAGTTGTTCTTCGTACAATGGATATTGGTGGCGATAAAGAACTACCATACCTTGATTTACCGAAAGAGATGAACCCATTCTTAGGCTGGCGGGCAGTCCGTATTGGTTTAGTTCGTCGCGAAATTTTAGATACGCAGTTGCGTGCAGTGTTACGTGCTTCTGCATTTGGTAAGCTTGCAGTAATGTTCCCAATGATTATTTCGGTGGAAGAAATTCGTGAGCTTAAAGGTATTATTACACATTTAAAAGAGCAACTGCGTTCAGAAGGCAAAGCCTTTGATGAAAATATTCAAATTGGTGTAATGGTTGAAACACCATCTGCTGCAGTCAATGCTCGTCATTTAGCGAAAGAAGTTGATTTCTTCAGTATCGGCACAAATGACTTAACACAATATACCTTAGCGGTAGATCGTGGTAATGAAATTATTGCTCACCTTTACAACCCATTAACACCATCAGTATTAAATCTAATCAAGCAGGTGATTGATGCCTCTCACGCAGAAGGGAAATGGACAGGTATGTGTGGTGAATTAGCGGGTGATGTGCGTGCAACCGCATTATTGCTTGGTATGGGGCTAGATGAATTTAGTATGAGTGGAATTTCTGTTCCTCACGTTAAGAAGCTAGTTCGTAGTATCAACTTTGCAGATGCAAAAGCACTAGCAGATGAAGCACTTGCTCAACCAACAGCAGCAGATATTGAACAATTAGTGAATTCCTTCTATCAAAAGCTGAACTAATTAGATACAAATACAAAATTCTCGTATAAAATATGTTAGAATTTTGTTCATTTAGTAATGGAGACTTGAATTATGGGTTTTTTAGATAAACTTTTTGGCGGAAAAAAAGAAACAGTATCAAAAGAAGTAAAAATTTATGCACCGCTTTCAGGTGAAATCGTTAATATTGAAGATGTACCAGATGTAGTATTCTCTGAAAAAATTGTCGGTGATGGTATTGCAATTCGTCCAAATGGCGATGAAATCGTTGCTCCTGTCAATGGCACAATCGGCAAAATTTTTGAAACTAACCACGCATTCTCTATCGAATCAGATGAAGGTATTGAGTTATTCGTGCACTTCGGTATTGATACTGTAGAATTAAAAGGCGAAGGTTTTACCCGTATCGCAACAGAAGGTCAAAAAGTTAAAGCTGGCGATCCTATTATTAAATTTGATTTAGCTTTATTAGAAGCAAAAGCAAAATCAGTTTTAACGCCTGTTGTGATCTCAAATATGGATGAAATCAGCAACTTACAAAAACTTTCTGGCGAAGTTGTAAAAGGCGAAAGTGTAGTATTAACCTTAACAAAATAAGGTAAGATTATATAGCTTAAAAAGCCACGCTGTTTAGCGTGGTTTTGCTTTTTCATAAGCGGTAAGATCATTTTAATTTATTGCAAAATAGTCAAAAGAACCTACCGCTTGTAAGGAATTTCTGTGAATTTATAGCCAAAATTTCTTCAAACAGGTAGAATAGCCAACATTTTTATTACATAAAGCGCTTGTCTTTATGTTTTTATTTAACTAATTGACTTACCTAATTATTTTCAAATGACGCAAAAACTACATATTACCACTTGGGGCTGCCAGATGAATGAGTATGATTCATCAAAGATGGCAGACTTATTAAATAGCACTCACGGTTTTGAATTAACAGAAAATCCTGAAGATGCAGATGTTTTGCTGCTTAACACTTGTTCTATTCGTGAAAAAGCACAAGAAAAAGTATTCTCTCAACTTGGGCGTTGGAAAAGTTGGAAAAACACCAAGCCTAATTTAATTATTGGTGTGGGTGGTTGTGTTGCCTCACAGGAAGGGGAACATATTCGCCAGCGAGCTCCGTTCGTGGATATCGTTTTCGGGCCACAAACGTTACATCGCTTGCCTGAAATGATTAACCAAATCCGTGGTGGTAAGAGCTCTGTTGTGGATATTAGTTTCCCAGAAATTGAGAAATTTGACCGCTTGCCAGAGCCACGAGCTGAAGGTCCAACCGCATTTGTTTCAATTATGGAAGGATGTAATAAATACTGCTCTTTCTGTGTTGTGCCTTACACTCGTGGTGAAGAAGTCAGTCGCCCAGTAGACGATATTCTCTTTGAAATTGCACAGCTTGCTGCACAAGGTGTACGCGAAGTCAATTTATTGGGTCAAAACGTAAATGCTTATCGTGGTGAAACTTTTGATGGGGGAATTTGCACTTTTGCAGAATTACTCCGTTTAGTTGCAGCCATTGATGGCATAGATCGCCTACGTTATACCACGAGTCACCCGATTGAGTTTACAGATGATATTATTGAGGTCTATCGTGATACACCTGAACTGGTGAGTTTCTTACACTTACCTATTCAAAGTGGGTCGGATCGTGTATTAACAATGATGAAGCGAAATCATACCGCCTTAGAATATAAAGCGACTATTCGTAAACTTAGACAGGCTCGTCCAGATATTCAAATCAGTTCAGATTTTATTGTCGGTTTCCCTGGCGAAACAGCTCAAGATTTTGAGCAAACAATGAAAGTGATTGAACAAGTTAATTTTGATATGAGCTTTAGTTTTATTTACTCCGCCCGCCCAGGAACACCAGCTGCGGATCTCCCTGATGATGTGAGTGAAGATGAGAAAAAAGAGCGTTTATATCGTTTACAACAACGTATCAACAATCAAGCGATGCAATTTAGCCGATCGATGTTAGGCACGGAACAACGTATTTTGGTCGAAGGTCCATCTAAAAAAGATCTGATGGAATTAACAGGACGTACGGAAAATAATCGCATTGTGAATTTCCAAGGCACACCAGATATGATTGGTAAGTTTGTTGATGTAAAAATTACGAATGTCTATACCAACTCATTGCGTGGCGATGTTGTTCGTACTGAAGATGAAATGGGGCTACGTATTGTCGAGTCGCCACAAAGCGTTATCAACCGTACTCGTAAAGAAGACGAGCTAGGTGTAGGTAAATTTGTGGTAAATCTATAATCTGCAAACTCAATTAATCTATTCTTACAATACTAATGGCTTAATCATTTATGATTAAGCCATTTTTCCATCATTCTTATTATCTTTGAGGCTATATTAGATTAGTAAGTATATTAATGTCCTTGACATTTCAAACCGATTACAACTTATTCTAGATACGAAAGCTCCAACAATATCGTGATGAACTAAATAAGCACTCATCTAAATAAGCAAGCTATCGTAACCATTCTAAATGTGTTTTGAAGTCATTTATTGTGATCCAAAACACATTTTGGAGAAATACTTCTTTTTACTCCGCTAAAACTGTGTCACTATAGGGCAACTTTTTACGCTTTTTGCGTGTCTTAATTTGCGAAAAAACGTATAATCAGTAACGTTTTTATTTTATTCACTTAATAAGAGGTACACTATGGGTGGTATTAGCATTTGGCAACTTCTGATCGTTGTTGCAATTATTGTTTTGCTTTTCGGCACAAAAAAATTACGCAATTTAGGTTCTGACTTAGGCGAGTCTGTAAAAGGCTTTAAAAAAGCGATGAGTGATGATAAACCTAAAGATGCTGAATTTGAGAAAGTTGAGCAAAAACAAGCGGAATCAACTGAACAAAAAGTAAAAGATAAAGAGCAGGCATAATCCGTGTTTGATATTGGTTTTTCTGAATTAGTCCTTGTTTTTATAGTTGGCTTGGTAGTACTTGGGCCTAAACGCTTACCCATTGCTATTCGTACAGTAATGGGGTGGGTTCGTACGATTCGTGGGCTAGCTGCTAATGTTCAGAATGAGCTTGCTCAAGAGTTAAAATTACAAGAGTTGCAAGAGAGCATCAAAAAAGCAGAAGAACTTAATTTGAGTAAATTATCACCCGAATTAAGTAAAACCGTTGAAGATCTCAAGCAATCCGCAGAAAAAATGCAAAATGATTTAACTTCTGCAAAAGGGCAAATTCAGACTTTAACGGACGAACAAGTTGCAGATATTCAACAAAAAATTGAACAAGAAAGCCAAACTCTCGCTCAACAAGATTTGCAAAATAATCAGCAAAACGAACCGCTTACAGAAAATGAAATCAATGAGCCACATCTCTCAGGTGAAATTGCGGAATTGGCGGAAGCCGATGAAGAGAAACTTACTCTGTACTATCCACCTGATGATGATTTGGCAAGTGTAGATGAGCCAAAACAGGACAAACAAAATGTCAGTTGATGAATCTCAACCCTTAATTACACATCTAATTGAATTGCGTAACCGCTTATTAAAAGCGGTTATTTGCGTTTTAATTGTTTTTGTGCTGTTGGTTTATTGGGCAAATGACATTTATACATTACTTGCCAGCCCATTAACTGAACGGCTTCCAGCAGGGGCAACAATGATTGCGACAAATGTGGCAACACCATTTTTTACCCCTATAAAACTTACTGCGATTGTGGCTGTTTTTCTCTCTGTTCCTTATATTTTGTATCAGATTTGGGCATTTGTTGCCCCTGCATTATATAAGCAGGAAAAACGTTTAGTTTACCCACTTCTTATCTCTAGCACACTACTATTTTATATTGGTGTGGCGTTCGCTTACTATGTTGTTTTCCCACTGGTATTCGGATTTTTAACAAGTACCGCACCAGAAGGCGTTACGATTGCAACAGATATCAGCAGTTACTTAGATTTTGTTTTAACAATTTTTCTCGCTTTTGGTATCTGTTTTGAAGTGCCAGTTGCGATCATTTTGTTATGTTGGTCTGGCGTAACAACTCCAGAAGATCTTAAAGCAAAACGCCCTTATATTATTGTGGCTGCCTTTATTATTGGTATGTTACTCACACCACCTGATATTTTCTCTCAAACGTTACTCGCAATCCCTATGTGTTTATTGTTTGAAGTTGGCGTATTAGTTTCTCGGTTTTATGTGCCAAAAGAAGATACAGAAACTGAAAATAAAATCGGATAACGATTAGACCCGCTTATAAGCGGGTCGATTTTTTGAAAAATTTACAAATAGGAATAACAATGACTCAATATCTTAATGTGAAATTTCCTGCACAACGAATGAGACGTTTACGCAAACACGATTTTAGTCGCCGTTTAGTCGCAGAAAATCAACTCACTGCAAATGACTTAATTTATCCTGTCTTTATTATTGAAGGCGAAAATCAACGTGTTGCCGTACCATCAATGCCTGGTGTAGAACGTTTAACTTTAGATCAATTACTGATTGATGCAGAATTACTTGTCAAATATGGCGTGCCGGCGATTGCCTTATTCCCAGTAGTTGAGCAAGATAAGAAATCACTAATGGCAGAAGAAGCCTATAATCCAAATGGCTTAGCTCAGCGAGCTGTACGAGCGTTAAAACAAGCTTTTGGTGAACAGCTTGGTGTAATTACAGATGTTGCACTAGACCCTTTTACCACTCACGGACAAGACGGTATCATTGACGAAGAAGGTTATGTGGTAAACGATATTACGACTGAAATTCTTATCAAACAAGCACTTTCACACGCTCAAGCAGGAGCAGATATTGTTGCGCCAAGTGATATGATGGATGGACGCATCGGTGCTATTCGACAAGCACTTGAACAAAATGGCTTTATTCACACACAAATTATGGCATATTCTGCCAAATATGCGTCTAATTATTACGGCCCATTCCGTGATGCAGTTGGTTCAGCCAGTAATTTAAAAGGTGGTAATAAAAAGACCTATCAACTTGACCCAGCAAACAGCAATGAGGGCTTACACGAAGTTGCACTGGATATTCAAGAAGGTGCAGATATGGTAATGATTAAACCAGGAATGCCATATTTAGATCTCGTTTATCGTGTAAAAACCACCTTTGGTGTACCTACTTTTGCTTACCAAGTTTCCGGTGAATATGCGATGCATATGGCAGCGATTCAAAATGGTTGGTTGAAAGAAAAAGAATGCATTATGGAATCATTACTCTGCTTTAAACGAGCTGGAGCAGATGGCATATTAACTTACTTTGCCAAACAAGTAGCCGAGTGGATTTATCTCGACAATCAAGGTAAATAATCGCTATAAGCGGTAAGATATGGCTGATTTTCTGCAAACTTAATCTAAATTGAAAAATTTATATCTTGAATTTACAATCTAAGTGTAATAACTAAGAAATGTTCATAGGAAAACCAGATATAATTTGTTTAACTTAACAAGGAAAATCAGACATTCTTCCTCCTTACTGATCTTGAATAACCAAATGAGTGTTTTTTTGATTATCAAAAAGTTGGGGGAAAATAGCACTTCTTTTGTGGTAGAAAAGATGATTGAAACCTTCCGTTAAAAAGCATCACCAGACAGAGAACAGCAAATAAAAACTCAAAACTCGAATGGTTTATTTACATTAGTGTTTTTTCGCCTTACGGTATGTGGGCGAATATCTAGTGGCGCCCATTTTCCCTTAAAATAACCTTTGCTCCTATCAAAAAATGAGAAGCAGATCATAAAACAGATAAAAATTGTTCCCTTTTTCGTTTAAATATTGTTAGACTAATATATAACATTTATTTAACAAAATTAGGAGAAAAAATGACTGTTTCATCTCAACAAATTATTCATCAAACTGAAGAATATGGTGCTCGCAACTATTTACCACTACCTATCGTAATTAGCAAAGCGGAAGGCATTTGGGTCGAAGACCCTGAAGGGAAACGTTATTTAGATATGTTAAGTGCCTACTCTGCGGTAAATCAAGGGCACTGTCACCCTAAAATTGTTAAAGCATTAAAAGATCAAGCAGAACGAGTCACTTTAACTTCTCGTGCTTTTTATAACGATCAGCTTGGGCCTTGGTATGAAAAAATCTGTAAGCTAGGAAAAAAATCAATGGCTTTACCAATGAATACAGGAGCTGAAGCGGTAGAAACAGCAATTAAAACTGCACGCCGCTGGGGCTACGATGTAAAAGGTATTGCAAAAGATCGTGCGGAAATTATCGCTTGTGTAGGTAACTTCCACGGTAGAACAATGGCAGCGGTTTCACTCTCTTCTGATGCTGATTACCAACGTGGTTTTGGTCCATTATTAGGCGGAATTAAATTGGTGCCTTATGGGGATTTAGAAGCATTGAAAAACGCTATCACACCAAATACAGCAGCGTTTTTAGTTGAGCCGATTCAAGGTGAAGCCGGTATTTTAATTCCACCACAAGGTTTCTTAAAACAAGCGTACGAATTATGTAAAGAAAACAATGTGCTGTTTATTGCCGATGAAATTCAAGCTGGTTTAGGAAGAACAGGGAAATTATTCGCCTGCGAATGGGAAGGTTTTGAGCCAGATATGTATATTTTAGGTAAAGCACTAGGCGGTGGTGTATTCCCAATTTCTTGTGTGTTAGCTGATAAAGAAATTTTAGGCGTATTCAACCCTGGTTCGCACGGTTCAACTTTTGGTGGAAACCCATTAGCTTGTGCAGTATCTCTTGCTGCTCTTGATGCTTTGATTGAAGAGAACTTGTCTGAGCGTTCTCGTGAACTCGGGGAATACTTCTTGAGTGAATTGAAAAAAATTCAGCATCCAAAAATCAAGGAAGTCCGTGGGCGTGGTCTGTTCATCGGTTTAGAGTTAACCGAAGCTGCTCGTCCATATTGCGAAGCATTGAAAGAAAAAGGCTTATTATGTAAAGAAACTCACGATACGGTCATTCGTTTTGCTCCACCGTTAGTCATTGAGAAAGCGGATTTAGACTGGGCGTTAGAACGTATTCGTGAAGTATTAAAATAAGAATTGCCTTTGCAAAAAAATTAAAAATCTGACCGCTTCCCAAGGAGGAAATATGGCAAACACAACAGAAGAACAAAATATTCGTATCCCATTCTTTTATGCTTTTTTACCTGTATTAGTAATGGTGTCGGTAATGGCGGTGGCGATTATCAAATTTGAAGCCTCACCACACATTCCACTCTTAATAGGCGCCGTTACTGCAAGTATTATTGCGATGGCGTTTGGTTATCGTTGGGATACTATTGAAAAAGGAATCTATCGTGGTATCAAAATGGCACTGCCTGCGATAGTGATCATTATTATGATCGGCTTAACCATTGGGGCTTGGCTCGGTGGTGGTATTGTTGCGACAATGATCTACTACGGTTTAAAACTCATCTCACCTTCGCTGTTTTTATTTACCATCTGTATCATCTGTGCGATTGTCACTTTAGCTATCGGAAGTTCTTGGTCCACAATGGGAACGATTGGTGTAGCAGCAATGGGTATTGGTTTAAGTATTGGTATTCCTGCTCCAATGGTGGCAGGTGCGGTGATTTCAGGAGCGTATTTTGGCGATAAAATGTCACCGCTTTCTGATACCACTAACCTTGCTGCAGGGATCACAAATACGCCACTCTTTGATCATATCCGCCATATGTTTGTAACCACTGTACCTGCGTTCTTAATTGCATTAGCAGTTTATTTCTATCTAGGTTTTCAGTTTAGTGCAGAAAACTTGGATTTAGCAAAAATCACCGACGTAATGCAAGCGATGGAAAAACATTTTGTGATTTCGCCTTGGCTATTATTAGTGCCGTTGATGGTTGTGGTATTAGTTGCGAAAAAAGTACCAGCCTTACCAGCACTTGCCGCAGGGATTTTACTCGGTTGGTTATGTCATATCTTTATTCAAGGTGGCGAAGTTGGCGTTGCAGTTAAAACCTTGCACGATGGCTTTAAAATTGAAAGTGGACACGAGATGATCGACACGTTATTCAATCGTGGCGGTATTGAGTCAATGATGTACACTATCTCATTAACTATTGTGGCAATGACCTTCGGCGGTATTGCAGAACAGACTGGAATGTTGCGTTCAGTGGTGGAAACCATTTTGAATTTTGCGAAAAAAGCATCAAGTGTCATTATCTCCACGATTATTTCGGCAATCGTCACCAACGTGACGACTTCTGAGCAGTACATCTCTATCCTACTGCCAGGCCGTATGTATGTGAAAGCGTACCAAGATAAAGGCTTGAGTTCAAAAAACCTTTCTCGTGCATTAGAAGATGGCGGTACAGTAACCTCTGTATTAGTCCCTTGGAATACTTGTGGTGTTTATGCGTTCTCAATGTTACAAGTGAGTGCCTTTGAATATGCACCTTATGCGGTAATGAATTATATGATCCCAATCATTGCGATTATTCTTGCTAGCTTAAATGTACGCATTGAATACTTAACTCCTGAAGAAAAAGCCGCATTAGCCAAAGCTTAGGCTTCTCTTAATTGAATACAAGCGGTGCGATTTGTTAAAATTTTTGCAAATCGCACCGCTTTGTTTTATTGATAGACTAACCTAGCTATTTTTTATGCTATAATCCGCCCCTTTTTATTATCTGAATAAATTATATATGGAACAAAATCTCGTTAATTTCCTCACTCATACTCTAGAAGGCTTAAAAGCAGAAGATATTCAAGCCATTGATGTGAAAGGAAAATCATCAATTACTGACACCATGATTTTATGCACTGGTACATCAAGTCGTCATGTGGCATCAACAGTAGATAACTTAATTTCTGAAAGTAAAAAAGCAGGCTTAGATGTATTTGCTCATGAAGGCAAAGCGGTGGCGGATTGGATTGTGATCGATTTCGGTCAAGCGATTGTTCATATTTTGCAACGTGAAAGCCGCGAAATGTATCAATTAGAAAAACTCTGGGCATAATGAAAATCCAATTAATTGCAGTCGGAACAAAAATGCCTGATTGGGTGACAAAAGGCTTTGAAGAATATCAACGCCGTTTCCCAAAAGATTTCCCTTTTGAGTTGATTGAAATTCCTGCAGGTAAGCGGGGAAAAAATGCGGATATAAAACGTATCCTAGAGCAAGAAGGCAAGGCAATGTTAGCTGCAGCTGGGAAAAATAGGGTGGTAACACTTGATATCCCAGGAAAACCTTGGACGACAGAGCAACTCGCACAACAATTTGAAGCGTGGAAAAACGATGGGCGTGATGTCTGCTTATTGATTGGTGGGCCTGAAGGGCTTTCACCTGAATGTAAGGCCGCAGCTGAACAGAGTTGGTCGCTTTCGCCTTTAACCTTACCACACCCATTGGTAAGAATTGTTGTTGCAGAGAGTTTATACCGAGCGTGGTCATTAACGGCAAACCACCCTTACCATCGTGAGTAGTACGAGAATAATAGATGTTTGGTAAATTAAGTAAATTCAGCTCACCAAAACAGCGAGAGAAAATCCGTAACGGGCAAGCAGAGAAAAATCTGTTTGTCCGTCGTGCTTTGATCGCATTTTTAGGGGTGTTGGGTTTAACGGGTGTTTTACTCACTAATTTATATCATTTGCAAGTGCGTGATTACGACACTTACCAAACTCGTTCAAATGGGAATCGCATTAAATTATTGCCTATTCCGCCTGTGCGTGGGTTGATTTATGACCGAAACGGTAAAGTTCTAGCAGAAAATTTAACCTTCTTTGGACTATATATTGTGCCAGAGAAAGTGAATAATTTGGATGAAACCCTTCTAGAACTCAAATCGCTTGTTGGCTTAACTGATGAGGATATTGAGAATTTTCGTAAGGAGCGAGCAAGATCTTCCCGCTATACTCCAATACTGCTGAAGCCTAATTTAACGGAAGATCAAATTGCCCGTTTCTCAGTAAATCAATACCGTTTTCCAAGCTTGGATGTGCAACCTTATTTTAAACGTACTTACCCTTATGGTGACGTACTTACACATATTTTAGGGTATGTCGCCAAAATCAACGATAAAGACAAGCAACGTTTACAAGATGAAGGGAAATTCGGTAACTATGCAGGCTCTCACGATATTGGTAAATTAGGGATTGAAAAGTTTTATGAAGAACAGCTACACGGGCAAACAGGTTTCGAAGAAGTAGAAATCAATAATCGTGGCAAAGTCATCCGTAAATTGCGTGATCAACCCGCAGTAGCTGGCGGTAGCATTCGCCTTACGCTCGATGTGGAATTACAACAATATATTTCATCATTAATCGGTAATGAGAAAGGCGCGATTGTAGTACTTGATCCGAAAGACAGTAGCATCTTAGCGATGGTAACAAACCCAAGTTATGATAATAATTTGTTTGTCGATGGGATTTCAGGCAAAGATTATAAACAGTTACTGGATGATGAAGCTCGCCCTCTTTATAGCCGAGCAACACAAGGGACTTATCCACCAGCATCAACAATCAAACCATTTATGGCAGTGGCAGGACTCACTGAGAATAAAATTACATCAGGAAGTACGGTATTTGACCCAGGTTATTGGATTTTACCAGGCACAACGCAACGTTTTCGTGACTGGAAGCGAAGTGGGCATGGTAGAACAGATATAAATAAAGCCATCGTAGAATCATCGGATACTTACTTTTATCAGCTCGCCTATGATATGGGAATTGATAAAATGTCAGATTGGATGAAACGCTTTGGTTTTGGGGTAAAAACTGGGATTGATTTGGCGGAAGAGTCCACGGGCATTATGCCAAGTCGAGAGTGGAAACAGAAACGCTATAAAAAACAGCCTTGGCTAGCCGCAGATACCATCAATGCTGGAATTGGTCAAGGCTATTGGATTTCTACCCCATTGCAACTTGCTAAAGCAACAGCGGTCTTAATCAATAATGGTAAAGTGAATACGCCCCATTTAATGATGGAAGTAATGTCAATAGAAAATATGCCTTACCAAGATCCACTTTTATACGATGATATTAAAGATGTTCCGCCACGTTTTTGGCAAATTGCGAAATTGGGTATGTATAACGTGTTACACGCAAGTAACGGTACGGGACGTAAAGCATTTGCTGGTGTGCCCTATCGAGCGGCAGGAAAAACGGGAACTGCACAGGTTAAAAGTTTAAAAGGTAAGGATTACGATAAAAATGCAATCGCCAAAAAATATCACGATCACGCGTGGTTTATTGGTTATGCACCTTATGATAATCCGAAAATGGTGGTTTCGATTATTTTAGAGAATGCAGGTGGCGGTGGTAGTACAGCAGCACCAATAGCACGAAAAATTATGGACTATATGCTACTGCGTTCAAACACAGCAAATGCGGAATTGCAAAAAAATGAGCAAAACTCACCGCTTAACCTGGACGAAATAAACAATGAATAAATTCTTACGTACTTTCAAAAAATTATTAGCGTTTGATATTTTTCTACTGATTGGTTTATTCGCTATTACGGGTTATGGCTTATTGGTTCTGTATAGTGCGAGTGGCGGTAGTGAGAAAATGTTTTTTAATCGCGTTGTTCAAGTATCTCTTGGAATGGGGTTAATGATTGTTATGGCACTCTTTCCCCCGCGTTTTTATGAGCGAGTATCCCCTTACTTGTATGCTGTATGTATTGTTTTACTTATTTTAGTTGATGTTGCAGGCGAAACGAGTAAAGGTGCACAACGTTGGTTAAATTTAGGTTTTGTCCGTTTTCAACCTTCCGAAATTGCTAAATTATCGGTGCCTTTAATGGTCGCAACTTACTTGGGCAATCGCTCACTACCACCCAATTTTAAAGATACGTTTGTTGCATTAGGGTTAATTATTGTGCCGACGGTTTTAGTCGCCCTTCAACCAGATTTGGGAACGTCTATTCTCGTCTGTGCCGCAGGCGTGTTTGTTTTATTTCTTGCAGGGTTAAGTTGGAAACTCATTGGCGCTGGTGTTGTCTTTCTTGCTGGGTTTATCCCGATTATGTGGTTCTACTTAATGCATGACTACCAGAAAACAAGGGTAATGACGTTAATTGACCCAGAGAAAGACCCTTTAGGTGCGGGCTACCATATTATTCAATCTAAGATTGCTATCGGATCTGGCGGATTGGAAGGAAAAGGTTGGATGGCAGGGACACAATCTCAACTTGAGTTTTTGCCTGAACCGCACACCGATTTTATTTTTGCGGTGCTAAGTGAAGAGCACGGCATGATCGGCGTACTGATTTTATTGGCGATTTATCTCTTTATTATTGCAAGAGGGCTAATGATCGGTGCTAAATCGAGTTCTGCATTTGGGCGAATTTTGTCTGGCGGTACTGCATTACTTTTTTTCGTTTACGTTTTTGTAAACATTGGAATGGTAAGTGGAATTTTGCCTGTTGTGGGCGTCCCATTACCACTATTTAGTTATGGCGGAACATCTTACGTTACACTCATGGCTGCATTTGGGCTCATGATGTCGGTTTATGTACACCGTGAACGTAAAGATAATAACCCTTATAACATACGTTAATTATTTAAATATATTTGTTTTCTTGCGGTTTGGGAAAGCAAGGGAGAAATTATGCGTTTAAGCAAAATCAGTAAATTATGTCTAACAATTATATTGTTTTTTGTTTCTTCTTACGGTTTTTCAGCACCAAAGAAAGAAAAAACTAAGGCAATAAAAAAAGAGAAGACTACGTTAGTCACTCATGACATAAAAAAGAGTAAATCAAAGACTCTGAAAGCGAAAGCAAAAAAGAAGTCAGTGAAATCGCCAACAAAGCGTGCCAAATCTAGTGTAAAAAACGCCAAAAATGAAACTAAAAAACGTTATGGCGTAAAAGGGGCAAGTTTAAACTATGTGAAAGTGAGCAATAAAAGGCTCACTTATCGTGAAAAAGGAAAAAACCACACCACTATCAATAAAGAGAATTCTCGCCAATATGGGCAAGTCGGTACGGCTAGCTATTACGCAGGAAAGTTCCATGGTAGAAAAACCGCAAGCGGTGAGATTTATAATAAAAATGGCTTTACCGCAGCTCACAAAACCTTAGCACTAGGCTCTTATGCGTTAGTCACTAATTTGCGTAACGGACGTAAAGTGATTGTACGCATAAATGATCGTGGTCCATTTAGCCATAGCAGAGTAATTGACCTTTCAATGGGAGCTGCTCGCGAAATTGGAATGATACACTCGGGTGTTGCCAAGGTGCGTATTGAAGCTTTGCAAGTTGATAGACAAGGTTATATTTCAGGTAAAGGCGCCCAAGCTCTGTTACAATTAGCGAAGAAAGAAGGGCTACCTTTGAAAGTTAAAGGTGAGGGTAGCACCTTAGCCATTAAGGCAAAGTAATTTAAACAGTCATTATTCAAGAACGGAAGCAAACCATGTTAAAAAATAAATTTCTAAAATCAGTCAGTTTATGTGCGCTTGCACTTTCTAGTATCGCTTATGCTAATTCTGATGTTGATTACGGTATTTCATCCCCACAAATCAATGCTCAAACTTATATTTTGATGGATTATAACTCAGGTGCAGTATTAGCAAGTTTGAACCCAGATCAACGTCAATATCCAGCAAGTTTGACTAAAATGATGACAAGCTATGTCGTAGGTGATGCTCTTAGAACAGGTAAAATTAAAAATAATGATTTAGTTACCATTACCGAAAGTTCCTGGGGACAAAAATTCCCTGGTTCTTCAAAAATGTTCTTAAATTTAAATCAGCAGGTTTCTGTTGATGATTTAAATCGCGGTATTATTGTGGTATCAGGCAATGATGCTTGTGTGGCAATTGCTGAGCATTTATCAGGTTCACAACAAGCCTTTATTGACACAATGAATAAATATGTACAGCAATTTGGATTGAAAAACACTCATTTTGCAACCGTTCACGGCTTAGATGACCCGAATCAATATTCATCGGCTCGTGATATGGCGATTATTGGTACTCACCTAATTCGTGATCTTCCTGAAGAATATAAAATTTATGCTGAAAAAGAATTTACCTTCAACAAAATCAAACAACCAAACCGTAACGGATTGTTGTGGGATAAGACAATGAATGTTGATGGAATGAAAACAGGACATACAGACAAAGCTGGCTATAATCTCGTGGCCTCTGCTTACAACAGCAATACTCGTTTAATTTCAGTCGTAATGGGTGTAGAGAGTATTAAAGGGCGTGAAATTGAAAGCAAAAAGCTCTTACAATGGGGCTTTGCTAGTTTTGAAACGGTTAAACCATTAGCCGCTGGTCAAACTGTTTCAGAACAGAGCGTATATTATGGTGATTTAAATAAAATTCAGCTCGGTACGTTACAAGACAGCTATATCACTGTGCCAAAAGGTAAAACAGGCGAATTAAAGGCTCGTTATGTGTTAGAGAAGAAAACGCTTGAAGCACCATTAGCGAAAGGTCAAATAGTTGGTAAAGTAGTCTATCAGTTAAATGATAAAGATATTGCCTCAATTGATTTGCAAGTAATGCAAGATGTTGCTGAAGCTGGATTTATTGGCAAAGCCTGGGACTGGGTGGTATTAACAATCAAGGGGTTATTTAACTAATTCCTAGCGAATCATTCCCTTGTAATTTTAGAAATTATCCCAATCTTAGCTCGCAAGCGGTGAGATCTTGTAAAAGAATTGCAAAATCCCACTGCTTGTATATTTCAAAAGGAACAAAAAATGACAGAAAATAAAACTGTAAATTTATCTGACTTACCACAAGCAAAACTAAAAGACTTACTTGAATTCCCTTGCTCATTTACCTTCAAGGTCGTAGGGGCAAAACGCGATGGATTAGTTGATGATGTAGTTAGCGAAGTGCAAAAAGTCGTAAAAGGAGATTACAACCCAATGCTTAAAGAGAGTGCTAAAGGCACTTATCATTCCGTTTCAATTACCATTCAAGCAGAGAATATTGAACAGGTTGAAACACTTTATACTGATCTTGCCAAAATTGAAGGGGTGAGAATGGTATTATAATCTTCACAAGCGGTGAGTTTTAGTAAAAAATTTGTAGAAAGTTACCGCTTACTTTCATCATCATTACAGAGCAATACACAATGGTAACGACACCAACTCTTATTATTCGTCAGCTTGGTACTCAAGATTACCAAGAAACTTGGCAAAAGATGCAGCAGTTTACCGATAATCGCAGTGAAGAAACGCCTGACGAAATTTGGTTAGTTCAACACCCTTCTGTTTTTACACAAGGCTCAGCAGGTAAACCTGAGCATTTGCTTAATCAAAGTCATATTCCTGTGGTGCAATCGGATCGTGGTGGGCAAATCACTTACCACGGTATCGGTCAGCAAATTATGTATGTGTTGATTGATATTAAACGACACAAAGCCAATGGTAATGATTTAAGCGTGCGGGACTTAGTATCAGCATTAGAGCAATCGGTAGTTAAAACCTTAGCAGATTATCATATTGATGCTTATCCAAAGCCTGATGCTCCGGGGGTATATATTGATGGGCGAAAGATTTGCTCACTTGGGTTACGTATTCGTAAAGGTTGCTCATTTCATGGGTTAGCATTAAACATTAAGATGGATTTAACCCCTTTCCGTCAAATTAATCCCTGTGGCTATGCAGGGTTAGAAATGTGCCAGCTTGCCGATTTTGTTACTGAAGATGAAGCCAATTGTGAGAAGGTTTCCGCAAAATTGGTCAATTACTTTCGTGAGATTCTCGGGTATAATACTCAACAAGTTATTAACAAATAGGAATTGTCGATGGGTACACCCTTTAAAATGGAACGTGGCGTAAAATATAGAGATGCTGCTAAAACGTCCATTATTCCCGTAAAAAATATCGATCCAGACCAAGAGCTACTCAAAAAGCCAGAGTGGATGAAAATTAAGTTGCCTGCAAATTCGGCAAAAATTGAAAGTATCAAAAATGGAATGCGTCGTCATGGTTTACATTCAGTTTGTGAAGAAGCATCTTGCCCAAATTTACACGAATGTTTTAACCATGGTACAGCCACTTTTATGATTATGGGTGCAATTTGTACACGTCGTTGCCCATTCTGCGATGTTGCGCATGGCAAACCGTTGCCACTAGATCAAGATGAGCCACGCAAATTGGCTGAAACTATTCAAGATATGCGTTTGAAATATGTGGTAATCACATCGGTCGATCGCGATGATTTACCCGATCGTGGAGCAGGCCATTTTGCCGCTTGTGTGCGTGAGATTCGCGCAATTAACCCAGGGATTAAAATTGAAATTCTTGTGCCTGATTTTCGTGGGCGTATTGAGCAAGCGATTGAAATCCTGAAGGAAAATCCACCTGATGTATTCAACCATAACCTTGAGAATGTGCCACGTCTATACCGTGAAATTCGTCCAGGGGCAGATTATGAATGGTCGCTTAAGTTACTCAAAGAATTTAAAGCGGTATTCCCTGATATCCCAACTAAATCAGGTATTATGGTTGGCTTAGGCGAAACGAATGAAGAAATTCTAGAAGTAATGCAAGACTTACGCTCACATGGGGTCACAATGCTTACACTAGGTCAGTATTTACAGCCAAGTCGTCACCATTTACCTGTGGCTCGTTATGTTCACCCAACAGAATTTGATATGTTCCGAGAAAGAGCAGAAAAAATGGGGTTTGAACACGCGGCCTGTGGTCCTTTTGTGCGTTCTTCTTACCACGCAGATTTACAAGCAAGCGGTGGGTTAGTGAAATGATGATTATGTAGAAGATCCGCTCTTCTATGGCGTGTGGACAAAGTCGTTGCTACTAATATTTGGGGCTTAGATTAGCCCTAAGAAAAATATCGTTCTTTGGGGTAGTGGGTAGTGTATGAGATGTCGGTTCCGAACTACCTAACCTTACGCCTTACTGTTTTATTCAATGACAGGCAATCGTTTGCATTTATAATGGCTATTATTTGTAATATCTATTAAAGTTGCTCAAAAAAACCTTTCTTTTTTTATAAAAAGCAGTAGTATTAGCCGCCTTAAATATACCCTATATTTAAACCAAAACTCTGTTTCCAACCTATCCCATTCTCTCGGGAATAAATAGGGTAAAAACAAAAAAGCTGAAACGCTTTTTTTAATAAGTAGCGAGTCAAATGCCCCAAGGCATCTTATTTTTAGAATAAGAAAGCTTAGGCTTCCCGCAAGGCACCCGACTTATTTTTTTAACCTCTTATAGAAGGTCTATTAAACAAATGACAAACACGCCTGTAAATCCGATCAACCAAGCGACCAATGAATATTATTTAACCCGTCAAAATGAGATGGAGTCGAATGTTCGCAGTTATCCGCGCAAATTACCTTTAGCGATTGCTAAAGCACAAGGTTGTTGGGTAACCGATGTTGAAGGAAACGAATACTTAGATTGTTTGGCAGGGGCTGGTACTTTGGCTCTTGGTCATAACCACCCTGATGTAATCAAAGCAATTCAAGATGTCTTAGCCAGTGGATTGCCTTTGCATACCCTTGATTTAACCACCCCATTAAAAGATGCCTTTACAGAAGAATTACTCTCTTTCTTCCCAAAAGGTGAATACCGTTTACAATTTTGTGGCCCAAGCGGTGCAGATGGTACAGAAGCAGCAATCAAATTAGCAAAAACCTATACTGGACGTGGTAATGTGATTTCATTTTCTGGTGGCTATCACGGAATGACTCATGGTTCATTATCAATGACGGGTAATCTTAATGCTAAAAATGCCGTTCAGAACTTAATGGCTGGAGTGCAGTTTATGCCATATCCACACGAATATCGTTGTCCATTGGGCATCGGCGGAGAAGCGGGTGTAGATGCCCTTACCTACTATTTCGAAAACTTTATTGAAGATGTGGAAAGCGGTGTAGTTAAACCAGCAGCTGTTATCTTAGAAGCCATTCAAGGCGAAGGTGGCGTGGTTACTGCACCAGTGAAATGGTTACAAAAAATTCGTGAAGTGACTAAAAAACACGGTATTGTATTGATTTTAGATGAAGTTCAAGCAGGCTTCTGTCGTTCAGGCAAAATGTTTGCCTTTGAACACGCAGGTATTGAGCCTGATGTAGTGGTAATGTCTAAAGCCGTTGGTGGTAGCTTACCATTAGCAGTATTAGCCATCAAAAAAGAGTTTGATGCGTGGCAACCAGCCGGACACACAGGTACGTTCCGCGGTAATCAATTAGCAATGGCAACAGGTTATGCGTCTTTAAAAGTAATGAAAGAACAGAACCTAGCTCAAAATGCACAACAGCGTGGCGATTTCTTACAGGCAGAGTTGAAAAAACTTGCTCAGCAATTTGGTTGTATCGGCAACGTGCGTGGTAAAGGTTTAATGATCGGTATTGAAATTGTCGATGAACGCCAACCACAAGATCGTATCGGTGCTTACCCAGCCGATGGTGTATTAGCCGCAGAAATTCAAAAAGCTTGCTTTAAACACAAATTACTCCTTGAGCGTGGTGGACGTGGCGGTAATGTGGTTCGTATCCTTTGCCCGTTAATCATTACTCAATCAGAATGTGAAGAGATGATTAAACGCTTTACCCAAGCAGTACAAGATGCACTAAAAGCGACCCGTAGCTAAAAAGCCAATATCATAAATTCTGCCCCACTTATTATGGGGCAGAATTTTACTCTTTAGGAAATAATCAATGACAACTCTTGAAAAACATAAACAGGCGCTGTTCTGTAACGATTCACAATCTATTGCCGACTACCAATCCGCAATGCAAAATGCAGTACAAGCGGTAAGTTCTTGGCTACAAAATACAAAAATGTACACTGGCGGTAGCATTAAACAACTCCGCTCAGAAATTGCATTCCAACCGTCTAAACAAGGTTTAGGTGTTGAACAATCCCTTAACCGCTTAGTTGAATTATTCTTAAATAAGAGTTTGAAGGTTCATCACCCACACTCTTTAGCACACTTACACTGCCCAACGATGGTAACTAGCCAAATTGCTGAAGTGCTGATTAACGCCACCAATCAGTCAATGGATTCTTGGGATCAAAGCCCTGCTGGTTCACTAATGGAAGTTCAGCTTATTGAATGGTTGCGAGAAAAAGTTGGCTACGGTAAAGGGCAAGCTGGTGTATTCACATCAGGCGGCACACAATCTAACTTAATGGGTGTGTTATTAGCTCGTGATGCGTGTATTGCTAAGCATTGGAAGAACAGTGACGGTAGCGAATGGTCTGTACAACGAGATGGCATTCCTGCAGAAGCAATGCAAAAAGTAAAAGTAATCTGTTCTGAAAATGCACACTTCTCGGTACAAAAAAATATGGCAATGATGGGAATGGGTTTCCAATCTGTTGTTACTGTACCTTGTAATGCCAACGCACAAATGGACGTTACTGCACTTGAAAAAACCATCGCGGATCTCACCGCTCAGGGCAAAATTGTTGCTTGCGTAGTGGCAACTGCAGGGACAACTGATGCAGGGGCAATTGATCCATTAAAAGCCATTCGCGCTGTTACCGACAAATATGGTATTTGGATGCACGTTGATGCTGCTTGGGGTGGTGCATTATTACTCTCTAATGAATACCGTAATTGGTTAGACGGCATTGAATTAACCGACTCAGTAACCCTTGATTTCCACAAACATTTCTTCCAAACCATCTCCTGTGGGGCATTCTTACTGAAAGATGAAGCAGAATATCGCTATATTGATTACAAAGCTGATTATCTCAATTCAGAATATGACGAAGAACATGGTGTACCAAATTTAGTGGCAAAATCGTTACAAACAACTCGCCGTTTTGATGCCTTAAAATTATGGTTTACGGTTGAAGCTTTAGGCGAAGACTTATACGGATCAATGATCGACCACGGCGTAAAATTAACTCGTGATGTTGCCGCTTATATCAATGCCACTGAAGGCTTAGAGTTACTGGTTGAGCCACAATTTGCATCAGTCTTGTTCCGAGTTAAACCAACTGACTACCCAGTGGAATTTATTGATGCACTCAACCAAAATGTTGCTGACGAACTCTTTGCACGAGGCGAAGCAAACATTGGAGTAACAAAAGTCGGCAACGTGCAGTCGTTGAAAATGACAACACTCAGCCCAATCGCAACTTTAGATAATGTGAAAGCCCTACTTGAACAAGTATTGAATGAGGCAGAGCATATTAAAGATGCTATTGTACAGGGTAACTACACCCCTGCAATCGATTAACAAAAATGGCTTAAAGGATTAACTTTAAGCCATTTTTTATATCATTTTGAAAGAATTTTTACTTCTTCACTAAAAACAGTGCCGCATCAATGTAACGTTTAACAAATTCTTCCGTTGTGCGAGAATCCGAGAATCCTTCTAAATTTAATTGATATTGCTCATTCACATAAAAAGCTGGCACGCCACGCACATTAAACTCTTTAACCGCTTGAGTTTGTTTATTCACTAAACCATTCACTGCAAAGCTGTTAATACCGCCATCAAACTGTTCAGCAGTAATACCATTTGCTAAGAAAATGGCACGAATATCCTCCATTGATTTGATACTATCTTTCTGTGCAGCTTCAAATAATGGGGTTTTGACCTTATCTTCTACCCCAAGAGCCATTGCTAATGCCCATGCTCTTGTTAGACTTTCAGACTGACGACCTAAGAAATCAACGTGGTATTGCTTAAACACAACATCTTTATCTAAGCCAGCCTTAATGGTAGATGGAATTTTATACTGGAATTCGAAATCGTAGCAGTGCGGACAGTAAAATGAGAAAAACTCTAACACTTCTTTCTGTGTAGATGGTGTCTCTTTAACTTGAATATACTCTTTATTTGCCACTGGAGCAGACGTATTTGCGCTAGCATTTAAAGTAAAAAGTGCAGAAAGTGCAACAAATGCCGTTTTTAAAACTAATTTTTTCATAAATAACCTTAATAAAATATCCCGAGTAAATGGAGTTGAATTCGACAATATTACTCACTTAAAATTCCACGTGCTTTTAATAATGCGGTTTTAAAATCATCTTCATAATCTTTTTTAAGCCCAGGGATCACTTCTGATTTATCTTTACCACGCATTTTAAGTTGATAAATGAGCACTTCATCTCGCAACGCATCTAAATTGTTTGACTCACCAACTTCTTCAGCAATCTTGTGGAGCAGATCCAATAGATGTAAATCTGGCTCTTTACGCCAATGTTCGCCTAATAATTCAAGGACTTCTTCTAAACGTTTACATTTCATCTTAAAACCCTAAAAAAATGTGGAAAAATTGGGTGAAATCATATACTTTTCATCACTATTTTGCAAAAAAAGGACGAAAAATGGCAGAAATAAATAATATCGCAGCAGTTATTCTTTCTGGGGGGCTTGCACGCCGCTTTAACGGCGTAGAAAAGGGCTTGCAACATTTTGCTGGCAAAGCCTTAATTTCCCATATTATTGAACGTCTTGAACCCCAAACTTGCAAAATTTTCTTGAATATAAACCGCTTGCATCACGAATATGCTCAAAAATACCCAACTATTCCTTACTATTCCGATAAATTAAACGACTTCCAAGGTCCATTGAGTGGTATGTTGTCGGGATTTGAGCAAATCGAGAGTGAATATTTGCTATTTGTCCCTTGTGATAGTCCTTTTGTACCGCTGAATTTATGCCAAAAGCTCACCACAGCATTACGCATTAATCAAGCACAAATTGCCTACGCACACGATGGCGAACGAGCTCACCCGACATTTTGTTTATTACATCGTTCTATTTTACCTTGCCTAACAAACTATCTCGCTTGTGGCGAACGTAGAGTACTCCAATTTTTCCACTCACAGCGTTATGTCGCTGTTGATTTTTCTGAACAGCCAGAGTCATTCCAAAATTTTAATTGCGCTGAACAGTTAGCAAGCGGTCAGATCTCACATTATTTTTGCAAAAAACCTATTTTGGCAATCACAGGATATAGCGGTACTGGGAAAACTACGTTGCTAGAAAAGTTAATTCCACGTCTTTCAGAAAAGGGGTTGAAAGTTGGGTTAATTAAACATTCCCATCATAATGTTGATATTGATAAAGCAGGAAAAGATAGCTATCGCTTACGCCAAGCTGGAGCAAATCCAACAATGATTGCTTGTGAGCAACGTTGGGCGTTAATGACGGAAACACAAACAATGGCATCGTTTGAAACCTTAGTTGCACAATTTGCAGATAAGGAGCTTGATCTGATTTTGGTGGAAGGGTTTAAACACGAGCAACTACCTAAAATCCAATTACATCGTAAAGGCATAGCAAAACCGCTACCTGAAATAGACAATTTCACTATTGCCACCGCTACAGATTACCCTATTGAAAGAGAGAACGCTTTGGACATCAATAATGTAGAGCAGATCGCTGGCTTTATTTGTAGTTATCTGCACGATAAATAGTAAAAATGCACCAAGAAATTAAACATTGGTGCATTTCTGTATCGTTATTTTGTACTGATTAACTCTTAATCAATTACTGCTTACCCGAGTCATTTCTAGCATCTGGTTGCTGCATATTATTAGGAGCACCTTTTTGTACAGGAAATATAGAATCCATCTGCCACGCATTCCAGCCACCGTCATAAACGTAAGTATCGTTCCAACCCGCAAGCTGAGTTATAAACCAAGAAACACCCGCACGCCAACCAGTACCGCAATAGAACGCAAGTTGATCTCCCTGATTGATTCCTTGTTCCTTCCATAAAGCAAAAATTTCTTTTGGATTACGCAATGTGTCATCAACATCGTAATAATCTGCCATATTCGATGAATCCGTACCTGCGAATCCCCAAATTGCTCCTGCTGGCTCGCCTTTTCCTGGGATATAATCATAACCACTGGTTTTACCGACATATTCATTCCACGCTCGGTTACTAACAAGTTTTAGCCCTTGCTTTTGACGGTTGATCGCATCTTGTGGCATTGAGATATTATATTGTGGGTTTTGCGGAATAGTTGCACCAAACTCACTAACAGCTTCAGGGGTATTTACTGTACTTTCTGTGGTAAAGCCTGCTTTTGTCCAGCTCTCTAAATTACCATTTAGTACACGAACATCTTCTACTCCCGCCCATTTCAACGCCCAAAACACACGATAAGCGGCTAATTGGTTGTTGGAGTAAAGCACAATAGTTTTATCCTTGGATATACCATTCTTTAATAGATTTTGTTCAATCACTTTAGGATCAGATAAATTCCAAACAGGGTCATTTTCTATCCAGTCTGTATTGAAATGATATGCACCCGGGATATGTTGTTTATAAGAATCTGCTTGAGCAATATCTCCCCAAGCCACATTAAAAATCATAAATTTATCATTATGATAGGTTTCTGGTTTTTCACCTTGAATTAAGCTGTTGATCCATTGCGGTGAAACACTATAAGCAAAATGTTCAAAATTCTCTAATGGATAATCACCATTTGCATAATCCATATAATCTTTAAAAACTTGGACTTTATAACCTTTTTCAGCAAATTTATTTGCTAAGCAATCTAACTGCTTAGGATCAGAATCGTAAAAGACTAAAGTTTTAGCCTTATCTAATCCTTTATTTTTGGCAAAACTTTCAAACTTATCATCGGCAATATGCGGTAGCCAGTCACAGCTGAATTGTACTGCCCCCTTGATATGCCCACCACGTTTAGCATTTTTTTCTTTAAAACCGTTGTATAAGCTATCGTGTCGTCCATCAATAATCACATAGTCTGGGTTATCAATGTTTTTTACTAAATCGGTGATTGAAATTGTTTTAACAGATTTATCATCACACGCAGCCAACGCCATTGTTATTGTGATTGCAAGTAGCGGTTTATTAAGTTTCATTGTGTTTCCTTATACATAAGAGAAATTAACCACGACAAGAATTGCTTTTTTTCAGCAATCTGCCTGAGTCATTTTTCGCATCGGGTTTCATTTTCCCGATGCTACCTTTTTGTACTGGCAAATGAGGTTCCATTTGCCAAGCATTCCAACCACCGTCATAGACGGCACTATTTTCCCAAGCGAGTAGTTGGGTAATAAACCAAGGAACAGATGCTCTCCAGCCTGTTCCACAATAGAAAGCCAGATGATCCGTTGCATAAATTTGCTGAGATTTCCATAATTCAACAATTTCTTTTGGGTTGCGTAGTGTGTCATCAGGATCATAAAAATCTGCCATATTCGAAGGGGCAGAGCCAGCAAATCCCCAAATTGCTCCTAGTGGCTCGCCGGTGTTATGAATTGCATCATCACCACTTTGCTCACCAATATATTCTTCCCAAGTCCGACTACTAATTAGCTTTAAGCCATTTTGTTGTTGCTGAAATGCTTGTTGTGGTAAAGCAATATTGATTTGTGGATTAGCAGGAATAACTGCACCAAAACGGGTTTCAGGCTGTGGTATATTAACCTTAGTTTCTGTGGCAAACCCTTCGTCCATCCAAGTTGAAAGATTACCATTTAATACTCGAACATCTTCTACCCCAGCCCATCTTAGTACCCAGAAGATACGATAAGCGGCCAGTGGGTTATCTGAATACAGCACGATAGTTTTATCTTTGGTAATGCCATTTTTTAGTAAATTTTGTTCAATAATCTTCGGATCGGATAAATTCCAAATAGGTGCGGAATCTTCCACCCAATTAGTATCAAAGTGATAAGCGCCAGTAATATGCTGAGTATAAAATTTCGCTTTACCTAACTCTCCCCAAGAGACTTCAAATAACATAAATTGCTGATTATGGTAACTTTCCGGCTTTTCGCCTTTAAGGAGTTGATTTAGCCATTTCGGTGAAACGCTATATTGGAAATTCGGGAAAAATGCCATTGGATAGTCATCTACATTCGCATAGCTGACAAACTCTTTAAATAATTGAACTTGATAACCTTTTGCTGCAAATTCGGCACTGATACAAGCTAAACTTTCAGGATCAGTATCATAAATAACGAGTTTCTTCTGTTTGGTTATTCCCTTTTGGGTAGCAAATTGCTCAAACTTGCTGGCTTCAATCCGTTCAAACCAATTACAACGAAATTGAATTGCCCCTTTAATATGCCCGCCACGTTTAGCGTATGGTTCTTTAAAACCGTTATAAAGACTATCTTCCCTTGCATCAATAATCACAATGTCGGGATTGTCTAAATTTGCCAAAAGTGTGGGTGTATCAATCTCTTTAATCGTATGCTGTTCATCGCAAGCTGTAAGAGAAAAACAGAGTAAACAACAGAGTAAGGATTTTATGGACTTCATCTATTTAACCTAAAAACGAGTGCGTATAAATTTAGTGGCAAACCAACTGCCTAAAATAAACATTAGGGTAGCCAACCAACCTTGCCAAGAGAAATAAGCGGTGGAAACTAAAGAGTTGGTAATCGTACAACCACCTGCTAAAGCGGCCCCAATCCCCATCGTAATTCCGCCTAAAATTCTGCGAATAATTTCCCGAGCATCAGGCATTCTTAACTCGAAACTACCCGATAATTTAGCGGTTAAAAATGAACCTAATAATATCCCTAATACAAAATAGCTTCCCCAATTCAAATAGCGTTGTTGCCCAATTACAATATATTGGATAACATTTGCACTAGGTACAGCAACCCCAAAACCATAATTACGTCCAGTCTCAGCACTAAACACCCACGCTACAATACCAAGTAGCCCGATGAACACCGCCGTTAAAAAAGGATGCCAAGTTTTTGTAAAAAGTAGTTGAAAACTGACCGCTTGTTGAGTTCCCTGCGTTGTTTTTGCTTGACGAAAATGGAGAATAACGAGAGTCAGAGTAATACAAAGTAGTAATGCGACTAGATACCAAGGAGAAATTTGTAGAGTAAGATGAATGTTGTCTAAAGCAATCGTTTCAAGTAGTAAAGGGGAAATCCAATGCTTTAACGCTCCTGTTTGGGTTGCTGCCATTGTAATGCTAAAACAGACTAGTGCAACTAAACTTCCCATTGCCCCTTCACCTGTTCTAAACCAGCCTCCACTTGCACAACAATTCGACAATACCATTCCAATCCCAAAAATAAATGCACCGAGAATAGTTGCGATCAATGGAAGTTGAGTATTTGGAAGAGTAATCTGTTCTAAATTCGCTAACAAGAAAAAACCGACAGATTGAATAGAGATTGCAATCAATAATGCAGTCAGAAATGTAATATCTCGTTTGGTGTAAAGATTTCTGAAACCCGAAACGAAACAGAATTGCCCACGTTGTAAGAAAAAACCAAGTAAAAGCCCAATAATTAGACCGCTTAACATAGATTAAACCTTAATACTAATGTTATGAATTTATAGTCGCTATTAGAACATAAATTAACACTAAAAAGAAACGATTTGAGATCTATTGAGAAAATAAGCGGTAAGATTCTCAGTATTTTTTGCAAAAAAAAAAGCGTACCCAAAGGTACGCCTTCTATTTATTCGCTTTTGCTACATCAATATCGGGTAGCCAGATTGCATTACTGCAACCTAGCCCCCTAAGAACTGTACAAGCAAATTTCTCTGCATACAGCTCAAGCCTTTCTATTAACTACATTGTAGTCGGCTTCACCACTTTCAAATTTAAAGCGTGAATTTTCGTATGACACGTTGGGTGTACCAAACATCGGTTACTCAAGCTATCTGAACCACCTAATACTCTATAGGTAATATGATGGTCGTGCCAACCTGTTTCTTTTGTAATTATACCTTGACATAACATACATTTCCCTTTCTGTTCTTTGAATAAAGCTTGCCATTGCTGTCTATGAGATTGCTCTTCATAAAGTCTACATTGGTTTAAAACTTCTTTATACAATTCCCATTCAGGTAAAAACGGATTGTAATCTGTTTTTATTTTCTTATGTCGTTTTATCTTAGTATCACTACAATAAAGCAAATCAAGAGGATATTGTTCGCCTTTTTCATTAGTATCTACTGTGCCAAACACCCAATTCCGAGTTGCCGTAGTACAAAAGTATTTCTCTTTTATCCAACGTCTCCCTTTATTTGAATGACGGCGGCGACACCATTTCCATAAGACTTTCCAAATTAACATATCCATTCGATTATAGGTTGCTTTTGCAACAATATGTCTATGATAGTTTGCCCACCCCCTGAGCATTGGGTTTAATACTTTAATGATGTCAGACTGCTTGGCAGTACGCATTTCGGTCAATACTTTTTTCACTTTTCGGTAAAATGTTTCCACATTTTTCTTACTCGGTTTGATAAGTACTTTCCGTTTAAACCGTCGAACTGTCCAGCCTAAAAAGTCAAATCCTTGCTCAATATGTACAATTTTAGTTTTTGTTTCGGATAGCGTTAAGCCACGCTCTGCCAAGAAACCTTTAACTAATGGAATCACTTTTTCTTCCAGTATTTCTTGCGAACTTCCCGAAATAATAAAGTCATCCGCATATCGTACCATATAGGTTTTGTTACGGATTATCTGCCTGCTTTGCTTTTTACCAAAATGCTCAGCAAGCAAGGCTTCCAATCCGTCTAGTGCCATATTCGCTAAAGTTGGCGAGATTATTCCCCCTTGTGGAGTACCTTCTTTCGTTGCCTTTAACTGTCCGAACTCAACCACACCTGATTTTAGCCACTTCCGCAATATCCGTTTGTTCATTGGAATATGCTTAATAAGCCAATCGTGGCTAATGTGGTCAAAACACCCCTGTATATCTGCATCAAGTACCCATTCTGCTGATTTCTTTTCTCCCCTTAAAGAGAAAATACTGTGTATATGGTTAATCGCATCTGCCGTTGAGCGGCTTATCCGAAATCCATAAGAGCTTTTATCAGCCAAGGTTTCTGCAACAGGTTGTAATCCCAACAAGTGCAAGGCTTGCATAGCTCTATCTCTCATCGTTGGAATACCCAAGGGGCGTTTCTTTCCATTTGCTTTGGGTATAAACACTCGCTTTAATGGGCTTGGCTTATACTTTTTGCCTGAAAGTTCACTAATTGCTTGCCATTTCAATTTAGGTGTATCCCAAATCGTTTTATCGACACCTGCGGTTCGTTTGCCTTTATTTTCAGTCACTCGTCGTACTGCTAATGCTTTCGCATAAAACGAGTGGGTCAGCATTCGTTGTAAGTTTTTAACCCTACGCCAATCGCTTTCCTGTGTTGCCTTCGCAATCCGTACCTGCATTCCTTTCACATACCTGTTCACCTTATACCAATCGATATAATGCCACTGTGATATGTGCGAGGTCGTTGGAGCTGGACTGCCTACTAATTTCTTAGTATGATGAGTTTGCTCTTTCATACTTACCTCCGTGAAGAGATAAGTTTTCTTGGTATATAGATAGTTCCTCTTTCTGTTTGGACACTTCAAGAGTGGCTATCGTTACCAATAGACTTACACTCTTGGTTTATCATTAAGGATAAAGAGTGCTTGCGTTGGTTTATTTGATTATTACTAATCAGCAAGCCAACGCTCGCTTTCTTTTATTCCCTGTTCAAACATTAAGGAATTGTCAGACATCTTGCGATGAAAGACCAGTTAGAAGTCTGCACCCTTTCGGGTTAGGTCATCTCTCATACCCTATTTGCACCATTACAGCACAACGTTCGCTTTCTCTAACCTCTTTTACCTACATTTCCAACAGTATCACTTACGCTTTACCTGCCTGTTCAGGCGAAAATATAGGCTTACCAAGTTCCATTATCACCACACGAGTGGGGAAGATACAGTCTGTTCTCCGACAGTGTTTCGGTAACGTATTCCCACAAATAAAAGGAATAACCCACTGCATACCTTTTGGTTAGAGCCAATAACTACCGTAGGCTCTTCAAATCTAACGAAGTTTATCAACTGTTCACTTACGTTTATCTTTCCACTCAACCTAGCCACTCAGCATTATGTAGTTTAATGCTTTCTTATTGTCTTCTCACGATTTCAATAACCCTTTCGGGGTGTACATTGTCAGGAAGCTCCATACATTACCGTTGCCAGTAATGCACTATCCCTAGGTTACTGCTAGTTACATAACAGGTTACACTCATCAATTTTGTTGTACTGCATATATCTTCAACGTTATTGATTGTAACAATGGTAATAACAGCTTACGCATACTTACTAAGTGATAATAAATAAGCCCTTACTATTGCTTTAAAAACTTACTTTTGTCATTTCTAGAATAACATTGTAAATCAACCACTTATCATCAGATAGATCGAACCTATGCCGCTGTAAACATAGAGGATTATGTCTATTTATCACAGAGTTAAGTAAGATTATGAGATGACAGCTTAGGTAAATTTGAACCGATAGATAGCCGTGCTGTTACCGCAAGCCATTCACGGGTGGTTATTATTCTCAAACCACAATGGGTGCTTCCTGTTTGGAACGTCCCTATGTAAAGATAAGTCGTAAAAGATACATTCAATCATAAGAAATTCCACTTTCTTATGGTCGGTTTTTCTCAGAATGCCGAAAACCTTTGGGACTTTATTTATAGTAGGTTGGACAATTAGTCTTTATGGACGATATTAACGTTTAGGATCTGACCCAAGCCACTCTACATAATGCAGGCGACTAACGGTAGTTATATCTTTCGATAACGGATCTTGCTTTCTTACTCTTCTTAATTCCTAAAAAGAAATTAAGTACGTCAAAGTGAAGACCATACCTTATTACCGCATAAAGTTGGACATTATCTTTCCCAACTTAGAACCAAGTCTTGAGCAACGCTCCGTTCTTGGTCTGCCTACCCTTCAAGCTCCTAGAGCTATCAGAATAGTCGAAAGTAAGTGGCACGAATACCACTTACTCTCAACAATAACTCCTTGATATATAAGGAGTTATTGCCATAAGCACGACAACTTGTCGCACTATTTGATGATTTTCGCTACAACGCCAGCACCTACTGTACGGCCACCTTCACGAATCGCGAAACGTAAACCTTCGTCCATTGCGATTGGGTGAATTAAGCT
>NZ_LEKN01000035.1 GCF_009761395.1 Ursidibacter maritimus | reverse complement strand
TTCCAGCCTTTTTCAGCAATTGCCTTGGTTGCATTTAATTGAGCAAGGTTTACAGCATCTGTATCATTCTCACCCGCTTTTACATTGGTGATTGCCTTATTACCTGCATTGATGCCGTCTTTGGTGACAGATACACCGTCTGCAGTCAAGCCTTCTTTAGTTAGCTTAGCATTGCCATCACCAAAGTTTACAGAACCCGCCTCTGTAAGATTTAAGGTATTGTTCAGCTCAATTTTTACGCCATCAGTGTTAGCGGTGGTTTTGATATTACTATTTGCACCTGTGATATTTAGCGTTTCACCTAATTTTTTAATGCCTGTGCTTCCATCAGTAGCATTAAAGGTAAGCCCTGTCGTTTTAACAGCATTATCGGACGCCTCAATTTTATTTTTCAGAGTTGTATCAATACCAACAGTGATTTTATTACCAGAAACCGTGGTTGTTACTTCTCCTGCCGTACCAGCAATATCAATGTGTTTCTGATTAGCATTGCTCGCATTTAGGGTTGCAACTGGTGTAGCTGCAGTGCCATTACCAAAAGTAAAGGTTGCACTATCTTTCGCACCTTTCACAAGACTATCCACATACTCTTTATTGGTTGCATCACCATTATTTGTAGGTGTACCAACATTCGTAATCGCTTTGTTCCCAACATTAATACCACTGCTATTAATAATAATATTATTTGCTCCCGCTGGTACTGAAATGCTGTCAAAAGTTGGTGCAGATTTAAAACCAATCAACAAATTGCCACTATTGTCAATAGTTGTATGTAGATTGTTACCTACAAAGCCTGTAGAAGAAGCACCTGACTTCACTGTTACCGTGCTATCTGGTTTCGCTAAGTAGGTTTTATCATCTTGGGCTTTGAAAGTAACGCCTTTTTGCTTAAACGCATTAAAGTCGGTGTTAGAGACAGAATTGGCTGCTTTGGTTAAATTTGCTTTAACTGCATCTGCCAGTTTAAAGGATACTTTGCCATTGGTTGCGGTGGTTACAATCTCGCCAGAAGTGCCTGCAAAGTTGGTCTTAGCTGATAATAAATTTTCCCCTTCAGAATTCTCATCACCTGTATATTCGAATTTCACATTACTTTTTACGCTGTCTTGCACTTTTGTCATATTGACTGCCAGGTCGTAAGTTTTTTGATCTGTACCTGATGGCGTAACTGTGGCGGATTGATCTGTAGATGTCACGATAGTCGCTAGATTTTTCGCAGTTTGATTAGCAATATTCTTCACATCACCAATATTGGCTGCATTCGTATCTGTAGTACCACCAGAAGCAAGATTGGTGATTTGTTTACTATTCATATTCAAATCACCCTTAATGCTTGTAGCACCATTGATTGTCGCTGAGGTTGCACTTAGTGTACCTGCATTAGTCGTTGTTGCGACAACTTTATTGAAGGTTACATTCTCCGCAGTCGCAATACTGATTTCTTTACCTGATTGCGTAAGTTTGATGTTTGTATCCGCTTTATAGGTTACGGTATCACCCAATGCTACTTTGGTAGCTTGAGCAGGGGCTGTGGCTTCGCCAGCACCTTGAGCAATGGTAACGTTCCAGCCTTTATTAGCAATTTCTAATGCTTTATCGTTTTTATTTTGTAAGCCTAAAATCGCAGCATAAAGTTGTGAACCATTGATTGCGTCGGTAGAGTCACTAGAAACCAAACCAGCTGCCACATTTTGAACTTGGCGGCGAATATTTTCAGTGGCAGAACCCACGGAAAAAACATGTTTCTTATCTGTAACAGCCGTAGTCAGTGTGCCATAATTAACATTATTTACTGTGAGTGAAGTTTGTGTTGTCCCATTCGTTGATGCAGATTTATAACCAATTGCAACCGATTCCTCAGGTTGAGCGATGGCATCAACCCCAATAGCTATGCCATTTTTTGTCTTTGTACTAGAGTTACTACCTAAAGCAATACCACCTTCAGAGTTAGTGAAAGAATCCCTACCAATAGCAATACTCTCTACACCGCCAGCTTTTGAATTCGTACCAATGGCAATTTGGGAATATAAAGATTTGTCTCCTCCGCCAGCTATACCTATGGTCGAAGCATTATAACCAATTACAATACCACTCTTTCCTTTTGCTGAAGCGTCATTACCAATTACAATATTATGTGTTTGGACTTGTAAGGTAGCCGTCTCTTTATCACCTTGTACAAATGGTGCCGCTATAGTTGCTGTTGGGCCAATTAAAATATTTTGAGAACGATCACGATTGGGATTATGCCCATCTGCAATATGGTTTGTTTCAATATGAACAGGCTGACCATTTGCCGTGGCTGTGGATATTGCTGCTGCTGAGGCGTCTTCAATTGTAGAAAAACTTGATATCACTGCAGACGATAACAATATACCACTTTTAGTAGTGGTTGACTTCCCTTTCCCCTTGGCTAGCTCTGACACAGCTATCCACATCTGAAGAGATTGATTCCAAATAACTTTGAAAGTTTTATTCATAAAACACCTAATAGCTAATAAAAACCTTGCGATTATAGCCTAAAAAAGAGCCAAAACGTATTTGCAAAGGTAATTTTGATTAAATAAAACTTACACAAAAAATTATAAATTACATTAAATTACAATAATATTTTTCACGATTGAGCGAAGTAAAAAACATATTATTTTTAAAATTTATCCCCCAGTAAAAACTGGAGTACGGAATCCATTCTTAAATGCGGTAACGGCTGATCAAAAGCGACTTGTTTTGGCTCAAACTGATCAAACTCAAAACGATTATATTGCCAATAATTCGCATCAGGCAGACGACTCGGCACACTACCTGGGTAAAGCGTGACCAATTTTTTATCCGAAGAACGTACTCCTCTAATCGCTTTAAATTGTTTGCCCTCTTGAGTAGCGATAACGGCATCAGTGGCTCGAATGGATGCAATTGCTTGATAAGCAGTGTCTATCCCTTCAAAATTGGCAAAACGTCCACCCTCTTGCACTAATTGACGCATTAGGCTTTCTAAATTCGGAATTTGATCGGTCGTGATGTGATCAGCTTTGGTTGCGACAAATAACAGCTTGTCGATATTTGATGAAAATAAACGACTAAAAAGCGAACGATTGCCATAATGGAAATGCTTAAATAGTTGCTGTAAGCCGATTTTCATTTCTAAAAAAGCTTGCTGACTATGATTAAGCGGCGTTAAACAATCAGCTAATATCACCTGACGATCGAACTGGGAAAAATAGTCTTCGTAAAACGGTTTCACTATTTTTTGTTGATAATGTTGATAGCGTTTTTCAAGGGTATGATAAATGCTGTTTTTCGGACTTTCGGCTAATTGTTGCCACGCTTGTTCACTTAAATCAAGTAATGGGAAAAACTGATAGACTGGTGCGCCACGTTCACTATGTGGTAGAACAAATCGCCCCGGTTGAATATATTGCATTCCCATTTCTTTGCATTTTAGTAAGTAAGCGGTGTAATCTTCGCTCAAATCTGCAAGTTGGTTTTCATCCGTTTTTGCAGTTAAATCAAGCTGTTTAACTTGCGATAGCCACGTTTGTGCTAATTCTGCCCGTTCACCTTTATGGACTAATTGTTGAGCTTGCGACCACTCTTTGAATGTCTGTGATAATAAGGGTAAATCTAGCAACCATTCCCCTGGATAATCAAAAATATCAAGATAAAGGGTGCTCGTTTCTTTTAAGTGGCGTAGTAGGCTATCTCGGCGTTGATAACGAATTGCTAAACGAATTTCGCTAATACCCGTTGTTGATGCCGACCAAACAGGAGGATCATTCTCAAACCCTTGACGGTTGCGATCATACTCAAAGCGAGGAATCGTCAAATCGTGCTGTTCAACTCGCTTGACCGATAAAATTTGTCCGTTTTTTGCAGGGGCAAATAAATTAAGATGATCATTATCATTCATATTGATATGCAATAGCTGATCGACCAAGCTGGTAATAAATGCTGTTTTACCACTACGGCTTAGGCCGGTAACGGCAAGACGTAAATGGTTATCTAGGCCACGTTGGACAAATTTATGCAGTTGCTGTTGAATTTGATTAAACATTTTATCTTCTCTTTCTATTTATATTCTCTTTCACAATCGGAGAAAGCGTGAGAATATAACAAAATCTGATCTTAAAATAAAATTTCCCATCACTAAGGCTACATAATGGAAAACGAAATTGAAATAAAAATCATGTTAATCCCTGAAAATATTCCGCTCATTTATCAATGGTTAAATCATCAGAATATCCTTTGCCACGAAACAGAAGAACTCGCAAATTGCTATTACGATACACCCGATCTCTACTTTGCTAAAGAAAAAATGGGGCTTAGAGTACGAAGTAAAAATAATCAGCACGAAATTACCTTAAAAGCCAAGGGGGAAATTACGGGAGGTTTACATATTCGCCCAGAATATAATTTAGCCCTAGAGCATAACTTTCCTGAATTGAAGCGGTTAGTTTCTCATTATAATTTGCAACTTGGTGATATTGAGCAGTTACAACAAAATTTGAAGGCGACTTTTAGTACCGACTTTCAACGAGAAAAATGGGTTGTTGCTTTTAATCAATCGGAAATTGAGATCGCACTTGATCGGGGCTTAATTAAAAATAGTCAAGATGAAGAGCAAATCTGTGAGTTAGAATTTGAACTCAAGCAAGGGAATATCATTGATATTTTAACTTTGCTAGAACAACTTCCTAAACAGAATGGAATATGGTTTAGCAGTTTAAGCAAGGCACAACGTGGCTACTTGGTTGGTTATCCTGACAAAATTGCAAAAGAAATCGAGAAACTGGCCGCTTATTCTGTAGAGAATCACAGTGAGATCGAGACATACCAATTCGCACAACAACTGGCTGATTTTATTCGACTAACGGATTCCGAACCTCTAATCCACCAATATCAACAATTGACTGCTGAAAAGGTTGATTCCGTTGATTATTTCACAAGCCAAGATTATTTTGCTTACAACCTCTCTACCTTAACAAAGATGAATATTAACTCAAATGACTAGAATAAATTTAGTACCGCCAAGTGAATTATGCGATCAGCATTTACTGGCTGAACACCGAGAATTAACTCGAATTCCTAACGCTGTGGCACGTGGAAAATTTAATTTAACGGGTCAGCCCCTTGACTATAAATTAGGAGAAGGACACGTTAGATTCTTTTTCAATAAGCTCACTTTTCTAAAAAATCGCTATGATTTATTGCATCAAGAATGCCAGAAAAGAAATTTTAAGGTGAGTTATATTTGGCCTGGAGATTTGCCTCAAGATCCGACGCTTTGGCTAGATTATATCCCTACCGAAAATGCGTTATTCATCAACAGAAAACGGATAAAAGAAAGAATGCCACTAAAAGCACGTTTTAACAGCATTCCTTTTAACAGCATTCCAATCCAACAAGACAAGATAAAATAGTAAATAAGCGGTCGCATCTTTCATTTTTTTAACAAATTCAGCTAACTCAGAGAGAAGTTAGGTTTGATTGTTGAGATTATGCTCAATAATTTTCACAATCGCAGAACCTGAAATTGTCCCAGCAGCCCCTAATCTCAAGGCGTCTTTCACTTGACTTGGCTGAGCAATCCCGAAACCTTGCAAAAATGGGTTAGAAGCGTATTCATATTGCTTTTCTCATCAATGCTATTTCCGATTAAATGCACTCTTAAGATAGTGCAAGATAAACACTAATCTTTAGATATGACTGTATATGATTTATGAAAAACAATATTTGTTATTTTCAAACCTCTCTTTTTAAAAAATTGACATAGATCATACAAAATTTATCTGCTATAGTTCCCTACGAGCTTTCTGTTGTAAAAAAATGAAAAGACTATGCTATAATTAGCTCGGCTTTCCTTACAGGAAGAAACAAGTTTTGTTTAACTTTAAATATAGGTGGAAAATCTATGGCAATTAAAATTGGTATTAATGGTTTCGGTCGTATCGGTCGTATCGTATTTCGTGCAGCTCAACAACGTGATGATATCGAAGTAGTTGGTATCAACGACTTAATCGATGTTGATTATATGGCATATATGTTGAAATACGATTCAACTCACGGTCGTTTCAACGGTACTGTTGAAGTTAAAGATGGTCAATTAGTTGTAAACGGTAAAGCGATCCGTGTTACTGCTGAGCGTGATCCTGCTAACTTAAAATGGAACGAAATCGGTGTTGATGTTGCGGTTGAAGCAACAGGTTTATTCTTAGATGATGAAACAGCACGTAAACACATCACTGCTGGTGCGAAAAAAGTTGTTTTAACTGGTCCATCTAAAGACAACACACCAATGTTCGTAAACGGCGTAAACTTCGACAAATACGCAGGACAAGATATCGTTTCTAACGCATCTTGTACAACTAACTGTTTAGCACCATTAGCTAAAGTAATCCACGAAAAATTTGGTATTAAAGAAGGCTTAATGACAACAGTTCACGCAACAACAGCAACTCAAAAAACTGTTGATGGCCCATCTGCAAAAGACTGGCGTGGTGGTCGTGGTGCATCACAAAACATCATCCCTTCATCAACAGGTGCAGCAAAAGCTGTAGGTAAAGTATTACCTGCGTTAAACGGTAAATTAACTGGTATGGCTTTCCGTGTTCCGACAGCTAACGTTTCTGTTGTTGATTTAACTGTAAACTTAGAAAAACCAGCAACTTATGCTGAAATCTGTGCAGAAATCAAACGTGCATCTGAAAACGAAATGAAAGGCGTATTAGGCTATACTGAAGATGCAGTAGTATCAACAGACTTCAACGGTGCAGTTGAAACTTCTGTATTCGATGCTGCAGCAGGTATCGCGTTAACAGATACTTTCGTTAAATTAGTATCTTGGTACGATAACGAAACTGGCTATTCAAATAAAGTATTAGATTTAGTTTCTTTAGTACATAACTACAAAGGCTAATACTGATTAGTTTATTGATAATAAAAGCTAGGCTCAATGCCTGGCTTTTTTATTGGAGGATATATTCTTTCAATTTGAAGAAACTCTCCTAGTTAGTATGCGAAACAATCCATTATTAACATAGGAATATAGCTATAATCATTTCATTAATAAAATCTACTTCTAATGCAGGTATTATATGGAATATCATTCATCTCAATCATATCCAGCAAAACGAAAACACAAAGCCCCCACGTTAATTGGGCATCTTATCTTTGCTAGTCGCTGGCTACAATTACCAATGTATTTAGGCTTAATTGTGGTACAGGGTATTTACGCGTATAAATTTATTAAATCATTGTGGGAACTGACGATTAATTTAAAACAGATGGATTCAAATACCATTATGTTGGCTGTGCTTAATCTTATTGATGTCGTCATGATTGCAAACTTACTGGTAATGGTCATTGTTGGAGGTTATGAAATTTTTGTGTCTAAATTACACACAGAAAATCACCCTGATGAACCTGAATGGTTAAGCCACGTCAATGCTTCCGTACTAAAAGTGAAGCTTTCAATGTCAATTATCAGTATCTCTTCCATCCATATGTTACAGACGTTTGTTAATGCGGCAAATATGGATGAAAAAACAATGATGTGGCAATTATTGTTACATTTAGGTTTCTTAGTTTCAGCGCTTGCAATGGCATATACCGATAAAATCTTATACGGAACAAGCCACCAAGGACATTAAAAATAGGTGGGAATATGGGGGCAAAGCAAATTTGCCCCGTTGAAAGTGGAAGTTATTGACCTGAAATTTTCATTTTTTTCTGATCATTAACCATTGCCAATCTGTCGCAAGCATCTTGATATTTTTGCTTACAGGCTTGTTCCCACAAACTTATAGCTTGTTGTTTATTTTGTGGCACACCGTTTCCTGCGTAATAAATTTCCCCTAAGTAATACTGTGCTTGCTTATATCCTTGATTTGCTGATTTTTCTAACCAACTCACCGCTTGCTTATCATCAATAGGGGTAAACTCACTGCCTAAATGATACATTTTACCAAGCTCATATTGTGCTTCGGCACTATTTTGCGTTGTGGCTTGCTCATAAAAAGGAATTGACTTCGCACGTTGTTCTGCTTTTTGTTCCGCTTTCTGATTTTCAGCCTTAATAATTTCTAACGCCTGTTTAGCAATCTCAAGATCTTGCTCTGCGGCTTTTTCATACCAATAAACCGCTTGCTTCATATCTTGCTCAACCCCACGTCCTTGATGATACATAAAACCCAACGCATATTGAGCATTGGCTTCGCCTTGATCTGCAGATTTCTGATACCAACTCACCGCTTGCTTGTCATCTTTCTCAACGCCATCGCCCAAGCTATATTTAACGCCTAAATCATATTGTGCTGACGAATCGCCCTGCTCTGCCGCTTTTTGATACCACATTGCTGCTTGTTTTGGATCTTTAGCTACCCCAGAGCCATTATCATACGCCTGCCCTAGAGCGTGTTGTGCAATGCTGCTTCCCTGTTCAGCCGATTTTTGCAGCCAATAAACCGCCTGCTTATCATCTTGCGGAACCCCTTTTCCTTTTAGGTATAACTTACCCAGTGCATATTGAGCTACATTTTCCCCTTGCTCTGCGGCTTTTTGATACCAAATTGCGGCTTGTTTTTCGTCTTTTTCAACCCCACGCCCATATTCATACGCATAGCCTAAGGAAGATTGTGCTTGGGCATAATTCTGTTCGGCAGATTTTCGATACCAATTTACCGCTTCTTTCATATCTTTCTCAACACCGTATCCAAATTGATAGGCAGAGCCTAACGCATATTGAGCATAAAAATCGCCTTGTAAGGCAGCTTGTTGATACCAATAGAACGCTTGTTTGAGATCTTTCTCCACACCTAGCCCCTTTCGATAGGCAGAACCTAAGGCATATTGCGCTTCCATATTGTTTTGTTTTGCCGCTTTTTGATACAAACTCACCGCTTGTGCTAAATCTTTTTCAAGACCACGCCCTTCTGCATACATAAAGCCTAAGGCATACTGTGCTTCAGCATTGCCTTGTGTTGCAGCTTTTTGATACCAACTCACCGCTTGTTTATCATCTTGATTAACCCCTAATCCATTTTTATACATTAGCCCCAAATTATATTGAGCAACAGGGTCGCCTTGCTCGGCTAAGGGTTGCCACTGGGTTAAAGCGGTGGCGTAATCTTTTTGGTTATATGCCTCCAACCCCTGTTGGAATGGAGTAGAAGCGTAAAGTGCAGGGGTAAAACTCACTGCAAGGGGAATGGCAACTAAAGTGCGACGAATAAAGGTTGAAATTGTCATAAATCTCTCGCTATCTAAGGTAAAAATATTGCCCTATCGCACCGCTTGTAGTTCATACAGGGGCAATAGGGCAATCTTTAGGTTTATTTCGCTTTTTTGCTTGGTTTGGTAACTTCTAAAGCTTCACAAGCCTGTTTAAATCCCTGTTTACAGGCTTGTTGCCATAGGCTACGGGCTTTTTTAGCATCTTTTTTTACGCCTTGCCCCTGATAATACATAACCCCTAAATTATATTGAGTCTCTGCAATGCCTTGCTGAGCCGCTTTTTGATACCAATAAACCGTTTGTTGATAATCCTGAGCCACTCCCTGCCCCTCATAATACATAACCCCTAAACTATATTGAGCCTTTGCATAGCCTTGCTGAGCCGCTTTTTGAAGCCAATAAACCGCTTGTTGATAATCCTGAGTCACTCCCTCCCCCTTATCATACATAACCCCTAAATCATATTGAGCCTCTACCAAGCCTTGCTGAGCCGCTTTTTGAAACCAATAGGCCGCTTGTTGATAATCCTGAGCCACTCCCTGCCCATTTAAATACATAAACCCTAAATTATATTGAGCAATTTTATCGCCTTGTTCAGCTAATGGCTGCCAGAATTTTAAGGCAGTGGCATAATCTTTTTGGTTATAGGCTTGCAGACCTTGACCTTGCTGAAATTGTTGCAAAATGATTTCTACATTAGATGCCTGCGTATAGCCCGTTAGCCCGAAAGCAAGGGTGCTGGCAAGAATGGTGGTGCGGAAAACGTGAGAAAGTTTCATTTTTTACTCCTAAGTTGTTTGGTCAATAAGGTTAAATGCAACAAATAAGAATAGATAAGATGATTATCAGAATAAAAAACACCTTAATTTTAGCCTCTAATTTAATCTGTTTTGATATACCTTTTATTTTATTGATAAATATATCTATAAATAAAATAATCATTAAAGAAACAAGACATCTTATAATGAAACCAAGATCACTATTCTGTACTTTAGAGTCATTTAAAATAATTTCTGATAAAGGAATTAACATTACTGACAAACATAATGCTAGGATATTTTTAAGATAAACACACAAATATTTAGTATTACACGAAAATAAATTTTTTATCTGATCTAAAGAAAAATTTCTTAATAGTTCTCTTAATAATTTACAACATTTCTTGCAATCCAAACATAAAATAAAAATCAAAAATGTAAAAACAAAAAATAAACATTTTGCATATTCTACACTAATCATAAATTCACTCCTTGGTCATTTAATGAAGCATACTGGTTTTTATAGTTCACTATTAAAAACAATCAACCAAATCTTCCTAATTGTAAAAAAAAAAAATGATAGTCAAGGAAATGCTGAAAAATTTACAAATTTGAAGGGGAATTGAAATAATAGGTGGGGTATGGGGGGCAAAGTTGCTTTGCCCCGTTGAAAGTGGAAGTTACTGCCCCGAAACTTTCATTTTGTCTAATAAAATAGAACCTGTTTGAATGTTTGAGCGGTGTTCAATATCATCAGCCACTGCAACCATATTTTGATACATCTCTTGTAACTTGCCAGCAATAGTAATTTCTGCCACTGGGTAGCAAATTTCGCCATTTTCAACCCAAAAACCTGCTGCACCACGAGAATACTCGCCCGTTACACCATTGATTGCACTGCCAAGCATTTCGGTAACTAACAGCCCTGTTCCCATTTCTTTTAGCAAAGTGTCTAGCCCACCAGTGCGGTTTGGTTTGACTAACCAGTTGTGAATGCCACCTGCGTGCCCTGTGGTTTGCATACCCAGTTTTCGACCGCTATAACTGGTTAAAAGATAAGTTTGTAAAATGCCGTCCGTAATAATTTCTCGGTTTTCCGTTCTCACCCCTTCGCTATCAAAAGCCGATGATGCAAGTTGTTGCAATAAATGTGGACGTTCTGAAATCGCAAACCAATCAGGCAGAATTTTTTCGCCTAATTTATCTTGTAAAAAACTGGATTTGCGATATAAAGCACCGCCACTAATCGCCCCTGCTAAATGCCCGATTAAACCAGTGGCAACATCATTATAGAAAATAACGGGCACTTCACAGGTGGCTAATTGGCGTGGATTTAAACGCTCTACCGCTTTTAAGCCAGCTTGTTTTCCTACCCATTCAGGCGTAGCTAATTGATTAAACTGGCGAGAAATCGTGTATTCATAATCTCTTTCTAGTTGATCTTGATAGGCAGAAATAACACTACAAGAGAGCGAATAACGACTTGATAAATAGCTTTGTAACATTCCGTGCGTATTGCCATAAACACGAATACCGCTATGGGAATTAAATGTTGCACCATCGCTGTTTACAATACGTTCATCACTATTTAATGCGTGATGTTCCGTTTCTATTGCCAGTTGCACTGCTTGATCCACATCGATCTCAGCGTGGTGATATAAATCTAAATCGATACTCTCAAACGCCATCATTTCTTTATCCGCCAAGCCTGTGCAATCATCTTCCGATGTATATTTTGCAATCGCTAAGGCAGATTCCACCGCTTGTTGAATAGAGGCAGGCTGCAAATCGGAAGTGGAGGCATTACCTTTACGCTTGCCTAAATAGACTGAAATACCTAACGCACCATCATTATTAAATTCAATATTTTCTGTTTGTTCCAAACGGGTAGAAACAGATAAGCCTGCAACCTTTGTCACTGCCACTTCTGCGGTTGCCCCTGCTTTTTTTGCAAAAGATAAAGCCGAACTTACCGCTTCTCTTAATATTTCTTCTTGTTGTTGTAGTTCTTGTTTGGTGGTTAAACTCATTATTACTCCTAACCTAACTCTGTAAAAATCTTTCTACGGATATAATTTCTTTATTGTCGCTCATTCTAGCATAGTGAAGTTTTTAAATTAAATCGCAAATTTGTCACTGAATTAAATTGCCAAGAAATTTTATGCTAGAATAGCCCTGATTTTTTTATCGCTTAATCAAGCGGTTAGATTGAGTGAAACTTTTGCTTTCATTTTGATATTTTTACATACAGGTTTGCTATGACAGAAATGACAATTCCACCACGCCACCCTAAACTTGCTCAACTGAATAAAGTTGTGGCGTTAGGTGGTGGGCACGGTTTAGGGCGTGTGCTGTCTTCACTCTCATTTTTAAAAGAACGTTTAACGGGTGTGGTAGCAACTACCGATAATGGCGGTTCAACAGGGCGTATTCGTCACCAACACGGCGGTATCGCTTGGGGTGATCTCCGCAACTGTCTAACTCAAATCACAATAAAACCAACCATTGCTTCTGCTCTCTTTGAATACCGTTTTACAGGACAAGGAGAATTAGCTGGGCATAATTTAGGTAATCTTATTCTTAAAGCGCTTGAAGATATGAAAATCCGTCCCCTTGATGGATTAAATTTAGTGCGAGATCTGCTACACGTTCGAGTGGGTTTGATGCCAATGTCTGAATCGCCAGTGCATTTGGCCAGTCATCTTGCAAGTGGGGAAACCATTGTTGGTGAAGTGTCAATTGATGCTTTAGACGTTGTGCCACAGTCGCTTTCTCTTATCCCTAACGTAACCGCTACGCCTGAAGTACTGGAAGAATTAAACCAAGCAGAATTGATTATTCTCGGGCCAGGTAGTTTTTTTACTAGTATTATGCCTAATTTACTCCTTGATGAAGTAGCCCAAGCCATTCAGACAAGCCACGCTAAAGTGATTTTTATTGACAATATTGGCAAAGAGCATGGTGTAGCAGGATCGCTTTCACTGAATGATCGTATTCAATGGATTGAAAACCGCATCGGCTTAATGCGTTTAAACGGCATTATTACCCATTCAGATGAAACCAGTGAAACACCTTATTACATTACAACTCTTCGAAAAGACTTACAGGCCGAAGACGTATATTACCGCCACGATCGCCACAAACTGAGTAAAGCCATCAATGATATTTGTGCATTACTCTAAGCGTAAGCGGTTAGATTTTTCCATTTTTTGCAATTTATTAAGGAATACCTTTGTTAGTTACCGATTTCCATTTTGATCTTCCTGATGAACTGATTGCTCGTTACCCAACCAAAGAGCGTAGTGCTAGCCGATTACTCTATCTCAATGGCACAACGGGTGAATATCAAGACCAACAGTTTACCGATCTTCTCTCCCATATTGAAAGCGGCGATTTGTTGATTTTTAACAATACTCGTGTAATCCCAGCTCGTCTTTACGGACGTAAATCAAGCGGTGGAAAACTTGAAGTATTGGTTGAGCGAGTATTAGACGAACATCGTTGTCTTGCTCATATCCGTTCATCAAAAGCCCCCAAAGAAGGTACGGAGATTATTTTAGGCGAAGATAAATTAGGCGAAGGAAATGGTTTTCACGCCATGATGGTTGCTCGCCACGAAGCATTATTTGAGTTGGAGTTTAAAGCAAGCCAACCGTTGTTTGAGCTACTACAACAAGCAGGGCATATGCCCCTTCCGCCTTATATTGATCGCCCTGATGAAGATACCGATCAAGAGCGTTATCAAACCGTTTATAGCAAAGTGTTAGGGGCAGTCGCTGCACCAACTGCTGGCTTACATTTTGATCAGGAAATGTTAAGTAAATTACAGGCAAAAGGTGTAGATACCGCTTTTGTTACCTTGCATGTTGGGGCAGGCACATTCCAACCGGTTAGGGTGGAAACCTTAGAAGCACATAAAATGCACGCTGAATATGCCGAAGTAAATCAAGAAGTTGTAGATAAAATTCTTGCTACTAAAGCGAAAGGTAAAAGGGTGATTTGTGTTGGGACAACATCCGTTCGCTCTATCGAAAGTGCTGCACAAGCAGCGGAGAAAACAGGAAAACTGATTGAACCTTTTTATGCAGATACCAACATTTTTCTCTACCCAGGAAAAACGTTTAAGGTTGTCGATGCTCTCGTAACCAATTTCCATTTACCTGAATCCACGCTAATTATGCTAGTTTCCGCTTTTGTAGGTTATCGCAACTGTATGCAAGCCTATCAACACGCGGTTAGTTCTCACTATCGCTTTTTCAGCTATGGCGATGCAATGTTTATTACGAAAAATCCGAATGCGTTATCGGATTTACCTTAATGTAATAACTATAACATTGGAACAGAATCAACTATTGCAGAAATTAGACTAGCGATAAAAGCCCCTAAAGAAAAAGCTTCCTAACATCACGTTTGGAAGCTTTTTTCATAATTAACCCTTGTAAATCAAGGATTATGCGCGTTTAAAGTCTAAATGCACTAATTTAGGTTTAGTTGGGTGGCGTTGAATAGCTTGTACTTTCACTTTCTCTTCTTTACCACCAACAACGATAGTTAATACTTCGTTGTAAAATGCATCTTGTACTTGTGCATTGTTTACTTTTTCGTGGTCTAACACGATTGATACAGGCTCTGCGTTTCCACCGTAGATGATTGCAGGAACTTGACCATTGTGACGCAGGCGGCGGCTCGCACCCTTACCTTGCGCTAAACGAACTTCAGCTTCAAATGTAAATGACATTATTAAATTCTCATAAAAAATGGAACATAATTGTTCCGTTGATAAAAAAATAGCAGGCGACCCAGCTATTCCCTAAAAATTTACGGCAAAAGCCGAAAGGTAATTTTAATCAAAAAATGATAAAAAACCAATAGTTTTTATTAGCAAATTTTTATATTTTACTGGTCGCTGAAATTTTACAAAAAAATATTTTATGTTTGGGGAATATACAGCAATTTTACTCAAGTTATTGTAAAATATATACGTTTTTGAACTATAAATTCGTCATATTAGGAGTTATAAATGGGCAGTTATCAGCCAGATACACATCTTAGTCCTGAAAATATTCAAAATGTAAAAAATGCGATTTTACATAAATTAGTCTTTGCATTGGGGGTAGAACCTCGTGAAGCGAGTAAACGCAACTGGTTAAACGCATCATTACGTGTCGTGCGTGATCTTTCTACGGAAGCCTGGCTACAAACTCGCCGTAGCCAAGCCGCTAATACAAGCCGCCGAGTTTACTATCTCTCAATGGAATTTTTAATGGGAAGAACCTTCAGTAATGCAATGATTTCTGAAGGTGTTTATGAATTGATTCGTGCTGCATTAGATGAACTCGGTCAAAATCTAGAAGATATTATTAACGAAGAAGGCGACCCAGGTTTAGGTAATGGGGGCTTAGGACGTTTGGCAGCCTGCTATATGGATAGTTTGGCAGCGATGAAAATCCCAGCTATTGGTTATGGTATTCGTTATGAATATGGAATGTTCCGCCAAGAAATTAAAAATGGCGAACAAGTTGAATTACCAGACTACTGGCTAGATAAAGAATTTGCTTGGCCTTATGTTCGTTCAAGTAAGCGTTTTCCAGTTCGCTTTGGCGGTCGTACTTGGTTAGAAGGGAAGAAAGTTCACTGGCAAGCAGAAGAAGAAATCATTGCTCAAGCCCACGATCAGCTTATTCCAGGTTTTGAAACCACTGCAACGAATAGCCTACGTTTATGGTCAGCTCACGCAGGAGATAAAGTATTCGGCTTAGCTGATTTTAATCGTGGTGATTATTTTGCCGCAATGAGCCAACAAAATAGCTCTGAAAATGTTTCACGCGTACTCTACCCTGACGATTCAACCTACAATGGACGTGAATTGCGTTTACGCCAAGAATATTTCCTTTGCTCCGCATCAATCCAAGATATTATTCGCCGCCACGAAATTGAGTCTGGCTCTTGCATTAACCTTGCAGAAAAAGTAGCTATTCACTTAAACGATACTCACCCAACTCTTGCCATTCCTGAATTGATGCGTATTCTGATTGATGAGAAAGGTTATAGTTGGGAGCAAGCGTGGAATACAACTCGTAAAACATTCTTCTATACTAACCACACCTTAATGAGCGAAGCACTTGAAACTTGGCCTGTTGAAATGGTGGCTCGTATTCTACCTCGCCACTTACAAATTATTTTTGATATCAATAGCCATTTTTTACAAGAAGTCAGAGAAAAATTCCCGAATGATGAAGAACTCATTCGCCGAGTTTCGATCATTGATGAACAAGGTGATCGCCGTATCCGTATGGCTTGGTTAGCTGTTATTGCATCAAGTAAAGTCAATGGTGTAGCTAAAATTCATTCAGATTTAATGGTGGAATCTATTTTTGCTGACTTTGCAAAAATCTACCCAAATCGTTTTACCAATGTAACCAATGGTGTAACACCTCGCCGCTGGATCCAAATTGCTAACCCAGGGCTTGCATCAATCTTAGATAAATACATTGGTCGCAAATGGCGTACTGATTTAATGGAATTAAACAAATTCAATGAATTTGTTGATAATGCTGATGTACAAGCAGAAATTGCAGCCGTTAAAGTAGAAAATAAACGCAAACTTGCCGCTTATATTGAAGAAACACAAGGCATCAAACTCAACCCTGAAGCCATTTTTGATGTGCAAATCAAACGTATTCATAAATATAAACGTCAACAACTTAACGTATTACATATTATTGCTCACTACAACCGTATTTTGAAAAATCCTACGGCAAATTGGCAACCTCGAGTATTTATTTTTGCAGGTAAAGCGGCAAGTGCCTACTATGCAGCGAAAAAAGTCATTCGTTTAATCAATGATGTTGCTAAAGTTATCAATAATGATGATCGTATTAACGATTTAATTAAAGTCATCTTTATCCCGAATTACAGTGTTAGCCTTGCACAGTTGATTATTCCTGCGGCAGATCTTTCTGAACAAATCTCATTAGCAGGTACAGAAGCATCTGGCACATCGAATATGAAATTTGCTTTAAATGGAGCATTAACAATTGGTACTTTAGATGGAGCGAACGTAGAAATTTTAGATCGTGTCGGTAAAGAAAATATCTTTATTTTCGGTAATACCGTAGAGCAAGTGGAAGAACTACGCCATAATGGTTATTCACCATATCGCTACTATGAACAAGATGCAGAATTAAATGAAGCGATTTCACAAATTCTAAATGGCAAATTCTCGCCAGAAGATCCGTATCGCTACCAAGACTTAATCCTTAATTCAGGCGACTACTATCAAGCCTGTGCAGACTTCCGTAGCTATGTTGATACACAAGAAAAAGTGGCAGAATACTTTGCTAATAGAAAAGCTTGGATACGCTCTGCTATGATCAATATTGCGAATATGGGCTATTTCTCCTCAGACCGTTCTGTACTTGATTATGCCAAAGACATTTGGAAAATCGAACCAATGAGCGAAAAACAATTAGCTGAACAAGCAAAAGTTGCAGATATGATGAGTAACGTAAGTAAGTTATTGATTATTAAATAAAATTAAGCGGTCAGCTTTCTATAAATTTTTGCAAAATGTTCTGAAAAACTGACCGCTTGTTTTTTATGCCAACTACCCCATCAGCGTTTTATTCGGCTCAAAGGCAATTTCTCGCACTAATTTCGGTACTAAATAACCTGACGTAGTACGTTGCAATTCTCTGTAAATTTGAGCTGCTTGATAATCATCAATATAGAAATGACTTGCACCTTCTACTTTGTCTAACAGATGAAGGTAATAAGGCAAAATACCGTAGCTAAACAACTTGTCACTCAAGATTTTTAAAGTTTTTGGATTGTCGTTCACGCCTTTGAGTAATACTGTATGATTAAGTAACGTGACATTCACTTTTTTCAACATTTGCATTTTTTGTGCAAAAACATCATCAATTTCATTGGCGTGATTGATATGTGCCACGAATACAATGTTCAATCGAGAATTTGCAAAACGGTGACATAATTCATCGGTAATACGATTTGGAATAACCACAGGTAATCGGCTATGAATTCGTAATGTTTTGATATGAGGAATTTGTTCTAGCTTGGTTAAAAGCCAATCCATTTCATGATCTTTCGCCATTAACGGATCCCCACCAGACAAAATCACTTCTTCGACTTCTTGATGAGCAGCAATATAATCAATACTCTGTTGCCAAGACTCTTTACCACTTTTAATTTCATCATAAGGAAAATGACGGCGAAAGCAAAAGCGACAGTTGATGGCACAGCTATTTTTAAGCATAAATAACAAACGGTTATGGTATTTATGCAGAATATTTGGGGCTGGTGAATGTTGCTCTTCAAGGGGATCTTTTACAAACCCATCTACCGCAATAAATTCTTGTTGGAGAGACATCGCTTGTAAAAAGAGCGGGTCATTCCGCTCTTTTTTTTGCATTTTTTCTGCAAATGGGCGAGGAACTCGTAATGCAAATAATTTCCGAGCGTCAATATCTTGCTCAAACTCTTTAGAATCAAGCTCTAAAAATTCGAGTAATGACTTAGGATCATTAAAAGCTTGGGCTAAATCAATTAACCATAGCGGTTTGATTGAGTCAATTATTTGCATCATTCAGCCCTATTGCGTGATGATGCATTGTACAGGAGTATTATTTTTGTCCACCATCAACGTTGGTGGAAGTTGATTGTTAGTCGCACTAATTAGATACTGAACACCGTTTAAGCAATAGCGAGAATAACCAGGAGTTTTCTCAATTAAATTTGGATCTTGCGGATCAATAGATTTAAATGCTTGAATCGTTGGTACATTTTGTACCTGTTGATTAAGTTGAGCAACCGGATTTGCAGATTGTTGAGCTGAATCCACCGCTTGTTGTTTATTCTCTACTTGCTTATTCTCTTGAGCTTGTGCTTCTGTTGGTGAAAGCATATCACTCAATAAATAGCCAGCCGCCGCCCCTGTTAAGAAATTTGCTGCTCGATTACCATTTGATTGAACTTGTTGTGCAGCTCCAGCGGGTTGTTGTGGAGTATTGTTAAAATCAGCATCTTGCTGATTCTTTTGTTGAGAAGTAGATTGTTGCGTACTTGGTTTTGTTTTTACCACTCGCATTCCACCGCCACGTTTAGCTTCGACAATTGTTGAAAGGGAAAAGAGAGCAATCGCTGTCACAGTAATGACTTTTTTCATTAAATATCCTTGTAAATGTAAGAGAAAAATTAAATGCTAAAAAGATTGCGGATTATACCTAAAAATAAATCTCTCGCCATTATAAATAAATTTTTAAAAGTTTTTTGATTTTGTTGTATCATATACGTCTTTTTATAAACCTTGCCAATTCAGGCATTTCATTTATCTATTTTGAGGATAACAATGGCTAGTTACAGCACTAACGACTTTAAACCAGGTTTAAAATTCATTCAAGACGGCGAACCTTGCGTCATCGTTGAAAATGAATTCGTGAAACCAGGTAAAGGTCAAGCATTTACCCGTACAAAAATCCGTAAACTTATTTCTGGTAAAGTATTAGAGATCAACTTCAAATCAGGTACTTCTGTTGAAGCCGCTGATGTTGTTGATTACAACTACAATTACTCTTATAAAGATGAAGATTTCTGGTACTTTATGCACCCAGAAACTTTTGAACAAATTTCTGTTGATGCAAAAGCATTAGGCGATAACGATAAATGGTTAGTTGATCAAGCGGAATGTATCATCACATTATGGAACGGTTCTGCAATTGGTGTAACTCCACCAAACTTTGTTGAATTAGAAGTTGTTGAAACTGATCCTGGTTTAAAAGGTGATACCGCAGGTACTGGTGGTAAACCAGCAACATTAAGCACTGGCGCTGTAGTTCGTGTACCACTTTTCGTACAAATCGGTGAAGTGATTAAAGTTGATACTCGCTCTGGCGAATACGTTTCACGCGTAAAATAATAAGATGAAAAAATCCCCTGACATTCGTTAGGGGATTTTTTTATCATTATTTCAAAACTTTATAATGAAAACAGTGTCGTATTAGAGTAAAATCTTTCACATCAAGTACATTATAAAAGAGGGAACATTTATGTCAGTAACTATTTTAGATCAATTAGAAGGCAAAATTAAACAAGCTGTTGAAACCATTCAATTACTTCAATTAGAAGTTGAAGAATTAAAAGGGAAGAATGATGAAGCTAATCTTGCGAATGAAACACTACGTCAAGAACACGAACAATTAAAAGCAGAGCATCAAGGTTTCCAAGACCGCTTACGTTCCCTTTTAGGTCAAATTGATAACGTTTAATTTCACAAATTATCAAAACGGCTAATATTGATTAGCCGTTTTTCTTTATAACTATGGCAAAACTCTATTTTTACTATTCTTCTATGAATGCAGGGAAATCAACAACCCTGCTCCAGTCTTCTTATAACTACCAAGAACGTGGTATGAATACACTTGTTTACACTGCTGCTATTGATGACCGATATGGCGTAGGGAAAGTTGCATCTCGTATTGGTATATCTCAAGAAGCTGCCTTATTTCATACTACAACGGATCTATTCAGTGAAGTTTCAGCCCACATTCAAAAGCAGACATTACACTGTATTTTAATTGATGAAGCACAATTTCTAACGAAAGAACAAGTTTATCAACTCAGTGAAATTGTTGATAAATTCAACATTCCTGTTCTATGCTATGGACTAAGAACAGACTTTCGAGCAGAATTATTTGAGGGTAGCCAATATCTTCTTGCTTGGGCAGACCAACTCGAAGAGTTAAAAACAATCTGTTATTGTGGTAGAAAAGCGAACTTTGTTATTCGCCTTAATGAGCAAGGCGAAGCCATTGCAGATGGTGAACAAATTCAAATTGGGGGGAATGATACTTATCTCTCTGTTTGTCGCCGTCATTACAAAGAAAAACTCATTAAATAAAAATCTACCTTAGAGACACAGTATTTCTCACGAATTATCTAAAACTTGTTTTGGTGGTGTAATAAAAAACAGAGATAAAAATTGTTCACACCACCAATATTCCAATTTTCAGAGACTTGGAAAGCACAATACTATTCAATGTTACAAATTGTAGTATCACTAGCTGTATCTAAAGCTAGCCCCTTAAATCATTCGCTTGTTGTAATAAATTACGACTTTCTTTGAGGAATTGTTCTGAATATTCCCCAAACCATTGATGCACTTTTTCAAAAGTTTCTATAAAACCCTGTTTATTGTGCTGCTGGAAGAATGCTAGGCTTTCAGCAAAACTTTGCTGAAGAGATTCAATAACCGCTAAATTTTCTGGCTTATCTGAAATAATATCAGCATATAATGCCCCATCTTGAGCAAACAAGCGTCCAATCATTGCTAATTCTAAGCGATAAATTGGCGAAGATAATGCCAATAATTGCGAGAGTTTGATAGGTTGCTGTGAAAGATGTAAACCATACGTAAAGGTTGAGAAATGGCGTAATGCTTGAATGTAAGTCATTGCGTGATCGTGCTCTTTCGCATCAATATATTCGATTTTCCCACCCCAAATCTGAATCTGCTCTAATAGCCATTGGTATTTTTCGGAAGAACGTCCATGACAACAAGCGGTCACTTGTTTTGCAAAACTTGCAATATCAGGCCCAAACATTGGGTGAAGACCAACTACTGCTCCTTGATGAATTTCAAGCATTTTTGCCAACGGTTGAGCTTTAACAGACGTCAGGTCAGCCAAGATCATATTCTCTGTCAGATAAGGTTTTAATGCTTCAAGCGTCGGTAAAGTGTGATCAATCGGCACAGAAACCAAAACCAAATCAGCCTTATGTAAAATCTCTGTAGCATTATGCCAATCATCTTTATCTAAAACAGCAACAGGATAGCCTGAATTTACAAAATAGCGAGCGAATAGACCACCAAGTTTCCCTTTCCCCCCCACTACCACAATTTTTTGAATAGATGGATTAACCGTTTTAAAGCCATGTTTATTCTCGCTTGCATAAGATTCTCGCATAACTCGGCGTAAAATATCCTCAATTAAATCAGCTGGAATACCACGCTTTTCAGCCTCTTCTCTACGAGCATTGATCATAAAGGCTTCTCGTTCTGGTGCATAAATAGGTAAACCATACTGATGTTTAATTTTTCCCACTTCTGCCACTAGAGCTAAACGCTTTGCAAGTAATTCGATAAGCTGTTGATCTAATTTATCTATTTGTTCTCTAATCGGTTCTAATGGATTCATACTTATTTTCTTAACTGCTCTGCAAAATGGGTTAATAATGTCTCTGTTGTTTGCCAATCAATACATGCATCTGTTATGGATACGCCATATTTCATCTGCTCAAAAGGTTGTTCCGATGATTGATTACCCGCAAAGAGATGGCTCTCTAACATTAAGCCTATAATTGATTTATTGCCATTAAGCAATTGTTGTAAAACATCTTCGGCCACTATCGCTTGTCGATAGTAATCTTTGTTTGAGTTTCCGTGGCTACAATCAATCATGATTGCTTCTGGTAAATTTGCTTTACGCAAGGCTTGCTCACATTCTTGCACATACTGATTTTCAAAATTCGGGGTTTTACCGCCTCGTAAAATAACGTGCCCATCTGGATTTCCTTTCGTCTGTAAAATAGTAACCTGCCCTGTTTGACTAATACCAAGAAAGCTATGGCCCTGTGCTGATGCTTGCATCGCATTGATGGCAACAGTTAAATTTCCATCTGTTCCGTTTTTAAAACCAACCGCCATTGATAGCCCAGATGCCATTTCTCTGTGCGTTTGTGACTCCGTTGTTCTTGCACCAATAGCCGACCAACTAAATAAATCTGCAAGATATTGTGGTGTGATAGGGTCAAGTGCTTCTGTAGCAAGAGGTAAACCGAGCTCAGCAATCTCTAACAATAATTTGCGAGCAACACGCAGCCCTTTTTCAATATCAAAAGTGCCATTAAGATTAGGGTCGTTGATTAAACCTTTCCAACCTACTGTTGTTCTAGGTTTTTCAAAATAAACTCGCATTACAATGTAAAGTTTATCTGACACTTCATCAGATAAAACTTTAAGTTTTTTAGCATATTCCAAAGCCGATATAGGATCGTGAATAGAACAAGGTCCTATCACAATAAGCTGACGAGTGTCACGTTTATGAATAATATCTGAAACTATTTTTCTTGATTTTTCAATCTGTTGCTTTATTTTTTCTGACAATGGAAATTCTTCCTTTAACATTTTTGGAGTTAACAGCAATTTCTCATTAACAATATTTACATTGTGTACACTATCTTTATTAAATACAGTGTTCATTTTAATTTCCCCTTTGTAAATTTTATATTACACACTAATTTACAAGGTTATATTAAAAGTTTCAACTATTTTTTGTTTAACTTGTTCTACGCTAATACGACTCATTAAATCTTTTCCCTTTGCTCTTGTCGCCCAAGGTAAATCTTGCCAAGATTTTCCATATTCTTGCAAAATAGCTTCATCGTAAACAGAAACAACTTTGTCTAAATCGTTGTAAGGCCCTGTTCTTAACGGGTTATGAATAGCATAAAGCCCAATAATCGGTGTATGCTGTGTGGTCGCAATATGTGCAGGTCCAGAGTCAGATGAAATGACCAAATCTGCTTGCTGAATAACTGATGCAAGCTGTTTTAGTGATGTTATTCCTGCTATATTAAGTGTTTTAGGCGCAAGTTGATGAATTTTAGTAGCACTTTCTATTTCATAAGTGGAAGATGAACCGCAAATAATCACGTTAATATTGTGCTCTAACAAAAAATTAGCAATCTCAGCATAGCGTTCTGGTAACCAATCTTTCTCTTTTTTACTAGAACAAGGTGCAATCACCACATTTTTCTTCTGTGGTTCAATAAATTGCTGGCTGTATTGTCTATCCTGTTCACTTATCGGCAAGTACCATTGCGTACTTAAATCTGTTACACCAATTGCTTTTGCGAACATCATTTGTCCGTCTAAAACGTGTGGTGATGCAGTCTGTTCTACTTTTAAGTTAGTAAAAAGCCACTGTCCTTCCCTTGCACGATCACGATTAAACCCGATTTTAACATTCGCTTTAATACCTAAAGAGAGCATTGATGCTCTAAATGCGGTTTGCAAATTTAATAGATAATCAAACCGCTTGCGGCGTAATTGTCGCCACAATGCCCAAATACCCTTCCAACCTGTTTTTTTATCATAAGTAACTAAAGTTACATTTGGAATGCCTGCCATTAAAGTGGCTTCTGCCTTACCTAAAATCCACGTTATTTCAGCATGAGGGTATTGACGTTGAATGGCTTGTACAACAGCAAGTGTATGGCATACATCACCAATTGCCGATAAGCGTAAAACACAGATTGATTTAACAGTTCGCATTAGAATTTCCTAATAAAAATATGATGTTACAAACACTTTGCTGGTTTGGGCAAACCTGCAATTTTAGTAGCTTGTTTAGCTGGACCTTCAGGAAATAAACGCTGTAAATAGCGACTATTACCTTTTTCTTCACCAAATTTCTGTGAAAGTGCCTTAACTAACATTCTAATTGCTGGGGAGGTTTTATATTCTTGATAAAACTCTCTAACAAAAAAGATAATTTCCCAATGGTCTTCAGTTAATTCAAGATGGTCTTTTTTAGCAATCTCTACTGCGAGTAATTCAGACCAATCATCTAAATTTCTTAAATAGCCAAACTCATCCGTTTCAAATTTTTGCTGATTTAATTCAATAAAATAAGTCATAGTCAATGTTATAGAAATAAAAAATGCCACATTTCTGTGGCATATTATTTAAGGGTTAATTAGTCGTCGTTACCTAATACACCGAAGATATTTAAGAAACTGACGAATAAATTATAAAGTGAAACATAAAGATCAACAGTTGCACGAATGTAGTTGGTTTCACCACCGTGAATAATATTGCTTGTTGCCAGTAAAATCGCACCGCTTGAGAACACAATAAATAATGCACTAATTGCTAAATTTAATGCTGGGATTTCTAAGAAAATATTTGCCACTACACCAACTAGTAAAACCACAAATAATGCAATCATCATTCCCGATAAGAAAGACATATCTTTCTTAGTCGTTAATACATAAGCTGAACAAGCAAAGAAAACTAATGCTGTTGCACCAAATGCTAATGCAACCACATCACCTAAACCATTGCTTAAATACGCATTTAAAATCGGTCCTAAGCTATAACCTAAGAATCCTGTCAATGCAAACACGCTAGCGATACCTGCTGCACTATTCGCTGTTGCGTGAGTTAAAAAGAGTAAGCCATAAAAACCAACCAACATTCCCCACCAAGGTAAACGAGGTAGATTTAATACCATCGCAGCGACTGCGACAACAGATGAAAATGCGAGTGTCAGTGCTAATAAAAAGTAAGTATTACGTAACACTTTATGAGTGCTAACTAATGATTCACTTCTGGCACTTGTCACTAAACGTTCTTGCATAAAAACTCCTGTAAATTAAAAGTAATTACTTGGTTAAAAATAAGCTTTAAAGTAGCGATTATTAAGCAGAATGTCAATCTTCCGACGAGAGAAAACACATTATTTTAGAAAATAACGCTTTAGATTATCGTGGTTACATAAATATCACCATTCTCAATGGGAGGAAAAATCTAACCATATGCGTACCGATAATTACAACCAGACTTAAATCCCGAATTTAAGCCAAAAACTTATCAAAATCTGATAAAAAAGCGGTAAGATTTTGCAAAAAATTTGCACGATCTTACCGCTTGTTAGCACTTATATCTATTAGAGAAGCGATGGAGCTGCGTCTAATAGAATGCGGGTGTAATCTTTTTGTGGGAAGTCGAAGACTTCAGCTGCTTCGCCTTGTTCAACGATAAGCCCACCATTCATTACAACAATACGATCAGATACTTGGCGTACTGTTTGTAAATCGTGTGAGATGAACACCATTGCAAGATTTAACTCTTTTTTCAAATCTGCAAGTAAGTTAAGCACCTGTGCTCGAACGGATACGTCTAATGCTGATGTTGGTTCGTCTGCCACGATCAATTTCGGGTTTAACGCTAACGCACGTGCAATCGCAACACGCTGTTTTTGCCCGCCAGACAAACGAGTTGGTTCAACTAATGCCGCTGAGCGTGGTAAGCCAACACGAGAAAGCAATTCATACACACGTTTTTCACGTTCGTGAGGTTGTAAGACGTTATGAATATCCATCGGATCTTTCAAAATATCTAGCACTCGCATTCTTGGGTTTAATGCAGTTGCTGGATCTTGGAAGATTACAGATACCTGGCGTCCAAACTGTTTACGTGCTTCGGTGCTACCGTATTTCATTTGTAAGCCATTAAACTTAACTGAGCCTGAGGTCGGTTTTTGTAAACCGATAATTACGCTCGCAAGGGTTGATTTTCCGCAACCTGACTGCCCCACCAAGCCAACAGTTTCACCTGCACTAACACTTAAGCTTACTCCACCTACGGCGGTAAATTTCTTTGGATTGAACAGCGTGCCATCACGAGAAGGGAACTGTACAACAATGTCCTCCAATTCAATAATTGGCTGTTCTTTTAATGGTTTCATACTCATTATTTAGCCTCCAAATGTGATGCCCATAGATGTTTCGGATGATCGCCTGCAGGAACAAGTTTCAAGCGTTGTTTTGGATTTGCATCTGGTCGTAATGAACGACTTGCAAAACGGTCACCATCAGCAAAATCAAATGGCGATGGAACACTACCTGGAATTTGATATAAACGCTCTGCACGACACTCTGTTGAAAGCACTGAACCTAATAATCCACGTGTATATTCGTGTGTTGGGTTAGTGAGTAAAGGTGTTGTCGGTGCAGCTTCAACCACTTGACCTGCATACATTACGGTAATGTGGTGAGCAATTTGTGCAACAAGTGCAAGGTCGTGGCTTACGAATACCATTGCAAAGCCAAGTTTTTCACGCAATTCGTTGAGCAATTTAATAACTTCAGCTTGAACAGTTACGTCTAATGCGGTTGTTGGCTCATCTGCGATCAAGAGTTTTGGCTCACGAGCAAGTGCCATTGCAATTAACACACGTTGTCTTTGACCACCCGATAATTCGTGTGGATAACGGTTTAAAGTTTTTTCTGGGTCAAGTTTTACCCATTGCAATAGGGTTTCTGCTGATTGTTTACCGCCACGACTAATAAGTTGTTGCATTTGGTCTTTAATACGCATTGATGGGTTTAAAGCACTTAACGCATCTTGATAAATCATTGAAATTTCGTGACCACGCAATTCATTTAATTTATCTGTTTTGAGCAAGTCGTGTTGCTGACCGCTACGGTCGGTAAAGAGAATTTCCCCTGTAATTTTAGCTGTTTTTGGTAATAAGCCCATAATTGAGAAGGCTGAAATAGATTTACCGCAACCAGACTCACCTACTAAGCCCATTGTTTCGCCTTCGTGAACGGTGAAACTAATGTTATCAACAAGTGGAGTTTCGCCATAACGATTAGGGAAACGGATAGAAAGATTTTTCACTTGTAAAATCGGTTTTGCATTTGGATTGACTTGCATACGATCGGTACGAGTAACTTCTTTCTCTTGTAATTTTAATAAGTAGCGTTTTAATGCTAAACCTTCTGCCATCGCTTCTTGTACATCAGTTGAAAGCGGTTTTGACACGTCTTCTTTTGCTGCTGTTGGGCTACGTTTAAGTTTTGGATTAACCAAAGCATCTGTTAAACCTTCAGATAAAATGTTTAACGATAATACAGTTAAAAGAATCATTAAGCCTGCAAAGGTTGTCGCCCACCAGAAACCACTTAACACTAAGTTACGACCTTCTGATAACACGTTACCCCAAGATGGATGTGGCGGTTGTACACCCGCGCCTAAGAATGAAAGCGAAGCTTCCAATACGATAGCATCAGCAACCATTACTGTTGCGAATACAAGTACTGGTGCAGCGGTATTACGCACAACGTGTTTTAAAAGAATATAAGTACGGCTACCACCAATAACGCGTTCAGCACGAATATAGTCTTCTTCCCATTGCGACACCACGTTAGCACGCACAACACGAGCAAGCTGTGGTGTATAAACTACCGCAATGGTTAAGATAATGACAGGTACGCTGTTACCAAAAGTAGCAAGTAATACTGCAGCTAATGCGATACCTGGGAATGCCATTAAAATATCCATTAAACGCATAATCACTTCATTACCGAATTTATCTGCGGTTGCGGCTGTTGCCCCTAAGATACTCCCAAACACAATCGCCATCCCTACCGCACCTAAGCCGATAAAGAGCGAGGTTTGTGCACCGTAAACTAAGCGAGAGAAAATATCTCGTCCTAAGCGGTCTGTTCCGAATAAATATTCGCCACTTGGTGCTTGCACAGGGCGTAATGTTTGGAGCGGGTCATAAGGTGCCACCCATGGCGCAAAAATTGCAACGGCTGCAACAACCAGTAAGAAAATCAATGCAATTTTGGAGGCGGTTGATAATGCTTTGAATCTTGCACCGCCAGAAGCAAGTCGATCTGCTAATCCTTGACGAAACATTATAAACTCCGAATTTTTGGATTGATGATAAGATACAGAATATCAACAATGATATTTACTAATACGAAGGTAAATGCAATCGTTAATACTACGCCTTGTACTAAGTGTAAATCGTGATTGACGATACCGTTGAAGATTAATTTACCCATTCCAGGCAAGTCAAAAATCTGTTCGATAACTACTGCACCACCAAGTAAATAACCCACACGTAAACCGAGTACAGTTACAGGCGTAATTAACGCGTTGCGTAATACATTACGGCGAATAACCGTTGCATAAGGTACGCCATTACCAATTGCTGTACGCACATAATCTTTATCCATTTCTTCTACCATTGTGGTACGCACAACACGAATCAATGATGCACAAACAGGAACGGCTAACGCTAATGAAGGAAGTACCATTGAGCGAATATATTCTGCCGGATCTTCACTAAATTCCACAAATCCACCAGATGGTAACCAATCTAATTCAAGTGCAAACCACTGAATCAATAAAATCCCCAACCAGAAAGATGGTGTTGCAACTGCTGCAACAGAAAGTAAACGAATAATTTGGTCCACCCAGCTATCACGATGTAATGCAGCTAACACGCCTAATGTGAAAGATACAACCGCAGCTAAAAATACCCCAATAAATGTTAATTGTAAGGTAATTGGGAAAGCTTTTGCGATAAGAGAAGTAATAGGCTGTTCTGGCGGAGTTGTCATTCCAAAATCAAATTGTAATGCGTTTCCGATAAAACGAATGTATTGAACAACAAGCGGATCATTCAAGCCGTGTTGTTGACGATATAACTCTTTTGCTGCTTCACTAGCACTTTCGCCCAATGCGACAGTAGCAGGATCACCCGGTGTGAATTGCAAAATAATGAACACTAATGCACTTACGCCAAGCATCATTATTGGTAATGCCATTAAACGACGTAATAACAGACGAAGTACGATTTCCATTTTTTTCTCCGACTACAGGAAAGGTTCGTTGGATAGGTTAATGTTTATCAAAGAAAAAGCGGTTACATTTTTAAAATAATTTGCAAAATTTGTTATCAATCTAACCGCTTAAATATTCAAATGAAAGAGCTTATTCCCACTCTCGAAAGAGTGGGAAATGAGGTCATTATTTACGACCTACACCAATAAATGATAGACCAGTGGTTGGAATTGGTTGGAAACCATCTAATGATTTATCATTCCAAGCCGTTGGTAATTTACGGTGAACGATTGGATAAAGCGGAACTTGTTCTGCAATAATGTTAATTGCTTTTTCCCAAGCTGCTTTAGCTTCTGCAGGCTCTTTAGCTTTAACTGCAATATCAAGTAAACCTTGTAACTCAGCATACTCTTTAGTTTCTGACCAACCGAAACGTTTTTTCGGCCATACATCACCACGATACCACCAGCTTAAGAGTAAGTCTAAGTCGTTACTGAATACTGATGGGTCACCCGGTGCCATTACAACTTCGTACGCACCTTTATCAACGTGTCCGCCATATAATGCACCTGATTGTAAATGTTGTAAGGTTACTTTAACACCTGGGATTTTATTCCAAGACTCAAGCACTAACGGTGCACATTCTTTCACCCAAGAGTGGTCTGTTGAAAGTAATTGGAATTCTAATTTATCCACGCCCGCTTCTTTTAATAATTCCGCTGCTTTTTTCGCATCGTAATCATATTGGCTAGATGCTTTCACATAATCTGGGTGAGTGTCTTGTACATAAGAAGTTGCTGCTTTCGCATTGCCTAAGAACACAACATCAATAAGTTTTTGTGTATCTAAACCATAGTGTAATGCTTGACGTACTTTTGGATTGTCAAATGGTGCTTTCTTACAGTTAAACATTAAGAAGAGTAAACCAAATGATTGTACAGATTCTACTTTACCTTTACGTTTTAAGCGTTCTGCATCTAAATACGGTACGCTTTCCATCGCTTGTGTACGACCTGATTCTTGTGCTGTCACACGAGCAGCATCATCAGATAATAAGAACCAGCTCATTTTCTCTACTTTAGCTGGGTATGGGCCGTTATAAGCTTCGTGAGCTGCAAAGACGATACGGTCATCTTTTACTGCTGATACGAATTTATATGGGCCAGAACCTACTGGGTTAGCATCAAATGCGGTTTGACCAACTGATTCCACAACGTGTTTCGGTACAATTTTCACAATACCTAAACGTAATTTGAAGATAGCAAATGGATATTTAAGTTTAAACTCAACCACTTTATCATCAACTGCTTTAACAGAATCAATAAATGGTACAAATTGAGCAAATAGTGATTTTTTCTCAGGGTCTAAAACACGTTGGTAAGAATAAACAACGTCTTCAGTCGTTACAGGTTTACCATCGTGGAAGGTTGCGCCTTCACGTAAAGTTACACGCCAAGTCGTTTCATCAACTTGCTCAGGCTCTTTTGCTGCAAGTGCAAGATATGGTTGGCGAGTTGCTGGGTGTAAATCAACTAAACCTTCAAAGAAGTGCATATTTGCTGCAAAAGAAGATGCACCACTTGCTGTTGCTGGGTCAAAACCTGTTGAAAGTGGATAAGCAATACCCGCTTCAATAGTTGAACCTGCTGCTGGTGCAGCATATGCTTTTGATGAAAGAGAACCAAGGGTACCGCTGAATGCGATACCAGCACCTACGCCAGCAACTAACTTCATAAAGCCACGGCGAGATTCATTATGTTCAAAGTGATTAGCCATAATAGACTCCTTAACGGTGTTGTGTTTAAACAAAAATGTTCAAGTTCATAAACTCAAGAACTATCACAGAGCTTGATTTCCAGTTTTAAATTTTGGAGTGAATTAACCAAAATCCAAAAGAAAAATGGATTAAAAACATCATAACATTGTCAAAGAGTATGTCAATAAATTGTCTAATTGAGAGTTTACATTTGTGATCTACATCACGAAATTAAACATAAAAGTAACAATTAGTCTGGCTGATATCCGCTGTCGTCTAAAGTCGGCTTGCTTGCTGCCTCTCGAGCAAGCTGATCACAAATTTCATTTTCACGATGCCCTGAATGTCCTTTTACCCAAAGCCATTCTAATTGGTGAACTTGAATTTTTTGATCGAGCAACATCCACAAATCTTGGTTCTTAACTGGCTTTTTGTTACTCGTTTTCCAGTCGTTTTTTTTCCAATTTACTATCCACTTTTGGATACCATTTTTCATATATTGACTATCGCTAGAGAGCCTTATATAACAAGGCTCTTTCAACATTGATAAGGCTTCAATAACCGCTAATAACTCCATTCGGTTATTCGTGGTCAGGTGATAGCCTTTACTCAAGGTCTTCTCGTGATTTTTATAGCGTAATAGCACACCTATGCCCCCTTTTCCAGGGTTACCTAAGCAAGAGCCATCAGTAAAAATTTCAATGGTTTTCATTATGTAATAAATCGTATTTCAAAAGTGAATAAGCGGTAAGATTTGCCCTATTTTTTGCAAAAATAGTATTACATCACAATCGTTTTGTTTTGATACACAAACACACGATCTGCTAATACCAATTCTAATGCTCGGCTAAGTACTGTTTTCTCCACATCACGTCCTGCTCGCATCATTGCATCTGCAGTATAGGTATGATCGACATTGATCACATTTTGCATAATGATTGGGCCTTGATCCAGTTCGTTATTGATAAAATGAGCTGTAGCACCAATAATTTTTACACCACGTTCATAAGCTTGTTGATAAGGTTTGGCACCAATGAAAGCTGGTAAAAATGAATGGTGAATATTGATCACACGATTAGGATAACGTTCAACAAATTCGGGGTTTAGCACACGCATATATTTTGCAAGTACAATATAATCTGGTGCATATTCATCAATTTTGTCGCTTAATAATTTATCGTGTTCTACTCGGGTTAAGCCCACATGGCTTACTAAGTGGAAAGGCACATCAAAACGCTCTGCCAAACTTCTTAACGTATCGTGATTACCAATTACTGCGGCAATTTCTACATTTAAACCACCGTAATAGGTTTTCATTAAAATATCACCTAAACAGTGTGCTTCTTTCGTTACTAAAATTACGATTCGCTTCTGTTTTTGCGGCACTAATTTATAGCTAGAACCTTTTGGTAAGGTAAATTGCAGATCAGCGAGTAACGTTTGGTCATTGAAAATACCTTCTAATTCTGTTCGCATAAAAAAACGGCGAGTATCGCTATCTACAAATTCGCTATTTTTAACAATATTTAATTGGTGCTTATAACAAATATTCGTTATTTTTGCGACTAATCCAGTATCATCAGGACATTCTGTTAATAAAATTTTATTTTCAATCATTGTGTTAATTTTATCTATGTATAAATGGAAAAAGAGAACTCATTTTGTATGAATTCTCTTTTATATTCAATCTAAGAATAATTAGATTTCAAAATCTTTTAATGATTTACCTGCATCTAATGCTTTTTGAATCACACTTGGTGTTCTACCTTGACCAGTCCAAGTCTTTTCTACGCCATTATCAACATATTTATATTTTGCTGGACGTGGTGTACGAGGTTCACGTTTTTTAGATTCTGTTGATGAACCTAATAATAATGCTAATTCTTCTGCAGAAATACCATCTTGAGCTAATAATTCACGATATTTATTTAAACTCTCTAAACGTTTTGCTACTTCTGCTTCTTCTGCTTTTACCACTTCACGTTTTTCTTCAACAACGATTGTGAGTTTTCCAAGTAAGCCTTCTAACTGCTCAAGCGTTACTTCACGAGCAAGAACGCGTAAACTACGAATATTAGATAATGTTTTTAAAACTTCAGACATTTATTATCTCCTAAATAAATTTGATTTAACATTATTAAGAATAAAATTTCTATAATGTTTTTATCTTAACCTAAGATTATTTAAAGGTAAATATCTAATAAATAAATTTCTAATAATTATGAAACATAATAAAGCAGTTTCTTGCTAAATAAATTTAACATTTAACTATTGGCAAAGCGCTATTCTTCAGGTAATCTATTACCGTCCTGCAAATTGTAGAGGTGCAAATACAATAAGTACTTTTTCTGAGTGGAAAACGGTGAAGAAAAATGAAAGGGGTATTTGCCGAAATCAATTATGTGTCAATGTAATTGGTTGGGGTCGTTACCGAAAGGAACGACACTGTCGTGATAATTTAAAGATAAGTTATTACGGAGCGCTACTGTTAGGGTCGGTTCATTATTTATGGTCTTTCATATTACCGCCTTTTCTTTCTATACCATTTAGATAATGGTGTTCAGTAGTTTCTCTTCTATTTTGTTTGACGATAACATTTATTACTAAGTCATCTTTTTAGAGGTTTTATGAATTTAATTGATTATTCAAGCTCGATATGGTCTGTTGTCCCTGCGGCATTAGCCCTTATTTTAGCTATTGTAACACGCAAAGTATTACTATCCTTAGGGGTTGGTATTATTGTTGGTGCATTTATGCTCTCTTCCGATATTCCTGGCGGATTTAGTTATTTAAAAGATATTGCCGTTGCTTTAGTTTATGCTGATGGAGAATTTTCTTTCGGCAAAGTTCAGATCCTAATTTTCTTACTTTTATTAGGTATTTTCACTTCTCTACTCACCTATTCAGGCAGTAATCAAGCTTTTGCTAACTGGGCAAAAAAACATATTAAAGATCGTCGTGGAGCAAAATTACTCACGGCTTGTTTAGTATTTGTAACTTTTATTGACGACTATTTCCACAGTTTAGCCGTTGGTGCTATTGCACGCCCTGTTACTGATAAATTTAAGGTATCTCGAGCAAAACTTGCTTATATTTTAGACTCAACCGCAGCACCAATGTGTGTGCTAATGCCTGTTTCAAGTTGGGGGGCATCTATTATTGCAACTATCGGTGGGCTGCTTGCAACTTATAGCATTACCGAATACACCGCAATGAGTGCATTTATCTCAATGAGTGCAATGAACTTCTACGCTATTTTTGCCTTAATTTTAGTCTTTATTGTTTCTTACACTTCTTTAGATATTGGCTCAATGGCTCGTTTTGAACGTGCTGCATTAAATGCTGAGCCACAAAGTGAAAACAAGGAAGTGGAAACAAAAGGACGTGTTTATGCGTTAATCTTACCTATTTTAGTGTTAATCATCACAACAGTGACTTCAATGATCTATACAGGTGCAGAGGCTTTAGAAACCTTCTCACTATTAGGTGCATTTGAAAATACTAATGTAAATTTATCTTTAGTTATTGGTGGCTCTGCGGGGGTCATTGCAGTAATTCTCTGTACATTAGGTTTAATTAAAGCAGAAGACTATCCAAAAGCAATTTGGTTAGGCTGTAAATCAATGTTTGGTGCTATTGCAATTTTAGTTTTAGCGTGGTTAATCAGTAGTGTTGTTAAAGATATGCACACTGGAGATTATCTCTCAACATTGGTTGCTGGCACAATCGATCCTGCATTTTTACCTGCAATCTTATTTGCACTTGCAACAGTAATGGCATTTGCAACAGGAACAAGCTGGGGAACATTCGGTATTATGTTACCAATCGCTGCAGGAATGGCAGTAAATGTAGATGCTACCCTACTCATTCCTTGTATGTCTGCGGTAATGGCTGGTGCGGTATGTGGCGATCACTGCTCACCAATCTCAGATACTACCATTTTATCTTCTACAGGGGCACAATGTAACCATATGGATCACGTAACATCACAGCTCCCTTATGCAATATTAGTTGCCGTTGCTTCTGCTATCGGCTACTTAGTATTAGGTTTCACAAAATCAGCACTAACTGGTTTTGTTGCAACCGCTGTGATTATGGCAATCCTGCTTATTGTATTAAAAGCGAAGAAATAACCTAAATTCTACATAAAATAAGCGGTCAGTTTTGCATTTTCTTTTACAAGACATATGACAAAACTGACCGATTTTATTTTCTCAATAACCCTTACCTAATTTTTATTAATTAGCCATTCATATTTATTGTTAGCTTTCTGAGTAATAGACAAATCGCCTTGTTGCTGGCAAAGTAATTCAAAATCAGAAAAAATAATGTAAGGGGAAACTTTCAATAATAAACAATCCCCTTTATTCAATTGCTGAATAGCCCTTTTAGTTATCAATAACGGCAAAGGGCAAGAGTAGGCGGTAAGATCGAGTTGATAATCCATCAGGTTTTACGGCGTTCAGCCATTATTTTACCCATTGCATCAAGTTCATCTTGTGCTAAATGCATACGACCAAGCTCAAATAATGGTTCTTCAATCGCAATATGTTGATCGTAACCTGCAACGAAACGAGCAATTAATTCGCGATCTACATTTTTACGTTGCCCTAGTAATAGCTCGTTTAACTGAAGTGACAATAAATCCCAATTATGATGCAGATCGTGATGTTGTTCCTCTAACGTATCCACTGCTTGCTGAGTTTCAGGTAATTGCTTAATTAAAGCGGGGAAGAAATCCTTTTCTTCATCATCGTGATGCAAAGGTGCAGATTGATTAAAATAATTTAAGATCTGCTTTACATCATTCTGTACCGCCTGATTACATCCGTTTTGTTCAATATAATCTGGTAATATTTGTAGCTGTCGGCAAAAACTTTTCACTTTACTATGACAAGCATAAAGCATATCAATCGGTTGCTCCCAGCTAGCAAACTGTTGCGGTGATAAATTAAGCATTTTCATTTTCCTGATTGATTTGTAATGGTGGGACTTCTTTACCAATTTTTTGGTAAAACTCTACCACAAACTGCTCAAAACGATCATCTTCAATCGCTTGTCGAATTTGCTCCATTAAGCGTTGGTAATAGCGTAAATTATGAATAGTATTCAACCTCGCCCCTAAAATCTCGCCACACTTATCTAAATGGTAAAGATAAGCTTTAGTGTAGTTTTTGCAGGTGTAGCAATCACATTCAGGATCAAGAGCGGTTGTATCATTACGATATTTTGCATTGCGAATTTTTACAATACCATTGCTGACAAAGAGATGTCCGTTACGAGCATTACGGGTTGGCATTACGCAATCGAACATATCAATTCCACGTCGAACACCCTCTACTAAATCTTCTGGTTTACCTACGCCCATTAAATAGCGAGGTTTATCTGCAGGAATTTGTGGACAAACATACTCTAAAATACGGTGCATATCTTCTTTAGGTTCGCCAACCGCTAAACCTCCAACAGCATAACCATCAAAACCAATATTAACTAAGCCTTCTACGGAAATCTTACGCAATTCTTCATAAACGCCCCCCTGAATAATGCCAAAAAGTGCATTTGGATTTTCAAGTTCATCAAAGCGATCTCGGCTACGTTTCGCCCAACGTAATGACATTTCCATTGATTGCTTAGCATAATCAAAAGTAGCAGGATAAGGTGTACATTCATCAAAAATCATCACAATATCTGATCCAAGATCGTACTGAATTTCCATTGATTTTTCTGGTGATAAGAAAACTTTTTCGCCACTAATCGGATTTTGGAAACAAACCCCTTCTTCCTTAATCTTACGCAATTTCCCTAAGCTAAATACTTGGAAACCACCTGAATCCGTTAAAATAGGGGCGTGCCATTGCATAAAATCGTGTAAATCACCGTGCTGACGCATAATCTCTTGCCCAGGGCGTAGCCAAAGATGGAAAGTATTCCCCAATAAAATTTGTGCCCCTGTTGCAGCCACTTCTTCAGGTGTCATACCTTTTACTGTGCCATACGTCCCTACAGGCATAAAAGCTGGAGTTTCAACGTGAAATTCGCCTTTAGGGCGAGAAAATGTCAAACGCCCACGACGAGCATTTCCACTGGTTGTTTTTAATTCGTACTTCATTTTTCCTACAAATAAACAGTTTGTAAAATAAAACGCAGTAAGAGCAAATGGCTCTACTGCGACCGTTAGTTTCGTAGTATAGCTTAATTACCACTAAAATTCAGCTTGAAATCATAAGCGGTAAGTTTTAAGTTATTTTTTGCAAAAGATTCGGAAAAACTTACCGCTTGCATTATCTTGAGTTAATTGACATCGAAAAACTGCTGGTTATGAGGTTAGTTTATTCGGCAAATACTCAATTCTCGAAAACTGAAAGCCGAAGGGTTTATCAAGTAATTTATAAGGTGAAAATTGTGCGATAGCATTCAATATCAAAGCTGAAATTGCTCACGAAAGAAATTGTTATTTTGAAGAAAATACAGGAATAAACAGTCTCAAATGAAACGTTAATTCCCCATAATAACGTTATGGGGAATTAAATTAGCTCTCTCGACAGTCTAACCATTGTGTTCTTACGCCTTGATGGTTTTTATAGTAGATAGATTTATATTCACTCGCCACCAAATCTACATATGCCCCTTCAATCGCACGATATGAACGATAAATCACTTCAAAACGAGAACCTCGAGCATTAAGTGCCCTATTTTCAATGTGATCGAAAGGTTCTGCCTTACCGCCATCTAATTGGAAATAGATACCAAAATTTTCCTTCATTCTGCTTTCTCTCGATAGCGGAAAATAAGTCGATAAATAAGAGCTTGAACCAGTTTGAAAATTACGGCAAGTATAAGAATAACGCTTATAGAGCGTAGGATTTGCTAATTCAGATTGACTAATATTCGCTTTCAAATAGCCTGTTTTAGCTGTTTTGGTAGGGGAAGTATCCGTACAAGCAAATAAGCTTGCTAGCGTTGAAGTAAATAAAATAAGTTTAATTTTGTTCATTATAAAATTCCGAGAAAATCATCACCGATTAGCACGCTATCATAGCGGAAATAAATAAGATAATCATCTCATTAAAACAAACTCTGTTGCCCCATTAAACATTCAGGCGTAGGCTTTACCACAAAGCCATATTCTGCCAAATACACTTTCAATTTAGCGATATTGTAGAACGAATGACTATTGGTGGTGTTTTGAAAATAGAGATAAAGCTGATCAAACTCCGCTTTGTGTTGATGAAGCAATGCTGCTAAATGTTGTAATTCTATGTCGTTATAACGATAATCGTGGCGTTCTTGGGCGGATTGAGCCTTCCACCAGTTCGGATTTCGACCATGTAAGCGTAAATAAGCGGTACGCTGGTTGGCATAAAATTGAAAGGCAGGTAAACCAATATTTTGTGGATAATCCACATTACACCAAATGAGGTTTTGCTTACCTTGGAAATAGTCCAATACCGACTGAATATGCCAACTCCGATGACGAAATTCTATCGCCAGCGGATAATCATTAAACCACCCTACTAATTCCGCCAGATAATAACGATTAGCAAGATGCCGTTCAAAACTAGACGGAAACTGGATAAATAAATTCGCCAAACAATTTTGCTCCACCAAAGGTTGTAAGGCTTTCAAAAAAGCAGGAGCTTGTTCTTTTGTCGCCGTTCGCTTATGACTAAAATCTTGATGCAGTTTAATCGAAAATTGCAACCGCCCTTCCGCCTTTTCCACCATTCCTTGTAACGCCTTAGCCCCTATCGGTGCGTGAAAAGTGCTATTGATTTCAATAGTGTCATAATGCTGGCTGTAAATGGACAAAAAGTCTGTTTTATCGGTACCAAACGGATAAAGCGTCCCGACTAAATCCGTATCGCTATAACCACCTGTGCCGATGTAAATGTGGGATGAGTGCATTTTTAATATCTTGTTTTTAATTTGCAAAATGTTGAGTAAATGTAACCGCTTGTGGGGGAGATTGTCGAATGGAAAGATGAAGTTTTCAAGTGGGATCGCAAAATACTTGGTGCTTACAAGCGGTCAGATTTATTCCATATTTTGCGATTTATCGAAATCGATATTTCCCTTTGCCTTGCCCTGCGACTTTTTCAATGACTTTAATTTCTAACATTTTCTTTATCAATTCCGATGACGCAGATGCGGAAAGATGAAGTGTATTAACTACATCTATTCGTGAAAAAATACGATTAGCTAAAACCTGAGAAAGTGCGGTGATATGTTTCTGTGTTTTCTCTGAATGTCTTGTTTTTTCGTCAGGATTTTGCTCAATGTCCTGTTTTTTAAGAAATTGATCGCTATTGATATGCAACTGGCGATTGCTTAGTAGATTGTTTTCGCCTAATAACAAATTACGCAGAAATAAAAGCAAGTATTCATTGGTTTCATAAATTCCTTTGGCAAGATTATTATAATTTGCTCGTACCAACGCATTACGGAAATACCACGCATTTTCAGCAAAAATCGCATTAGTTGCATTAAAACCTAATGTTTTTAAATACTTAATAAAAAACACCGCTGTGGTGCGAGTATTGCCCTCCTCAAAGACGTGAATTTGCCATAAACGTGCAATAAATGTAGCTAAATGCATCATAATTTCTTCAAGAGAAAGCCCACGATAGCTAAAATTTTTCTCCTGTGATAAATCATATTCCAAGGTATTTCTCAATTCAGACGCCATACCATATACCACCGTTTCGCCCTCTAACACCCATTCTTTTTTGGTAATGTTATAAGTACGGATTTGCCCCGCGTGAGAGTAAATATCTTTAAACAGATATGTATGAATGGCTAAATATTGATTGGCATTAAACGAAAAAGCAGGCTCCGACAGCAGTTTCGCAATACGCACTGAAACTTTGTCCGCTTCTTCTGTGCGATTTTCGCTGGTTAATGACGGATTTTCTTCATAATATTGGCTAATCCATTGTTCTGCCGTATCAATGGAAATCTCACCTTCAATATTTTTAATCGCTGTACTAATCAAATACTGAGACGGCTTTAACCCATCAACCTGCTGCAACCCGATTGCCGTTTGCCAAGCATAGCTCTTTTCCTTTTTATCCGCTTCAATATGGCGGATATATTCTTCAAAAGGATCTTTAGTCATTCTGTATTTCCGTTGTGCAATATTTTGGGTAAATTTAACCGCTTGTTGAACGCTTGTCGAATAGAAAATGAAACTTTACAGATTGTGAAGAAAAAGTACCCATCAGGAGACGGGCGCTATCGGGTGCATTTGTGTAACTAGAGTTTAGCACTCGTCAAAGACGAGTGCCATCGGTGTTTGTGTTTACAACCAAATAAATTCCTTAATAGAAAACTTTTTCATTTTGGGACATAAAATCTTTTATCAGAGCTTTAACAACAGGAACACTTACAGCATTTCCTAATTGCTTATATGCAAAATTATCCTGTAAAGGTAAAACATAGGAATCTGGGTATCCCTGTAGTCTTGCACATTCCCTAGGTGTTAAACGGCGTATTCTATTTTTATGATATATACCTAGTCTATTAGAGTCAGAAGCTGTTAAGGTAATAGAAATACTTTCAGGATCAAGGAATTTAAATACTTCAAAAGACATATTTCCTGTAACTAAGTTATATAGCCCATTATTTTCTTTTAAATAACGTTTATTTAATAATGACTGAATAACTTCGTCTATATCATCTTTAAAATAAAATGTTTTAATTTGTTCCTTAGCCAATGCTTTTCCATCTTGATGAGTACCAAAAATTTTTTTTCTTCTATTCGCCACTAAAAGATTAAGAAATTCAATCTCATTAGTAGTACACTCTCCTTTCAACCCTAAATCCCAAGAGTGTAAAGAATTTCCATTTCTACTATCGATTAAACGTAATCCATGAATTTTACTCTCATCATATTTTAATGCTTTTAATAAACTACCTGAAAATGAATCAGAACAATTATATTTCTCTTCAGGGTTATCTTCTAAAATATCTTTAACTAATAGATAATTATCTTCTTTAAAAAGATTACTTTGAATATTATCCTTGAATGAATGTGAGTCTACTGCTCCAACATCAGATTGGATTGTTAATTTTGGTTTTTCGGCTTTAGTGGCAATAATATATATCCTTACTCTATTTTGAGGAACACCAAAATTACTTGAATTAAGTAATCTATATTCAACAAAATATCCTAATTCTTTTAACGTATTCAAAATTATATTAAATGTTCTTCCTTTATCATGAGAAACCAGGCCTCTGACATTTTCTAAAAAACACATTTTAGGTTGATATTTTTTTATCAACCTAGCAACATCAAAGAACAGTGTTCCTCTAGTATCTTGAAACCCTAACTGTTTGCCTGCTGAAGAAAAAGCCTGACACGGAAACCCTGCTAATAAAACATCAAATGGTTCAATATCATCTAATGTTGTTACATCACAATAAGGATCTTCATTAAAATTAAGTTGGTAAGTTTGGCAAGCTGCTTTATCAATTTCAGCACTTTTAACGCATTTAGTTTTGATCCCTAGCTCATTTAATCCTTGCTCGAAACCTAATCGGATTCCCCCTGTTCCTGCAAATAAATCTATAAATTTAACCATATTAAATATTTTCTATAATAAATTTTGCTAATTTTTTCAAGCCACTATCTGAGAAATTTACAGTGCAATCACTATATTTTAGAATTGTGTTTATTGCGTTTCTTCTCTGAAAATTACCTGAACCGTCAATGATGTAAGCTACCTTATGACCATATTTATGAGCTAAAGTTTGACGATTTTGAGCGTTTTGTGCCTTACGTTCAACAACTGAGTTAGTTGTAACTTGAAAGCTAATTTCAATACCAATTGATTTGTTGTTTTGCTCATTCTTAATCACTAAATCAAACTTAGTCAGATTTTGTTTATTTTGACTCACATTTGCTAATGTATGACCATCAAAATTAAAATGTTTTGGTAGTAAGCCTTGTAATTTCTTTTTCACAAATCTTTCACAGGCATAGCCTAAATCATTTGCAGTTGAGCCTCCAGTTTGTTTACTCACATACAAATAACGTTCTTTTACAAACTTTTCTAATAATTCAGAATTACCAATTAAACTTCCTATAACACACTTTTCTAAAATTTCATCTGGTAATGTTTCAGTATTAGTCACACTTGCACCCCATAGTAGTAACATCACAACATCAAACATTTCTTCTGAAAAGTCTTTATTATTTTCTAGTAATAAGGATTTTTCTACTCGCAGTTTTTTATTAGTCCAAACAGTATTACCATTTTTGCAGCTTTTAAAATCGTAACTGTATTGCTGATTGTTAAATTGAAATTCTAATTTTTTATTAGGGAATAATGTTTCAAAGTCCTTACTAAATCTTTGTAATCTTTCTCCACCAATATCAGATAAAACCATTAAATGTTTTAAAAACAGATTGCTAGATAATTGAGTATTAAACTTAATCATCTCTTTCCACGCATAAGGATCAATATTTGCAGTTTTTAATATATTAAGGAAAGCATCTTGTGTTTCCAATAATGGCATTAGAGTGCTTTCTTTAGCTGCTTCCATTGATAATTCTGTAGACCAATAATTACAAGCATTTGATGATAATTCTTCTATAGTACTCATATAATTTCCTTAAATTTAATCATAAAATTTGTATAAAGTAAGCTACCCCATCGCCACACTCAACCACTTCACCATTTCTCTCTCATCCCACCCTTACGTTTTGCATAATCCACCGCTTGATCTTCATCAATGCGTCCTAGGGTGAAATAGTTACTTGCAGGGTGGGTGAAGTACCAACCACACACAGAAGCAGCTGGCCACATTGCGTAGCTTTCGGTGAGTTTCATTCCGATTCGTTGTTCTACTTCAAGTAAGTCCCAGATGATCTGTTTTTCAGTGTGTTCTAGGCAGCTTGGGGAGCCGGGGGCTGGGCGGATGCCGATGTATTCTTCACGAATTAAGCGGTCGTTGTCTAAACTTTCGTTGGTGTAGCCCCACACTTTTGTACGCAGTTCAAAGTGCAGATATTCCGCCATTGCTTCGGCTAAACGGTCGCCGACAGTTTGGAGTAGGATGGCGTTGTAGTCATCCCCTGCGGCTTTGTAGCCTTCCACTAAGTCTTGTTCTTCAATTCCTACACAAACGACGAACATTCCGAACCAGTCTTGTTGTCCGCTTTCTCTGTCGGCGATAAACTTGCTTAAGTGGAAATTATACGGACTTTAACTGTTTTTGTCTTAGCTATATTATGACGTAGTTTGAGTACTTTTGCCAATGGCTAAGGTGCAGTTGGAATTTTGATAGATTGCAAAATAAAGCGTGAAGGATCTGCTTAGGATTACGTAATATTAGCAATATAGAGTATAATGAGCAAAATTCTCATTCATTAAGGTGTTTTATGTCGATTTTAACTGAAAATAAATCTTGTATTGTGATTGCGATTGCTGGTGCATCTGCTTCAGGTAAGAGTTTAATTGCTTCCACTATTTATAAAGAACTCAAAGAGGAATTAGGGCAAGATGATATTGGTATTATTTCAGAAGATGCTTATTATAAAGATCAAAGCCATTTGGCAATGGAAGAACGAGTAAAAACCAATTATGACCACCCTAATTCAATGGATCACGACTTACTAGTCTCTCACCTACAAGCCCTAAAACAAGGGAAATCTGTTGAAATACCTGAATATGATTATACCGAACACAACCGTAAAACTACTGTAACCCACTTTTCTCCTAAGCGAATCATTATTTTAGAAGGAATCTTACTGCTTACTGATGAACATATTCGTAACGAAATTGATGTTTCTATCTTTGTTGATGCTCCCCTTGATATTTGCTTTATTCGCCGTTTACAACGTGATATGCAAGAGCGTGGACGTACAATGGAGTCAGTAGTCAGCCAATACCGCACGACTGTTCGCCCGATGTTTTTACAATTTGTTGAACCATCTAAGCAATATGCCGATATTATTATCCCTAAAGGCGGGAAAAATCGTATTGCGATAAACATTTTAAAAGCACAAATTAAGCAATTATTAAAACAAAAATAGAGGTAGATTATGCGTCTTTGCGATAGCGATATTGAACGTTATTTAGATGATGAGATTATCAGTTTAACCCCACGTCCATCAAATGACAAAATTAGCGGGGCAACTATTGATGTCCGTTTAGGTAATTCATTTCGTGTATTTCGTGAACATTCGACACCCTATATCGACCTTAGTGGTCCAAAGGAAGAAATGGCTGCACAGTTAGAGCGAGTAATGAGTGATGAAATCATTATTACTGATAATGAAGCATTTTTCTTACACCCTGGGGAATTAGCCCTAGCCACTACTTTAGAGTCCGTTAAACTACCTGCAAATATTGTTGGGTGGCTAGATGGACGTTCTTCTTTAGCACGTTTGGGTTTAATGGTACACGTTACGGCTCACCGTATTGATCCAGGTTGGGAAGGTAAAATCGTATTGGAATTTTTTAATGCGGGTAAACTGCCTTTGGCACTAAGACCTAATATGGCAATTGGTGCGTTAAGTTTTGAAGTATTAAGTGGTGAGGCTAAACGCCCTTATAACGCTCGTAAAGATGCTAAATATAAAAATCAACAAAGTGCCATTTCGAGCCGTATTAATCAAGATGAGTAGCAAAGAATCAAGATAAATAGTAGATAGAAGAAAACTCACTTCTATCTACTTTTATACTGAGATTAAGAAATCGTTGTTCCTTCTTCAGTACCTGTAACCACTTGGCGTAAAGCACCCGCTTTACCCATATTAAAGACACGAATTGGCATGCCGTGATCACGAGCAAGCGTAAAAGCAGCTAAATCCATTACTTGTAATTCTTTATCGATCACTTGCTCATAGCTTAATGTTTTATAAAGTACGGCATCTGGATTTTTAGCAGGATCTTTATTATAAACACCATCAACTTTAGTCGCCTTTAATACCACATCAGCTTCAATTTCAATACCACGCAAACAAGCGGCTGAATCTGTTGTAAAGAATGGACTACCTGTTCCAGCAGAGAAAATAACTACGCGTTTTTCGCGTAACATTTTGATGGCTTCAGACCAGTTATATGTATCACAGATACCATTTAATTGGAATGCAGACATTAACTTCGCATTCACATCTGCACGATGTAAAGCATCACGCATTGCTAAACCATTCATTACGGTCGCTAACATTCCCATATGATCGCCTACAACTCGGTTCATACCCGCTTTCGCTAATTTTGCACCACGGAATAAATTACCACCACCAAGAACAACACCGACTTCAACGCCCATTTCTAATAATTCTTTAATCTCAATTGCCATTCTATCTAAAATAGATGGATCAATTCCAAATCCTTCATCACCTTGTAATGCTTCACCACTCAGTTTTAGTAAAATTCGTTTATAGATTGGATTGCTCATTCTTGACCTCTTTATAACAGTTGTAGGAAAAAATCGTGCCATTATATTACATTGTTACATTAGATAAAATAGACAAAGCAAATAGAACTTCGCTAACATTTTAGGTAAAATCAGCCATCTGATTTATAATATAAAATAATACAATGGCAAAGTTAAAATTCTCCCAACTATTCAGCATCGTCACTGTTTTTCTATTAGCTTACTTCACCGGCTATTTAATGCTACTCGGTTCGGGCTTTTTTACTACATTTGATTTCTTCGCTACCTTATTGCTTAGCTTTTTTATTCTACTTTTAAATTCATCAACAAAACGGTTCTATTTGATATTACTTCCATTAGTAATCTTATACGGCTTTTACACCCCGATAGGATTAACGTTTGGTTCGCCATCATATCAATATGTTGCGTCTGTATTCGCCACAGATTTACAAGAAAGCAAAGAGTTTTTTGCCCAAGTTCCACTGAAAAACCTACTTATTTGTATAACTATTTTTGCCAGTTTATTCTTAGGGCGATTCATCAGCCGAAAATATCAAATTAACTTTCATCGCAATAAAACTTTTGTCGCAACAAGCCTATTCTTACTTTTTTTAACATCTCCACCTGCACTTTTTATTCGTGAGAGTTTTGATTCTATTCATACAGTTTATAGCGAGCTTAAACGCTTAAACTCACTGAGTGTTGACAGCGAATGGGGGAAATCAAGCCTAACTGCCAATTCTCGCTACGATGATTATATTTTAGTGATTGGTGAAAGTGCTCGAAAAGATTACCATCACGCTTATGGCTACCCGATTGAAAATACCCCTTTTATGAGTAAAGCGAAAGGAACTTTAATTGATGGGCTAACAGCAGGTGGCACGAATACTATCGCCTCACTCAAACTGATGCTGACCAAACCCAATAGCGAAAAATGGGAAGGGAATTATTCATTGGGCTTAGTCGATTTGATTAAATCTGCAAATATAAAAACCTATTGGCTCTCCAACCAAGGTTACCTTGGTACTTTTGATACGCCAATATCATCGCTAGCAAATAAAAGTGATGAGAAAATCTTCTTAAAATCAGGGGATTCCTTTAATCAGAATATCAGTGATTTTGCTCTACTACCTAAATTTAAGGCTATTCTTGAAAAAGAACATCAAGGTAAACGCTTTATTGTGGTACATCTATATGGTTCTCACCCGATCAGTTGTGATCGCTTAACGGATTATCCGAAAATATTCAGCGATGAAATGATTGATAAACGATATGCCAATGTAAACTGCTATATTTCAACGATTAAAAAGACCGATCATTTATTAGAAAAACTATATCAGACTTTAAATGATAATGCTGAAAAAAACAAACGTTCATTCTCTATGATCTATTTTGCTGATCACGGGCTTGCACATCACATCACAGAAAAAAGTATTGATATTCATAATAGTAGTGGTAAAAGCAAGCTTCATTTTGATATTCCACTCTTTAAAATCTCAAGTGATGATACAGAACGTAAAAGTTATAAGGCTTTTAAATCCGGCCTAAATTTTACTGATGGCATAGCAAACTGGATTGGTATCACTAATGCTAAGGTAAATCCTGACATTGATTTATTTAGCCCAGTGAGTGATAAAAGTGATTATGGCTTAAAAAAAATGATTGAGAAATTTGAAGGGAATGTTGATCCTGCTATCGTCATTCCAACTCAATAAGAGCATATAAAATACCCCTAAATAGCTTTGGCATTTAGGGGTAGAATCACATATTAATTGCTTCTATTCGTACTCTTCTAACCAAATGGTTAAAATCGCTTCAAGAATGTGTTCATTTGATGCCTCTGGATCGTCATCAAAATCTTCCATTTCACAAATCCATTTATGCATATCAGTAAAACGTACGGTGGTTGGATCTAAATCTGGATTCATATCATACAGATTTTCAGCAATCATTCGAGTATCGGTCCATTTCATTAGTGTGCAGCCTCATTCGCGTGGTTTAAGTTATATTTTGGAATTTCAACAACAAGGTCTTCTTTCCCAACAACACATTGACAAGAAAGACGACTATCCATTTCCAAGCCCCAAGCCTTGTCTAACATGTCTTCTTCTTGCTCGCTTGTGTCATTTAATGAATCATAGCCTTCACGAATCACAACGTGGCAAGTTGTACAAGCACAAGAGCAATCACAAGCGTGATGAATTTCAACTCCCGCGTTATGTGCAACTTCTAACAAGTTTTCACCCTCTTGAGCTTCAACAACCATACCCTCTGGGCAAAATTCTTCATTAGGAAGAAAAACAATTTTTGGCATAATATCCTCTTATTTAATAATTTCATCAACAGTTTTACCTGCTAATGCTTTCTGAATAGATAAATTCATTCGTCTTGCAGCAAACTCTTGAGTAGCAAGGTCGACATCTTTAATTCCTTGTTGAATTGCTTGACGATCTGTTTGCTGTTTGGCAGCAATCAGTTTCGCTAGTTCCTGTTCAATTGCTTTAAACTCTTCAACAGAGAGCAATGCTGCACCATCTTCTTGTAAAGCAACCACAACTTGATCGATTACTCGATCAGCATCTACTCGGACTTCAGCAAGCTGGCGAGCTTCTATATCTTCTTTGGCATTTGCCATTGATGAGCGGATCATTTCTGTCACTTCATCATCAGTTAATCCATAAGAAGGCTTAATCTGGATAGATGCTTGCACTTTAGTTGATTTTTCCATTGCGGTTACACTTAATAAACCATCGGCATCAACTTGATAAGTCACTCGAATATGTGCTGCACCTGCCACCATCGGCGGAATACCACGCAAGGTAAAACGTCCTAAAGAGCGACAATCATCAACCAACTCACGTTCACCTTGTACAACGTGAACCGTCATTGCAGTTTGCCCATCTTTAAATGTGGTAAATTCTTGGGCTTTTGCTACAGGAATAGTAGTATTGCGTGGAATAATTTTCTCCACTAAACCACCCATTGTTTCAATACCTAAAGATAATGGCACAACATCAAGTAGCAACATTTCAGAATCAGGTTTATTCCCCACTAATATATCCGCTTGAATTGCTGCACCTAATGCAACCACTTTATCAGGGTCGATAGATGTTAATGGCGTGCGTCCAAAAAACTCGCCCACTTGCTCTCGTACAAATGGCACTCGCGTTGAGCCACCAACCATTACGACTTCACGCACTTCACTCGCTTCAACTCCTGCATCTTTTAAAGCTCTACGACACGTCATCAAAGAACGTTTAACAAGCGGTTGGATGAGCTCATTAAATTGCAAGCGGTTGATTTCTCCACTCCAATTTGCAAAATTTACAGAGAAACTCTCCGCTTGTGAAAGAGCCACTTTCACTTGAGTTGCAAGGGTTAAAAGTTCACGTTGTTGGCTGGCATTTTCAGGTTTAAATCCTGCTTTTTCAGCAATCCAATTTGCTAATAAATGGTCAAAATCATCGCCGCCAAGAGCAGTATCTCCGCCTGTGGCTAACACTTCAAACACACCACGACTTAGACGTAAAATTGAAATATCAAATGTACCGCCACCTAAATCATAAACAGCAATAACACCTTCTTGCGCACTATCTAAACCATAAGCAATCGCTGCTGCAGTTGGTTCATTCAGTAAACGTAAAACATTTAGCCCTGCTAAACGTGCTGCATCTTTAGTGCTTTGGCGTTGAGCATCATCAAAATAAGCAGGTACGGTGATGACAACACCTGACAATTCGCCCGCTAAGCGCTGTTCTGCAAATTGATTTAAATGACTTAAAATATCTGCCGACACTTCCACAGGGCTTTTATTCCCTTGTGGTGTTTGAATCAGCGGTAAGCCATTTTCACTCGCTACAAACTGATAAGGTAAATTATGATAACGCTGCTCAACATCTGCTAAAGAACGACCAATTAGGCGTTTTACCGATACAATCGTATTTTGTGGCTCACTGGTTGCTTTCTCAAAAGCCTCTACTCCAACTAACTTATCTTCAGGGGCATAGTAAACGACTGATGGAACTAACGCTCGCTCTTTTTGATCTAGCAACACTTGTGCTTGACCACTACGCACACTTGCAACTAATGAGTTAGTCGTTCCCAAATCAATTCCCACCGCTAATTTATGCTGATGCGGTGCTGCCATTTGTCCTGGTTCTGCAATTTGAAGTAATGCCATTTTTATCTCTTTTATCTATCTTTCTCTATGTACAATCTATAAATTATTCTCTCGTGTTTGCTAGAGAGAATATTGAAATGCCTAATTCACCGCATAGCCCATATCATCAGGGGCGAAAGTTGCTTGATAGTGGCGTTCAATCGGTTGAATTTGTTTGGTCTCAATGTTAATGACTTGATTACCAGTTATTTTTTCAAGCTCTTTTTGCCAATTTTCCCAGCGTAAATCGTGGTAAAAACTTGCAATATCTGCCGTTAAAGCCCAGCCAAGAAATTGGGAATAGTTTAAACCGATACTTTCCCATTTCTGTTTTTTCGGGTGGAAATAATGCACTAAACCAACTTTATCGCCTAGCCCACCACCATTGATCGCAAAATAACCGCCGACAACATCATCTGCAATCAATAAATGGAATGGTCTTTCACCCGATTTTTCAAAGGTTTTACCAAAATTCCATTCAAAAAAACCGCGAGATAATTTTGCATTACCCGAACCTAGAATGCGTAACCAGCCGTGGTCAATAAGTAATCCACCTGTATAAAAAATCATTGAGCCAAGTGGTGTTGCCGTTGAAAGTTGCATGCCTACTAGTTCTTTACCTGCGTTTTCAACATCTGGGTCTAGCACTTCATAATGATTATTCGCTGAATCAAACCACGTTTTTACAATATTCCAAGCAGGATTTTTATCGACTAATTCTTCTAATGATTTCATTTGTAAAAATTCCTATCAATCCAACCGCTTACAAATTAAAAATCAAACAAATTTTCTTCCACTCGCTCAATTTCAACCAATAGTTTCTTAATAAAACGAAGTTTATCGCTAACTATTAGTGCATTTTCCCATTGTTGTTGAGCTAACAAATTAGTTAATTGTTCGATTATTTTTTTCTGTTCTAGCTCAATTTCCTGAGTGAAAGCGGTGAGTTTCGTTTCATTTTTTGCACTTTCAATATTCTCTAGAGTTTCACGCCACTCTAGTTGTTGCATTAAAAAAGCCATATCTCGCTGACTTTTTTGTTCAATATCTCGATTTTCACCGGTGTGAATTTGAATAATGCTTTCTGCTCGTAAAATAGGATCTTTTAAAATATGTAGTGCATCATTCACTTCAGCAGATTTTTGCATTGCTAAACGTTGTTCTGTACTGGAACTTGCTGAGAAATTGTCAGGGTGAAGTGACTTCTGTAAGGCTAAATAACGTTCTGATAGCTGAGCGGAATCAATTTCAAATTGCACAGGTAAATTAAATAATTCAAATGGATTTGCCATTTTTAACTCCTATACATTAAAACTTTCGCCACAACCACATTCATTCTTGACGTTCGGATTGTTATATTTAAACCCTTCGTTTAAACCTTCTTTTACATAATCCAATTCAGTACCACTCAGGTAAACAAGGCTTTTTTCATCAACAATAACTTTTACACCATATTGTTCAAACACTTGATCGTCTTCGTTTAAGACATCAACAAATTCAAGTACATACGCCAATCCTGAACAGCCAGATGTCTTAACACCTAATCGTAATCCAATGCCTTTTCCACGATTTTCTAAAAAGGTACGTACTCGATTTGCTGCTGCTTCAGTTAGGGTAATACTCATTTTTTCTCCTTGCTTGAATATAATCAATTTTAAAACTAGCTCATTTTACTCTATATAACTTATCGCTGAAATAACTTTAAAATTGACTATAAACTTAAAATGCAAGCGGCCAGTTCTCGCAAATTTTTTGCAAGAACCAACCGCTTATTGAAGCATTACTTATGCTTGTTTCTCTTTATAATCTGCAATTGCTGCCTTAATTGCATCTTCTGCAAGAATTGAGCAGTGTACTTTTACAGGCGGTAATTCAAGCTCTTCTGCAATATCCGTGTTTTTAATTTGCGCAGCTTCATCTAATGATTTACCTTTCACCCATTCAGTGATCAATGAACTCGATGCGATTGCTGAACCACAACCATATGCTTTAAAGCGTGCATCTTCAATAATCCCAGACTCATTTACTTTAATTTGTAAACGTAGAATATCACCACAAGCTGGTGCACCTACCATACCTGTACCAATATCTGTTGCTTCTTTATCAAAAGTACCAACATTACGTGGGTTTTCGTAGTGATCAATAACTTTATCGCTGTATGCCATTTTGTATTCCTTTTGGTTTAGGACGTGTAAACACGCCCAATATAATTAAATTTGCAAATTAGTGGTGATTCCACTCGATAGCATCTAAATCAACGCCATCTTTGAACATTTCCCAAAGTGGTGAAAGTTCACGTAATTTGTTTACTGCTTTTTTCACGATTTCGATCGTATGGTCGATCTCTTCTTCAGTTGTCCAACGACCAACAGAGAAACGAATAGAACTATGTGCTAATTCATCATTTAAGCCTAACGCACGGAGTACATAAGAAGGTTCTAAACTTGCTGAAGTACAAGCTGAACCTGATGATACTGCGATGTCTTTTAATGACATCATCATTGACTCACCTTCTACGAAGTTAAAGCTGATGTTTAAGTTACTGTCAATACGTTTACCTTCTTCCATCGTACCGTTTACATAAACTTCTTCCATACCTTCAAAGCCTTTGTATAAACGATCACGTAATGCCTTAATGCGTGGCATTTCTGTTGCCATTTCTTCTTTGGCAATACGATATGCTTCACCCATACCAACAATTTGGTGCACTGGCAATGTACCTGAACGCATACCACGCTCATGACCACCACCATGAATGATTGCTTCTAAACGCACACGTGGTTTACGGCATACATATAAGCCACCGATACCTTTTGGTCCGTATAATTTGTGGCTAGAGAAAGACATTAAATCAACATTTAACTCTTGTACATTAACCTCAATTTTACCCACAGATTGGGTTGCATCAACGTGGAAAATGATTTTCTTCGCACGGCAGATTTTTCCAATTTCTGCAATTGGTTGAATCACACCAATTTCGTTATTAACGTGCATTACAGAAACTAAAATGGTATCTGGGCGAATTGCTGCTTCTAATTTAGCCACATCAACTAAGCCGTTTGTTTCAGGTTCTAAATAAGTCACTTCAAAACCTTCACGCTCTAATTGGCGGCAAGTATCTAACACTGCTTTATGCTCAGTTTTGATAGTAATAATATGCTTACCTTTTGTTTGGTAGAAATGTGCAGCACCTTTAATAGCAAGGTTATCAGATTCTGTTGCACCTGATGTGAACACGATTTCACGAGCATCCGCACCGATTAAATCTGCGATTTGGTTACGAGCAATATCAACCGCTTCTTCCGCTTCCCAGCCAAATTTATGTGAACGAGACGCAGGGTTTCCGAAGATACCGTCTTTTGTCATATATTCCATCATTTTTTTTGCAACACGTTCATCCATCGGGGTGGTTGCTGCATAATCCAAATAAATTGGTAATTTCATTGTTACTCCTAAGTTAAGCAAATGCTTTATTCTGTTTAATCACGATGATGTTCATGGCAATGTGCTTTTTCACAATCGTGATCACGATGCTCTTCCACTAGCTCCGCTAATGTAATCGTATGTAAAAATTGTTCAATTTGAACTTCTAATCTTTCCCATAATGAATGGGTCAAGCATTGACTATTATTACTGCAATTACCACTGCCTTTACATTTTGATAAATCAACGCTTTCATTTACTGCTTCGATAATCATTCCCACACTGATTTCATCTGCAGTTTTACCTAATTGATAGCCACCACCTGGACCTCTGACACTATGAACAATATCTTCGCGGCGTAATTGTGCAAAAAGCTGTTCTAAATAAGAAAGCGAAATTGCTTGGCGTTCAGCTATATCAGCAAGGCTTACAGGCAATGATTTACCATGTAAAGCAATATCTAAAATCGCCGTTACCGCATAGCGACCTCTTGATGTCAATTTCATACATTTAGCCTTATTTATGAATGACCATTTAGTAGGACGAATTCTGATATATCCTACTAATTTAGTCAAGTTTTTTGACCGATAATATTGAAAGGTTTTATTTATAGATAAAATAGCTTTCATTGCTGAAAGCTATTTATAATAGTTACCTTGTTGATAACTGGAAGATCATTGTTTCCGCTTGACAGCTAAAATCAAAACGAGCAACTAACTCATAGCCATCTGCTGCTGGCTTAATTTCACTCGTGATTTGGCAAGGTTCAGACTCTGCGGCTCTCGCTTTGCTTGTTAAATATGCTAACGCATCTTCCGCTTCTGATTGGGTTGCATAAACTTGTGAGAAATCAACAGCACAATCGCTGTTATCAATAATAGTGCCAACATCAACACAACAACACATTGGACTTTCATTTGCTTTACATTCAGCCATTTTCCACCTCATTTCAGTCGATAAATAATTGTAGAATAACTAGGGTTATTTTACTCTCGTTAATATCCAATCGCAAACATTACCTATCTTTCATTCCCATAAGTTCAATCCAACTGGTCGGAACTCTTTACAAAATGGTTAAATTACATTGCTTGATAACATCTAGCTCCGTAGAATCATAACGTTTTATTTTACAAACGGTTAGCAAAATAATTTGACAATCTAACCGCTTATTTTATGGAGAATTACCCAATGACTAAATTTACAAAAACGGCATTAGCAAGTCTTTTCACTTTTTCAGCAGCAGGTGCCTCTGCAGCTGCATTCCAACTTGCAGAAGTCTCTACTTCAGGTTTAGGTATGGCATACGCAGGTAATGCAGCCGTTGCGAATGATGCTTCTGTTGTCGCCACCAACCCAGCGTTAATGACTAAATTTAAACAAATTGAAATTTCTGCTGGTGGGATTTATGTAGATTCAGCTATTGACGTATCAGGTAAATTTACACCTTCAGGCATTGATGCTTCCCATAAAAATATTGTTCCAAATGCAATCGTTCCAAATGCTTATATCGTTGCGCCAATTAACGAACGTTTTTCTGTAGGTGGCGGCGTAAATGTAAACTACGGTTTGAAATCAGAGTTTAATTCAAATTATAGTGCAGGTTTCTTTGGTGGCAGAACCGATCTTTCCGCTGTAAATGTTAATTTAAGCGGTGCCTATAATTTAGGTTATGGTTTTAGTATTGGTGTTGGCATAAACGCTGTTCACGCTAAAGCAACATTGGAACGTTATTTAGGTTCTGCGGCATTACGTTTACAAAGCGTATTAGCAGCTAACAAAACTACACTAGATACTGCAACCGCTGGGTTACAACAGTTAGAAGCAGGAATTGCTCAAGCCCAAGCAGCACAAAATAATCAAGTTGTTGCTGCTCTTACACAGAGAAAAGATCAAGTACTATCAAGCTTAAACGCTCGTCTAGCTCAAGCAGGAATCAATCGTCAGATTACAAGTTCCGCACAATTAAATGCTTTGGTTACAGGTGTAAGCTCACTAAAAGCACAAGATACAATCCATAAACTTAAAGGCGACAAATGGGGCTTTGGTTGGAATGTTGGCTTACTTTATGAAATCAATGAGAATAACCGCTTAGGTATTGCATACCATTCTCCAGTTAAATTGAATTTCAAAGGTAAATATTCAAATACCGTTGCTTTACCAATTCCAAATATGGTTGATACAGTAACAGGTGGAGCAACTATTCCTGGCTCGCTTTCATTAACATTACCATCATTCTGGGAAGTGTCAGGTTACCATAAACTCACTGAAAAATTAGCAATGCAATATAGCTATAAACGCACTGACTGGAGTTCATTTAAGAGTTTAGATGCTTATGGAGCAAATGGTAATAAACTTTTCCACAAAACAGAAAACTTCAACGATGCATCACGTATTGCATTAGGTTTCTCTTATGATGTGAATGAAGCATTAACATTACGTACTGGTGTGGCTTATGACGAGAGTGCTAGCGTCACTAACCCATCAATTTCAATTCCTGATACAGATCGTACTTGGTACTCATTCGGTGCAACTTACCGCTTTACCCCAAATCTTTCTGCTGATTTAGGCTATTCACATCTTCGTGGTAGCAAAAATCAGTTTAATGAAGAAGGACGTGCGGATTTCAAAGTTAAAGCGAAAGCAAATCTTTACGGTTTAAATGTGAATTATAAATTCTAAAATATTCTAGAATAATCCTCTAAGGCGTGTACACTATGGTGACACGCCTTTCTTTTAGGATAATAAATGCAAACCTATTACCAATTCTATTCATCATCAGTTGGCAAATTATTGCTCATTGCTCAGCAACAAGGACTTATTGGTATTGAATTTGAACAAGAACAACACCCTTATTCCATTGAAAACTGGCTAGAAGTGACTGAAACAAGCGGTAAGATTAGCCATATTTTTTGCAAAACTGCCAAGATATTAGACCGCTATTTTGCAGGCGAGCATATTGAATTTTCGCAGTTAGATTTTCTTGCCCCTATCGGTACGCCTTTTCAACAATCTGTTTGGCAATTACTTTCAGCAATTCCCTATGGAAAAACCACTAGCTACGGCGAGTTAGCCAAACAACTGGGCAAACCCAATGCAATGCGAGCAGTAGGTGGGGCTGTTGGGCGTAACCCAATTTCTATTTTAATTCCTTGTCATCGTGTGCTCGGTAAAAATCAAGCCTTAACAGGATTTGGTGGTGGCTTACCGACTAAACGTTATTTGTTACAACTTGAAGGCATTACTTATCAAGATAAAGGGATTGAATTTGTCAAAGCAAAAAATAAAAATTGGAACAGTGCAAAATAATATTGGTAAAACTTTGCTAGAATCTTACCGCTTTACAATGATTATAAGGAAACACAATGGCACACACGCATAAACTCGCAACAAAATTTGTCCACGTTGGACGTAAACAACGTTACACTCAAGGTTCTGTAAATAGTGTTATTCAACGAGCCTCTTCACTTATTTTTAATTCAGTGGCAGAGAAAAAAGAGGCGACTCGTCATCGCTATAAAGGTGCACTATTTTATGGTCGTCGTGGTACATTAACTCACTTTGCCCTACAAGATGCAATGTGTGAATTAGAAGGTGGAGCAGGTTGCTATCTTTACCCTTGCGGTGCAGCGGCAGTAAGCAATAGTATTCTAGCCTTTGTACAACAAGGCGATCATATTCTAATGACTGGAGCAGCCTACGAGCCAACCCAAGATTTTTGTAATATTATTTTAAAGAAAATGGGGATTGCTACGACTTATTACGATCCTCTTATTGGCGAAAAAATTGCCGCTCTTATTCAACCCAATACTAAGGTTTTATTCCTAGAATCGCCAAGTTCGCTCACAATGGAAGTTCCCGATATTCCAACATTGGTCAAAACAGCTCGAGCAATTAACCCTGAAATTGTCATTATGATTGATAATACTTGGTCAGCGGGTGTACTCTTCCCTGCTCTTGAACACGATATTGATATTTCCATTCAAGCAGGTACAAAATACCTAGTCGGGCATTCCGATGTAATGATTGGCACGGCAGTTGCAAATGCCCGTTGTTGGGATCAACTTCGTGAGAACTCCTACTTGATGGGGCAAATGGTTGATGCAGACTCTGCCTATACAACTGCTCGTGGGCTACGCACTCTTGGTATTCGCTTAAAACAGCACCAAGAAAGTAGTATCGCGATCGCAAACTGGTTGGCACAACGCCCTGAAGTTAAAGCTGTCTATCACCCTGCTTTGCCAAGCTGCCCAGGTCATCAATTTTTCCAACGGGATTTTGCAGGTGCAAGCGGGTTGTTTTCGTTTGAACTTTGCAAAAAATTATCGGATGAAGAACTCGCCCAATTTTTAAATCATTTTGAGTTATTCACAATGGCTTATTCGTGGGGTGGGTTTGAATCACTTATTCTCGCTAACCAGCCGCAAGAGATTGCAAAAATCCGCCCAGCTATTGAACGAAAACTAACAGGTACACTTATTCGTGTTCATATCGGTTTAGAAGATGTACAAGATCTTATTGCAGATTTGGAAAAAGGGTTCGAAAGAATTAAATAGTATCTTATCCCCCATTTTATAATGGGGGAGTTTTTACTCACTTTTCAAAGCCTGACGTAAATGTCCTTTTTGTTGTGCTAATAACTGCTCTGCTGTGTCTTTATCTACATTTGCTAAAATCATCATTATGGCTAACTTAGCATTATTACTAGCCAATTCTAATGTTGTTTCAGCTTGCTCTTTGGTACAGTCAGTCGCTTGCATCACGATACGAATTGCTCTAGCGACTAATTTTTGATTACTCGCTTGCACATCAACCATTAAGTTTTGATAACATTTCCCAATTAAAATCATACTTGCAGTCGTCAGCATATTTAACACTAATTTTTGTGCTGTCCCTGACTTTAAACGGCTAGATCCTGTTAGCACTTCTTCGCCAACAATGGTATCAATTGCAATATCAGCAATCTGTGCCATGGCAGAATTTGGGTTACTTGCCACCGAAACCGTTGTCGCACCCAATGCCTTCGCATACTGTAATGCCCCGATAACATAAGGTGTTCTACCACTTGCGGCAATACCAACCAGAATATCTTTATCACAAAATTGGATTTGTTTGAGATCTTCCGCACCAGATTGAGCATTATCTTCAGCCCCTTCAATCGGACAACGTAATGCTCTTTCACCACCTGCAATAATGCCTTTTACCATTTCACTCGATACGCCAAAAGTTGGTGGGCATTCTGAAGCGTCAAGCACACCTAAACGTCCGCTTGTTCCCGCCCCGATATAAACCAATCGCCCACCTTGCTGAAATACCGAAACAATTTTCTCTACCGCTAACGCCACTTGCGGTAGAACCTTTTTAATGGCTAAGGGAACAGCCTGATCTTCCTTATTCATTAGCTGTACAATTTCTAATGCGGAGAGTTGATCAATATGACTTGAATTAGGATTACGCTGTTCGGTAATTAATTGAGTTAATGTTTGAAGAAGATCTTTTTCTGCCATTATGTTGCTCATTTTTTCGGAATTTTAATTGGTAAAAATTGCCCCTAAACTCACCGCTTGTGTTGCACCTGTTACACTCGGCAGATTAGAAGGCAAATGGTGAATGCGTTGATAAGCCAACCACGCAAAAGCGGCGGCTTCCACATAATCAATATCCAAACCATATTCTGTAGTAGTACTTACTTGCCAATGAGGCAGTAATGCGGTAATTCGCTCCATCAGTAGAACATTCCTTGCTCCACCACCACAAATTAACAATATGCAAGGTAGATGTTGTGGATTATTGATTTTTTGCAAGGCATCTGCAATCGTCTGAGCGGTAAATTCAAGTAAGGTTCGCTGTACATTCTCTGCAGAAATACTCGGCAATATTGCGTGATATTGTGCCAATTTTTTTTGTAACCACTGAAGATTAAACAGCTCACGCCCTGTGCTTTTGGGCGGTGGTTGTTGAAAAAAGGGTTCATCGAGTAGTATATCTAATAACTGTTGGTCAATCTGTCCTGTTCTTGCCCATTCGCCATTTTGATCAAACCGCTTACCTTGTCGGGTTTCGATCCAAAGATCTAATAACGTATTACCTGCTCCAATATCGTAGCCAATAGTTTCTTGATCGGGAACTAATAGCGATACATTACTAATTCCACCTATATTTAGTACCGCAGTAATCCGCTGTTCATCTGCAAAAAATGCTTGATGAAAGGCAGGTACTAAAGGTGCACCTTGCCCACCATAAGCCATATCTTTACGGCGAAAATCCCCCACCGTTGTAATACCTGTTTTTACTGCAACTAAGGACATATCGCCAATTTGAGTAGTAAAAGGAAAAGGAGATTGTGGCGAATGCCAGATAGTTTGCCCGTGGCAACCAATTGCTTCAATTTGAGATGCTTTTAATCCCTGTTTGGTTAAAAAGTGGTTGATACAATCTGCATAAAGCAACCCCAGTTGATGATCAACTTCACCAAGTTGTTGTAAGGTAACTTCACCTTTCTTTACTATTTCTCCAATAGCAAAACGAAGTGGCTCAGGCATTGATGTAAAATCTGATGCGATCAATTTTGGTGGAGTTTGAGCAAAATCCATTAACGCCAAATCGACCCCATCTAAACTAGTACCTGACATTACGCCAATATAATATGCTGTTGCCATTATTGTTCCTTCGCTTGTGTATTCGTTATGCAATATTTTCGACCCATTCCACCGCTTCCGCTAAATCAGCTTGCCAATTTTGTTGCAGTTGCATTACCCATTCAGCAATGTGCCGTTGCCATTCTTCACCATTATCGGTTTGAGCAAGCTGTGCTACTTTTTGCAGTTTAATCAAACCAACCGATGCTAATGCACCTTTAATTTTATGAGCTTCATCCGCAGCGGCTTTGCGTTGCTTTTCATCGTTCGTTTGTTGCCATTGCTGTAAATACTGGTTTAGATGATGAAGATAATCGGGCATCAATTTTGCAAAAAGCTCAAAATTAGCCAATACCGCTTTTTTACCCATTACTTCGACTAATTCGCCCAAAATACGACAATCAAAGGCTTGATTATCTGTACTCTGAGTTGCTACAAGCGGGCGGTTTTCACTCGAATTTTCCAAAAATCCTTCATCGAAATGACGGTTCAGACAATCGGCTAAGGCTTCTAATGAAAGCGGTTTACGCAGAATATCGTCCATTCCTTGTTGCTGGTATTCTGTTTTAGTCTGCATAATATTGGCGGTTAAAGCCACCAATAGTGGTAAATAATCTACATCGCCATTTTCGTAACGTTCACGTAATTTTTGTGCAATTTCAAACCCTGTCATATCAGGCAATTGAATATCTAGTAAGAGTAAGTCATAACTATTTTTATCAAATAGTTCAAAGGCTTCAGCCCCTGTCATTGCGACATCGACATCACAACCAAATTTATTCAACATCGCTTTTGCGACGACAATATTGACTTCAATATCTTCAACTAACAACACTTGTAAAGCGTGTTTGTTTATAGACATTTCCTGTTTCGCTGAAACTTCATTTGCTTGAATGGTTAAGGTAAAAGTTGCCCCTTCATTTGGTTTACTTTCAACCGTTAAATCGCCCCCCATTAACTTCGCAATGCGTTTTGAAATCGCCAACCCGATACCGCTACCAATCGCTTTTTTGCCATCTTCACTCTCAACTTGGTAGAACATTGCAAAAATTTTTCGTTGCTCGTTCTTTTTAATGCCGATCCCTGTATCTCGTAAGATAAAGCCAAAATGATCCTGATCATAGCGAACAACTTTTAGATAAATATCGCCACCTGCGGGGGTAAATTTCACTGCATTGCTAACCAAATTCCATAAAATTTGGCTAAGACGGGCATTATCTACATAAATGAAAGGGGGTAAATCGTGATCATACTCAATGTGGAATTTAATTTTTTTCTGCTCAGCCATCAAATTAGCAAAGTGGCTAATGTTACTGATAAGCTGTGAAAACTCGATTTCGCTACGAAATAGCTCAATACGGCGACTATCAATTTTTTCTAGATCGATAATATCACTAAAGATATGCCCCAATGATACCGCACTAACGTTGATCGTTTTTAAATACTCTCGCTGTTGATCCGACAATTCCCCTTCTAATAAAATACGACTTAACCCAATAATTCCATTCAGTGGGGTGCGTAGCTCGTGGCTAATCGTCGCCATCAATGTCGTTTTATCTCGGCTATTTTTTTCGATAACTTCTTGATAACGCTTGCGTTCGGTAATGTCTCGACCAAATCCCATAATACAGTGGCGATCTTGTACTCGGTCATAATAAGGTACTTTACGAATTTCAAAACAGGCTAATTTATTATTCGGGTACCTGATCCACTGTTCATAAGTTACCCCCATATTTGTATCAAGGGTTTCTTTATCTGTGGACATGATCAACTTAGCCGTTTCATCCGAATACACATCAGCTGGCATTAAATTGATCAGCTCTTTTTCTGTTTTACCCGTCAGTAATTCCATTGCTTTATTGCTGCCTAAAAAATGCCCCTGTTCATCACGATAAAAAACTAAATCTGGCGAGGCATCAAAGAAAGAACGTAAAAATTCCGCTTTCTGTTCTAATTCCACATTTAAACGAGCGTCTTGTTCTCGTAGTAATGAAAGATCTTTTAATGACTGCTCTAAACGCATTCGAGAGCGTTCCAGTTTTTCTACAATTAAATTGTAAAAATAGAGTACAAAAGGGGCAGAAATTAAGCCAAAAGCAATGGAACGAAAAATATCATTTGCTTGAATATCGCCTGTGAAAATCAAACTTAACAAAATCTGAACCACTATTGCAAAAACCGCCAATACGACTAGTCCAAGTAATGCAGCCTTGATTTTTCCTAAACGTAAAACCCAGTTTACATAGTCTTGTGCATACTGTTTCAGATTTTTCATCTTGTATCCTTTATCGCTCAATCAAAGCTTTTTAACGCCAGTAAAATAAACAAACAATGGCAATTACTGCGACTAATACGCCTAAATAGTTAATTTTATTGATTTTTTCTTTAAAGAAGAAAGCACCAATCAATGTACCTAAACAAATTACCCCTAAGTTCATTCCAGTGAAGACAAGAGTTGGATCATCTTTCATTGCTTGGTGGGCTTTAATATAAAATAAAATGTTACCAAAGTTTAATACGCCTAATAATAAGCCCGTCAATACACTTGGGATATTCCATTGTGTGCGTTTAAGTAATAAATAGATAAACATTACGCAACCTGCACCAATAAAAGAAATGAGCAGGGTCAATGGGAAAGCCGAGCCCGATTTTGCCATCTGTTTAAACAGAATATCAATGACACCAAAACCAATCCACACTAACGCAAGACTGACTATCGCTGTTTTACCGCCTTTATTCATCCCTTCGTGGCTTTTCCATAATAAACAGCCTAACGCAGAAAATGCCAACAATAAGGCAATAAGTTTGTTACTCGTTACCGCTTCACCAAATAAGGTAAACGCAGCCAAAATAGGTAAAAAGAGAGAAAGTCGTTGTGCCGCATCTGTACGGATAATTCCAGCAAACTCTAGGGATTTAGCTTGGATTAAAAAAACCGTTGGTAATAAAATACCCAATGCAAAAAAGAGGTAGGCTGATGGATTAGTTTGTACAATTTCAACAATGCTCTGCCCTTTGAAATCAGGTTTAAGTAAAAAATAACAAAGTGCAGTAGCAACGACATAGTTCATTGCGATACTTTGGGCAATAACCACACCTTTACTGCGTGCTATTTTAATTAACACACCGACAAACACACTACATAAAACAGCTAAAGAGAGTTCTAACATTTTGTTTCCTTTTTTAAAGATAGAATTGATAAACTTAGTATGCTCACTTCTTAATGAAGAATAGTTGCAAACTTTTGGGTAAATCTTACCGCTTGTTAATGCGATTAACCTATCGCATTATTAAATCACGATCTGTTTGCTCAATCAAAATCAGAATGGCAGCATCGCCCCCCCACTCTCTTGGTGCTTGATGTAACGCAATTACTTTAGGATGCTGTACTAACCAACGTGGGATTTGATATTTTAAAGCTCTTGTGCCATAGCCTGTCATAATACTTGCACAGTAAACACGTTCTTTCTCACACGCTAAAATTAAACTGGCTAACTCTTTTTTCGCTTGTTCCCGAGTTAGTCCGTGTAAATCTAAAAAAAGCTCGGGTGAAAAATCCCCACGACGAAGTTGTTTCAAAATATACGGGTCAATATCTTCACGACGATAACGTACTTTTTCATTCTCTTCCGTTAAAAGTGGTTCATATTCATCTGAAAAATAAAATAATGTATCCGCTTTTTCTTTTAATTCCCTGATTTCACTTACTTTTTTACGTGGTTGAACAGTTGGTACAAAAGTATCTTGTTTTATTTTCTTTGTTCCTTTTATCGCATCTCTAAACAGAGATAAATCATCTTCTTGCATTATTCTTCCTCTTAAAATTGCTCTCGCCATTCTAACATAAACGGAAATATGGTATAACACCGCAAATTTTAGATAAATAGGTAAATTTTATGTTTGAACCACATTATAACCTTGATTTATTAGCCGAGATCGACTCTTCCCCCGTAGAAAATGACCTCGAAACTATTGTAGATATGATGCGTTGGGCGTACAGTTATTTTAATGCATCCGATCTCTATTACGGGCATGGACACGATAATGCGTGGGACGAAGCAAATCAATTAGTCCTGAGTGCATTAGCTCTACCGATTGATGTACCAGAAACGTTATACGCCTCTCGCTTAACCTATGTAGAAAAAAATCGTATTGTTGAAATGGTAAAAGCTCGCTTAGGCTTACGTAAACCTGTTGCCTATTTAACCAATTCTGCCTGGTTCTCTGGGTTAGAATTTTATGTTGATGAGCGTGTAATTATTCCTCGTTCGCCGATTGCTGAATTGATCCAACAAGGGCTAACTGGCATTTTACGCACCCAACCACAACGTATTTTAGATTTATGTACAGGAAGTGGTTGCATTGCTATTGCTTGTGCAGAACGTTTCCCTAATGCGGAAATTGATGCGGTCGATCTCTCTGTCGATGCTTTAAACGTAGCAGAAATTAACATTGAACGTCATCAAGTTGCTCATAAAGTGTTCCCATTACAATCCGATCTCTTTACTCAATTACCACGCAATCATTATGATTTAATTGTGACAAATCCGCCTTATGTTGATGAAGAAGATCTTGCCGATATGCCTGAAGAATTTCATCACGAGCCTGAAATGGCATTAGGTTCTGGTACAGATGGTTTAGATATTACTCGCCGAATCCTTGCTCAAGCTGCAGATTACCTTTCTCACGATGGCGTTCTGGTCTGTGAAGTAGGCAATAGTATGGTACATTTAATTGAACAATTCCCAAGTGTGCCATTTAACTGGTTAGAATTTAAAAATGGTGGGCTAGGTGTGTTTAGTTTAACCAGAGATCAACTGGTTTCTTATAAACATTTATTCGAGTAAACTTGTACTCTATTGATTAAATCTACATAATTTGATATCACCATAGCCCTGATAGTTTCGACATAGCAATCAGGGCTGTTTTTTAGCACTTCTCTAAATATCGTTGTAACTTTGAGAAATAATAAGTTTTTCTTATTTATTTAATTAAAAAAAGTAAATCCATATTGCTATCTTCTCACTTTTTAGGTATATCTATCACTACAAAATTTACCTAAAGGAGAACAATTTTTATGAGCCAACTTTATGAATCAATGCGTAATAATATTCATATGTTAGGGGATTTCTTGGGCGAAACCATTCGCGATGCTCAAGGCAACGAAATTTTAGAACTTATTGAAAATATTAGACAACTTTCTCGTGCTTCTCGTGGTGGCGATGAAAAAGCCAGAGAAGAGTTACTTAATATTCTTGCCAACATCTCCACAGACAATGTCATTCCTGTGGCTCGAGCCTTTAGCCAATTTTTAAATCTAACCAATATTGCTGAACAATATCAAACCATTTCTCGCCATGGCCAAGATGCTTCTTTAGGTGAACGTTCATTAGGTGCATTATTTGAGCGTTTAAAAGCACAAAACGTACCCGCAGCAAAAGTGATCGAAACCGTAGAAAAACTGTTAATTGATTTAGTGTTAACCGCTCACCCGACAGAAGTAACCCGCCGTTCACTTGTCAATAAGCACGTTGAAATTAACCGCTGTTTAAACCGCTTAGAACACGATGATTTAACGGAAAAAGAAACAACTAAGCTCAAACGCCGTTTAATGCAACTGATTGCTCTTGCGTGGCATACCAATGAAATTCGTACTCAACGACCAACCCCTGTTGATGAAGCAAAATGGGGAATGGCAGTCATAGAAAATAGTCTGTGGAAAGCAGTGCCTGATTTCTGTCGCCAAATTAACCTTCACTTAGAAAAAAACTTTGGGGTACAACACCCAGTTGGTTTAGCTCCTGTACGCTTTTCTTCTTGGATGGGCGGCGACCGAGATGGAAACCCATTTGTTACTGCAGAAACAACCCGTCAAGTGTTAAGAATGAATCGTTGGAAAGCGGCAGAACTCTTTTTAGAAGATGTTAAATCTTTAGCCGATGAACTCTCAGTAATTAACTGTACCGAGGAGTTTCGTGCCAAATATGGTGACCATTTAGAGCCATATCGTGTTTTAATGAAAGCATTACGTGCTAAATTAACTAAAACCGTCACTTACTACGGTGAATTATTGGAAGGAAAAACACTTACGGTTGATCCTTCGGAAATCCTAACGCAAGATGAACAATTATGGGAACCGCTTTACGACTGCTATCAATCGCTACATCAATGTGGAATGCGAATTATTGCAAATGGTGGTTTGCTTGATTGCTTACGCCGCATACGTTGCTTTGGTTTAGGCTTATCTCGCTTAGATATTCGTCAAGAAAGTACTCGTCACGCAATGGCAATTGCTGAAATTACCCGTTATATCGGTTTAGGTGACTATTCACAATGGACAGAAGATGACAAACAAGCATTCTTAGTGCGTGAATTAAGCTCTCGCCGCCCACTTATTCCAACTAACTGGACACCAAGCCCTGAAACACAAGAAATTTTGTCGACTTGTAAAGTTGTCGCAGAACAACCAGAAGGAGTGATTTCAGCCTATGTTATCTCAATGGCTCGTGAAGCCTCAGATGTGTTAGCGGTACATCTATTATTGAAAGAAGCAGGTTGTAAAACAACCATTCCTGTCGCACCGCTTTTTGAAACATTAGATGATTTAGATCGTTGTGAAAAAGTAATGACTAGCCTATTTAATATCGGTTGGTATCGTGGTGTAATCAACAATAAGCAAATGGTAATGATCGGCTATTCCGATTCCGCTAAAGATGCAGGTATGTTAGCGGCATCTTGGGCACAATATCGTGCACAAGAATCCCTAGTCAATCTCTGTGAAAAATTCAATATTGAACTGACTTTATTCCACGGACGTGGCGGTACAATCGGGCGTGGTGGTGCACCAGCACACGCAGCACTCCTTTCACAACCACCAAGATCACTTAAAAATGGTTTGCGTGTAACCGAGCAAGGCGAAATGATCCGTTTCAAATTAGGCTTACCTGCTGTTGCCGTAGAAAGTTTGGATCTTTATGCTAGTGCGATTTTAGAAGCTAATATCTTCCCACCGCCAGAACCACAACAAACGTGGCGAAATGTAATGGATCAAGGCTCTGCAATCTCGTGTGAAATCTATCGTAATATTGTGCGTGGCGAGCCTGATTTCGTCCCTTATTTCCGTGCTGCAACACCTGAATTAGAGCTTTCAAAATTACCGTTGGGTTCTCGCCCTGCAAAACGTAATCCAAATGGTGGTGTGGAAAGTTTGCGTGCTATTCCTTGGATTTTTGCGTGGATGCAAAACCGCTTAATGCTCCCTGCTTGGTTAGGTGCTGGTGCAGCACTGCGTCAGCTGATTGAACAAGGTAATGACTCTTTATTAAAAGAGATGTGTGAGCAATGGCCGTTTTTCTCAACTCGTATCGGTATGCTTGAGATGGTATTTAGTAAAACGGATTTATGGCTAGCAGAACATTACGATCAACGTTTAGTACCTGAGAAACTACATCATCTAGGGCAATCACTGCGTAGCCAACTACAAGCAGATATTAAAACTGTCCTGTCCCTTGCACACGAAGGACAGCTAATGGCAGATCTTCCTTGGGTTGCAGAATCTATCGCTCTACGCAATGTATATACTGACCCACTTAACTTACTGCAAGTGGAATTGCTACATCGTTTACGCAGTCAAGGCGATAACCCAACACCTGCACTTGAGCAAGCTTTAATGATCACCATCACTGGTATTGCAGCAGGTATGCGTAATACAGGATAAAGTCATAAAGACAAAATGGGTTAAATTTCGGTATTATGGTATGATGTAGTCAATGTACAAGCCGAGCATAATAAACTCAGTATAGTAAAACGGTATGGACGCAATTTTGCGTCCATTTTTCTGAACATTTATCTAGTAATACTATGAGCAACGAAATTAACTATGAAGGCATAGAACAAATGCCGATTAAGCGTTTTACCGAAGATGCTTATCTCAACTATTCAATGTATGTCATTATGGATCGTGCCCTTCCCTTTATTGGAGATGGGCTAAAACCCGTACAACGCCGTATTATTTATGCAATGTCCGAACTTGGACTTAATGCCTCAGCAAAATATAAAAAATCAGCACGCACAGTTGGTGATGTATTAGGTAAGTTCCACCCACACGGCGACAGTGCTTGTTATGAAGCAATGGTGCTAATGGCACAGCCTTTCTCTTACCGCTACCCACTCATTGACGGGCAAGGTAACTGGGGTGCTCCTGATGATCCGAAGTCTTTCGCAGCCATGCGTTATACTGAGTCTAAACTTTCTAAAATGGCAGAGATTTTACTCTCTGAACTTGGACAAGGCACAGTCGATTACCAACCTAACTTTGATGGTTCATTAGAAGAACCTAAATATCTCCCTTCTCGTTTGCCACATATTTTACTGAATGGCACAACAGGTATTGCAGTGGGAATGGCAACGGATATTCCACCACACAATATCAATGAACTTGCCGATGCAACAGTAAAATTATTAGATAATCCCACCGCTTGTTTAGCCGATTTATTGGCTTGCGTACAAGGCCCCGACTACCCAACAGAAGCCGAAATTATTACACCTAAAGCAGAAATTGCGAAAATTTATGAGCAAGGCAAAGGGTCAATTAAAGCAAGAGCAGTTTGGACAAAAGAAGATGGCAAGATTGTAATTAAAGCCTTACCACATCAAGCATCACCATCTAAAGTAATTGAACAGATCGCGACACAGATGCGTAATAAAAAATTACCGATGGTTGATGATTTGCGTGATGAATCTGATCACGAAAACCCAATTCGAATTGTATTAGAACCACGTTCTAATCGTATTGATTTCGATGAGTTAATGAACCATTTATTCGCCACAACGGATCTCGAAAAAAGCTATCGGGTCAATATGAATATGCTTGGTTTAGACGGTAAACCTGCGGTAAAAAATCTGCTTACCATTCTAACTGAGTGGCTAGAATTCCGCCGTAATACCGTTACTCGCCGTTTAAATTATCGTTTGGATAAAATTTTAAACCGCTTACATATTTTAGACGGTTTAATGATTGCTTATCTTAATATCGATGAAGTCATTCACATTATCCGCAATGAAGATGAACCAAAACCTGTGTTAATGGCACGCTTTAATTTAACCGATATTCAAGCAGAAGCGATTTTAAACTTGCGTTTACGTCATCTTGCAAAATTAGAAGAGCATCAACTCAATGCGGAAAAGCAGAAATTAGAAGAAGAAAAAGAGTATCTACAAGGTATTCTTGGATCAGAGCGTAAATTAAATAATCTGATTAAAAAAGAAATTCAAGCCGACGCCAAAACTTATGCCAGCCCACGTCGTTCTCCATTAGTAGAACGAGCTGAGGCTAAAGCCATTGCTGAAAGTGATTTAACGCCGACTGAACCCGTTACTATTATTCTATCTGAAAAAGGTTGGGTGCGTTGTGCTAAAGGACACGATATTGATGTGCAATCACTAAGCTATAAAGCTGGCGATGGTTATTTGGCTCACGCTTATGGTAAAAGTAATCAACCTGCGGTATTCATTGATAGTACAGGGCGAAGCTATACCCTTGATCCAACATCATTGCCGTCCGCACGTTCACAAGGCGAACCGATCACCAGTAAAATCAGTTTACCAGAAGGGGCAAATGTAGAATATGTGTTAATGGCTGAAGATAATCGTCAATTATTGATGGCTTCAGATTCTGGCTATGGTTTTATTTGCCAATTTAGTGATTTAGTGTCACGCAATAAAGCAGGTAAAGCGGTAATTTCCTTAACGGAAAATGCAAAAGTACTGCCACCGCAATTCATTGACGATTCGGAAGAAAACTTATTAGTTGCAATGAGTAATGTAGGCAGAATGTTGGTCTTCCCAACGTCAGAATTACCTACTCTTTCAAAAGGTAAAGGAAATAAAATTATCAATATTTCTGCAACTGCTGCGAAAGAGCGAACAGAATTACTTGCACGTTTATTAGTGATACGCCCAACACAATCTATCGTCTTTGTTTCAGGAAAACGTAAAATTACCCTAAAACCAAGTGATATTGAAAATTATCGTGGGGAACGAGCAAGAAAAGGTTCACAACTAGTCCGAGGATTAAATGTGAATACAGAAGTGGAAATTATTGAGTAATTTTTACAATTTGTTTGCTGTATTTACTAAGGGACACACAGTGTGTCCCTAAAAAAGTGAAAAATAATCTTTCTTTTTCTGTTACAACTTGATTAACTATAAATCCACATCTTTAGTTTCTTTCACTCGCCATAATGCAACTAAGCTAATCAAGCCATTAACCGCTAAATAAAGCCCAACAGCTTTTAAACCGTAATTCGCATTTAGTTTTAAGGTAATAAGTGTCGCAACACTTGCCCCTAAAATACCCGCACAGTTATACGCTAACGATGCCCCTGAATAACGGGCAGAGGTTGGAAATAATTCGGGAAGAAAACTTGCCAATGGCCCATAGCCCATTCCAATTAACCCCATTCCGATGATTAAGAAGAAAAACAGGCTTGTGGCTGTTCCATTTTCCAAAAAGAATGGTAACGTAACACCCAATAGCACCACGCCCCAAGTGGTTAAAATAAGCCAAATTCTCCGTCCGATTTTATCAATGTAAATCCCAGATAATGCGATAGTTATTGCAAGAGAAAACGCACTGCACATTAACAAAGTCGTAAATGTTTTAGGAGAAATGCCTAGCCCCATTGCATAACCAGCTTCGGATAATACAGGTGCTGATTTAGCATAAATTTGGCTAAAAGCGATCATAATGTAAAACAGCACATAGCCTGCCACCGAAATCATCATTCCTAAGAAGAAGGGTTTAAAATAGGTAGTAAATACCGAAATCATCGGAATTTTATGCGGTTGTTTCGTTTCCATTGCATTTAAGAAAACGGGAGTTTCAGTCAGTTTTAAACGAACATAAATGCCGATAACAATCAGCACAACTGAACTTAAAAATGGAATACGCCACGCCCATTCCAACAATGCTTGCTCGCCCAATAGTGCTGTTATCAACAGAAAAATACCGTTGGCGGCTAATAAACCAATAGGTGCACCTAATTGTGGAAAAATCCCATACCAACCTCGTTTACCTTGCGGAGCATTCTCAATAGCGACTAAGGCTGCACCACCCCATTCTCCACCTAAGCCGATACCTTGACCGACACGACACAAGCAAAGCCCTATCGTAGCCCAAATCCCAATACTTTCGTAGGTTGGGAGCAAACCAATGATGACAGTTGAGAGCCCCATTAACAATAGCGACATCATAAAGGTTTTTTTACGCCCAATACGATCACCAAAATGCCCGAAAATAGCAGCACCTAATGGTCTGGCAATAAAGGTTAATGCGAGAGTTGAAAGTGCGGCTAACTGCCCTGTCATCGGATCATCACTACTGAAAAATTGTTGGTTAAACACCAATACTGCAGCCATTGCATAAATATAATTATCAAAGTATTCAATTGCTGTCCCAACCATTGTTGCCGCAGCGACTTTTTGGGGACTATTTTGTTGCATTGCTTGTTCCTTTTGCTACCTGCTTTAAAAAGCCTTCCACCGTCGTAGCAATATCTTTAGCGTGAGTAATCGCGGTAATAACCGCAACGCCATCAGCACCATAAGCGATAAGCTGCTCAACGCTATCTTCCTTCACGCCACCAATCGCCACCAATGGCTTAGTAATGCCTGCTTGGCGTAATTTTTGGATAAACGCCATTCCGACAACAGGTTTAGGATCTTCTTTAGACTGAGTAGGAAAAATCGGTCCAATACCAAAGTAATCAATTTCATCAACCACATTGCTAAATTCAGCTTCTTCCATTTTATTTACCGACAAGCCGATAATCAGCGGCTTATCCGTTTTAGCTCGAATAGCTTTGGGGCTCATATCGCTCTGCCCAACGTGAATACCGTCTGCCTCTATGGCTAAGGCTAATTCAACATTGTCATTGATAATAAAAGGCACATTATATTGACGACAAAGATCTCGACATTTGATAGCTAAAGCGGTTTGTTGCTCGGGAAATTGCTCCAAAGATGATTTCCCTTTATCACGAAATTGAAAGCAGGTAATGCCTGCTTTTAAGGTTTCTTCCAACACAGCAACTAAATTATCCGCTGCATTGCCTGGCAAATGGTTGCAATCTTGGCTACCTGCGACAAAGTAAAGCGGTAAGATTTGACGAATATTTTGCATTTTATCTCTCCAAACTGACCGCTTGTTCGTCTTTATACGCCCAATGGTTTGTTGGCCCATGCCCTTGTCCAATTCCTAACGGTTGGTTTATCGCTTGAGTAATAAAGGCTTTTGCGGTATGTAATGCCTGCTTGAGAGAATGCCCTTTCGCTAATTCCGCCGTTAAGCAAGCCGAAAAAGTACAGCCTGTACCATGTGTATGAGGCGTATTAAAACGTGGCGAATCGACATAAAAGGTTTCATTTTCTGAAAAGACCCAGTCTCGACAAATTTCACTTTGAGAATTCATACTGTGTCCGCCTTTAATCACGACTGTTTTTGCCCCTTGCTGACGCAGTGATTTTGCAGCTTGTAACAGTGACTGCTCATCGTGAATTTGAATTCCTGTTAGGCTTTCTGCCTCAGGAATATTCGGGGTAATCACTGTCGCTAATGGCAATAATTTCTGGCTTAATGATTGAATGGCACTTTGTTGCAACAACGCCGATCCACCTTTCGCAATCATTACTGGATCAAGCACAAAAATCCCAAAATCATACCGCTTGATATTCTCCGCTACGCACTCAATAATCTCGCTAGTGCCTAACATTCCGACTTTAAATGCTTTGATTTGAAAATCATCGGCAATCGCTTTTAGTTGGCTTTCAATGGTATTTAACGGAATGGTGTGAATATCAAAAACACCTACCGTATTTTGAGCGGTTACCGCAGTGATGACAGAAGTTCCAAATACACCACGCATTTGAAAGGTTTTCAAATCTGCCTGAATGCCTGCCCCACCGCCACTATCCGAACCTGCAATCGTTAAAACTTGAACCACCTTAGACATAATTTACTCTCCCATTTTGTTCTACCTCTTGTGCAGAGATTTCCGCTAATTTATCTAATAACCCTGTATAAAATTGTCCATACTGAGTCTCTTTAAGGGATTTTGCAACAAGCTCACCGGCAATAGCGTAGGTGCTGCAACACTCAACCGCCGCATTGAAATAATCGCTTTTATCCGCCACTGCAAAAAATGCTCCAGAAATTGCACTTAATAGGCAACCTGACCCCGTAATTTTAGGGAACATTGGCGTACCGTTGTGCAGTGTTGCAATTCGATTGCCATCACTAACCACATCAACTTCACCGCTCATCATTGCAATGGTTTGATATTTTTGTGCCACTTGCTGACAAATGCTATTTAAGTTTGCTTCGCCTTTACCCGCATCAACGCCCTTCACTTTCCAATCGACACCCGCTAAATAAGCAAACTCCCCTGCGTTGCCACGAATACCACTAAATTGAATATGCTCAAGTAACTGTGCGACTATCCGCTTACGATATTGGGTGGCAGCTACACCCACTGGATCAAGAATAACGGGAATACCCAATTTATTCGCCGTTTTCCCTGCTAACAGCATTGCCTCTATTTCTTTGCCAACCAACGTGCCAATGTTGATAACTAGTGCTTGACTAATTGCAGGCACGTCTTCCATTTCTTCAATCGCTACCGCCATAATCGGCGATGCCCCCAAAGCCAGTAGTCCATTTGCACAGTAATTAGCTGCCACAATATTGGTAATATTGTGAATCAGTGGGTTTTGTTCACGAATTTTGGCTAAATAATAGGATCGCATTTTTACTCCTTATTGGATTTCAACCGCATAATGCTTAACTTCAGGAATGGTTTTAATTAACCCTTTTTGGTGCATAAACTCCGCCATTTTTTGATAACGATGATTGTCCATCGCTCTTGGTCTGAGAGCCAAACGCGGAAGAGTATCTCGCCACGCTAAACGATTTAATTCATTATCTAGCTCTTTCGGTTTATAACTAACAAAGAGTTTCCAAGCCTCATCTTGATGGTTAATTAAATAGGTGGTTGCTTGCTCTAAAGCGGTCAGAAATGCTGAAAGTTTTGCATTTGAAAGATTTTGTTGGTGAGCGACTAGAATAAGTTCATCATACGCTGGGACACCATGTTCTTCTGGGAAGAATGCAATACCCTGATGTTTTTCGAGTTGTAGTTGGTTAAGTTCAAAATTACGGAATGCACCGATTACCGCATCAACTTGACCAGAAAGCAAAGATGGTGAGAGCGACCAATTCACATTCACTAATTCAACATCTTGGAGAGTTAAATTGACCGAAGAGAGCATCGCCTCTAATAAACTATCTTCAAAACCACTTACCGAATAGCCAATTTTCTTGCCTTTTAAATCAGATAACTGATTAATTTTGCCATTTTTTAACGCTACTAAACTGTTCAATGGTGTTGAAACTAAGGTCCCGATTCTAACAAGCGGTAACCCTTCCGAAACGTGTTGCAAAAGCTGCGGTTGGTAGTCGATAGCAATATCAGCTTTACCACTAGCGACTAGCTTCGGTGGTAATGAAGGATCGGCAGGCTCAATAATCTCCACCTCCAAACCATTTTGAGCAAAATAGCCTTTCTGCTGTGCCACAATAATTGCCGCGTGATCGGGATTGACAAACCAATCTAGTAGTAGCGAAAGTTTCTCTTTTGCGGCAACATTATTTGCCCAACTAAAGACACAGAATACACAGAGTATGTTGATTAGCTTTTTCATTATTTTCTCCTTGGGTTGTTAATTAACTTAAATCTAGTCCCATCTGCCAAAAAGCAGATTCCATTCGAGTTGCGGTATTAAAAATTGCTTGAAGTGATTGAAGCTGTTGTGGTGAAAGCGATGCACATAACTCCTCTAAAAACAGTGCCAAATCTTGTGCAGCTTGTTGAAAAGATGGCGAAGCATAGGCATCAATCCACGCTTGATAAGGATTATTTTCTGGGCTTAATTGCTGCTCAACAATATATTTCGCAATCTCCGCATAACCGATAGCACAAGGTGCAATTGCAGTATATAACTCAGCTAATCCGCCTTTTATTCCACAATCTAAAACATAACGGGTATAAGCCACACAAGCTGATGATTCTTGCGTGCTAAACAGCTCTTTCTCTGAAATACCCCATTCGTTGCAAAATTGAATATGTAGCTCAATTTCCTTTAATAGCTCATCATTCGCTTGTTGTGCTTGACGAATTTGTGCAAAATTTTCTGCTTTATAAATGCCTAATGAAATCGCTCGGCTATATTGAAATAAGAATAAATAATCTTGTTTCAAATAATGCTGAAAAGCGTTTTTTGGCAATGTCCCTTTCGCAAGTTGTTGCACAAATTCGTGATGAGTGTAGTCTTGCCAATGTGGCCTTGCTTGTTTTATAAACTGTTGAATAATCGACATTTTTTCTCCTTTTATTGATTATCTCTAACAAATTTCATTTATTTAATGTAATTCTCTCGCCCAAGGGATTACACGCCGCAGCAATACATCCACGGAAAAATAAAGGCAGAGAGTCATAATGATTAACATAAATAAAGCCGCAAACATCAAATCCACTTGCATCCGAGCATTTGCGTGTAACATTAAATAGCCTAACCCCTCTGAAGATCCGACCCACTCCCCCACCACTGCACCAATAGGGGCAATCGAAACCGCAATACGCAAGCCCGATGCTAAAGCAGGCAAAGCGGCAGGTAATTGCACTTTTAGCAATATTCTTAATGGCGAAACGCCCAAGGTTTTAGCGAGATCTAACCAATTCTTCGGGGTATGACGTAAGCCGTCAAAACAAGCAGCCGTTACGGGAAAGAAAATAATCAAAACCGTCATCACAATTTTTGATGCCAACCCATACCCGAACCAAAGCACAAGCAATGGAGCAATTGCAAACACAGGAATAGCTTGAGAAATCACCAAAATTGGCAGTAAAACACGAGAAAGGGTTCGAGAAAAATAGAGCAATAATGCAGTAAATAGCCCAAAACTACAGCCTAGTAGTAATCCAATTAAAATCTCAAGCAATGTAATTTGTGCGTGTTGCGACAGGAGTGAAAAGTGTGAAAAAAGCTTTATGACCACACTTTCAGGCGGTGGCAAAATATAATGGGGTAATGAGAAAAGTTGAGTACATAGCCACCATAAGCCAAATAAACTCAATAAGATCATAAGCGGTCGGATTAGTGAGAAGATTTGCAAAAATTTTTTCATATCTCACCGCTTGCTAGTTCAGCTAAAAGCCGTTGTTGTAACCCTAACACTTCCGCTTGTTGTGTGGCTTTTGGAGGGAAAATAGGGGCTGATATGCTGATTGGCTGATCTTTTAAGATAAAGATTTGATCACTTAATCGAATCGCTTCAAATGGGTCATGTGTGACCAATAGCACCGTTTTATTATCGAGTAACTCTTGGGTTAAATCTTGCAGTTGATGACGAGTTACCGCGTCTAGTGCGGAAAAAGGCTCATCAAGCAAAATTAAATTTGCCTCTTGCATCAGAACCCTTGCCAACGCCACACGTTGCCGTTGCCCACCCGAAAGCTGATAACAAGGCTTGTTAAGATGCTTATCCATCTTCACCGCTACCAACATTTGATAGGCCTTATCACAAGTTTCTGATGTTTTAGTTCCCGATAAATGAGCCTTTAACTGCACATTATCCAGCAGAGATAACCAAGGTAATAAATTATCTTGTTGTGCCATCCACGCAATCTTGGTTTCAGCTTGATAAATAATCTTTCCGCCTGTAATGGCTTCATTTTCTAAGCCTGCTATGGTGCGTAATAAGGTTGATTTCCCCACGCCTGACGTGCCGAGCAACGTTGACCACTTACCTGAAGAAAGCTGCCAATTCAAATGCTCAAATAGCGTTTGCGAACCAAAGACTAAAGAGAGATCACGAATCTCCACACACCACATACCAACACCTATCAGGATTTAAGCAGTGAATAAGGGAAATAACGAAAGATTAAAAATGGAATATTGAGAAAGGGATATTGTGGTTTTCATCGCTTAGTTTCCTACGGCAGCATTAACTGAATCAGGTTCACGGGTATCATCTCAGCTACAAGTAGCACCCCGACTAAATTGAAAACGAGTATAAGGGATATTAATGAGAATGCAAATGTTTTTACATTTATAGGCTACAACAATGTTACAAATTTGTGAAAATAAGACTTACATCACAGTTTTTTGATTAGATTTAAGGCATAATGCACTCCAAATAACTAGTGCTTTATAAATAGGCAGTTATCTCAAGGTTTTACCACTTTTTTTGGCATTACTCGCTATAATGGCGAGAGCTATAATCAATAAACGCATTTCAATAAGGTTAGGTATGTATGCAACATAAAAACTTTGATGACTGGGTAGCCTCGACCGCTTTCGGTGGAGCCAATCAATCTTATGTTGAAGAAATCTATGAACAGTATCTTGATGATCCTGAAAGTGTTGATGAAAGTTGGCAAGCAATTTTCGCTCAACTCCCGAAAACCAATGCGGTTGAACAACCGCACTCTACTGTAAAAGACTATTTCCGCCGTTTAGCTCGTGAAAATAGAGCTGAAGCAGTAACAGTGATTGACCCTGAAGCCAGTGCAAAATTGGTCAAAATTTTACAATTTATTAACGCTTACCGTTTTCGTGGACACCTTGAAGCGAAACTTGACCCACTCAATTACTACCGTTGGAAAACCTCTCAAGTTCCTGAATTAGATTACAGCCATCACGGTTTTACCGAAAAAGATCTTGATGAAACCTTTACTGTTGGACGTTATGTTTATAATAAAGAAACCATTACGCTCAAAGAGTTAGCCGAAGCCTTAAAAGAAACCTATTGTGGCAGCATTGGTCTTGAATTTATGCATATTCAAGATATGGAGCAGAAAAATTGGTTACAAACGAAAATGGAAAGTGTTTTAAATAAACCACTTTTCACCAAAGAAGAAAAAATCAATTTATTACAAGAATTAACTGCAGCCGACGGTTTGGAGCGTTATTTGGGTGCTAAATTCCCAGGGGCGAAACGTTTCTCACTAGAAGGAAGTGATGCATTTATTCCAATGATGAAAGAGATTATCCGCCACGCTGGTCGCCAAGGTATGAGCGATGTGGTAATGGGTATGGCACACCGCGGGCGTTTAAATATGCTAGTCAACGTACTCGGTAAAAAACCTGCGGAATTATTTGATGAATTTGCCGGTAAACACGCCGATGTAAATCGTACAGGTGATGTGAAATATCACCAAGGTTTCTCTTCTGATTTTGCTGTCGATGATAAACAAGTTCACTTAGCCCTCGCGTTCAACCCTTCTCACTTAGAAATTGTTAGTCCTGTGGTTATCGGTTCAGTTCGTGCAAGACAAAATCGTGTTTACGATAAAGAACATAATAAAGTCTTAGCGATTACTGTTCACGGTGACTCTGCAGTAGCAGGGCAAGGCGTGGTGCAAGAAACCTTAAATATGTCAAATGCGCGTGGTTATAAAGTGGGCGGTACTATTCGTATCGTAATCAATAACCAAATCGGCTTTACAACTTCTAACCCTAACGATACGCGTTCGACAGAATACTGTACAGATATTGCGAAGATGATCCAAGCACCAATCATTCACGTTAATGGTGATGATCCTGAAGCGGTAGCTTTTGCGGCAAGAATGGCTGTGGAATATCGTTGCTTATTCAAACGTGATATTTTTATTGATTTGATTTCTTATCGCCGTCACGGGCATAACGAAGCCGATGAGCCGTTAGCTACTCAGCCGATGATGTACAGCATTATCAAAAAACACCCAACTCCACGCAAAGTATATGCAGATCGCTTAATTGCTGAAGGCATTTTAACAGGCGATGAAGAGATTGAGATGATGAACCTCTATCGTGATGCGTTAGATAATGGTGATCGTGTTGTGCCTGAATGGCGTGAAATGGATACGGCAAAAATGGATTGGCTCCAATATCTCAATTATGAGTGGACAGAGCCTTATGAAAGCAAATTCCCACAAGAGCGTTTCTTAACCATTGCTAAACGTGTGTGTGAATATCCTGAAAGCGTAAAACCACATTCTCGTGTTGAGAAAATTTATAATGATCGTCGTGAAATGTATAAAGGCGAGAAACTATTAGATTGGGGTATGGCAGAAACAATGGCATACGCTACTTTATTAGATGACGGTATTCACGTTCGTTTATCTGGTGAAGATGCAGGACGTGGAACATTCTTCCATCGCCACGCTGTAATCCACAATCAAAATGATGGAACAGGCTATGTGCCATTAACGCAACTACACGCAAACCAAGGTCGCTTTGAAGTATGGGATTCTGTACTTTCTGAAGAAGCCGTATTAGCCTTTGAATATGGCTATGCAACAACTGATCCGAAAACACTAACCATTTGGGAAGCTCAATTCGGTGACTTTGCTAACGGTGCTCAAATTGTTATTGACCAATTTATTAGCTCTGGCGAACAAAAATGGGGCAGAATGTGTGGTTTAGTGATGTTATTACCACACGGTTATGAAGGACAAGGCCCTGAACACTCATCAGCTCGTTTAGAACGCTATTTACAGCTTTGTGCAGAACAAAATATGCAAGTTTGCATACCTTCAACTCCTGCACAGGTTTACCATATGCTACGCCGTCAAGCGATTCGTAAGGTTCGCCGTCCGTTAGTGGCAATTTCGCCAAAATCGTTACTTCGCCACCCGCTTGCAGTTTCTACCCTTGATGAGTTGATCAATGGTGAATTTAAAAATGTCATCGGTGAAATTGATGAGCTTGATCCAAAAGGGGTAAAACGTGTCGTGCTTTGCTCTGGTAAAGTATATTACGATCTTCTTGAGCAACGTCGTACAAATAATCAAACAGATGTGGCGATTATTCGTATTGAGCAGCTTTATCCTTATCCACACGATGAAGTCAGAAAAGTATTAGAACAATATGCACACGTTACTGATTATGTTTGGTGTCAAGAAGAGCCACAAAACCAAGGGGCTTGGTATTGTAGTAAACACAATTTTGAAGCCTCTATCCCAGAGAATGCGAAATTGAAATACGCTGGCAGACCAGCATCCGCCTCCCCTGCGGTGGGTTATATGTCGCTCCATACCAAACAACAGAAACAGTTGGTAAGTGATGCATTAACGCTCTAGTTTAAATCGTTTGCTCGGGCGTGTGATACGCCTTAGCAAGCGGTCGTTTTTGGCTAGATTTTTGCAAATTTTAAATGGGCGTATGCGATACGCCCTTATATAGAAATAAAAGGAAATAAACTATGACTATCGAAATTCTTGTTCCTGATCTTCCTGAATCTGTTGCTGATGCAACTGTTGCAACTTGGCATAAAAAAGTGGGCGATAGCGTAAAACGTGATGAAGTTATCGTTGAAATTGAAACGGATAAAGTGGTACTTGAAGTGCCTGCAACTAGTGATGGCGTTATTACTGAAATTCAGCAAGACACTGGTGCTACGGTTATTAGTAAACAAGTGCTTGGCGTACTTTCAGCGGTTCAAGCTGGCGATGTTAGCAGTGCAACCCTTGCTCAAAATGAGCCGACACCAGCAGATAGAAAATCGTCTGCGGTCGAAAATGATCACAGTGATGCAGACTCTCAAGGCCCTGCAGTTCGCCGTTTATTAGCTGAACACGGTTTAGATGCAAGTGAAGTAAAAGGCACAGGTGTTGGTGGACGTATTACTCGTGAGGATATTGAAGCTGTGGTTGCTAAACGTGCTAAAGCCAATATGGCAAAAGTGGCAGAGAAAGCTGAAAATACGATTAGTACCGTTGCCTACTCTGCTCGTAGCGAAAAACGTGTGCCAATGACCCGCTTACGCAAACGCATTGCCGAACGTTTACTTGAAGCAAAAAATACTACCGCAATGCTAACCACATTTAATGAAGTGGATATGCAGCCGATTATGAGCTTGCGTAAGCAATATGGTGATAAGTTTGAAAAACAACACGGCGTGCGTTTAGGCTTTATGTCGTTCTACATTAAAGCAGTTGTGGAAGCGTTAAAACGTTATCCAGAAGTGAATGCTTCTATTGATGGCGATGATGTGGTTTATCATAACTATTTTGATGTCAGCATTGCGGTTTCTACTCCACGTGGTTTAGTCACACCAGTTTTGCGTGATTGCGATAAACTTTCAATGGCTGAAATTGAGAAACAGATCAAAGCGTTAGCAGAAAAAGGTCGTGATGGTAAATTAACCGTTGAAGATTTAACAGGTGGTAACTTTACCATTACCAATGGTGGCGTATTTGGCTCCTTGATGTCTACACCAATCATCAACCCACCACAAAGTGCTATTTTAGGTATGCACGCAATTAAAGATCGCCCAGTGGCTGTTGATGGTCAGGTGGTAATCCGCCCAATGATGTATTTAGCACTCAGCTATGACCATCGTTTAATTGACGGTCGTGAGTCTGTTGGCTTCTTAGTGGCAATTAAAGATTTGCTTGAAGATCCAACTCGCTTGTTATTGGAAATTTAACCCCAAAAGAGACCGCTTGTAAGAATACAAGCGGTCTGATTTTAAGAAAATTTTGTAAATTTAAGGAGTATAAGAAATGCCAAATCCTGTTTCCTGGTTTGAAATTCATGTTGATGACTTACAACGAGCTAAAGCCTTTTATGAAGGTGTTTTTCAACATCCTTTAACAGAAAGTGATTGCCCATCAGGTAATGAATCGTCTATCTGTATCTTTTCTACTGACTATGAAGAATACGGTATTGGCGGAATGCTCTATACTGATAAAAATTATCCTATCATTCGAGGTAATAACTTTACTATTTTCTTTAATTGTGATGATTGTGCTGTTGAATCAGCAAGAGCCGAAGCATTTGGAGGAAAATTATTACAAGAAAAAACAAGTATTGGAGAAGAAGGCTTTTATGCTGTTGTTGAAGATTCAGAAGGTAACCGTATTGGGCTTCATTCAATGCAATAAGAAGTATGATTTGAAAAAAATTTTATAGCCAAATCTCCCCTAACCCCTCTTTGCTAAAGAGAGGAATTAGGTTGAAGAGACTTATTCTTTCATCTGAAAAATTAAAAATTGTATTGAAAAAATTCGATATTGAATTTTCGCTGGAACAAGTCCCCCTCTTTAGCAAAGAGGGGCTAGGGGAGATTTGGCAAACTCATAAAGCCGAAATTAAACACAACATAGGAACAACACAATGAACCTACATGAATATCAAGGCAAACAAATTTTTGCCCAATATAAGCTCCCTGTTAGTCGAGGGATCGCGTGCAAAACGGCTGATGAGGCTGTTGAAGCAATTAAACAATTAAGTGGCGATGCGTGGGCAATTAAATGCCAAGTACACGCTGGTGGTCGTGGTAAAGCTGGTGGCGTAAAACTTGTGCGTAACGAAGCTGAAGTACGTGAATTTGCAGATAAATGGTTGGGTAACCGTTTAGTTACCTTCCAAACAGATGCAAGTGGTCAGCCAGTCAATACGCTTTATGTTGAAGAAACCGCAAATATCGATCGTGAACTTTATTTAGGTGCTGTTATTGATCGCTCTTCACAAAAAGTTGTGTTTATGGCATCAAGTGCTGGTGGTATGAACATTGAAGAAGTGGCAGAAAAAACCCCTGAATTACTTCATAAAATTGCGATTGATCCTTTAACAGGCGGAATGGCTTATCAAGGACGTGAATTAGCCTTTAAATTAGGCTTATCAGGTGATCAGATCAAACAATTTACCTTTATTTTTACTCAACTTGCTAAATTATTTGTTGAGAAAGATTTGTCATTATTGGAGATCAACCCTCTTGTGACGACAAAAGAAGGCAATTTGCTCTGCTTAGATGCCAAAATGGTTGTAGATGGCAATGCGTTATATCGTCAGCCTGAACTTGCAGCAATGCAAGATCCGAGCCAAGATGACCCTCGTGAAGCCCTTGCAGAATCACATCAACTCAACTATGTCGCTTTAGATGGCAATATCGGCTGTATGGTAAATGGTGCGGGTTTGGCAATGGGAACAATGGATATTGTTAAACTTCATGGTGGTTTCCCTGCGAACTTCTTAGATGTGGGCGGTGGCGCAACAAAAGAACGTGTGGCAGAAGCATTCAAGATTATTTTATCGGATAAAGCAGTAAAAGCGGTTCTTGTTAATATCTTCGGTGGTATCGTCCGTTGTGATTTAATTGCAGATGGTATCATTGCTGCAGTAAATGAAGTGGGGGTAAACGTGCCTGTGGTCGTTCGCCTTGAAGGAAACAATGCAGAATTAGGACGTGAAATTTTAGCGAAGAGCGGATTAAATATTATTGCGGCGGCTACCTTAACAGATGCTGCAATTCAAGCGGTTAAGGCTGCGGAGGGTAAATAATGTCTATTTTAATTGATAAAAACACAAAAGTAATTTGCCAAGGTTTTACTGGTGGTCAAGGTACATTCCATTCTGAGCAAGCTCTCGCTTATGGTACACAATTAGTTGGTGGGGTTTCACCGGGTAAAGGCGGTTCAACCCATTTAGGATTACCTGTATTTAACACTGTGCGTGAAGCCGTAGAAGCAACGGGTGCAACAGCGACTGTGATTTATGTACCAGCACCTGGCTGTAAAGATGCGATTTTAGAAGCGGTTGATGCTGGCATTCAGTTAGTGATCTGTATCACTGAAGGTATTCCAACTTTAGATATGCTCCAAGTGAAACAACGCTTAAATCAAACAGGTGTGCGTATGATCGGCCCTAACTGCCCAGGTGTTATTACACCAGATGAGTGTAAAATCGGTATTATGCCAGGTAGCATTCACAAGAAAGGCAAAATTGGTATTGTTTCTCGTTCTGGTACATTAACTTACGAAGCAGTAAAACAAACGACTGATGAAGGTTTTGGGCAATCTACCTGTGTGGGTATCGGTGGCGACCCTATCCCTGGTTCAAACTTTATTGATATTCTGAAATTATTCCAAGATGACCCTGAAACCGAGGCCATTGTAATGATTGGTGAAATTGGTGGTTCTGCGGAAGAAGAAGCGGCGGCTTTCATTAAAGAATATGTCACTAAACCTGTCGTTAGCTATATTGCAGGGGTTACCGCACCAAAAGGCAAACGAATGGGGCACGCAGGTGCTATTATCAGTGGTGGTAAAGGTACTGCCGACGAGAAATTTGCAGCGCTTGAAGCAGCTGGTGTAACCACTGTTCGTAGTCTTGCGGATATTGGTTCCGCATTGCATAAAGCATTAAACCAATAACTCATTTAATAGATAGCCCCATTTAATTGGGGCTATTTTTCTCAATGCTATCTTTAATAGATTCTCTGCTCTTCCTGATTAAACATTTTTTTCTCACCTTTTCCATATAGTGTTTGGTAATAAAAATCATAAGCCAACACGTTTTGTACATAACCTCTCGTTTCTAAAAATGGAATGGTTGCAATAAATTCATCCATTGCTAATTTGCCGTCTGCACGTTGCAACCACCGCTCTACTCTACTTACCCCCGCATTGTAAGCCGCCGCAATTAAAATACGATTATTCGGGTATTTTTCATTTAACTCCGCTAAATGTGCCGTACCTAACATAATATTTTGAAATGGTTCAAGTAACTCCCTTTCATTGCCATAAGGTAAGTTCGCATTGTTCGCTGTGGCTTTCGCTGTAGCTGGCAACAACTGCATTAAGCCCATCGCATTAGCGTGAGAGCGCGCTTGGAAATTCCAAGCACTTTCTTGTCTGGAAATCGCCATTGCAAAACTTTGTGGAATTTTTTTATTCGCTAAATTGATCTCAAACCAATCAGCATAAGCATTTGGCAAGCGTAAGTTAATGTAATCCCACGCTTTCGCTTGAATCGTGCCTTCCACTGCCAAATCAAACCACTCTTGTTGAGTTGCATACTGTGTTAATGCCAGTTTTTCGTCAAAACTCACCGCTTTCTGTAACTCTACCCACGCAAGTTTTGCTGAACCAAAGCGTTCTAACTCTCGTAATTCAGCAATACGCTCTAAAGGTGCTTTAAATGTAGCATACTGTGTTTCAGTAAGACTTGGATGAGTCGGTAAGGTTAATTCATAAGGTTGATTTAGCTGATTAGCCGCTAACATTGGGTAAAAGCCACGCTCTTGAGCTAATTTTTCCAACAGTCTTTTCTGCTCTTGGGTTGGCTCTGTTTTTGCTTGCCAATAACGCCACTCTTGTTTGTTTTTAGCATCATCAGACAACAACGACAACCAAGGCTTTAACTCTGCTTTTTGTAGAATGGCAAGACGTAAACGGCGTTCGGTTAAGCTATCCACTTTGAGTTCTTGCAACTGTTCATCTCGCCAAAGTTGGAAAATCGGATCATTATGATCGAATAAACGGCTAATAAAACTGACCTTCCATTCTTTTAATTCATCAATGGTAAGCTGATATTTTTCTGCCCATTTTTGATACATTTCGAAACTAGGTTGTTCGTGTTGCTCTGATAATGTGCGGATAAATTTAGGGAAATGATCAAGTACAATGGCTTTATTCCAATGATCAAGCGGTTGGTTTTGTATAAAAATTGGCAAGTAACTGATATTATCAAATAAATTTTTAACATCGTTAAACCAACCTGATAATTCCTGCTTCGAATAATTTAAAGATAAATATGCCAAGCCTTTTTTTGCATTTTGTTTAAATAATCCGACCGCTTGGCTCTTAATTTTTTCATCGGTTAAAAAGCCTTGATCTCGCCAAAAAGAAGCTATTCCATTACATTCTGAAGGGAGTTTGTCATTATTCTTCCAATAGTTTGGTTCCATTTCAGGGCTATTTACCCCAAATTCATCGAATTTCTGTAATAACTGAGCTAATTCAGGTGAATTAGAGTTACTCTTTGTTGTCTGCTCAGCCTCTGGATTTGGTACGATTTTCTCTGCCAATAATTGATATTGTGCAGAAAATACTCGGCAATGGTTTTGCAAGGTTTGTGCAGGGTTATGCTCTGCGTACGCAATCAGTTCTGCAAATTTTTGTTGTTGGTAATAATGCTCAAAAATATTTTGTAAAAGTTGATTACGTTTCGCGATTTCTGGGTATTTTTGGCTAAATTGAATGGTCCAATCAATTCGATTTTGCCCCTCATTTGCTTCGTCACTTAACATTTTGGCTTTGAAGAAAAGCCAGTCTATTTCTTCCTGTAACGGATAATTTTTATCAACCAATTTTTCAGCAAGGGCTAATGTTTGTGCCGATACTTTGCCCTGTTTAATCGCAGCTTGTAATAACGATTCTACAATCAAAAAATTCTCACGCTGTTTGCGTAATTGCTTTTGTTGAGTTTGCTGTTCTGCTAACCATTGTTGTTTATCTTGTGCGATTTTTTCTGGGGACGATACCTGATTAACATTCGCCGCCATTGTCACGGCTGATGTTAGCCACAATGCTAGAAATGTTTTTTGCCACATTATTTTATCCTCTCTACAACCATTGAGTAGTATTAGAATACAAAAACCGCTTGAAGTTGCTCCAAGCGGTCTGTTTTATACAATTTTTTGCAAATTATTCGTCCATTACAACTTTTGCGATGTAATCTAAATTACGATAGCGTTGTGCGTAGTCAATACCATAACCGACAATAAATTCATCAGGAATAGCAAAGCCAATCCATTCCACTGGTACATCAACTTCTCGGCGAGATGGTTTATCTAATAAAGTACAAATAGCAACAGAACGTGGCTCTCGTGATTTTAAAATATCACGCACTTTATTAAGAGTAAAACCGGTATCAATAATATCTTCGACAATTAACACATCTTTACCGTTAATTTCTCCATCTAAATCTTTCAGAATTTTTACATCACGACTAGACTCTGTGCCTGTTCCATAACTGGATGCCGTTAAGAAATCAACTTCAACAGGTAAATTTAATTGACGAACAAGATCCGCCATAAACATAAATGAACCGCGTAATAGCCCAACAACCACAAGACTCTCACAATGATTATGCTGATAATAATGATTAATTTCTTTGGCTAATTCAGCAATGCGTTGCTGTACTTCTTGGGTAGTAATAAGGGTTTCAATGTGATGTTTTTTCATAATCTTAGCTTCTTCTAGCGAAAAAAACCTAATTCAAGCGAATTAGGTTTTAACTTTTGGTACAGGGCAAACAACCTATTTTTCCTTAGATAATAAAGCATTTTGTCTTTTTTGGCAAAACTAGTCTCAAGGATAAAACCGCATAAAAAAGCGAGACTAGGTAAATTCATATACCTTATTTGATTTTACCTTCATTTCCCACAAAATAGCTTCCATTACTATGAGGACAGTGTTGATACCTAGAAAGCAAAATCACGTTTCCCACTTACTAAGATTTACACCCCGATGAACATAAACGATATTTGTTTTTGACAATGGGAATGTTGGCAGTAAATCCCTATTCTGATAATTTAACACCATAAAAGGCAGTATAACCAAATGGACTTTGTGTAAAGCCTTGTACTCTCTTGCTTAGTGGAACATAGTTTATTGAGTGGGCAAGAGGAATAATTGGTGTATTCTGTTGAAAAATCTCGACAGCCTGTTGATAGAGTTTAATACGCTCTGCTCTATCTTGTGTTTGAACCGCTTGGTTTAGTAATTTTTCAAAAGTCTCATCAGTCCAACGTGAATAGTTAGTACCAGGAATATTTGACTTACTGAATAGTGGGAATAAGAAATTATCAGGATCACCATTACGGCTTGTCCAACCGTAAGTACCCGCAAAGAATTCCCCTTCACGAGTACGCTTATTAAAATCTGCCCATTCGTGAGTCACCAATTTTGCTTTAACACCAATTTTTGCCCAATCAGCCTGAATAATCTCTGCTGTACGGCGTGGATTAGGATTAGATGGGCGAACTACTGGCTGAACCCAGATTTCTGTTTCAAACCCATTAGGGTAACCTGCTTCTGCGAGTAGTGCTTTTGCTTTGTCTAAATTAAATTCATACTGCTGTAGATTAGCGTTATAGCCGAGAACTGCATCAGGAAAAGGATTACTTGCTACACTTCCACCGCCTTGATAGACCGCATCAACTATTGCTTTTTTATCCGTCGCGTGTTGCAATGCTTGACGAACTTTCACATTATTTAGCGCATCTTTGGTTGTATTTAAACCAATGTAAGCTAAATTTAACCCTTCACGCTCAAGTAAATTGACTTTTGGATCGTGTTTCATTTGTGCAATGTCTGAGATATTAGGGAAATCAATCACATCACATTCTCCTGCTTTTAATTTAGCATAACGAGTTCCCGCATCAGGGGTAATGCTGAAAATAAGGCGTTCTATATCCGCTTTCCCCTTCCAATAATCTTGATTTGCTTGATAGCGTACAGCGTGGTCTGTTTGATAAACCTGAAAGACAAATGGTCCTGTTCCGATAGGTTGTTGATCTAATAATTCAGGTGTATTTTTCTCAAGTAGCTTATCTGCATATTCCTTAGAGTAAATAGATAAGAAATCCATTGCAAGCGTAGTAATAAATGGAGTATTCGGTTGAGTTAAGGTGATTTTTACAGTGTGGTCATCCACTTTTTCTACATTCTTGAGAATATTGTGCAAGTTCATCCAGTTGAAATAGAAATATGTGCCCGCTGAAACTGTATGGTAAGGATGATTTTTATCTGCTTGTCGCAAGAAAGAGAAAATCACATCGTCTGCATTGAATGCTCTAGTCGGTGAAAATGTTTTACTGGAGTGGAATTTAACATCTTTACGCAAATGAAAAGTGTAGGTTAATCCATCTTCACTAATTTCCCAGCGTTCAGCTAAGCTTGGTTCAATCTCTAAAGTGCCTGGTTTAAATTCAACAAGTCGATTATAAACCTGCTGTGAGCTGGCATTAAAATCGTTAGCATCATTTGTTATAGCTGGGCTAAGCTTCATCGGGGGAGTTGCAATACAGTTTACTAAAGTATTCGCTGGAGCAGAGAAAACTAAAGAAGCTGAACCTAGTAAACTTAAAGATATGACTAATTTAGAAAAACGCATAAACTTAGTTCCTTAATGTTTTAATTACTGAAATTTATATGAAAATATACAGACTATTTGGAAAATTAAAATAACAAAACTAACTAAGTAATAATGAATTGGTATGAGGAATGAAATTTTAGATTGGATTTTCAGAAGACCACAATTTGTGATCTTCTGCCCTTTATATCAGTTATATGAAAAACCTTACTAGTTACTCAAACAACGCGGCGTGTAAGGCACGAATAATCTCGTCTGCTTCGTGGTTTTGAACAAGTGTACAAACGTTGTTCGTACTTGCACCATAGCCAATTAAACGAACGTTATAAGGTGCTAATGTGTCAAATAGCTGTTTAGCAATACCTGATTGAGTGTGCAAATTGTTCCCGATAATAGCCACTAACGCTAAATCCGTTTCAACCTGAACATTGCAGTATTGACGAAGTTCCGTTAATAATTCTTCAGATAACATATCTGCGCCAGAAGATGCCGAACCTGTTTTATCCAATGTAATCGCAATGCTGACTTCCGAAGTTGTGATCACATCAACTGAAATTTTATGTTTAGTTAAAATCGCAAATACATTCGCTAAGAAACCTTGAGCGTATAGCATACTTAAACTAGAGAGTGTTAGTAGAATTTGATTACGGCGTAATGCTAACGCTCGGAAAGTTGGGCGTGGTTGAGGATCACGAGTGACCCAAGTTCCACCTTGTTCAGGCGCTTTACTTGAACCCACATACACAGGAATATTGCTACGCACCGCAGGTAATAAGGTAGCAGGATGAAGCACTTTCGCACCAAATGTTGCCATTTCAGCCGCTTCGTTGAAACTAATGGTATCAATACGTTTTGCATCAGGCACCACTCTCGGATCCGTTGTATAAATACCAGGAACGTCCGTCCAAATTAACACATCATTTGCGTTTAATACTTCTGCTAATAATGCCGCAGAGTAATCACTACCGCCACGTCCCAGTGTAGTCGTTTTCCCTTCAGCATCACGCCCGATAAATCCTTGTGTGATCACAATCTTACCTTCAGCAAGTAATGGTTTTAATACGGCATCTGTTTGTTGTTGCGTTTTTTCATCGTTAGGAGCTGCTTTACCAAAATGGCTATTCGTAGCCACAACATTACGCACATCCACCCATACTGCAGGGTAATTTCTTTCCGCTAATAATTGCGTAAAAATAAGAGTGGACATCATCTCTCCGTGACAGATCAATTCATCCGTTAGTGCTAGAGAGGTTGCTAAACTAGCAGAGTCAGCCAACGCAGTAATATGCTGTAAAATCTCTTCAATTTTTGCTGAAACAGCATCAGGTTTTTGCAACTTATTGATAATATTATATTGAATAGTACGAACTGCATCTAAAATTTCACTACGACGATTAGCATCGCAACCATTTGCAAGTTCAACTAAGTAGTTTGTAACACCAGCCGATGCAGAAAGAACCACAACTTTTGTATTAGCATCTGCCATTACAATGTTTGCACAAGCAGACATTGCGTCAAAATTAGCCACACTAGTACCACCAAATTTCGCCACAGAAAGATGAGACATATTAGAAATTTCCTATATTATAAAAATGAATTGTGTTTACAAATGCAAGAGATGAGACTAAAAACAGGAAAATGTAGGTAGTAAATCGTTGGGAAACAAATTTAAGAGCACTCCATTTAAAACCCCTTGTTTTAAACGACAGCTGATAGGATTCAACCTACTCAGCCGATGTTCATTCCTGTTCTAGTGAATTCACATCTCGGCAATCATTCCCATTGCTTACTCTCAAACGGTCTAGTTCCCTAAAGTAAGTTACCTGAATGTTGCGCCTCTCCCGCTATAATGCCAGTTTAAGCCATTATAACTTTCTTTCGCTTAACAACGAAAAACAGACATAGAAATAACTTTTTATTATTTCTATGTCAAATTAAATTTATTAAACAAGGTTTAAAGAGAATACAAATGGTTAAATTTCACCCATTTTTTGCAAAATCTGCTTTGGGCTTGGTAGAAGGGCGGATAGAATAGATAAGTTATTCTTTTGAAATAGGAAAGCAAAATGAAATTGAGTAAAGTCATTTTAATGACAAGTTTATTCGCAGCAACAAATCTAGTGTCTGCAACAGCTTGGGAAAAAATTAGTGTACCTGTGCAAGGAAAAGCACAATCTATTGGTGGGTATAGCAATGGCTGTATTATTGGCGCTCAACCATTAGCGTTGAAAGGCGAAGGTTATCAAGTTATCCGCTCAATTAAAAATCGCTATTATGGGCACCCACAATTAGTGAGCTATTTACAATCTTTAGGACAGAGAGCCAAAAATGCGGGAATTCCACCTATTTTGATTGGCGATATGGGAATGCCAGCAGGCGGACGTTTTTCTTCAGGGCACGCTAGCCATCAGACAGGGTTGGATGCGGATATTTGGTTGCGTTTCGGGCCAATGGACGATGCAACAGCACGTAATCCAGCTGGTTTAGCAACCATTATGGTTGATCGTGCAACAAATGTGGTTGATGAGCGTTTATGGACAACAAATCACACGCATTTATTAAAATTAGCAGCCACAGATCCTCGAGTGGATCGTATTTTTGTGAACCCTGCAATTAAAGTGAAATTATGTAATACCGCAGGTAAAGATCGTGAATGGTTGCGTAAGATTCGCCCTTGGTATGCTCACGACTCCCATTTCCACGTGCGTTTAACTTGCCCTGCAGATGCTCCAAATTGTGAAAATCAAGCACCTGTTCCAGCTGGAGATGGTTGTGGAGATGAGCTTTATTCGTGGTTTGAACCCGCTAAGCCATCAACATCTAAACCGAAAGATAAAACCTTGCCACAGCCTCCACAACTTTGCCAAATGATTTTATCTTCACAAGGGGTAAACTAAATATTATTGAATACAAGCGGTAAGATTTTAGGAAATTTTTGCAAAAAGTAATCCAAATCTGACCGCTTGTTATTTTTTACGTTTGTTTCCCCAACACTTATGATTTCCCCAACATTAGTAAAACTCGGAACACTGTAATGAGACTCTTTATTGCCGAAAAACCTAGTTTAGGACGAGCCATAGCACAAGTATTGCCAAAACCACATACAAACAGAGATGGCTTTATAGAATGTGGTGAAGGTAATGTGGTTACTTGGTGTATCGGGCATTTGTTGGAGCAAGCCGAACCTGATGTTTATGATGAACGTTTTAAACGTTGGCAAACAGAACATCTTCCTATTATTCCACAACAATGGAAATTAATTCCGAAAAAACAAACCCTTAAACAATTTAAAGTTGTGGAGAAATTGATTAAGCAAGCGGATAGTTTAATTCACGCAGGCGACCCTGATCGTGAAGGGCAGCTACTGGTCGATGAAGTATTTGGTTATCTTAACCTTCCGAGTGAAAAAAAATCGCACATTCAGCGTTGCCTAATTAGTGATCTCAATCCGAATGCGGTTAAAAAAGCAATAGAAAAATTGCAATTTAATCGTGATTTCATACCGCTTGCAACATCAGCATTAGCACGAGCGAGAGCTGATTGGCTCTATGGTATCAATATGACTAGGGCTTATACCATTCAAGGACAAAGAGCAGGTTACAAAGGCGTGCTTTCTGTCGGACGGGTACAAACACCCGTGCTAGGGTTAATTGTTCGGCGTGATTTTGAAATCGAACATTTTGAGCCGAAAGATTATTATGAAGTCTTGGCACATATTGTTGTACCTGAAACCCAAGAGCGATTTACTGCACAATGGCAACCAAGCAAGGCGTGTGAAGATTATCAAGATGATGACGGGCGAGTATTATCAAAAGCCTTAGCAGAAAATGTGGTAAAGCGCATTACTGAACAACCCGCTTTAGTGACTGATTATCAAGATAAAGTAGAGAACGAAACAGCTCCTTTACCTTATTCATTATCAGCATTACAAATTGATGCGGCTCGCCGTTTTGGGCTTTCTGCACAAGCCGTATTAGATATTTGCCAAAAGCTGTATGAAACCCATAAATTGATTACTTATCCACGTTCGGATAATCGTTATTTGCCAGTAGAGCATTTTGCCCAACGACATAAAGTAATGGCTGCGATTGCTCATCATTTGAATGAATATGCGGAAAAGCCTACGGCGGTTAATCCAGAAATAAAAAATCGCTGTTGGAATGATAGTAAGGTTGAAGCTCACCACGCAATTATCCCAACAATGCGTCAGGGAAACGTGCATTTAACTGAAAATGAACGGAGAATTTATCATTTAATTGCTCGTCAATATTTATTGCAATTTTGCCCTGATGCTGAATATCGTAAAGGGAAAATTTCTTTAAGTATTTCTGGTGGTGTTTTTGTTGCTCAAGCTCGTAATTTAATCGTCGCGGGTTGGAAATCTTTATTGGGTAAAGAAGATAGTGAAGAAGTGCTAGAACCACTTTTACCTGTTGTAAAAAAAGATCAACAGCTCCATTGCGAACAGGGAGAAATTGTTGCCAAAAAGACCCAACCGCCACGTTATTTCACCGATGCAACTTTACTTTCCGCAATGACGGGTATTGCTCGTTTTGTGCAAAATAAACAACTCAAAAAAATCTTGCGAGAAACAGACGGATTGGGAACGGAAGCTACTCGTGCCAGCATTATAGAGCTTTTATTTAAACGTGGTTTTTTAATTAAAAAAGGGCGGAACATTCATAGCACAGAGGCTGGTAGAACACTCATCGCATCGTTACCTGATGTAGCAACCTTACCTGATATGACGGCACAATGGGAAATGCAGCTGACGGATATTAGTAAAAAACAGGCAAGCTATCAGCAGTTTATGCAAAATTTAAGCGATAAATTGCCAGAATTACTGTGGTCACCCAATCCACAAACTTTGCAAAATTTAGCGAAAATCAGACCGCTTACAACACCCAAGCGAAGTTATAACTCAACTAAAAAAGCATACAATGCTGAAAAATAAATCGAATAATGGTGTTTTATCAAAATCCCCTTGCAACAAACTTAGGAAATCTATATCATTCCGCTCATCGAAACTAATTCCGCATGTGCGGAATTTTATTTTGAACGAATTTAAGAGAAAACAATGTTAATTAATTTACTTACAATTGCTTATCTTGTTGTTGCTTTATTGATTGTTGGATTTATTTTAATTCAACAAGGTAAAGGTGCAGATGCTGGTGCTTCTTTTGGTGCTGGTGCAGCTGGAACAGTGTTTGGTTCAGCAGGTTCTGCAAATTTTCTATCAAGAACAACCGCTTTATTAGCAGTTATCTTCTTTAGTCTTAGTTTAGTCATCGGCAACTTAAATAGCCACAGTAAAGCACCGACCAGTCAGTTTGGTGACTTAAGCCAAGTGGAACAGAAACAAGAAGTTCCAGCTAAGAAAGAAAATAGTGATATTCCTCAGTAATAAATTTACGCTCTGGTGGTGGAATTGGTAGACACGCTATCTTGAGGGGGTAGTGTCCATAGGATGTGCGAGTTCGAGTCTCGCCCAGAGCACCATTTGACCTTTCGCAACGTTTCGTAACTTGTCGAAAAAATCAAATAAAGCCTTGAATCACAATGTTTCAAGGCTTTTTTCTTATCTTAACCGCTCGTATATTTTCGTTCTCAACCGCAAATTTTAGTAACACTGATAGTAACACAGAAAAAAGCCTTATGGCAAAAGGCTTTTACGCATTTTCTATGATCTTACGACTACACTTTATTAAGCTCAGCATAGAAAGAAATATTGAGGATATGACAAAAATTGATGAAATCTCACCGCTTATTCGGGAGTTTTTGCCAAGTCACTTCATTACGAAGGTAAACTGGTTCGATCTCAATTGCAGATTGCGTTTTCCCTTGCTGATAAGCTTGCTCAGCAAGAGATAGCATATAACGAGCGGATGGTAAGGTAATATCAGTGACAACAAGCGGTAAGTTTGCCTCAGCAAATTGCGAATAGGCAGCCCAGCCTGTTCCAACTACAACGGGATTTCGATCTACTTGAATTTGTTCGATGGCTTTTTCTGGCGAGCAAACTTGCTCAGATACTACTTCAAACCACCCATCTTCATTACGACCAAACTGAGCAAAATAAACTTCATTCATCCGAGCATCAATTAAAGCTACCACTTCGGTTTTTCCTAATTGTTGATAAGCACTTTCCGCCATTGCTAGTAAATTTGATACGGCCACAACAGGTAATTCCGCCCCCAAAGCTAAGCCTTGAGCAATACCAACACCGACACGCACACCAGTAAAACTACCAGGCCCACGTCCAAATGCAAGTAAATCCACTTGCTTTATAGTGAGATTGGCTTGTTTTAATAACTCATCAATCATCGGTAAAATACGTTGTGTGTGAGTTCTTGGGCTCAGTTCATCTAAGGTGGAAATATTTTCTTGATGTAGTAAAGCTACTGAACATGCTTCAGTAGCTGTATCTAAAGCTAAAATTGTTTTCATTATATTGCTCAAAAGGCTGCCCTTGTAGAAGGGCAACTTAATTATTTATCCATTTAATTTACGACGCTGTTCTACTGCCTCTGCTAATTGGAATAATACTTTTTCACTATCTTCCCAGCAAATACAGCCATCCGTAATACTTTGTCCGTAGGTTAATTCTTTCCCTTTTACTAAATCTTGACGACCTTCAACTAAATGGCTCTCAATCATTACACCTGAAATAAAATTTGAACCTCTTGCGATTTGCTCGCAAACAGAATCTGCGACATTTAACTGACGTTTAAACTGTTTTTGGCTGTTTGCGTGGCTAAAGTCGATCATCACATGTGGGCGACGACCTGATTTCTCAATATCCGCACACACTTTTGTAACAGATTCCTCATCATAATTGGTACCATTATCTCCACCACGTAAAATAATATGGCAGTCTGGATTGCCTTGAGTAGAAACGATCGCAGAATGTCCAAATTTAGTCACCGATAAGAAATGATGTGGAGACTCTGCTGCACCAATAGCATCTAAGGCAATTTTTACACTTCCATTTGTACCATTTTTAAAGCCAACAGCACAAGAAAGCCCTGATGCTAATTCACGATGGACTTGTGATTCAGTTGTTCTTGCTCCAATTGCTCCCCAACTCATAAAATCTGCAACATATTGTGGAGTAATCATATCTAAAAATTCACCTGCTGCAGGCACAGTCAGATCATTAATATCCGATAAAACTTTACGTGCAATACGCAACCCATCATTTAAAGCAAAGGTTTCGTTTAGGTAAGGGTCGTTAATTAACCCTTTCCAACCTACCGTTGTACGCGGTTTTTCAAAATAAACACGCATTACCACTTCTAAATTTTGCTTGATTTTCGGGTTTGCACGCATTTCACGAAGTTTTTCTGCATATTCTAATGCAGCTTTTGGATCGTGAATAGAGCAAGGCCCAATTACCACCAATAAGCGATCATCTTTACCATGTAAAATTTTATGAATAGCAGAACGTGCTTTCGATACCGTATCAGCAGCAATATCACTCGCAGGAAAGCGCTCTAATAAAGCAACTGGCGGTAATAATTCTTCAATTTTATTAATACGGACATCATCGTTTCTATAAGTCATACAACATCTCTTTAAATAAGTTAATCACATAAATCCTTTTAACAAATAGCAACTTGCTACCCGTCATCTAAATTGCAATAAATCAGAATAATCCTTATTATTGTCAAACCGTTTTGCACTACCTAGGTAGTACAATAATGCAAAAGATTTTTTATCCTTTGCTATATATCTATTCTCTATTTTAACGAGCCAAAACTTCTCTTTTACCTCGATTATCAGGGCTAGATAAAATCCCTTGCTCCTCAAGCTGATCGATAATGCGAGCAGCTCGGTTAAAACCGAGCGAGAAACGACGTTGAATAGCGCTAATGGAAGTCGCTCCACCATCAATCATAAATTGAGCGACTTCGTCAAAACGTGGATCTAACTCACCGCTACTACGTACACCACCCTCTTCATTGTCATCTTCTTGAGATGCCACAATACTATCAATATAGTTTGGTTTACCTCTGGCTCGCCAGTTATCCGCCACTCGTTGTACATCTTCATCACTCATAAATGCACCGTGAACACGAATAATTTCAGGACTTCCAGCACCTGAATAAAGCATATCACCACGCCCTAATAGACTTTCTGCACCACCTTTATCTAAGATAGTACGAGAATCAATTTGGCTTGCTACTGTAAAGGCAATACGGCTTGGAATATTCGCTTTAATTACTCCTGTAATTACATCGGTAGATGGACGTTGAGTAGCTAAAATCAAATGAATTCCCACCGCTCGGGCTTTTTGAGCAATTCGCATTATATGATCTTCCACCTGCTTACCTGCGGACATCATTAGATCTGCAAACTCATCCACAATTAAAACAATATAACTCATTTTCTCTAATGGTGGTGGTAGAGCATCCATTGTATCGCCAGGTCGCCACAATGGATTTGGGATCGGCAAGCCCATTTCTTCCGCCTGTTTGATTTTGTCATTATAGCCTTCAATATTACGTACACTTAAACTACTTACCAACAAGTAACGGCGTTCCATCTCTTCTACCGCCCAACGTAATGCATTTTCAGCTTTCTTCATATCTGTTACGACGGGAGTAAGTAAATGTGGAATATCGTTATAGATAGATAGCTCCACAACCTTAGGGTCGATCATAATAAAACGAACTTGCTCAGGAGTGAGTTTAAATAATAAACTCAAAATCATTGTATTTACGCCAACGGATTTACCACCACCCGTTTGTCCTGCGACAAGTAAATGAGGCATTTTCGCCATATCAACAACTACAGGCTCGCCACTGATATCTTTTCCTAACGCCATCGGTAAAGTCGCTTTACTATGACGAAACGCATCACTATTTAGCACATCTCTCAACCAAACGGTTTCACGATGGCGATTCGGGGTTTCTATCCCCATATAAGGTTTACCTGGCACAACATCCGTAATACGAATCGCTTTGAAAATTAACGACCGCGCTAAATCACTATCTAAATTTGTGATTTTAGTCGCCTTTACACCCGCGGCTGGCAAAATTTCATAACGGGTTACTACAGGCCCAACAAGCACATCTTCTACGGTCGCTTTTACACCAAAATTTGCTAACTCTTGCTCAATTCTTGCCGACGTTTCACGAATTTCTTGTTCGGTAATTTGCTGCGTTTCTACTTTTCCTTGTGATAAAAGATCCAAGGTTGGTAATGGTGTAGTTGGTTTTTCTACACTTTTTTGGCGTTGCAATAGTGGGTGAACTAACGATTCCCCATAACCTTTCGGATAGCTTAACGATGATGCAGCGGCCGGATTTTCTATATTTTTTGCAACAGATTCCGCAGAACTTACCGCTTGTGTAGGCGGTAAAATGTCTACCTTTGGCATATGATCTACGGGTTCGCTAGAGTCATTCATATCTAGCAAGACAGGACTTGCATCTTGTTGCATAAATTTAGGCTTAACACTTGTTTCATCCTCGAATGATGGCACTGAAATTTTTGGTATAGAAGCACGCTCTATAAATATCTCTGATTCATCATCAACCACTTCTTCCTCAGCTAATTCAGCAACAATCTGTGGTATCGCAGAGGCATTTTCACTATTCAAACGTACCTTAGGAAAAGCATTAGTGTCAGTATCAATCATTTCTTCTGCTTCGAATGATGAAACCTCTTCATTGATAACATTTTCAGTAGTTGGTGCCGTTGCCTGTGGTACAGTGACTTTCGGTAGATTTGTTTGTATCACTTCAGGCTTAAATAAAGAAACATCTGTTATTTCATCAGCGACCAAAGATTGATCTACCACCACAGGTTCTGTTGTAAATTGTTCTGGTGAAACCGTTTTTAAGCCCTTAATTGTTGGGCGAGTAAACACAGACACATCGGTAAACTGCTCGTTTTCTACACGCGGAGAACCAACAGTATCAAGTTCTTCTTGAATATGGTTATTTTCAGCTGTATTTTGTGATTCTGTATATTCTTCGGATTGAGAACTTTGCGATTGCTTATTTTCAGTAATCCAATCATATAAACGATTAAATAATTGAAGTAATACCTGCCCAGAACAGAAATAGAACCCTAGAACCGTTAAAATTAAGCCGACGAGTAATACTCCAAATTGACCGAGAGTTGAGCCAATACTAGAAAATAATATTCCGCCAATAAAACCGCCCGCTAAGTAATAAGCTGAATTTGACAGTAGTACATTAGCAATACCGGCAACTCCAACCATAAAGCAGAGAAAACTTAATGTCCATAATCCAATATGACGTAAATCAATACCAGAAAATAAACGTCCAAGTAATAAGTAACTAGGCACACCAAACAAAGCAAAAGGAATAATAAATGCAACTTTGCCAAACATTGCAAATAATACATCAATAAACCAAGCTCCTAAAAATCCCGTTCTATTTAAGGTATTATCTGTTACGCTACTTGCCACCGACCAAGCATTATCAAGCGGACTATAGCTTGCCCAGGCAATAATTAAATAAATACCTAGCGCAGCTATTAGCAATAGCACAAATTTAACAATATTATCTTTCCCTTTTAAACGCTGAATCACAATAAGTCCTTATTTTAATAACAAATAATTCGTTTGCTTCACTTCTTCCATTACCACATAGGTGCGAGTATCGTTTACCCCTGGTAAACGTAGCAAAGTAGTACCTAACAATTTACGATAAGCAGCCATATCTGCTACTCGTGTTTTGAGCAGGTAGTCAAAATCCCCAGAAACCAAATGGCATTCCTGAATTTCATCAAGCTGCTGTACAGCAATATTGAATTCTTCAAATACATCAGGTTTCCCACGAACTAGAGTAATTTCAACAATAACCAATAACGGAGCTTCCAATAGTTCAGGGTTAAGTAAAGCTCGGTAGCCCATTATGACATTTTGTTTTTCCAAACGCTTGACACGTTCTAGACAAGGTGTCGGTGAAAGCCCTACTCGTTTAGATAAGTCAATATTAGAAATTTTGCCATTACGTTGCAATTCATTAAGAATTTTTAAATCAATGGCATCAAGCGCTTTAGGCAGTTTTTTATTTTCCATTTTTTCTCCTTTCTAGCGTTTTATTCTACTTTTTTCGCCTTTTATTCTGCTTGAACCATTCTACCGAGTTATGTTTATTAGGTCTAAAATTATTTGTAAAAAAATGAAAAAATCCGACCGCTTTGTACGATCGGATATCTCACTGATCGGAAACTAGCCAGCGACTGCAGGTAAAATACCTTTCTCAATTAAGAATGGAATAACCATAATGATAATACCCATAACAAAAGCAATGACCAATCCTACATTACCACCCGCAACACGATATGGTAGATTTGGATGTAATTGTCTTGCTTTCCACGCTAATGCTATAGGTAGCAATAAGCCGTAGAAGGCAAAGAGTAATCCAGCATAACCTAAAGCTGCGATAAAACCATTCGGATAGAACAATGCAAATGCAAGTGGTGGAATAAATGTTAATGGCGTTAATACCACTCGATTATTCGGTAAGTTAAAGCGTTTTAATAGATCACCAACGCCTTCAAAAATTCCCATTGCTACACCTAAAAAAGAGGTGATGAGTGCTAATGATGAGAATAAACGTACCATTTCACCTAAAATTGAACTGCCTGTAATCTGTGTTGTTGCTTTCACTAAACCGTTCAAAGTTGGATCTTGGTTTAGCAAACTAACAAATTCATTTTGACTTAATACACCATGAGTGGCTAATTGCCATAATAAATAAGCTGTGAGTGGAATTAATGTCCCGATAATGACCGCAACACGAATTTTACGAATATCCGCTTCTAAATAGCTATTGATACTTCCCATAATCACATGGAAACCAAAAGACGTGAAGAAAATCGGTACTGCTGAAATCACTAATAAGTTATCTAATGGAATTGCGGTTAAATTCTCTAATTTTGACTTTGGTAACATCATCAATAAGACAAATACAAACGCAATAATCTTACCGATAAAGAGTAATCGGGTTAAACCATCTACCCCCTTAATACCAATAACAACAAAGGTACCAAGAATGAGGGTAAAGAGCAAAACACCAACTTTTAAAGTACTACTCTCATCGCCAAAACTCGGTAATACCCCTGAAAGTAACGAACCGCCACCGGTAATATAAGCAGCCAATAATGCGTAAAGTAAGACTAATAAACTGACTGTCGCCAATACACGACCAATCATTCCGAAATATTGCTCAGCTAAAGAAGCAACACCAACATCTTGCTGTTTTGCCGTTTGGTAAACTTCCATAAAAAGTAAGCCAGTATAAGTTAATAATCCCCATAACCCAACTAACAGCACAACGGTCATGCCAAAGCCCATACCTGCAGAAGTGAGTGGCATTGCCAACATTCCTGCCCCAATTGTTGTCCCTGCAATAATCAAGGCGCTACCTAAAATTTTATTTTTCATATTGTCTCCGAGTTTAGAAGGTGGTGCATTCTAGCAAAAGAAAATAAAATTGTAACGACATATTTTCACTGTAAAAATTAAATTACAAACTGTACAGATTAGTAATACAAAAGATGTAAATTTGCAGGTTATCAGTGGGCAAATACGAGTCAAACATTGAATAAACCAAGTATTCAATCAAAATATGGCATAATATAGCGATTATTTCTTATATTGAGCTCTCCATAATGCGTTCAACCAAACTTTATCAATATCAATTACCCGTAGAAACAGGCATTATCTTACGCCAACGTCGTTTAAAACAGCGTGAAGGCTTTATTGTTCATCTGTTGGATAATGGACGTTCTGGCTGGGGAGAAATAGCGCCCTTACCTGAATTTAGCCACGAAAGTCTTGCAGATGTAGAAAAAGAACTTCGCCACTGGTTAGATATTTGGCAAAGCGGGCAATCCGAACATCTAGATCAATATAGTCCTTCCGTTGCTTTCGGACTCAGTTGTGCATTAGCTGAAATTGAGCAAACATTAGGTGAAAAAGGAAATTATCAAACCGCTCCACTATGTTATGGCGATCCTGATGAGCTTTATGCCAAATTGAATCAAATAACTGGCGAGAAAATTGCGAAAATTAAAGTGGGATTATATGAAGCTAACCGAGATGGGTTAATTGCAGATATGTTTTTAGAAGCAATTCCTGATTTAAAGCTCCGTTTAGATGCTAATCGCTCGTGGACTTTAGAGAAAGCGGTACAATTCGCCAGTAAAATTGCAACAAATAGAAAGCATCGCATTCAGTTTATTGAAGAACCTTGCCGAACACCTGAGCTTTCTCGTCAATTTGCACTCGAAAATCAGTTATCGATTGCTTGGGACGAAAGCGTGCGAGAACCTAATTTCTTGGTAAAAAAAGAGCCAAATCTTACCGCTATTATTATTAAGCCAACTTTAACAGGTTCAATTCAAAAATGTATTAACCTAATTCAGCAGGCTCATCAGCAAGGTATTATTGCGGTCATTAGTTCAAGTATTGAATCTAGTTTAGGGCTAACACAGCTTGCTCGTTTCGCTCACCAATATACGCCGAATACCTTACCAGGGTTAGACACACTTAATTTAATGCAATACCAGCTACTCCGCCCTTGGCAAGGTTCAACTTTACCTTTAGCGACTTTAGATAGTGAATTTATTTGGGATATTTAGTGATAAAAAAGGTTAGTTTTTCAACTAACCTTTTTGAAATAGTTTTGAATTATTTTGCGAATTTTTGTTGTAATTCAGCCTGAATAGTTTGTAATTCAGTAGCAACTTGAAGAAGTTTTTCTGTTTTACCCTTCATTTCATTTTGAAGTTCTGGAGTTGGTTGCCCATCCATTGCTTTAATTGATACTGAAAGTAATTCGCTAGATAAAGATAAGCTCTCTTTTAATTTGTCTTTTAATTTTTGCACTTCTGCATTTTTAATTTCTACTGCATCTAAGCTCTTAATTACATTACCCACTTTTGCAGTAAATTGAGTGAAAGCGCTTTCAATTTGTGCTTTATCTTGTGTTGCAATTTTTTCTTGAAGGCCCGCTTGAAGAGTTGCCATTTCTTTCTCTTGTTCTGCATTCCAAGCTGCTAATTTTTTGAAATCCTCGACACCTTGAGCATCCACTGTTGGTGCTGTGTCTGTTTTTGGTGCTTCAGCTGCCGGTGCTTGCTCCGCTTTTGGAGCTTCCGCTGCTGGTTTAGCTTCTTCTGCTTTCTTCTCTTCTACTTTAGCAGTTTGTGTGGTCTCTGGTTTAGCTGCTGGTGTTTCCACTTTTTTCTCTGCTGGTTTATCACAAGCGGTTAAGAAAAGAGCAAATAACGCTGCTGCACTGATTTTAGTAAATTTATTCATTAGGGAAATCCTTAAAATTAGGGTAATAAAAAAATGCCATCATAAAATGGCATCGCATTGTACTCGCAAATAGACAGGTAAAATATTTTTTGGTTCATTAAAATCAGATTTCATTTTTTATATGAACAAAAAACAATCAAAAACCTAAAGTTTGTTGGATAAACAGTTTCTTTATATGACTATTTTGATTGCTTAATGCAACACCAACCCCTCGCAATAACTTTTTAACAGGATGGTTTCCTGCAAAAAGCTCTTTTAGTCCCTTCATTGCAGTTAATACCTTTACAGCTTCTACTTTACGAAGTCGTTCAAATTGGCGCAAATGTCGGTATTCTCCAATGTCATTACCTTGTTCAAGATGTCGTTTTAATTCAGCTGATAATGTAATAACATCAGCAAAACCTAAATTCACACCAAGTCCTGCTAATGGATGAATGGTATGAGCGGCATCGCCTACCAATGCAATACGAGGTTGTGCAAAATTACGTGCATAGCGAGCAGTAAGCGGGTAGATATGTCGCTCAGTTTGCAATTCACATAGTCCCAATCGGTTATCAAACGCAATCGTTAAAGCTTTATTAAATTCCGTTTCATCAATGTCTGAAAATGTTTTAGCTTGCTCTGGGGGCAATGACCACACAATAGAACAATGATGCGGATCATTAAGAGGAAGAAAAGCCAAAATACTCTCTGGTGAAAAAATCTGGCGTGCCGTTTGTTGATGCGGTTCAGCCGTTTTTACATTAGCGACTAAAGCGGTATGTTGATAATCTTGGCTTACGAGCGGAATATTCGTCTGCCTACGAACCCAAGAATTTGCCCCATCTGCCCCAACCACTAATTTTGTAGCTAACATTTCACCATTTTCTAAGGTTAAAAATGCACCTTGCTCACTTACGCCAAGTGTTTTTGGGTTAGACAAAATGATTTCGACGTTTTTTTGCTGACTAACAATTTGCCATAACGCTGATTGAATTTGCTGATTTTCAATAATAAAGCCTAATTGCTCTAAACCAAGCTGTTTAATGATCGGATCTTGATTATCAAAATGAATATGGGCAAAACTATCCTTTTCCCAAACAAACATTTGTGAATAAGGCGATAACCGTTCCGCAGGAATTTTTTGCCACGCTCCTGTCTGCATCAACATTTGTTGGCTTGAAAAATTGATCGCACTGACTCGATTAGAAATCTCATTGTTAGTTAAAATCGGTGCTGATTTTTCAATAATTTTAATGGTACATTTACTGTCTGCAAGTAAACTGGCTAAAGCCAATCCAACCATACCGCCACCAACAATTACAATATCTGCACTCTTCATTTTACGCCTTCTTATGATGTTTTTCTAAACTGCGATGACGAACCTGTACTTTTTTATCTCGGCTTGTAAAATATTTTGCAAGTTGTTCCGCAATAAATACCGAACGATGCTTTCCTCCTGTGCAACCAATGGCAATCGTCAGATAGCTACGGTTATTTTGCTCCAATGCAGGTAGCCACATTTCTAAATAGTTACGAGTATGATAGATAAAATTGTGAACTTCCGTTTGTCGTTCTAAAAAATCAATCACTGGCTTTTCTAAACCTGTCATAGGGCGAAGTTCTGGATTCCAGTGGGGATTAGGTAAAAAACGCACGTCAAAAACATAATCGGCATCTGGTGGTACACCATATTTAAAACCAAAAGATTCCACTACAATTTGCATTTCTTTTTCTGCCTTACCTCGCAGTAATTCCCTTAGTTTTTCTGCTAGTTCGTGTGCGGAAAGATAAGTAGTATCTATAATATGATTTGCTTGATGGAATAACGGATCTAATAGGGTATTTTCTAATTCAATCGCACTTTCAAGTGATAAATTATCATTTGAGAGTGGATGTACTCGGCGAGAATCGCTGTAGCGGCGAATTAAAGTTTTTCGACCGCAATCTAAAAAAATAATTTTGGTTTCGATATGCTTTGGTAAACGAGAGAGTACATCATCTAAAATTTGTGGATTTTCAGGTAAATTACGAACATCAAGGCTCACCACTGTTGAGCGGTCAGATTTCGCAAAAAAAGCAGCAAGTTCTGGTACGAGAGGTAATGGGATGTTATCCACGCAATAATAGCCCACATCTTCTAGTGCTCGTAGTGCGACTGACTTCCCAGCCCCCGAACGTCCACTAATAATGACCAATTCCATTATGCCTCCATAGTTTCTGAGAGTTCTTGTTCTTCTAAATGCTGTTCGGCATTATGCTGATCTGCATAGTGTAAAATTTGCCAAATATCGTCTGCAGAAGTCGCATTTCGAAGATGCTTAATTAGGTTTTTATCTGATAATTGCTGTGCAATTTGCGGTAAACTTGATTTGTATTGCTCACAATGTTGCTCAGGAAATAAAATCGCATAAATAAGATCCACTTCCTTATTATCCGCTGCATCATAGTCAATCGGTGTTTCTAACTGTAAAAAAACCGCAATCGGTTTTTCTAATTGAATAATATCATTTGAGGGTAATTTAGCGTGCGGAAGAGCCACCCCATTATTTAAAGCCGTAGAGCCTAGCTTTTCTCGTTTAAACAGATTCGCAAAACATTCTATTGGGCAAATCTGTTCAGAGTTATCGCTGTTTAGGGAGCTTGCTACAATTTTTCCCACCAGCTCCAACGCTCGCTTTTTACTTGAGATAAACACACCTTGCTGGATATGCTCAGGCGTTAAAAATTCAGTCAGTTTTGTCATAATTAAATGAAAGCGGTAAGATTTACCATATTTTTTGCAAATCTTACCGCTTATTTCTCATCTTATAGTTTGAATTGCTCGCCTAAATAAACACGTTTTACATCAGGGTTATTGAGTACATCTTCTGGTGTACCACTTGCAATCATTTGACCACTCCCCACAATGTAAGCTCTCTCACATACATCTAATGTTTCGCGTACATTATGGTCTGTAATTAACACGCCTAATCCTCTCTCTTTTAAATTAACAATAATTTTTTTAATATCAATCACAGAGATAGGATCAACCCCTGCAAAAGGTTCATCAAGTAAAATAAATTTAGGATTTGCGGCTAATGCTCGTGCAATTTCAACACGACGGCGTTCTCCACCCGATAAAGATTGCCCTAGGCTATTACGAATATGTTCAATATGAAATTCAGCAATCAATTCATCTGCACGCTCTTTACGCTGCTGTTCATTCAAATCTTTTCGAACTTGCAATACCGCCATCAAATTATCGTAAACACTTAGACGACGAAAGATAGAAGCTTCTTGGGGCAAATAACCAATTCCTTGTTTTGCTCTATCGTGCATTGGTAGCACGCTAATATCTAGATCATCAATACGAATTTTACCTTGATCGTGGCGAACTAACCCAACCACCATATAAAATGTAGTTGTCTTTCCTGCCCCATTCGGACCAAGTAACCCGACAATTTCACCTGCTTTCACATTCAAGCTAACATCTTTGACGACTTGGCGACTTTTATAGCTTTTTGCTAAATGTTCTGCATAAAGCGTTGGCATAAGCTTTACCTATTTCTTCTTTGAATTTTGTTTATTTTCTTGCAACTGTGTTGGAATTAACACCGTTTTGACACGAGATTTACCACCACTAGTGGCTTTAAGTTGTTGTTTTTTCACATCATAAGTAATGCGTTCCGCTTTAATAAAGCTATCTAGCTGTTTTAGCTCCGCATTGCCAATAAGCGTTAAAAATTCAGACCCTAAATCGTAATTCACACTGCTTGCTTTACCATTAACTGGTTTACCATTATCTAAAGTTTGTTGGAAAGTAACAGGTGAGCCATTTGCATCAATCTTTTCTTTTTTACCTTCTTGACGAGTAATTGTCACTTTATTAGCCGTAATTTTGATTGAACCTTGTGTAATCAATACATTATCTGTGAAGACAACGACATTATTATCCATATCGAGTGATTGACTCCCCGAATCAATGTTAATCGGCTGATCGGTATCCCCTTTTAACGCATAAGCAGACATACTCATCGTTAAAAAAGCGGTAAGAAATAGGGATTTTTTTACAAATTTCATTCATTATCCTTATTGATTTTTGGAAGCATCTATCGCTTCGCTATTCTTGATGACAGTCGGCTCAATATAGGTTTTGACATCCTTCTTTAAGGTTGCCACCTGTTTTTTTAAATTTCCGACCAAGCCTGTTCCAGTTGTGATAAATCCCATACCTTTTGATTTTACAACACTTTCGGTAGAAATATCGTAAGTAGATAGATTAACTGATAGCGTATCTGTTTCGATATAGGTTAAACGAGATGTGGCATCTAAGCTCTCAATTTTTATATTGCCTTTTAAATTCAGTATTCTCTCTTTGGTTATTTCGGCATGGTCAGCCGTGACTTTCCATTGTTTAAGTGCTGTTTCAACATCAAATAAATCAAGTAATGGTTTGAAGAACTCCGTCCGTTCTGTGCTTTCATAGCGTTTAATTTCTTCAGCTTCAGCAAAATATTGCGGTTTTCCATTTAAGTCATAAACGGTAGTTTCCATTTTATTTCCAACATATTCCGGCGCACCTTCACGCTTAACCAATTGTGCTAAATCAGCATTATTGCTCTCTTGTTGGCTAAAATACCAACCACCTAAAATAGCGACAATCAATAGTAAAAGTAGATTTAAACGGATATTCATATTCTCTCAATTTCTGCAAAGATAGCGTGCGATTATACATTATAGTAGTTCAATTTTGAAATAATTGTTGTATGGCTTTCTGCTTAACTATATTTCAAATTTATCTGCCATATTACCAACCGCAACATAGAAAGGAAAAATTGATAAAAGTTCCAATAGGAAAAAATAAAGCCCCGATAATACGGGGCTTACTGATACGAAAATGAAAAATTACTTCGCAGCTTTTAACTCTTGGTAATATTTTTCGTAAAGCTCAATCGCTTCACCAACATCGTCTTGCCACTGGCTTTTTTGTAATACTTCTGCAGTTGGATAGATTGATGGATCACTTGTGATCTCTTTTGGCAATACTTCTAACGCTTTTACATTTGATGTTGGGTAACCAATTGCTAACGTTAATTTTTCTGCAACAGGTGCACTTAATAAATAGTTGATTAGCTTATGTGCTGCTTCTGGATTTTTCGCATTTGCAGGAATTGCTAAGGTATCAACCCAAAGCACTGGACCTTCTTTTGGGAAAACCATATCAACTGGTGCTTGTTCTTTTTTCGCAATACGCACAGAACCATTCCATAATTGACCTACGCTGACTTCACCTGAAATAAATGAGTTTGCAGGGTTATCCGAGCTGAACGCTAATACATTTGGGCGTAATTTTAACAACTCTTCATAAGCAGCTTTGATTTCCGCTGGATCTGTCGTATTTGGATTTTTACCTAATTTTAATAAAGCAATATTAAATACTTCACGAGCATCATCTAATAATTGTACTTTATCTTTAAATTCAGGTTTCCATAAATCACCCCACGCAGTGAAATTTTCACCTTTGTAGTCATTTGTATTAAATGCAATACCTGGTGCACCTAATAATTGTGGTAGTGAATATTTATTACCTTTATCGTAAGGTTTGTCTAACCAGTCTGGGTTAAGCTCTTTGATCACAGGTAATTGGCTGTGATCTAACTCTTTTAACATTCCTTCACGAGCCATTTTTGATACAAAGTAGTTACTTGGTGCGATAACATCGTAACCACCATCTTTACCTTGAATCTTTAATTTCGCATACATTGTTTCATTTGATTCAAGACTTGAAACTTCAACTTTAATCCCTGTTTGTTTAGTAAATTCATCTAATAAACCTTCTGGTACGTATTCAGTCCAAGTATAAAGATGTACTGTTTGGTTTGCCATTGCATTTGCACCAAATAGAACCATTCCAGATGTTAAAGCCACAGCCCATTTTTTCATTTAAGTTTTCTCCAATAATGAGTAAAAGAAGCGGTTGGATTTCTCCAAATTTTTACAAGTCTTTAAAAATCAAAGACCGGGGCATTCTAAATGCCCCCCTACATTTTGCAAGCCTTTTATAGCCAAATTGATGATTTTTTAAGCTAACAGTCCCAATTTTGCCAAAAAGAAGAGTGATCTCACCGCTTACATCAGTACCACATCAAACTGATCTTGGTTATAGTAAGGCTCAATTTTAATTTCGACTTTCTTGCCTAAAAAGACTTCCAACTCTGCTAATAAGGCGTGCGATTCTTCGTTAATTAAATATTCGCCAACATTACGAGAAGCATAAACGACATAGCGTTCTGAACGATAAAGGTGATGAACTCGAACAACTTCACGTAAAATTTCATAGCAAACAGTTTCAACCGTTTTAATCGTGCCACGTCCTTTACAAGATGCACAATCACAGCATAATACTCGCTCTAAGCTCTCTCTCGTGCGTTTTCGAGTCATTTCAACTAAACCGAGTTGCGTAAAGCCATTGACATTCGTTTTCACTCGGTCGCCTTTTAAGGCTTCTTGTAAAGAATCTAACACTCGCTGGCGATGCTCTTCATCTTGCATATCAATAAAATCAATAATGATGATGCCACCTAAATTACGAAGTTGTAACTGATGTGCGATTGCTTGAGTCGCTTCGATATTAGTATTAAAAATAGTATGGGCTAAATTACGATGCCCGACAAATGCCCCAGTGTTGATATCAATCGTGGTCATTGCCTCTGTCTGTTCAATGATTAAATAACCGCCCGATTTTAAATCTACCCGCTTATCTAATGCCTTTTGAATACTATCTTCAACTCGATACACATCAAATAAAGGTTGAGTTCCCGTATATAAACTCACGTTATCGGTTAATTCAGGCATAAATTCCGACAGAAACTCTTTAACTTGCTCGTAGGTCATTTTGGAATCAATTTGAATTGATTTGATATGAGTACCCACAAAATCTCGCAATACTCGCTGAGCCAAAGCCAGCTCACCATATAGCATTGATTTAGTCTGATATTTTGCTTTTCTCTCTAATATTTTCCGCCATAATCGTTTCAAAAAAGCGACATCTTGTTGCAAACTTTCTTCGCTCACTTCTTCCGCGGCGGTACGAACAATAAATCCACCTAATTCATCACAATAAGGCTCAACCAATGCTTTTAAACGCTCTCTCTCAGCTTCACTTTCGATTCGTTGCGATACACCAACGTGGCTATTTTCAGGCATAAACACGAGATAACGTGAAGGCAGTGTAATATCCGTAGTGAGTCTAGCCCCTTTTGTACCGAGTGGATCTTTAACCACTTGAACAATAATATCTTGCCCTTCTCGCACTAACTCACTGATGTTTTTCACCACAAATTGTTTCTTTTCGTTTTCATCGACACATTCAGTGTGTGAAACAATATCAGATGCGTGCAAAAACGCGGCTTTTTCTAAACCGATATCCACAAAAGCAGATTGCATTCCTGGTAATACCCGAGTAATTTTCCCTTTATAAATATTACCCACAATCCCCCGCTTTGCTTCTCGTTCTATATGTACTTCTTTTAAAACACCATTTTCAACCAATGCAACCCTTGTTTCACTTGGAGTTACATTAACTAATAATTCTGCACTACTCATCGTACTTTTCTCATTGAGTTAGTTAAACCAAACTTAATGAAGTTTAACACCGACAAGATAAGAAAACAAAAAACAAGATCAAATAAAGCGGTGATTTCTGGCTGCATTTTTACAAATTTCTAAGAAAATCGCTCAAATTTAACTTCTATGTATTAATTCTTGCTAGAATAAGTCCTTTTCAATAATAGTAAATAATAGTAGCTAGGTAGATTATGACTGAACAAACCTTTATTATGGGTAAAGATGCCGCCCTTGAAGATAGTATCGCAAACTTTCAACATAAACTAAAAACCTTAGGCTTTAACATTGAAGAAGCCTCTTGGTTAAATCCTGTTCCAAACGTATGGTCAGTGCATATTCGTGATGCAGACTGTCCTCAATGTTTCTCAAACGGTAAAGGGGCAAGTAAAAAAGCCGCTTTAGCATCTGCTTTAGGCGAATACTTTGAGCGTTTATCAACTAACTACTTCTGGGCAGATTTCTATTTAGGTCAAGAAATTGCGAATGGCGAATTTGTGCATTATCCATCAGAAAAATGGTTCCCGATTGAAGATGAAGAACAATTACCTGAAGGGATTTTAGATGACTTCTTACTGGATTACTTCGATCCTAACGGTGATCTAACGCCAGATCTTCTCGTTGATTTACAATCAGGTAATTATGATCGTGGTATCGTTGCTTTACCGTACACTCGCCAATCTGACAATCAAACCGTTTATATTCCACAAAGTATTGTTGCGAACTTATTCGTTTCAAATGGAATGTCTGCGGGTAACACCAAAAATGAAGCTCGAGTTCAAGGTTTATCTGAAGTTTTTGAGCGTTTTGTAAAAAATCGTATTATCACTGAAGCGATTAGCTTACCTGAAATTCCACAAAGCGTTATTGATGGCTATCCAACTATCAAAGCCTCTATTGAAAAATTAGAGCAAGAGGGTTTCCCGATTCTCTGCTATGACGCCTCATTAGGCGGTGAATTCCCTGTAATTTGTGTCATTCTACTCAATCCAAATAACGGGACTTGTTTCGCCTCTTTCGGTGCTCACCCAAATTTCCAAGTTGCATTTGAACGTACCGTTACCGAATTATTACAAGGACGTAGCTTAAAAGATTTAGACGTTTTCGCTCCGCCATCATTCAACAATGACGATGTAGCCGATCACGCAAATCTTGAAACACACTTTATCGACTCAAGCGGTCTGATTTCTTGGGATCTTTTCAAATCTGAAGCGGACTATGATTTCGTACATTGGGATTTCTCTGGTACAACTGAACAAGAATTTAGCAACTTAATCGCAATCTTCAACAAATATGAACAACCTGTTTATATTATGGATTACGAACATTTAGGTGTATATGCCTGCCGTATTCTTGCACCAAGTATGTCAAATATTTATCCATCTGATGACCTAATCTATGCCAATAACAATATGGGAATGGATTGGCGTGAAATTCTGCTTGATCTCCCTTATTTCCACCACGATAAAGAAACTTATCAAGAACTGCTCGATGAATTAGATGAACAAAGTATTGATGATATGACTCGTGTGCGTGAGTTTTTAGGCATCGTGGCAGAAAAAGGCTCTGCAATGCAAACCTTGCGTATTGGTGAATTAAAATCAATGCTCCATCTTGCATTAGGTAATTTAGAAGAAGCACTTGATTGGGCTAACTGGACGGCAAATATGAATGCAACCGTATTCAGTGCAGAACGTAATAACTATTACCGCTGCCTAATTAGCAGTATTGAACTGTTCTTAGATAAAAGTCGTGAGCCTAAACAATATCGCAATGTATTTGAGAAAATGTATGGCAAAGATGCGGTTGATTTTGCTTGGTCAGCAGTACAAGGCGGTAATCCATTCAATGGTTTACAGGGTGCCGATGAATCACTTGAAAGCCTAAAAGCACACCAAAAACTGCTAAATGCTTACCGCAAACTGCAAAAAGCGAAAGTAAATCCTATCGCTCGTTAGGTCATCGCATTAAAAGAGATTAGATTCTTGGATTATTCAGAAAGGATTTAATCTCTTCCCTATTAATTCCCGATAAAGAGAATCTCAGATAAAAAAAACCCTACCATAAGGTAGGGCTTTAAAGGATAGCGAATGCACGCTAAGGAGAAAATATGTCTAAACTATTTTGCAAGTTTTTGACGAATTGCATTCGCTAATTCGGTGCTAACTTTTTCAAAGTGAGCTAATTGTCTTTCTACAATTTCAGGTACGGTTACACCTGATAAACCTGCCGCAAAGTTACCTGCTAAGCGATCTTTCTCTTCAGCCGTGAAGATGTTGTAAAGTGCTGCTGGTTGTGAATAGTAATCTTCATCATACTCACGGAAGTCAAAGTGTGCCGCTTCACGTTCAATTTGTAATGGTAATTGATCGTGTGTTGGAACATAAGTATCAAAACGGTTTGGTGCATAGTTAGGGTTGTTGCCACCATTTGCATCTACACGCATTGCACCATCACGATGAGTTGTGTGATATGGGCATTTTGGTGCATTTACAGGAATTTGGTGATGGTTTACACCTAAACGGTAACGTTGTGCATCTTGATAAGAGAACAAACGACCTTGTAACATACGGTCTGGAGAGAAACCAATTCCAGGAACGATGTTAGATGGAGCAAATGCAGCTTGCTCTACTTCTGCAAAGTAGTTCACTGGGTTACGATTTAACTCTAACACACCAACTTCAATAACTGGGTAATCTGCATGTGGCCATACTTTTGTTAAGTCAAAAGCATAGTTATGTTTGTGAGCATCAGCTTCTGGCATAATTTGCACTTGAACAGTCCAGCGAGGGAATTCACCACGTTCGATTGCTTCATATAAATCTTGTTGGCTTGATTCACGGTTTTCACCCACAACTTTCGCTGCTTCCTCGTTAGTGAAGAATTTGTGGCCTTGTTGCGTTTTGAAGTGGAATTTAACCCAGAAACGCTCATTTGCAGCATTTACAAAGCTATATGTATGGCTACCATAACCGTTCATATGACGTAATGTTGCAGGAATACCACGATCTGAGAACAATGTCATAATTTGGTGCATTGACTCAGGGTGACGTGACCAGAAATCCCATGCCGCATCCGCATCACGCAAGTTAGTTTGTGGATTACGTTTTTGTGTGTGAATGAAATCAGGGAATTTTAATGGATCACGAATAAAGAATACTGGTGTATTATTACCCACTAAGTCCCAGTTACCTTGTTCTGTGTAGAATTTTAATGAAAAACCACGTACATCACGCTCTGCATCTGCTGCACCACGCTCACCTGCTACAGTTGAGAAACGTAATAATACTTCAGTTTCTGCACCTGGTTTGAATACTGCTGCTTTAGTGTATTTGGTAATATCTGCAGTCACTTTAAATGTACCATAAGCCGCAGAACCTTTAGCGTGAACAACACGCTCAGGAATACGCTCACGAGCAAAGTGTGCTAATTTTTCTTGAAACCAAACATCTTGTAATAGTAATGGACCCCGTGGACCAGCAGACATAGTGTTATCGTTATCAACAACTGGTGCACCAGCTGCGTTAGTTAATGTTTTTGATCCGTGATCAAAAGGACATTTTGACATAATAAGGTACTCCTCAAAAATAGGGTTAAATAATTTGCAAAGCGGATTATACGTAGCCCCTTTTATTTCTCAATCTATTAATTCGATAAAATATAACTATCAAAAACAAAAAATCAATAGCTTTTGATAATCATTATCAATAACAATTTCGGATACCTCATATGTACGTAGCTATTTTTACTATTTTCTGTTTTAATAAATAATAATTCGTATAAATTTCATTTGAATAAGTTCTTGACTCGCACGATTTAACAAACTGATGTATGAAAACACTTAAGTTATTTATTCCAATCATCATTTTTATTGCTATATTCACCCATTTAAACACACCATTTTGGAAAAGCGATCTCAATGAAAACCTAACCAATATCAGAAAAATTGCAGGTAAAAATAAATTTACAGAGAACGTTGTAGGCGAACCTTGGCCGGGTATTGGCCCAAATGGAGAAATGGGCGGAACAAAAGCTTTGCATTACAGTCGCATCCCTGCAATGACCATTACTGACGATAATAAAATCGTCGTTATGTTTGATTTAAGATGGAATAGTGCTTTCGATCAAGACAGAATCGACCCTGGAATTGCCATTTCGAGCGATGGTGGATATTCTTGGATAAAACGAACCGCTTGGACAGTTAATCACAGTGATCATCCTCGCCGCAGAGCAATGGATAGCACGATATTATATAATCCCATTGATGACACATTGTACGCTCTGCATGGTAATTGGAGTACTGGAACGCATAATTGGGCAAAATATGGGAATGATTACTTTGAAAATAATCAATGGTCTGCGACCATCTATCAATCTACCGATGGCGGTTTGAATTGGAAAAAAAACGCAGAATTCAGTAAAACACATAATTACCATATTTTTTCAAAGGTAAAAAAAGATAACCATTCCGTCGTTGCCTTTCTAGGTGGTGTTGGCTCAGGTATTGTAATGCGAGATGGTACGCTAGTGTTTCCTATACAAACAGCACACTCAAATGGAAAAATTGCCACGACTATTCTGTATTCCAAAGATAACGGAAAAACTTGGGATATGCCTGAAATCAATGACGCACTGTCACCCAATAATGCATCTTTGGAAAATATGGTGTTTGAGGTGGAAGAGGGCAAGTTAGTAATGACAGGCAGAGAAGATCATCACAGCAAAGCGAGATGGGCATATTACAGTGAAGATCTTGGAAAAAGTTGGCAACCTTACAATCCAGTCGATAAATTCAGTAAAACTTTGGCAAAACCCTCTCAAGGTTCATCAATCTATGTCACATTACCAAATGGAAGAAAAGTATTATTAGTTTCAAAACCTGATGGTATCACCAATCAAGACGATGACAAAAGAGGTAACATTGCACTCTGGATGCTAGATGCGAAAAAACCCAAACATAAATTTAAACTCGGAATTATTAGACCAGGACTTGGTAATGCCGATGGTTCAGGCTACTCTTCCCTTGCTTACAAAGATGGGAATTTATTTGTCGCATTTGAAGATGATGGTGATATTCGCATCAAAAATTTATCCGACTATATGGATACTATCCAAGCCAAAGCATTAGAATGGGAGTTGCCTAATGAAATGGATGCAGATGTTGCCAAAATAAATGCACTCCCCCATCTCAATCAGGGGCAGAAAAATCAACTAATTGAAAAAATGCAAAACGCCAATGATTATGCGATTATTCAAGCGATTGCTCTTAACAAGGCAATGCATAATCTAAAAAACAATACTAATAAGCTAAATGATGAAGCTCAACAATTAAAAGACCAAGAGCTGATAGAACAACAACTGTTTTTGAGTAGTGTGAAACAAATTCATCAAGTGACTCAGCCAACAAACTCCACTTACCTTGGCTATAATGAGATTGCTCATTTATCACAAGCGTTAAACTCTCGTTTCTCCGCATTAACCTCAATCAAACAAACATTATTGAGCAAACTAGAGAAATAATTTAAAGATGAAGAAAATAAGGGGCTGTATTAGATTAGCCCCTAATTATAAATTAAGGTAATAGGATACTACCTTGCACGATAATATCAACTCGTCTATTTTGTGCTCTACCAATCTGAGTGCTATTACTTGCAACAGGTTTAGCCTCACCATTACCACGAACACTGATCATTCTGCTAGGTACACCATAGCTAGATAATTCGTTTGCAACAGCTTGAGCTCTCCGTTGAGAAAGCTGAACATTATAAGAGGCGTTACCAACATTATCTGTATTGCCCTCCACAATAATATGGTTAATCGTAAGGATATTACGATGAATTCGACCTGCAGCTTCTCTAATACTATGTTGAGCAGAAGGCTTTATTGTTGCACTATCTGTAGCAAAGTAAGTATCTGAAGGCAATGAAATTGTAGTTCCTGCCACACACCCGGTTAGCATTAATGCTGAAGCGATACTCGCACCTAAAATCAATTTTTTCATTTTCTTTCCTCGAATAAAAGATATTATTGCTTAGTTACTATACAATTTTATTTTTAAAAATCAATCTTGTAAAGAAATTTTATTTAATTTAAAGATTGTTTAACCATAAGTAAAATTATGGCTAAATAATTATCAAATTTATATAGATTAAGGCCTTCTATATCATTCCCCCTTGAAACTTAATTTTTTCACCCCATTTAGCTCCCGAATTTTACTGTTGAATTTACAATCTAAGAGGAAAATATGAGTACAAATCAAGAAACTCGAGGCTTTCAATCAGAAGTTAAACAATTACTTCAGTTGATGATTCACTCGCTCTACTCAAACAAAGAAATTTTCTTACGAGAGCTCATTTCTAATGCATCGGATGCAGCAGATAAACTCCGTTTTAAAGCACTGTCTAACCCCGATTTATATGAAAGCAATGGGGAATTACGCGTGCGTATCAGTGTTGATGAAACACTTGGCACTATTACGATCAGCGATAACGGTATTGGTATGAGTCGTGAACAAGTGATCGACCATCTTGGTACTATCGCAAAATCAGGCACAAAAGAATTTTTAAATGCACTAGGTAGTGACCAAGCTAAAGATAGCCAACTAATCGGGCAATTTGGGGTAGGTTTTTACTCTGCCTTTATCGTTGCAGAAAAAGTGGCTGTGCGTACTCGTGCAGCAGGTTTAGCCTCTTCTCAAGGCGTGCTATGGGAGTCAAAAGGCGAAGGCGATTATACCGTTGCAGATATTGAAAAATCCGAACGTGGTACTGACGTTATTCTCTACTTGCGTGAAGACGAAAAAGAGTTTTTAAGTGAATGGCGTTTGCGTGACATCATCAGTAAATATTCCGATCATATCGGCTTACCTGTTGAAATCCAAACCAAAGAATTTGATGATGAAGGCAAAGAAATCGGTACAAAATGGGAAAAAATCAATAAAGCTCAAGCACTTTGGACGCGTTCAAAATCTGAAATTTCTGACGAAGAATACAAAGAGTTTTATAAACATATTAGCCACGATTTTGCCGATCCGCTCCTTTGGTCACACAACAAAGTGGAAGGTAAACAAGAATATACCAGCTTACTTTATGTACCAAGCAAAGCTCCTTGGGATCTCTTTAATCGTGATCAAAAACACGGTTTAAAACTCTATGTTCAACGTGTATTTATTATGGACGATGCGGAAGTCTTTATGCCAAATTATTTGCGTTTTATGCGTGGCTTACTCGACTCAAACGACTTACCGCTCAACGTTTCTCGTGAAATTTTACAAGATAACAAAACAACCGCAGCATTACGCACAGCTTTAACAAAACGCACCTTACAGATGCTTGAAAAACTAGCGAAAGATAATCCTGAACAGTATCAACAATTTTGGAAAGAGTTCGGCTTGGTACTAAAAGAAGGTGTGGGTGAAGATTTTGCTAACAAAGAACAAGTTGCAGGACTATTACGTTTTGCCTCAACCCATAGTGATAGTAGCGAACAAGCGGTGAGTTTAGCGGATTATATTGCAAGAATGAAAGAAGGTCAGAAGGCGATCTACTTCCTCACCGCAGACAGCTACCAAGTTGCTAAAAATAGCCCGCATCTAGAACTATTTAACAAAAAAGGCATTGAAGTGTTACTGCTTTCAGACCGTATTGATGAATGGATGTTAAGCTATTTAACCGAATTTGACGGTAAACCATTACAAAGCATTACCAAATCAGATTTGGATTTAGGCGACCTTGCCGATAAGCAGGAAGAAGAGAGCCAAAAAGCCCAACAAGCAGAGTTCTCATCTTTCTTAGAGCGAGCACAAAATTATTTTGGTGAACGTGTCAAAAAAGTGGTATTAACTCACCGCTTAACTGATACGCCTGCGGTTGTTTCTACGGACAGTGACGAAATGGGGACACAAATGGCAAAACTCTTTGCCGCAATGGGGCAACAAGCACCTGAAGTTAAATACACCTTTGAGCTAAATCCAGATCACGCAATGGTAAAACGTGTAGCAGATATTGCCGATGAAGATCAATTTAATGAATGGATTGAGTTACTCTTTGAACAAGCACTCCTTGCAGAACGTGGCACATTAGAAAACCCAACTGCGTTTATTAAGAGAATGAATAAGTTGTTGAACTAACATAATTGCAAAAAATCCCAACAAACTGACCGCTTGTTGGGATTTTTTTGATTCTTATCTTTTATTCTAACTCTTTTCCTTTTAATTCAGGAATGAGGAAAATAGTGGCAATAATATCAATTACATAGATAAGAGCCAACATCGCAATAGCCAGTTGGAAGGAATAAGCAGATACCACTGCACCTACAACTACAGGGCCAAAACCGCCGACTGCACGTCCTAAGTTAAATAGTACGTTTTGAGCTGTAGCTCTAGCTTGAGTTGGATAGGCTTCTGCCATCAGTGCACCATATCCCCCCATCATTCCATTAACAAACATTCCTAAGAATGCACCTGCAATTAGCATTGTTGTTGGATCTGTAAGTTGTGAATAGGTGATGATGCTTACCACTGCTCCTAATTGGAATAAAATAAAACTTGGTTTTCTACCAATTCTATCGGCAAGTTGCCCAAAAATCCAAATACCTAACATCATTCCGCAGATAGTCACTGATGTCCAAATTCCCGATTTTGTTAAACTAAATCCTAATTGTTTAGATAGGAAATTCGGCATCCAAATCATAATGCCATAATAACCAAAGTTTTGAACAGACGTTAAAATTACAATTCCTGCACTAACTTTTGCTGTTGCTTTATCTTTTATGAGCAATTTAAATGATTCAAATTTAGAGGATTTAGGTGTATTTGCCGTTTTTTGAGTAAACACTTCAGGCTCGTGTAATTTTGCTCTTAAATACCAAGCTACGAACGCTGGGAATATACCCAAAATAAACATTCCACGCCAACCAATGTAAGGAAGTAATAGTGGAGTTAATAAAGCAGCTGCTAGTACACCTACTTGCCAACCGAGAGCAACATAAGAAGCCGCTTTTGCACGATGTCTTGCTGGCCAAGCTTCTGCAGCCAAAGCCATACCGATGCCAAACTCACCACCTAAACCGATACCGGCGATCGTACGGTAGATCAATAAATCCCAATAACCTTGAGCAAAAGCACATAGTCCTGTAAATACTGCAAAAAGGACTATCGTCCAAGTTAAAACACGAACTCGTCCATATTTATCGCTTAATGCACCAAAGATGATACCACCAGCGACTGCACCAATAAGAGTCCAAGTAACTAAAGAGCCAGCTTGTGAAGGAGATAATGCAAGATCTGCAGAAATTGCAGTTAGCATAAAACCAAGAATAAGAAGATCGAAGCCGTCCATTGCATAGCCGACAGCAGAGCCTAGTAAGGCTTTCCAGCCATACTGATTAACTTTATGATTCATTATGTATTCCTTTTGCTACTCACGGGTAGCGATTAAAAGTTTATATAATGCCGAAAAGGCATCGCAGTTTATAATTTATCTTCTTATATCTCAATCTTTCTCTTTATTTCCTCGAGATAAACAGTCATTTTACTTGCATTTTTTTGATAAAAAATCACCGCTTATATGTTTTAATCCGCATTTTTCTGTATAAAAGCAACTATAAAAAAAGTTGAATTTGAGCTATCCTATACAGCAATTTTTTTGATTCAATTTTATAGGTTATAAATTATGCAACAACAGTATAATCCGAGTGCGATTGAGCCTAAAGTTCAACAATACTGGGCGGAAAATAAAGTTTTCAAAGCAATTAAAGATACAAGCAAGCCAAAATACTACTGTCTTTCAATGTTCCCTTATCCTTCAGGGCGTTTACATATGGGGCACGTTCGTAACTATACCATTGGCGATGTGGTTTCTCGCTACCAACGAATGAATGGTAAAAATGTTTTGCAACCTATGGGTTGGGACGCTTTTGGCTTACCTGCGGAAGGGGCTGCGGTTAAAAATAAAACCGCACCAGCGAAATGGACTTACGAAAATATCGAATATATGAAAAATCAGCTCAAGATTTTGGGCTTTGGTTTTGATTGGGATCGTGAAGTCACTACCTGTAAACCTGAATACTATAAATGGGAACAGTGGTTCTTTACGGAGTTGTATAAAAAAGGCTTAATCTACCGTAAAACATCAACGGTAAACTGGTGTCCGAACGATGAAACCGTATTAGCGAATGAGCAAGTTCACGAAGGTTGTTGCTGGCGTTGTGATACCCCAGTGGAACAACGTGAAATTCCACAATGGTTCATTAAAATTACCGACTATGCAGAACAGCTTATCAATGGCTTAGATGGCTTACCACAGTGGCCTGATCAAGTAAAAACAATGCAACGTAACTGGATCGGGCGTTCTGAAGGGGTTGAAATTACCTTTGATATTAAAGACACCGCTGAAAAATTAGCGGTTTATACAACTCGTCCTGATACATTCTATGGCGTAAGTTATGTTGCTGTGGCAGCAGCTCACCCATTAGCGACTTTAGCGGCAGAAAATAATCCTGAACTTGCACAATTTATTCAAGAAGCAAAAAATACCAAAGTGGCAGAAGCTGAGCTTGCCACAATGGAGAAAAAAGGAATGGCAACAGGGCTATTTGCTATTCACCCATTAACGGGTGAAGAAGTGCCTGTGTGGGTGGCTAACTTTGTGTTAATGCACTACGGAACAGGGGCGGTAATGTCTGTACCTGCACACGACCAACGCGACTTTGAATTTGCTCAAAAATACGATTTGCCAATTAAACAGGTAATCGCACCGCTTGATGATTCAAGTTGGGACTTTACACAAGCTGCTTTCACTGAGCACGGTAAATTGATTAATTCAGCAGAATTTAATGGCTTAGATTTTGATGGTGCATTTAATGGCATTGCAGATAAATTGGAAAGTTTGAACGTAGGCAAACGTCAAGTTAATTATCGTTTGCGTGATTGGGGCGTTTCTCGCCAACGCTATTGGGGAGCACCAATCCCAATGCTAACCCTTGAAAATGGTGATGTAGTGCCAGTTCCAATGCAAGATTTACCAATTATTTTACCTGAAGATGTGGTAATGGACGGGGTAAAAAGCCCAATTAAAGCGGATCCTGAATGGGCGAAAACTACCTATAACGGACAACCAGCTTTCAAAGAAACAGATACCTTTGATACCTTTATGGAGTCTTCTTGGTATTATGCACGCTATACATCACCACAATATCAGCAAGGAATGTTAGACAGCGAAGAAGCAAATTATTGGCTACCAGTGGATCAATATATCGGTGGTATTGAACACGCCACAATGCACTTGCTTTACTTCCGTTTCTTCCACAAATTATTGCGTGATGCGGGTTTTGTCGTCAGCGATGAACCAGCAGAAAAATTATTATGTCAAGGAATGGTTTTAGCTGATGCGTTCTACTACACATCACCAACTAACGAGCGTATTTGGGTATCACCAACGGAAGTAACCTTAGAGAAAGATGAAAAAGGTCGTATTCTCAAAGCCTTTGATAAAGAAGGGCGTGAATTAGTCCATAGCGGTATGACCAAAATGTCGAAATCAAAAAATAACGGTATTGACCCACAAGAAATGGTGGATAAATACGGTGCGGATACCGTACGTTTATTTATGATGTTTGCATCACCTGCGGAAATGACACTTGAATGGCAAGAATCGGGTGTTGAAGGGGCAAAACGTTTCCTTGGACGTTTATGGAACTTGGTATTTGAATATCAACAAAGTCCAGCGACAGAACCATTAAACCCTGCAGCATTATCTAGTGAGCAAAAAGCTCTTCGCCGAGATGTACATAAAACGATTGCCAAAGTTAGTGATGATATTGGTCGCCGTCAAACCTTTAATACCGCGATTGCAGCGATAATGGAGCTAATGAATAAATTAACAAAAGCCCCATTAAATGAAACTCAAGATAAAGCAGTAATGGCGGAAGCATTAAGTGCAGTTATCCGTATGCTTTACCCAATTACGCCACATATCTGTTTTGAACTTTGGCACGCAATCGGTAATGAAAGCAGTATTGATTTTGCTCCTTGGGTTCAAGCTGATGAAACAGCAATGGTGGAAGATGAGAAATTAGTGGTTGTTCAAGTGAATGGTAAAGTTCGTGGTAAAGTCACTGTACCTGCAAATGCAACAGAAGATGAAGTCAAAGTCTTGGCTCTTGGTGATGAAAATGTCACAAAACATTTAGATGGTTTAAATGTCGTTAAAGTCATTTATATTCCATTTAAAATGTTAAGTTTTGTCGCGAAATAAAAATACAAGCGGTAAGATTTTGTCAATTTTTTGCCATATCTTACCGCTTACTTTCAGAAAATCATTATTAGGACTGATTACAAACTAGGAAACTTATGAAAAAGCCTTTTACTCTTTTCGCTGTATTATTAACAGCCTTACTGACCGCTTGCGGTTGGCAATTTAAAAATAGTGAGCGTTTTCCCGAAGAATTGCGTACCTTACGTTATGAGAGTACTGACCAATATAGTGATATGTCGCGCATCTTACGCAACCAGTTGCTATTAAACGATATTACGCTTGTGCCACAAGAAAATCGTAGCCATATTGCCACATTACGTTTAAACAGTGCAGAAAGTACTTCTCGAGTTGCGTCTGTATTTAAACAGGCTCGTGAAGCGGAAAAGATCCTTAGCTTAACCGTTAAAGCAACAGTTTCTGTTCCACAAAAAGGCGATTATCCGCTAGAAGTTTCAGTATTCCGTACATTCTTTGATGACTCGCGTGCCGCACTTGCAAAATCTGAAGAACAAGAATCTATTATGAAGCAAATGTACGAACAGGCATCTCGCCAACTGCTCATCAAAATGGTCGGGCTACATAAAGAGCTTTCGAATAAGTAATCGTAGAAATGATTGAACGTATTTTTTCAGAACAACTTGAAGCAAATCTTGCAAAAGGATTAAAACCCTTTTACTTATTAAATGGACAAGATTTGCTCTTAGTTGATGAGTCTAAAGATCAAATTATTGCTTTAGCTCGCAAGCAAGGTTTTGATGAGAAAATAGATGTTGCAATCAATAATGAAACGAAATGGGACGATTTATTTCACCAGCTACAATCGACTGGGCTATTTTCCAGTCGGCAGATTGTGCTTTTAAATTGTCCCGATAATCTCACCGCTACACAGCAGAAACAGTTATCAGAATTACTAAGTTTCAGCCATTCTGATTTAATTTTTATTTTGCACTTGCCTAAATTCTCCAAAGCAATGGAGAAACAGGCTTGGTTTATGGCAATAGAAAACAATGGGTTACTGATAAATTGCCAAACGCCAGATATCAATAAAATGCCAATTTGGTTGCAACATCGTGCAAAAAAAATGGCGTTAGACTTAGAAAATGAAACGATAAAATTACTCGCTTATAGCTATGAAGGGAATTTGCTTGCCCTGCAACAAGCCTTATGGATGTTACAACTTCGTTTTAGTCACGAAAAAATCACCCCCACCAAAGCACAAGAAATTATTGAACAATCGGCTCAATTTACCCCTTTCCAATGGGTTGATTCACTGCTTGCAGGGAAAATTAAACGTGCCACAAGAATTTTAAACCATTTACGCAATGAAGAAGTACAAGCGGTTGTTTTACTACGTATTATTCAAAAAGAGTTAATGTTAATTCTTGAAATGACACGCTCTCCTACCCTGTTCAAATTGAACCAACTCTTATTTAAAGGTAATTTACGCCAAGAATTTGACCGCTTAAAAGTGTGGCAAAATCGCCGTCCTTTCTATCAACAAGCGATAAATCGCTTTACCTATGCTAAGCTCTATCAGCTTATTCAAACACTTGCCGATCTCGAAAAACAAGTAAAACAAGAATTTAGTGAAGAAATCTGGCAACAATTAGAAATATTTAATCAGAAATTTTCTTAAAGCAAGTGGAGGATTGTAACAGGATAAATAGTAGATAAACATAAGATCTTGGTGCTAGAATAGGTATAGTTTTTATTCCTCTCAATATAAGGAGTTATATTATGTATATCGAATTTAGTATATCCGCGATATTTATACTACTTGTAATTGCCATACTCTTTTCAATTATTAAAACAGTACCGCAAGGCTTTCATTGGACAATTGAACGCTTTGGTCGTTATACCAAAACATTGACTCCTGGATTGAATTTACTTATTCCTTTTATTGAACGTGTAGGACGTAAAATCAATATGATGGAACAAGTGTTAGATATTCCATCACAAGAAGTCATTTCAAAAGATAATGCGAGTGTAGCAATTGATGCTGTTTGTTTTATTCAAGTGATTGATGCTCGTCGTGCCGCTTATGAAGTGAACCATTTAGAACAAGCAATTGTTAATTTAACAATGACGAATATGCGAACTGTACTAGGCTCAATGGATCTGGACGATATCCTTTCACAGCGTGATTTAATCAATGGCAGATTATTAGCGATTGTTGATGAAGCCACTAATCTTTGGGGAGTTAAAGTAACTCGTATTGAGATTCGAGATGTGCGTCCACCCAAAGAGTTGGTTGAGGCAATGAATGCTCAAATGAAGGCAGAAAGAAATAAACGCGCAGATATTTTAGAAGCAGAAGGGATTCGTCAAGCAGAGATCTTACGAGCAGAAGGGGAAAAGCAAGCCCGAATTTTAAAAGCAGAAGGCGAACGTCAAGAAGCATTCTTACAAGCAGAGGCTCGTGAGCGTGCCGCCGAAGCAGAAGCTAAAGCGACTAAAATGGTTTCAGAAGCTATTGCAACGGGCGATACAAAAGCTATCAATTATTTTATTGCTCAAAAATATACGGAAGCATTGCAACAAATCGGTGCATCTGATAATAGTAAAGTTGTCCTAATGCCTTTAGAAGCAACGAATTTGATTGGTTCTGTCGCAGGTATTGCTGAATTATTGAAAAATAATAAAATCCAATAATCTCTCTTTCTATACAAATCAACGAAATAGGAGGAAATATGATAATGGAATGGTTTCCTGATTGGTCTTTATGGCTTATTTTGGGCTTTTTGCTATGTATTTTAGAAATTATTATTTCTGGTGTTTTCATTATATGGTGGGGCGGAGCCGCAATTGTGGTCGCTATTGGGGTTGCTCTGTACCCTATTCCACTCAGTTGGCAACTCTCCATTTTTGCGATTCTTGCCATTATTTTTAGTCTGATATGGTGGAAATATCAGCATAGTAAGGATATTAGAGATGATCAAAACAACACGCTAAATGCCCGAGAACACAATATGCTTGGTGTACAAGGTGCTATTGTCGAGTTGCTTGAAAATGGTATTGCTCGAGGAAAGTTCGGAGATACAACTTGGCGAGTGATCGGTGAGAATTTACAAGTGGGAGATAATGTCCAAGTAAATAAAGTTGATGGTATAACTTTGTTTGTAGATAAAGTGTAGGTACCGGAAAAAAACTTTTAAAAAATCCCCAACATACTGACAAATTTGTCGGCTAGTCGGGGATAAATAGGAATAATATCAGGCTTATCTGCGGGTTAATTTATAAATATGGCTTAATAACGAAACAGGGAGCAATCTTGGCAATGCCCGTGAAGTAAAAGTAATAAAGCCTGAAAGGATATTTTGTAAACCTAACCGATATTTCAATTTAAACAAACGCCATTCTGCTTTTGCTTGTGCAATCCCACGGCGGCGCCCAACCATTCCATTCCCTACTCTCGCATAAACTAAAACATCATTAAGATTCGCAACTTTTTTACCTAATGCGACAAGCTTAATCCACAAGTAGTAATCTTCTTGTAGATCTTGATAACCGCCACAGTCTAAAACAGCATTCTTCTGATATGCCACCGTCATATGATTGAAAGGACAACGAACTTTAGTGAACTTAACAATATCTTCAGCGGTTGTAGGAACCTTACGATAACTCACAATATCCTGAATATGTTGCCCAAACTCTGCAATTTGCCCCCCTACAATAATGGTTTCGGGATTTTGCTCAATAAAAGCAACTTGTTTCGCAAAACGTTCAGGGACACAAATATCATCTGTATCCATACGAAAAACCCAATCATATTGGCAATGTAATAATCCGTGATTTAAGGCTTTGCCCAACCCTTGATTTTGAGCCAATGGTACAATCACAAGCGGTAGCTTTTGCTGAAAATTTTGCAAAACCTGTTCAAGCTCTGGGGTAATCGCACCATCTAAAACAATAACGATTTCATTAGCGAGAAGAGTTTGAGCCATTAAACTCTCTAAACATTCGACTAAATATTGTGGTTTTTCTTTAATATATAAAGACATTAAAACTGAAAACTTCATTACACAAACCTTTTCATGTTGATTGCTAATTTAGGCGAAATTAAGGTAATGATTGCAATCACTACATATTTCAAACTGTGACTTTGCTTAAACATTTCCCAATAATATTTAGCCGCTTGTCGAGATAAATTCATAATATAAGGATAAGAAAGAATATATAACTGATTAAAAGCAAAGTTCTTCTGTTGTTCTTCAGTTTTAACATATTTTACTTTAATCATATCAATTGCCTTTTCTGTATTGCTGATGTTAGTAGAAACACTGTTTCTTTTTGTATGAAATGTACATTTAGTTAATGGCAAAGAAATATATGTAGGTATGAAACTTTCATCTGAAATTACTTTTAAAATAAAGTCATAATCTTCCAAAGATAATAAATCGGTAGATAATCCACCTACTTTATTAAATAATTCCTTAGTGATAGCAATCATTGGCATTCCACCTACTTTATTTGCTTTCAAAATATTATCAAGCGTAATATCTATAACATTTTCATAGGGTTTAGTAATATAGGAAAAGCCTTCATTAACCATTACACATTCAGCAGGATGATAAATAAAATTGATCGCATTATTCTTATTGATTGTATTAGCTAGTAATTCACACTTTTGAGGTAAAAAACGATCATCATCATCTAAAAAAAGCAACCATTGATTTTTAGCATTTTTAGCTCCAACATTACGACTTTCCGCAGCGCCTAAATTTCTAGCATTACGAATCACATTAACAGGGAAAGGATAAAGCTCTTTAACTTCTACTGGCTGAATTGAATAATCATCAACAATAATAACTTCAAAATTATAGACAGTTTGATGAGTTAAGCTTTCTAATAATAATGGAATTTCATCTTTACGATTATAAGACGGTACAATAATACTAAACATTGATTATGTTCCTATTTTTTAAGTTGTTTAAATAAAATTTTATGTTTTCCTTCTTTTCCGAATAAAGAGAGAAACATTAATAAAGACATCATAATCCCCGGGAAAGCATAAGTATCTGCTTTAATATGTAGAATGCTTAATAATAACAATGTAGAAAGAATAAATTTCAAACTACCATTAAACCAATTTTTAGCAATACGAATAATGAAATAAGCTGTTACTGCAAAACAGAGTAATAAATAGACTATACCACCGTAAAGTAATTGACGTAAAAAGCCCGAGTCAGTACCACCATAATAGCCACCCTGTGGTGCAAAATAGTATCCATCCCCAATTAAAATTTGCTTTAATTGCGGAATAAATAGATGTTTTTCCATTAAGGTATCAGTTGATGAGCTAACAGCTCCTTTCCCATAAACTAAATTTATTAGTGGTTCTAAAGCGTGTGCAACATATTTATGTTCGGGAAAATTAAATACAAAAAATAAGCATATCGCACCAAAAAGGAATAATACAGGGATATAACGCCATTTAAAATAAATCGCAATACTCACCAACGACAGCATTAAAAAAGTTCTACCTGAAATTAAACCAATAAATAACAATAAGAATAAAAATATGGAGCTGATATTATTATATTTATCGTTATAAGCTAATAAGAAATGCAATAAGACAACATAAAACAAACTTAATTGAAAGAAGCCTGATGAAGTAAAATTATATAATCGGTACTCTTGCTCTGAATTATAAAAACGTGGAAATACTGCATTAGTTGATAATGCAAAATCAATCATAAACGGAATACTTGCTAACGCTAAAAAACCTACAATCGCTTGCACAACAATTCCAATTTTAAGATCGGTTATTACCCTTTGCTGTGGCTGTAAATAATAGAAAAGATTATATAAAGCAATGCCGAAGATAAATAGCATAGCACCTTTGACATACATTAACGTAACGGAGAAATCGTTAGTGTGATGTGCCAACGCAGGAATAATACTTAACCCCACAAGCCCTAATACGACAGCCAAACTATCTACAGGTAATATAATGCTTCGCTTACCCTGATAATATAGATAAACTAATACCACTATACATACAAAACCCGTAAAAAATGCCATTCTAAAGAAATGAAATAGCCAAGGATCATAAATATAAAATAGATTAAATAGCACTGACATCTATTATTTTCCTAAATTTCGTTTAATTGCCAATAGTTTCTTTAATGGATATTTCAATGATTTCTTTAATAAGTTATTTGCAACAGAACCACGAATTGCTTCTAAATTACTCATTAGTTGTGGATTTTCAATTGCCATCAAAGGGCGAACTAACTTAATATCTAATTTGAAAGTTCCACCAAATAAAATAAAATCATCTGCCAACCAATAAGGTAGCGACTGTACTGAAATCTGAGCGATGATTTTTCTTGCCGCCGACTTTTTAATTAAATAAGCCACTGTTCCTGCAAAATAATTCTGATAAGGATAAACCACTGTAAATGGACTATTTACTAATTTTTTCTGTAAGAATTTTAATGTAGTTGGGTAATTTATTTCCAATTCAAAATCATTAAACTCCGCAATCTTAGATTGTCCAACTAAGACAATATCAGCTTGAGATACTGCAATTACCTTATCCAATTCTTGCTGAAAAGCCGCACAAAAAAGTGCATCATCTTCACAAATCAGGCAATATTCATCTTCTTGAATATAATCATTTTGTAGAATAGATTGATATACGCCTAAATGACTTAATGTACAACCAATCTCACCTTTAGTCACCTTTCGCTTATATTGTTGCTCAAAACGAGTTAAATCAAAACGTAATGATAAATCTGATAATTCATCATTCATTGTATTAAATGCGGAGAAAACTTCGAAATCTTGCGTATTTAGCTGAGAAAAAAATAACTCTCGGCGTTTTATATCTTTATCTAACGAAATTAAATATTTTTTCATACTACTCTCTAATATCAATAATTTTTATACCGACTTTATCCAATAGATTATAACATTCAATAAAATCAGGTCTTTCGGTCTCAATTCTTAAAGCAACAATCTCTATATTTGGATTTTTTATATTAAGAACAGCACTACTAAAATAAGTATAAATCCGACAAGGTTTATGACTAAACTCTTGAACTAAATAATCTTCTAAAATCAATGGTGTATCAATATAATTAACATTATCTAATTTATACTGTTCTCTAGGATGTGCCAAATATAGATCGATATTAAACTCTTTTATTACCTTCTCAGCTAATCTAACATTTTTATCGCATTCCAAATATACCGGCTGCCCTAATAGAATATGAGTAATAGGTTGATTTGCTAATTTTTCATCTTGATTTTTTTGAGCATTAAATAAATCAATTACCATTGTATTTTCAATAATATTCGGGAAATCCGGATAAATAGTATAATGCTGTTTTGATAATACTTTTAATTTCTCAACACTATATTTATTACGAAAAAAACTATTGATACTGCGGCGAATAAAAGTATTAGGTTCTGGCATATAATACACGCTTGATTGTACAATGTTTGCTGTACCATCATCAAATGTATAAATACCATCGAACTTAATAGCACTTAATATGAATTGAATTTGAATGTCATTAATACTTGCAACAAAAACCTTATCAAATTTAACATTGGTAAACTTACATTTCAGGGAAATAATCTGTTTAAGCAAATGAAAACGTTCAATACGTTGATGCATTGAAAAAAATTGTTCACACTTCAAGCTCAATCTTTCTGCATAATAATCAAACTTTTTATTTTTAACTGAACAGAGCATAACCCCATAAAAACGTTCATTAGGGTGTAGTTCAATAATTTTCTCTGCAATTAGGACTTGCAAAGGTGTATAACAAATAATTAAATTCATTGTTGTTTCTCTACCCTTTTTGTCATAAAAAATAATACAGGAATAATAATTATCGAGCCAATGATACTGGCATAAGGGACATATTCAATTTTAGTAAATGTTAATCCAATTAAACTCACTATATAAGCTAATGTTGAAATTACAGAACAAATAGAAATAAAATTATTTTTTCCACAGTAAAACAAATAATTTACTAAGATAAAATAGGGTATGACTAACCCCGTTGAAAATAAAAATAGAACAATATAGTACTTAGTACCAATAAACTGATTACCAAGCAACCATACAACTACACTTTCTGGAATTAACCACATCAATAATGCAGGTAATGGTACGATAATAAAAGATCCTATAGCCCATTTATGTACCTGAGCTAAACTAATTCTTTTCTGCTTCAATCCATCAAAAAAATAAGGAATACTGGCTTTATTTATCGCTTGTAGCACAATCATTAAAATAGCGGCAATTTGTGCCCCCATTGCATAAAGCCCTAAATCAGCTTCACTGAATTGATGGAAGATAAATATGCGATCTAGCTGTCCTTTTAAGAATAAACTGGCATTATGCAAAATAAGTGGCACACCAAAACCAAATAGATACATCAATGCTGTTTTATATTGATTGAACTGAAATTTTTTCTTTCTCTTTTTATCTTTATAAATAAAATAAGAAAATAAAAATACGACAACATTTGCAAATAAAATAGCCAGAATACGTTTCTCAACTAATTCTTTATCAAAATATTCCAATAATAGAATAGTAAAAATCACTGAAAGTACGCTAGATAAGAATTGAATTATCGTATAAGGAATCGCTTGCTTTTGGCACTGACGAATACTTAATTGCACACCTAGAAAAGATTGAAATATAGCAGAAAGAGCAATATATGCCATAATTTCTGATTGTAACAACCAGCAAACTAATAATATCAAGCTACCGCTTACTAAGGTATAGATATACCCTATAGAAACAACCAAATCTAAACTGCGTTTACCGTACACATAAAAATAGCGAGTAACAGCGCCTTCTTGACTTAAACCAACAAGAATGAAAAATAAAACGGTAAATGTTTGATAATAAGAAAGCTCTCCAAATCCTTCTACACCTAATTTACGCGATAAATAAGGTAATAAAAGAAAGGGAATTGCTCTTGAAAGCAATTCTCCGATTAAATAAATAGCACTATCTTTAATGGCTTTCATTAAATTTCTTTCTCAATTAAACTTTCTGCAAGTTGTAAATCATGAGTAGCATCAATATCGACAGATCGATAAGTTGGCATTAAATAAAATTTAACTTGAGGAATAAAGAAATTCTGTTCCGCTAATAAACTCGCTATGTCATTGATATAAATTGCCCCATTTGCACGATACATTTTTGGTAATTGCTGACGTGGTGCTTCAAAATCTGTTAATTCACGCACTGGAACGACTTGCTCACCATCGAGTGAAAAGGATTTATAGGGATGATGTTCACACTCACAAGCCGAAACTACCGATTTACAATGCCCTGATAAAAATAATTCCATTGCATTGCGTACATCTAAAGCAGTTCTGAGTGGACTGGTTGGCTGAAACAATGCGGCAACACCTTCTGTAATACCCAATGTTGTTAAACAATGAATAACTGCATCAATGGTTTTTGTATCACTTTGAGCTAGTTCAATTGGGCGATGTAATGCTCTTGCTCCATATTTTTCTGCTTCAGCTAAAATTTTATCGCCATCAGAGGTGACTACGATTTCATCAAACATTCCTGATTCTTTCGCCGCTAAGATAGCACGCCCAACTAATGAAATGCCTCCCACCAGTTGTAAATTCTTATCTTTAATTCCTTTTGACCCAGCTCTTGCTGGAATAATTGCAATTTTTTTCATAAATCTAACCGCTTGCGTATTATAAAATTGGCGATATTTTAAGTTTAAAACCTATTGTAAACAATAGACAGTCTTGAGCGAATAATGAATAATAAGCGTTATTTACTTACTTTGACATAATAGAATGTTTGAACTGACTAAAATTATCACGACAATGATTTTGTCGCCCTTTAATGTACTTATTTTATGGCTTTTTTCACTTCTTTTAGCCCGTTTTAAATTTAAAAAACTTAGCTACCTAACCGCTTTCTCAGGCATTGCGATACTCTATATTTTTAGCATTCCCTATACCTCACAAAAATTACACGATTCATTAGTAACAGAAGATAATTTAACGTTAGACGATTATAAATCCGCTCAAGCTATTGTTTTGCTTGGTGGTGGGCTGCGTGATAGCAAAGAATTATTTGCCAAATTAGCTACAAATCAAATCGCAGCTGAACGTGTACGCTATGCAGCTTATCTACAAAAACAGACACAACTTCCTTTACTCATCACAGGAAGCAGCCCGAATGGTACATCAGAAGCAGCGGTAATGGCGCAAGAACTAAAAATGTTTTTTGATATTCCAACGGAATGGATTGAAGATAAAGCAAAAACAACAAAGGAGAACGCTTTATTTAGCAAAGCAATCCTTGAAAAAGCCAATGTCAAAAAAATTATTTTAGTGACTAATCAATGGCATATGATGCGAGCTAAGTTGCTATTTGAACGCGTTGGTTTTGAAGTCCTACCCGCAAGTGTTGGTGCAGGTATTACTCCTCCGACTTATGGCTTAAATATGATGTACTTTATGCCACAATCTGGTGCATTACACAGTAATATGCACGCTTTGAAAGAATGGTTAGGTTATTGGAAGGAAAAATAGCGATAAATATATAAAAAAGCGGTAAAATTTTATCAAAATCTTACCGCTTTACTTGTTATTTAAAACTTCACCGTATGCCCATAGTTTTCTAAAATCCCTTTAATATGCTCAAGAGATTCTTTTGTTGGTGGCATTACATCTTCAAGCTCATATTTATGCCCTAAGGTTTCCCATTTATGAGCTCCTAAGCGATGGTAAGGTAACAGTTCGACTTTCTCTATATTCTGCATTCCTTGAATAAACTGCCCCAAACGATGTACGGAATCATCATCATCTGTATAACCTGGCACAACCACATAACGTATCCAAGTCAGTTGATTACGCTTTTGTAAATAGCGTGCAAATTCAAGGGTTCGTTTATTGGGTACACCAATTAAGTTTTGATGAATTTGATCATTAAGCTGTTTCAAATCTAGGAGAACAAGATCAGTGTGATCTAACAAATCATCAACCGTTTGATCATAATGGCGAACAAAACCGTTGGTATCTAAGCAAGTGTTGATCCCTTCCGCTTTGCAGGCTTTAAACCACTCCTTCACAAACTCAGCTTGTAGTACCGCTTCTCCCCCAGAAGCCGTTACTCCACCGCCAGTGGCCTTCATAAAATGTTTATACGTCACCACTTCTTTCATTAGATCTTCCACGCTGATTTCTTTGCCACCATCGAGATCCCAAGTATCTCTGTTGTGGCAATATTTACAACGCATTAAACAACCTTGTAAAAAAAGAATAAAACGGATCCCCGGTCCATCAACAGTTCCACAAGATTCATAAGAGTGATAACGTGCAAGTACAGACATTTTATATCCTTATTAAAATACATTTCATTCTACAAAAAAATCTAGATACTATTCTACTACATACTGCTAGCACAATTAGAGAATTTTTAAACTTTTTATCGGTTAGATCAAAATATGGCAGGTGATCTAATCATTGATTACCTGCCATACTATTATCATATAACTATCTAGGAACTAGACGTTTTTCTATTAAAACGAAATAGATAAGTTAGCACTAAAGCGTTTTTGTTTACCCATTTGTTTGCCTTGACTAATACCGCCTAGTACATCTAGCTGAATATTTTTAAATTTAACCGCTAAGCCAGCATCAACAGTATGCTGTTTATCTGATTCAAGGTTGAAATTATAGCCATTCACTTTAATCTGATTATGACTATTGTGAATCGCATAACTCCAAGATACAAGCGGTTTAAATTCTAGATCCTGATTTACTTTTAACGTATAACCTACATTAACGCCCATTAAATAAGACATTACTTTCGAACTATCTGTTTCAATGCTTGCCCCGCTTTGTTGATAGGCGGCTTTACTTAGATAGCTATATCTAACACCTGCAAATGGTTTAATTTCTAGGTTAGTTAAGTTAAAGGCTTTACCTGCAGTAAGACCAACTTGCGTTAGATTTCTATTCACTATTTCTAACTGACCACCTTGAGAAATTTTATTCTTCAATTTACCCCAGCTAATATCAACAGCTGCAAATTCTCCGCTTGGTAACTGATATTTTGCGTAAGAAGAAAGCATTCTCAATCTAGACTGCTCACTAGAACTATCTGCAAAAAGATGACTACCTTTCGACTCAGTCAATGCAACTCCTGCCACTAAAGAATCACTCAATCTAAAATCAGCACCTATTTGATTTTGCTTCCCTTTTGTTGAGTAATCTCTGTAGTTATCAGAATGATAGCTACCATTCAATGATTTCGTATTTACCCATACATCTGTATATTCTTTCGGTACATTCGTATTTGTTAAATGCTGTCTAATGCTATCTCCAGCATTTGTAATTGACTGAATGGAAACCGCAAGATCAGATACCGCTGTATTCGTGTATTTACTAATTCTCTCTTTTTGAAGTTTTTCTTGACGTTTACGCTCTTCTTCAACTTGACCTTGATGCTCTGCCTCTTCTTGAGATTTACGCTCGCTTTCAATTTGACCTTGACGCTCCGCCTCTTCTTGAGATTTACGCTTGCTTTCAATTTGACCTTGACGCTCTGCTTCCGCTTGACGTTGACGC
>NZ_LEKN01000034.1 GCF_009761395.1 Ursidibacter maritimus | reverse complement strand
ATATATTTTCGCTACCCGACATTTTCGTTTTTCGAGCAAAGGCAGGAATTTTTCCTGCCTTTTTCTTTTTTCTTTTCAAAAATACTTATGATTGAATAGGTTATCTAATGTCAATTAAATTGACAAAATATTCCGTTTGAAATTTTTATTAAATAACATTATCTTGTGCTCCGTTACTTAGAGGAATACTATATATGGTGCCTGATGAGTGACCAATGTTAATTTATAATCTACATAGGAGACATCAGATGACTGAAGCGCTTATGGTTACTAAACGTGATGGGCGTTTAGAACCGATCGATTTAGATAAGATTCACCGCGTTATTACTTGGGCGGCGGAAGGGTTAGAAAATGTATCTGTTTCACAGGTTGAACTGCGATCCCATATTCAATTTTATGAGGGGATTAAAACATCAGATATTCATGAAACTATTATAAAAGCTGCCGCCGATCTGATTTCTCAAGATACTCCAGATTATCAATACTTAGCTGCTCGTTTAGCGATATTCCATCTGCGTAAAAAAGCCTATTCTAGATTTGAGCCTCCACATTTATATGAACAAGTCAAAAAAATGGTACGATGTGGAAAATATGATGCAAGTTTACTAACAGAATATAGTCGTGAAGAATTAGATAAAATCGATACTTTTATTGATCATGGTCGAGATCTCAATTTTTCTTATGCTGCGGTCAATCAGCTACAAGGAAAATATCTGATACAAAATCGAGTATCTGGCGAGATTTACGAGAGCCCACAATTTCTCTATGTGTTAATTGCAGCCTGCTTATTTAGTGCTTACCCTAAAGAAACTCGCTTAGATTATATTCGTCGATTTTATGATGCAATTTCAACATTCAAAATTTCATTGCCTACGCCTATTATGGCAGGGGTTCGCACGCCAACTAGACAATTTAGCTCTTGTGTGTTGATTGAGTGTGGCGATAGTTTAAATTCTATCAATGCAACAACATCTGCGATTGTTAAATATGTCTCACAACGAGCAGGTATTGGAATTAACGCTGGTGCTATTCGTGCATTGGGAAGCCCTATTCGCAATGGTGAAGCATTTCATACTGGTTGTATTCCATTTTATAAATTATTCCAAGCGGCTGTAAAATCTTGCTCTCAAGGGGGAGTTCGAGGCGGTGCGGCAACTGTTTTCTATCCTATTTGGCATTTGGAAGTGGAAAGCCTATTAGTATTGAAAAACAACCGTGGGGTAGAGGATAATCGTGTTCGCCATATGGACTATGGAGTTCAATTAAACAGGCTGATGTACCAGCGTTTAATTAAGGGTGAAAATATCACCTTATTCAGCCCATCTGATGTGCCTAATTTATACGAAACCTTTTTTTCCGATCAAAAAGCATTTGAAGAGTTATATGTTCGATATGAAAAAGATGAGAGTATCCGTAAGAAGACAATCAAAGCTACCGAACTCTTTTCTTTACTGATGCAAGAACGAGCGTCAACAGGGCGTATTTATATTCAAAATGTCGATCACTGTAATACTCATTCTCCTTTTATTGCAAGTGTTGCGCCAATTAGACAATCTAATCTATGTCTAGAAATCGCCCTACCAACTAAACCACTTAATGATGATAATGTTGATGAAGGTGAAATTGCACTCTGTACCTTATCTGCATTTAATTTGGGTGCTTTAGAGAATTTAGATGAATTAGAAGAACTGGCAGATTTAGCGGTAAGAGCATTAGACGCTTTACTGGATTATCAAGATTATCCGTTAAAAGAAGCGGAAGTAAACTCAACCAAGAGACGCTCGTTGGGTATCGGGGTCATTAACTTTGCTTATTATTTAGCGAAAAATGGTGTGAAATATTCAGATAGCAGTGCGAATAATTTGACTCATCGCACTTTTGAAGCTATTCAATACTATTTATTAAAGGCGTCAAATAAGTTAGCGAAAGAGCAAGGTGCTTGTGAATATTTTAACCAAACGACTTATTCGCAAGGTATTTTACCTATTGATACCTATAAATCAGATATAGATGTTCTTACTACAGAGCCATTACATTATGATTGGGAGCAATTAAGATCTGATATTCAGCAATATGGCTTACGAAATTCTACACTGACTGCATTGATGCCATCTGAAACTTCATCTCAGATTTCTAATGCAACTAATGGTATTGAGCCACCACGAGGATACGTCAGTATTAAAGCATCAAAAGATGGTATTTTGCGTCAAGTTGTTCCAGAATATGAAAAATTCCGCAACCAATACGAGTTATTATGGGATATACCTAATAATGAAGGCTATTTACAATTAGTCGGAATAATGCAGAAGTTTGTTGATCAGGCGATCTCAACGAATACGAATTATGACCCTAGCCGTTTCCCTGATGGAAAAGTCCCAATGAAAATCCTGCTTAATGATTTGTTGATTGCCTATAAATATGGTTTGAAGACGCTTTATTACCAAAATACTCGAGATGGCGCAGACGATACGCAAGAGGACATCACAAATTGCGAGAGCGGTGCTTGCCGTATTTAGATATAAGCGGGCAGATTTTTCTCATTTTTTGCAAGGCAGTTAAGATAGAAGTAACAAGGATCAGATTATGGCATATACCACTTTTTCCCAGCATAAGAATAATCAACTTGAAGAGCCGATGTTTTTTGGACAAAACGTCAATGTCGCACGTTATGATCAGCAAAAATATGAAATTTTTGAAAAACTCATCGAAAAGCAACTTTCTTTTTTCTGGAGACCAGAAGAGATTGATGTTTCTCAAGATCGTATTGACTATCAAGGTTTACCCGAACACGAGAAGCATATTTTTATCAGTAATTTAAAATATCAAACATTGCTAGACTCTATTCAAGGGCGTGGGCCAAATGCGGTATTGTTGCCTATTTGTTCAATTCCAGAACTTGAAACGTGGATTGAAACTTGGTCTTTTAGTGAAACTATTCACTCCCGTTCCTATACTCATATCATCCGAAATATCGTCAATGACCCTTCGATTATTTTCGATGATATTGTTGAGAATGAAGAGATCCAAAAAAGAGCAAGGGATATCTCAACCTACTATGACCAACTTATTTTAGATGCTCAACTCTACCAAATTTTTGGTGAAGGGGAGTTTGATGTAGAAGGTCAAAAAAGACAAGTGACGCTATATGAACTGAAACGAAAATTATATCTTTGTATGCAGTCTATCAATGCGTTAGAAGCAATACGTTTTTATGTTTCTTTTGCTTGTTCATTTGCGTTTGCAGAACGAAAATTGATGGAAGGTAACGCAAAAATCATTAAGTTTATTGCACGAGATGAAGCACTACATTTAACTGGAACCCAGCACATACTGAATTTAATGGCGTATGGTAAAGATGACGATGATTTTACGCAAATCGCAAAAGAGTGTCGCGAACAATCTTTCCAGCTATTTATGGACGTAGTGCAACAAGAAAAAGATTGGGCAAAATATCTTTTTAAAGATGGCTCAATGATGGGATTGAATGAAGCTATTCTTTGTCAATATGTGGAATATATTGCCAATGTTCGAATGAATGCGATCGGCTTAGGCACGCCATTTCCAACGAAGAGCAATCCAATTCCTTGGATCAATGCTTGGCTAGTATCTGATAATGTACAGGTTGCACCGCAAGAAGTCGAAGTTAGCTCTTATCTTGTTGGGCAAATTGATGCAAATATCAATGTGGACGATTTTGATGATTTTAAATTATAAAAAATAGAGAAAAATTAAGATTATAAAATAGGCTATTAAGCGGTCGGATATTCACCACTTTTTGCAAGTACTCCTTGTAAAATAACGTCGAAATCTTACCGCTTATCTTTTTTCTGCTATAATTCGTCATTTTTAGAACAACGGAAAATCCTATGCTTGCCATCATTTCCCCTGCCAAAACGCTTGATTTTGACACCCAAATTGAACAATTTACATTTTCTCAACCAGAACTTACCGCTTATAGCCAACAGCTTATTGATATTTGTAAGCAACTTACTCCTGCTGATGTTGGCTCACTTATGTCAATTAGCGATAAGCTTGCTAGTTTGAATGTCGCACGTTTTGCCGAATGGCAGCTTGAACATACTCACAGTAATGCAAAAGCAGCGTTATTTGCATTTAAAGGTGATGTTTATACAGGCTTAGAAGCAGAAACCCTGACCAAAGCAGAAGTTGAGTATGCTCAAATCCATTTAAGAATGTTATCAGGCTTATATGGCTTACTTAAACCTTTAGATTTAATGCAACCTTACCGTTTAGAAATGGGGACAAAACTAGCCAATCCGAAAGGTAAAGATCTCTATCATTTTTGGGGAGAGATTATCACTAATCATTTACAACGAGCGATTGATGAGCAAGGCGATAATGTGCTTATCAACCTTGCCTCTGATGAATATTTTGGCGCTGTACAGCCTAAAAAATTACAAGCGAGAATTGTTAAGCCTGTTTTTTTAGACGAAAAGAATGGCAAATATAAAGTCATCAGTTTCTATGCGAAGAAAGCAAGGGGAATGATGGTACGTTATTTATTACAAACGCAAGCTACCCAAGTAGAAGAGCTTAAAGATTTTAATTTAGGTGGATATTGGTTTGATGAAACGCTTTCATCTGAAAATGAATTAGTCTTTAAGCGAGAGGAAATTAAGTGAAAACCTATTTAAAAATAGCAGTGTTAGCACTTTCTCTTTCTGCTTGTAGCTTACCGAATAAGCGCTTTTCATTACCTGAGCGCGTAATGTTCAAAGGGGTTGAATATCAGCAGGTAACCCATAATCAGCTTGATGAAATGCAACAATCGCTGTATTTGCCAGTAAATTCAAGCAAGAACCCAGATGATTGGCAAAAAGGCTTTCTTTTCTTTTTAGATAAAAATTCGCAACAAAGAACGCTACAACAACGTTTAGCATTACGCGAGAAAAGTTTTGCAAATCAAGCAAATACACAAGCGAATCTAGCTATTACGCAAGATGAGCTACGCACAGAAGTGATTTATCCTCCAACGGAACGTTTCCAAAATCAGCAACTTGAAGTTTCTCGTGGGCGAGATTCTCAATGTGGTTTTAGCCAAATGCAATTTTCAGACAAGCGGGCTGTTTCGGCTAAAAATTTGCAAGCAGACCTGGCAGAATTAGCCATAGCATTTTCAAAATTACCTTGGTTAGTGGAATGTAAATAGACAATGGAACAACAGTACGCACAACAGGTAAAACGAGCGGCGATGCTAGCGATAGTCGTTGCCTCAATTTTAATCTTAATCAAAGCATTTGCGTGGTGGAAAACAGGATCGATGGCGATCTTGGCAGCGATGACCGATTCTCTTGTCGATTTATTTGCCTCAATTACGAATATTTTAGTATTACGCTTTGCGTTACAACCTGCAGATGATAATCATACCTTTGGACATGGTAAAGCGGAATCTCTTGCCGCTCTTGTTCAAAGTGCATTTATTACCGGCTCTGCTGCATTTCTGCTGCTACAAGGAATTCAACGTTTAACCGAGCCACAGTTTGTACAAAGTAGCGAATTAGGCGTAGTGATCAGTTTAATTTCAATCGCATTAACGGCAATGCTTGTGCTGTATCAACGTAAAGTCGTGAAAGAGACAGGTAGTCCTGCTATTCAGGCAGATTCATTGCATTATCAAACCGATCTTTATATGAATGCGGCAATTTTCTTTTCTATGTTATTGAATATAAACGGTTTTATCTATGCAGATGCGATTTTTGCAATAGGGATTGCATTATATATTTTGTATAACGCAGGTGTGATGTTATGGGAAGCTATGCAATCACTACTTGATCAAGCTCTGCCACAGGAAGAAGTTGATCGTGTTTGGACTATCGCTTTGGAACATCCACGCATTATTAGTATTCACGATGTGAAAACTCGCCGAGCGGGTGCTGTTCGTTTTATTCAATTACACTTGGAGCTTGATGATAATTTACCGCTGTTGATTGCTCACGAAATCACTGATGGCTTAGAGCAAAAATTACTGAATGCTTTCCCAATGTCAGAAGTGATTATTCATCAAGAACCAACGACGATTGTGCAAAAAGAACGCCAAATGACCGCAGAATAAGGTGAAATATGTACCAAGTTATCGCCCATTTTAGTTACCAAAATTTTGAGCAAGATCCTGTTACGTTAATTAGCCAAGTATTAAATCAATGGCGTTTTAATGGTCAAGTGATTGGAAGAGAAATGGGGGTAACACATCATCAACTCGATACTCATTCTGAATTTCAAGTGCGACTTGCTACACCAGAACAAGAGAGTTTAATGCCTAAATGGAATAATCAATGGGTAAAAGAGGCGTTATTACAAGCGGAGGAAGCGGGTGTTTTCTTTGAATTTTTTGAAATAGTAGGACGAGACTATAATGCAGAAGAAACCAGTACACAGAAACCTTCTTTTCAGATCCTGTACACTACACATTTAGATACCTGTTCACCCATTTACAATGGCGACGATTTCTGTCCAATTCCGCTTTATCAGTTCGGGGACACTGATTTAAGCGAAAAAGTGATAAAGTGGCAAGAAGATTGGCAAGCCTGTGATCAGTTACAAATGAATGGCTCTGCGTTAGAACAAATCAGTTTAGAGCAGATTTCCTCTTTAGAAAGTGAACTAAGCCAGCAGGGTAGAGCATTATGCAGCGAATTAGAGAAGCATACCCAAACACCAACTTATTATTATCTTTACCGTTTAGGGCAAGATGAAGAATTAGAACATAACCGCCTTTGTCCGAGTTGCCAACAATCTTGGAAACTTTCTCAACCTTTACACAGTATCTTTTACTTTAAATGCGATAACTGCCGATTGGTGTCGAATTTGAGTTGGGAGTTGCAATAGATATATATCTTTTGGTTATAATTCATAATTAAGATATTCTGGATCTCATATAAGGTAAGTTTTATGCTTACCTTTATTTTTTACAGGAGAGATTATGAGTATTTTAAATCTGGCGTTATTTGCTGTTTTATTATTGGTACTTTTTAGTATTTATAGTAAAACTCAAAAATTGGGATTAACCGTATTTATTGCCCTATTACTAGGGCTTGCAAGCGGTGCGTTATTGCAAATTTTTTACGAAAAGCCAACTATAGATACTACTTTAGATTGGGTAAATTTAGTTGGAGGTGGGTATGTACGTTTATTACAAATGATCGTAATGCCATTAGTCTTCATCTCTATTTTATCGGCAATTACACGTTTAAATCAGGCTAAATCATTAGGAAAAATTAGTTTTAGCGTCTTGAGTGTCTTATTAGTGACCACTGCAATTTCAGCAACAATTGGAATTGCATTAGTTTATCTTTTTGATTTATCTGCGGAAGGATTAGTCGCAGGAGAGAGAGAATTAGCGGCACAAGCTAGAGTAGATGGGAGAGTTGGTCAAGTAAGTAATTTAAGTGTGCCAGCGATGCTTGTCTCATTTATTCCTCGTAATCCATTTGCGGAGCTCACTGGTGCAAATCCAACATCCATTATTAGTACAGTTATTTTTTCCGCTTTTTTAGGTGTTGCCGCACTCAGTTTAGCCAAAGAAGATCAAAACTTAGGTGAACGTATTGCACAAGGGATTGAAACTCTAAATAAATTAGTGATGCGTTTAGTGCGTTTTGTGATCCGTTTAACACCTTATGGCGTGTTTGCATTAATGATTAAAATGGGGGCAACTTCACAATGGGCTGATATCGTAAAATTAGGTAACTTTATTGTTGCTTCGTATATTGCGATTATCTTAATGTTTATCGTACACGCGATTTTGTTATTTTTTGTGAAAATCAATCCGCTTGAGTATTATAAAAAAGTAATGCCAACTTTAAGCTTTGCGTTTAGTTCACGTTCAAGTGCAGCAACTTTGCCATTAAATATCGAAACACAAACTAACAAACTGAATAATAACCATACCATTGCAAATTTTTCAGCGACTTTTGGTGCTACGATCGGGCAAAATGGTTGTGCAGGGATTTATCCTGCTATGTTAGCAGCAATGGTTGCACCAACAGTTGGCATTGATCCATTTAGTCTACAATATATTTTGACCTTAATTCTTGTAGTAACAATTTCATCTTTTGGTATTGCTGGTGTAGGTGGTGGAGCAACATTTGCTGCTATTGTAGTATTATCAAGTTTAGATTTACCATTGGCGTTAGTAGGGTTGTTAATTTCAGTTGAACCTCTCATAGATATGGGAAGAACCGCTTTAAATGTTAATGGCTCAATGATTGCTGGAACCATCAGTAATAAATGTTTAAATAAACCTAATGCCATTTAAACAAGAAAGTTGCTAACTTGTTGATTTGTTTTACTCACTTAATCAAAAAATAAATCAGGTTATTTCCGTAAGTTACGGTTTTCAGGTAGAATAGTAAAAGATTTTGATTATTCATTTACTAGAGAATTTATGAAACCTGAAAACAAAGCGGACTTTCAACGCATTATTAGAGCAACAGGCTACTCAATGAAAGGCTTAAAAAGTGCCTATATCAATGAAGCTGCATTTCGTCAAGAAGTGTGGCTTTCTTTATTGCTCATTCCATTAGGATTTATTTTAGGCGATGGAGTTATCGAAAAAATTCTACTGGTTTGTTCAGTATTATTGGTTCTAGCAATGGAATTATTGAATAGTGCTGTTGAAGCTGTTGTTGATCGTATCGGTTCTGAATACCACGAATTATCGGGCAGAGCGAAAGATATTGGCTCTGCGGCTGTTTTTATGACTATGGTTATGTTTGGCGTAACTTGGATTTTGATTCTATTTTTTTAATACGGATAAGCGGTTAGATTTTTATCATTTTTTACATACTCCACACAAAATCAGAGGAATTTATGAAGTTTACTAAAACGCTACTTTCTGTTGCACTACTAAGTGCAACAACTGCAATGGCATACGAAGCGGATAAGACTTATCGCTTTACTGTCATACATCTCAACGATACTCATGGTCACTTCTGGAAAAATGACAAAGGCGAATATGGCTTCGCAGCCCAAAAAACACTGATTGATAATATACGTAAAGAAGTTGAAGCAAAAGGCGAGTCAGTTTTATTACTACACGCTGGAGACTTTAATACGGGCGTTCCTGAATCTGATATGCAAAATGCAAAACCAGATATTGAAGGAATGAATATGATTGGTTATGACGTTGCAGTACTAGGTAACCACGAGTTCGACTTCCCACTTCAAATTTTAGATATGCAAGAAAAATGGGCAAAATTCCCGCTTATTTCTGCAAACGTAATCAATAAAAAAACCAATAAACCACTAGTCAAACCTTATGTTACGCTTGATAAAAATGGTCTAAAAGTAGCAGTAGTTGGCTTAACAACGGAAGATACAGGTAAATTAGGTAACCCTGATGTCACAGAAAACGTGATTTTTAATGATCCAATTGAAACTGCAAAGACAACACTAGCAGAGATCAACAAAACAGAAAAACCAGATGTGCGTATTGCCTTAACACATATGGGTTATTATTTTAACGAACAGCATGGTTCCAATGCGCCTGGTGATGTAAGTTTGGCTCGCCGTTTGGATAAAGGCGCTTTTGATTTAATTATTGGTGGACATACTCACGATACGGTATGTATCGATGAAAAAGGCGAGTTCAAATTAAAATATACGCCAGGCGAAGCGTGTAAACCTGATTTCCAAAATGGTACTTGGATTGTTCAAGCTGGAGAATGGGGTAAATTTGTTGGGCGTGCCGATTTTGAATTTAAAAATGGCGAAACTAAATTAGTTAAATATGAACTGATTCCTGTGAATTTGAAACAAAAAATCAAATTAGAAGATGGAAAATCAGAATATAAACTTTATCAGGCAGAAATTGCTGAAGACCAAACTGTATTTGAACACCTTAAAAAATATCAAGATGAAGGCGATAGATTACTTGGTGTAAAAGTTGGCGAAGTAAAAGGTAAATTTGAAGGTGATCGTAAAATTATTCGTTTCCACCAAACTAACTTAGGTCGTTTAATTGCACAATCTCAAATGGAACGTGTGAAAGCTGATATCGGCATTATGAACTCTGGCGGTATTCGTACTTCCATTAATCAAGGTGATGTAACGTATAAAGATCTCCTTACTGTTCAGCCGTTTGGTAATATGATTGCCACTGTAGATTTAACAGGACAAGAATTACTTGATTACTTGAATGTTGTTGCTCTTAAAGAGATTGATACAGGCGCTTATCCACAATTTGCAGGTATTTCAATGGTTGTTGATCGCACTGCAAAACAGGTATCAGATGTTAAAGTTGCAGGCAAACCACTGGATCTTAATAAGAAATATAAAGTGTCTTTACCTGATTACTGTGCAAGTGGTGGTGATGGTTACCCAGTAATGAAAAAACATCCAAGTTATGTGAATACAGGCTTTATTGATGCTGAAATGTTGAAAAAATATTTTGAAGAAAATAGCCCATTAGACGCATCAAAATTTGAACCAAAAGAAGATATTATTTTTAAATAATATCAGCATATCAATAAATTCATTTATTGTGGGGTGGGGTTATCCCCACCCTAAATATTTTGATATTAAAATAAATGGATAATTAAGGTTTATTATCATTATGGACATTAGTTTAATTGTTGCTCGTACCTTAAATAAAGTGATAGGTAAAGATAATGCAATGCCGTGGCATCTTCCTGTCGATTTAGCGTGGTTTAGGAAAAATACGGTTGGTAAATCTGTTATTATGGGACGAAAGACTTATGAGTCAATTGGACGTCTATTGCCTAAAAGACCGAATATTATTCTCTCTCGTTCAAATTTTAGTGTAGATGGAGCTTATTCTGCTACAAGCCTTGAGCAAGCGGTTGAATTAGCAAAAAGTTTTGCACCTGAACAAGAAATAATGATCATCGGTGGTGGAGAGCTGTTTAAACAAGCGATGCCATTGGCTAACAAACTCTATTTAACTGAAATCCAAGCTAATATTGAAGGGGATACTTTTTTTGAATTTGATGAGCAAGAATGGCAATTAGCAGAAGATAGTTGGTCTGAAATAGATGAACAGAATGTTTATCGTTGTCATTTTATGGTTCTGTCTCGTAAATAAAAGTCAATTTTATTAATAACATACATGCCTACTTATCAGCTTAATAGTATTACTCGATTTCATTCTACTTGAGGGTGACCCTATGTATGGATCTTTCTCTTAGTATTTTTCCAATAGTGTTACTTATTTACTTAATGTAAAACGTAATAATGCACTTCCTTCTTACGCGGCATTACCTTCTGTGGAAGACGAATGTTTCAGCGAATGGGAAGAGCCCGTCAAACAATTCCAGTACCAATACAAGAGTTGGTAAATAATCACCCTATGACAAGTTTAACTGCTCGTACCGAAACAGAGCTTTGTGATGAATTTATTAGTTTTGCTCGTGTAATATTTATTTAGTGATTGACGACCTATAAATCATTAAAGGGCGAAAGCCTTTTAGGGTAGCTAGTTAGAGAGTAAATAAGCGGTGAGTTATCTATAAAATATTGCAAATTTTTAGGGATAACTCACCGCTTATTATTTTATTCCCTATTCAATAGGAAAATTCCCTTATTATTTAGGTGAATATAATGCTCGCTCTGTTGCTCTTGATAGTGTTCAGGATTGAGATTGATTAAAATCTCTTTCCCTTGCCATTGTGCAATGATTTCCCAATAAGATCCCATATAAATAGAGTGTTTGATTTCACAGCGTTGGTTCTCATCACCATAGGAAAGTAGCTGAATAGCTTCAGGACGAATTCCAACTAAACAATCCCCATTTGCGACATTAAAGCGTTCGGCATTTTGTAAAGTAAAACTAAAATTGCCAATATGAATGGCATCGTCTTGTCGTTTACCTTCTAGAATAGTCGATTCTCCCATAAAATTCGCCAAAAAGAGTGAATTGGGTTGTAAGTAAAGCATTTTTGCCGAATCTTTCTGTTTAATGACTCCTTTATCCATTACGATGACTTCATCAGAAACAGCAAAGGCTTCTGTCTGATCGTGAGTAACATAAAGTGATGTAATGTTTAGGCGTTGTTGTAATTCTCGAATTTTTTCACGCATAGAACGGCGTAAATTAGCATCAAGATTACTTAATGGCTCATCAAAAAGTAACACTTTAGGCTTGAGAATTAACGCACGAGCCAGAGCAACACGTTGCTGTTGCCCACCAGAGATTTGATCGACATAGCGATCTTCAAAACCTGCTAAATCGACTAATTCTAAGGCTTCTTTAACTCGCTGTTGGCGTTCTTCTTTTGGTACACCTTGCATTTTTAAACCATAGCCGACATTATCGCCAATCGACATATGCGGAAAGAGAGCATAAGATTGGAATACAATACAGATATCGCGTTGTTGAATTGAGTTGTGGGTAACATCTTCGCCATCAATAAAAATTTGCCCTGATGTTGGGTTTTCTAAACCTGCAACCAAACGTAGAACGGTGGTTTTGCCACAGCCAGAAGGCCCGAGCAATGTAACCATCGTGCCTTTTTTAATCGTGAGGTTAAGGTTATTGATTACCGTTGCTTTACCAAAAGATTTGGTGACATTTTTGAGTACTAAAAAATCGTTTTGTTGTTCCATTTTTCTATCCTTAATTCATTTTTTTCGCTTTTGAACGAGCAATGCGAGTATCGCCAACAATCCAGTCAAATAAGAAAATAATTGCCATCATTACCACAATTAAGATCGAGCCATAAGCAATCGCCACGCCATATTCACCATCTTCTACACGATTTAAAATATAAGAGGTTGCGACACGAGTATCCGCAGTAACAAGGAAAACGATCGCACTCACTGTTGTCATTGCTCTCACAAAGCTGGTGACTAATGCAGAAAGCAATGCTGGTTTGAGGAGCGGTAACACAATAAAGAAGATAGTTTTAAATGAGCCTGCTTTGAGAGAGAGTGAAGCTTCATCTAGGGATTTATCTAGCTGTCCTAATCCTGCAATCGCAGCCCTCATTCCCACTGGCATATTACGCATTACCATTGAAAGTACGATGATCATTCCAGTACCAGTTAAGTAAATTGGAGCATCATTAAAGGCAAGAATATAAGAGACCCCAGCCACAGTACCAGGTACGGCAAAACAGAGTAGCGTTAAAAACTCAAGGGTTTTCTTACCCTTAAATTCTCGGCGAACGGTAATATAAGCAATCAATAAACCGAATAATGCAGTAATTGGGGCGGCACTTGCAGCAAATATCACTGTTTGAATGAGAGATGGCCAAGCTCCATCACTAAATCCTTGTCCAAACAGATTGATGTAGTTGTTAAGCGTAAGTGTGTAATCTACTCCCCAATTCACTGTAAAGCTACCGTAAAAAATACTACCGTATAGCACAACATTAAAGAGTACCCAAAATGCTAAACTGCAAATAATCACCGCTTTCATACCGCTTGGGAGTTCTTGAACATCGCCTCGATAGGATTTACCCGATACGGTAACGTAAGAACGGTTGCCAATCCACAAGTATTGAATAACAAAAATTGCTAATGAAAATACCAATAAGATAGTCCCTAAGGTACTGGCGGAAGCGTAGTCAAGTTGCGAACCTGCAATATAGAAATAAATTTGTGTCGCAATAACATCAAAACTACCGCCAAGGACTAATGGCGTACTGAAATCTGCAAGAGATTGAATCACAACCACTAAAAAAGAGTTGGCTAATGCGGGTTTTAAAAGGGGGAAAATAATATGTGCAAAGGCTTGGTAACGATTCGAGCGTAATGTATAAGCCGCTTCTTCTACTGACGGATGAATAGACTTTAATGCGCCTTCTAAAATCATAAATGACATTGGCGTTAACGCGAGCGTATGAGCAATCACAATCCCTGTAAAACCGTACAGCCAGTTGTTGCTAAAGCCTAAATAATCTACCAGAAATTCAGTGACATAACCTGAACGCCCAAGCATCAATGTAACGCCTAATCCAACAACAAATGGGGGTGTTACAATCGGTAAGATCGAAAAGATTTTACCGATAAAAGCGGTGCGTTGGGCAATGCGAGTAGTATAAAGTGCAAAAGCTAAACCAAAAAGTGTAGAAAGAATCCCGACAGTTGCCGCCACACTGAGAGAGTTGGTCACGACTCGTAGCACATAAGGTTGTTGTAAAATCGTCAGTACTTGGCTTGGAATAAATTCATCACCGTCATAGAACATTGAAATAAAAATCGCAATGGTTGGATAAACGATAAAGAAAAAAATCAACAAAATAATGCTAAGTAAGGCAGCAATAATAAAACGATCACCTTGCATTATTTTTAAGTTGGCAAGTGCGTTTGTACTCAGTGCCAAGATCGCAACAATCAAAAATAAGGTGGAATAGCCTAAGCTAATTTTAGCGATAATCGCAGATACAAAGACAAAAATAAAAAGTGATCCCAAAAGAAGTAATTCAATTTTACTGCGTTGAACACTTTGTTTAAATGGTACTAAAAATGCCAATAAAGGTAAAAACCACGCCCAAGTGAGATTGAGATTTGTCCAGCCCATTGCAGCCAGAATTTCATCTTGAGTGGAATCGAATAGACCGTAATCTAGTGCTTTAGAGGGTAGGCAAATAAAGCCTATCAGCGAAAGAATGACCCAAAAGATCGGTCGAGTAAAAAAATGTTGCATAACACCTCACAAAAATCATTTTTGTACAACAGGCTTTCTATTTAGAAGATACCTTCCCTTATGCAAGGGAAGGCTAAAAAAGAAAAGAGAAAAGAAATTATTTGGCTAATTTTACTTGATTAACCCATTTTTCAATTAAGCGTTTACGCTCATCGGAAGAACCGTATTTTTCGAAATCATAGTCAATCAATTTTAATTCTTTCGGGTTAAGTGAATAAGGTGAAGCTTCTGCAGTTGTGTTGGTTAGCACTTGGAATGAGTCCCCTTTTTGCCAAGAAAGCTCTTGCGCTTCTTTTGACAATGCCCAATCAACAAAGAATTTGGCGTTATCCACGTTTCTTGCACCTTTTAAGATACTCACACCACCTAATTCATAGCCAGTACCTTCGCTTGGCACGATAAGCTCTAATGGTGCACCATTTTTCTTCTCTACCGAATAGTCGTGTAAGAACCCAATACCGATAGCGGTTTCACCTCTTGCCGCGTTGCGAGAAGGGGTAATACCCGATTTGGTATATTGAGAAATGTTTTTATGTAATTTTTTGAAATAATCGAAGGCTTTTTCTTCACCCCAAAGTTGTACAAAAGTGGCAATCGCCGTATAGGCTGTGCCAGAACTTTGTGGGTCAGCAATTTGGATTTCTCCGGCTAAACGGGGATCAAGTAGATCTTCCCAAGAACTTGGTGCTTTTTCTAAACCAAGTTTTTTAATACGATCAGTATTTACTCCAAACCCAAGAATACCCATATAAATTGCCGAAGTATAATTACCTTTTACTTTGGCAGGGTCTCTAAATTTTTCAATGATTTGTTCTAAGTTAGGCGATTGATAAGCTTGAAGTAGCCCCATTTCGCCTGCTTGAGATTGCGGATCGAATGTTCCACCATACCATACATCTGCTTGTGGATTATTTTTTTCTGCTTCGACTTTTGCTAAGGTGCTACCAGAACCGTTACGAATAAAAGAGACTTTAACATCGTGTTTCTTTGCAAAGGCTTGGGTTTCTTGTTCGCACATTAAGTTTGTTGCACTACAATAAACAACGAGGCGACCTTCAGCATTGACAGTTGAAGATAGGGTTGCACCGAATAAAAGTGCAGATAAAGTCAGTGTTAGGGTTTTCAATTTCATCTGATAATCCTGTTGATTGAAAAAATTACTTTCACTATACCTAACTTATTGACAATAAACTGTGAGATATTTCACATTTATGAAAAATAATCAGTAAGCGGCAAGATATGTAAAAAGATTTACCAATCTAACCGCTTTATTGCTTCTCGGCTTTTGGGTAGAATAACAAGCTATTTTATTTAAAGAGAGTCGTTATGAGTATCCGAATTCTTCCTGACACAGAAATTAAGCAAGCCGCTAGTTCTTTTCATAGCCCAGCGTTACTTTTTGCAAATCCTAAAAATTTATATCAACGCAGAGCAAAAAGATTACGTCAGCTAGCGGAAGATAACCCTTTTGGTGATTATTTATTATTTGTGGCAAACATTGTTGATGCTCAATTATCCTTACTTGAGCATTTGCCGATTGCTAATATTTCGCAAGAATTGACCGCTTCTTTAGCTCAAAATCAATCTCAGAAAGCTTTAAACGCTAAGTTTTTTAAACGTTCAGCGGAATGGCAGCATATTCTCCTTGCTTTAATTGAGATTTTAAAACCACAAACGGAAGGTGCTATTCAAGCAACGTTAGAATGGTTAGAAAAAGCATCTATCTCGGAATTGGATAACTTGGCCGATCATCTTCTTAATGAACGTTATGAAGAAGTTGGGGCTGATAAAGCCGTGTTTTTGTGGGCTGCATTGTCGCTCTATTGGGTTCAATTAGCACAACAGCTACCACGCAATGTACAAACAGAATACGGTGAAGCACGACACACTTGCCCAGTATGTGATTCTGCCCCTGTAGCGAGCGTGATTCATTTTGGGGATACTCAAGGGTTACGTTATTTACACTGCTCTTTATGCGAGAGTGAGTGGAATATGGTGAGAGTTAAATGCAGTAACTGTGAGCAAACAGGAAAATTAGAGTACTGGAGTTTAGATAGCGAGGAAGCAGCAGTAAAAGCGGAAAGTTGTGGCGATTGCGAAAGCTATCTCAAAGCTATGTATCAAGAGAAGGATCCGCATACAGAGCCTGTTGCAGATGACCTAGCGACACTCTTTTTGGATGCCGAAATGGAACAAAAAGGGTTAGCGAAAAGTGGTATCAATCCATTTCTATTCCAAGTGGAATAACATTCCCTAAATAAGCGGTGAGTTTACGGTAATTTTTTACAAATTGGGCGTAACTCACCTTATTTTGCAATTTAATCTTTAAAATTATTCCTTACTAATCATTTTCCCCAACTCCCTATTTTTCTGCTATAATCTCGCCTAATTTTCGGTATTTTACCGAGCCAGTTTTTAGATGAATGGGAATGAAAATGTCTGAAAAAAATCAATCAAATAGCTATGATTCTTCCAGTATTAAAGTGTTGCGTGGGCTTGATGCGGTGCGTAAACGTCCAGGGATGTATATTGGGGATACTGATGATGGTACAGGTTTACACCATATGGTGTTTGAGGTCGTGGATAATGCGATTGATGAAGCATTAGCAGGACATTGCCAAGATATCATCGTTACGATTCATTCAGATAATTCTGTTTCTGTTCAAGATGATGGGCGTGGTATCCCAGTCGGTATCCACCCAGAAGAGGGTGTATCTGCAGCAGAAGTAATTATGACCGTATTACACGCAGGTGGTAAATTTGATGATAACTCTTATAAAGTATCGGGCGGTTTACACGGTGTTGGGGTCTCCGTTGTAAATGCCCTTTCTTCAAAATTACAATTAACGATTCGCCGTGAAGGACACGTTCACGAGCAATTTTATAGCCTAGGCGAGCCTGATGCGCCACTATCTATTATTGGTGAAACCGAAAAAACAGGTACAACGGTTCGTTTTTGGCCAAGCTATGATATTTTCAAAAATAAAACAGATTTTGAATACGCTATCTTATCTAAGCGTTTACGCGAGCTCTCATTTTTAAACTCAGGCGTATCAATTAAGTTGATTGATGAACGAGATGATAAATTTGAGCATTTTCATTACGATGGCGGTATTAAAGCCTACGTTGAATATTTAAATGAAGGGAAAACGTCTATTCACCCAACGCCATTTTATCTTTCTACGGAAAAAGATGGTATTGGGGTTGAAATTTCAATGCAATGGAATGACAGCTTTAACGAAAATGTCTATTGCTTTACAAATAACATTCCACAACGGGATGGCGGTACGCATTTAGCAGGGTTTCGTGGCGCATTAACTCGAGCATTGAAAAACTATATGGATTCTAGCGGTAAATTGAAAAAAGCGGATGCCAATATTGATGCTTCAGGTGATGATGCTCGTGAAGGGCTGGTTGCGGTCATTTCGGTTAAAGTGCCTGATCCTAAATTCTCATCACAAACAAAAGATAAACTGGTTTCATCAGAAGTTCGCCCTGCCGTTGAAAGTTCAATGAATGAAGCGTTACAGGAATATCTCTTAGAGAATCCGAATGATGCACAAAATATTGTGACTAAAATCATTGATGCCGCAAGAGCGAGAGAAGCTGCCCGTAAAGCACGAGAAATGACTCGTCGTAAAGGTGCATTAGATTTAGGTGGTTTACCAGGTAAATTAGCGGATTGCCAAGAGAAAGATCCTGCATTGTCAGAACTTTACTTAGTAGAGGGTGATTCTGCTGGCGGTTCAGCAAAACAAGGGCGTGATCGAAAAAATCAAGCGATTCTACCGTTGAAAGGGAAAATCTTAAACGTAGAAAAAGCACGTTTTGACAAAATGCTCTCTTCTCAAGAAGTTGCGACCTTAATTACAGCACTTGGGGCAGGAATTGGACGTGATGAATATAATATTGAAAAGCTACGTTATCACAAAATCATTATTATGACCGATGCGGATGTCGATGGTGCACATATTCGTACATTATTATTAACGTTCTTCTACCGTCAAATGCCAGAATTGATTGAACGTGGTTATATTTATATTGCTCAACCGCCGCTGTATAAAGTGAAAAAAGGTAAGCAAGAAAAATATATTCAAGATAACGATGAGATGATGCAATACGAGCTTGCGATTTCATTAGATGGTGCATCATTATATGTAAGCGATACAGCACCAGCATTGAGTGGCTTAGCATTAGAAAATCTAATTTCAGAATATAATGGTGTGCAGAAACTTTTTGAACGCTTGGTTCGCCGTTATCCAATTGCTATTTTAAATGAACTCATTTATCAACCTGCGTTATCAAAAGAGTTGGTAAAAAATGAGGCAGAAGTCACCACTTGGAATAATCGTTTAGTTGAAAAATTAGTGTCTAAAGAAACTGGTGGAAGTAGCTATCAAGCAGAAGTCTTCTTTAACCAAGAACGTCATATTTATGAACCGCAAATTATTGTAACGACACACGGTATTGATACAACATATCGTTTTGATTTTAACTTCATTACAAGCAATGAATATGGACGTATTACCAAACTGGGTGAACAGCTTATCGGTTTGTTAGAGCCAACGGCGTATGTAATGCGTGGTGAGCGTAAACAAGCGATCAGCAGTTTCGCTGAAGCGATTGATTGGTTGGTAAAAGAATCTCGTAAAGGTTTAACGATTCAACGTTATAAAGGATTAGGCGAGATGAACCCAGAACAGTTATGGGAAACAACAATGGATCCTGTTGTGCGTAAAATGTTACAAGTTACGATTACCGATGCGATTGCTGCCGATAAATTATTTACGACCCTAATGGGCGATGAAGTTGAACCACGTCGTGATTTCATCGAAAGTAACGCACTTTATGCGAATTTGGATATTTAGTTTTTAATTCTCTATCAAGCCCCAGATATTTGGGGCTTTTTTGTAAAAAATCTTTACTATCTTACCGCTTACTTTCTACCAAAAAGTAATAAAATCCCTTATAATCTCTAGCTTTAAATGAACTGAATTCTTTTTAAATTAAGGTAATAAAATGTCTGAACAAGAAAACCAAGAACTTGATTTGAATGGCGAAATGTTAGCTCGCCGTGAGAAATTAACTCAATTACGTCAAAGAGGAAATCCATTCCCTAATACTTTCCGTCGTGAAGATTTAGCTCAGGATCTTCATCAAAAATATGATGATGTAGAGGGTGAAGAGTTAAAAGCCAAAGAAATTCAAGCGGTAGTTGCAGGGCGTATTATGCTACGTCGTGCAATGGGGAAAGCAACATTTATTACCATTCAGGATGTAAGCGATAAAATTCAACTATACGTAGCTCGTGATAATTTAGCGGAAGGAGAATATGAAAATACTATCTCAATGCTTGATTTAGGCGATATCGTGGGTGTTAAAGGGACATTATTTAAAACCAAAACAGGTGAATTAACAGTTCGTGCAACTGAATTTGAACTATTAACTAAGGCACTTCGTCCATTACCAGATAAACATAAAGGCTTAACAGATCAAGAAACACGTTATCGTCAGCGTTATTTAGATCTTATTGCGAATGAAGAATCTCGCCGTACTTTTGTTATCCGTTCAAAAGTGGTATCGGGTATTCGTCAATTCTTCCTTGAAAAAGGGTTTATTGAAGTTGAAACGCCAATGTTACAAGTTATCCCAGGCGGTGCAGCGGCTAAACCGTTTATTACACATCATAATGCGCTTGATGTAGATATGTATCTACGTATCGCACCAGAACTGTATTTAAAACGTTTAGTTGTGGGTGGGTTTGAGCGTGTATTTGAATTAAATCGTAACTTCCGTAATGAAGGTGTTTCTGTTCGTCATAACCCTGAATTTACAATGATCGAATACTATCAAGCCTATGCAGACTATCACGACTTAATGGATAACACAGAAGAATTATTACGCCGTTTAGCATTAGATATTTTAGGGACAACAGATGTGCCTTACGGTGAATATGTCTTTGACTTCGGTAAACCGTTTGAGCGTATCACAATGCATGATGCTATCGTGAAATATGGTAATGGTATTAGCTTGGAAGATTTACACGATTTTGATAAAGCCGTTGCGATTGCAAAAGGATTACATATCGAAATCCAAAAATCGTGGGGACTAGGTTCAGTTGTTAATGCTATTTTCGAAGAAGTGGCAGAACATCAACTGATTCAACCGACCTTCTTAATGGCTCACCCTGCAGAAATTTCTCCATTGGCACGCCGTAATGATGAGAACCCTGATGTTACTGATCGCTTTGAGCTTTTTATTGGCGGACGTGAAATTGGTAATGGTTTCTCAGAATTAAATGATGCTGAAGACCAAGCTGAACGTTTCCAAGCTCAAGTAGAAGCAAAAGAAGCAGGGGATGATGAGGCAATGTTCTACGATGATGACTTTGTGGTTGCATTAGAACACGGCTTACCACCAACAGCAGGTGAAGGTCTAGGTATTGACCGTTTAGCAATGATTTTTGCAAACGCACCATCTATTCGTGATGTGATTTTATTCCCAGCAATGCGTCAGAAGTAATTTTAATTTAGGTGTAATGGACAACGTTATCCATTACACCTTTACTTTTTTCCTTTAATACTAAATAAGTCTATTACTCTATTTTACCTAACGCCCATTCTAACCCCGATTGGAAATCATCAGTTAGAAGTGGTTTAAATTCTTTCAGATAATGAGCAAGTTGGGTTTTATCTGTATGGCATAAGTTGATATGTCCCACTTTTCTGCCTGCTCTGACTTCTTTTCCATACCAATGAAGTTGGCTAAATGGCACGCTTAACCACTCATTGTTATGTTCAATGCCGATTAGGTTTATCATCGCACTTGGTGCGATAGGCGTTAAAACGGGTGTTGGTAGATCTAATAATGCACGAAGATGTAATTCAAATTGGCTAATAGAACAGCCTAACTGTGTCCAGTGTCCGCTATTATGTACGCGAGGGGCAAGTTCATTGATAAGCAGTTTATCGCCAACCACAAAACATTCCATTGCCATTACGCCAACATAATCAAGCTCATTCATAATTGCAGACAACATTTTCTCAGCTTGTTGTTGGAAAATTTGTTGGTTTGGTAACGCTAGGTTCATTACGCTGTAACGTAAAATACCATTTTGTTGTAGGTTGTGTGTGACAGGATAAAAACGTGTTTCACCGTTACGGAAACGAGCACCTACAAGAGAAACTTCGCCATCAAATGGGATAAATTTTTCTGCAATGACGTCACCGAAAAGATCAGGGGTGATCTGATCAATATTGTCAGCGGTCACAATCCATTGCCCACGCCCGTCATAACCACCAGTACGGCGTTTGACGACAACTTTTTCGCCTATATTGGTGAAAACCTGTTTCCATTGCTCTGGTGATTCTAGTAATTGCCAAGGCGAAGTAGAAAGTTGTAATTGATCGAGCAAAGACTTTTGCGTTAAGCGGTCAGCTAAACGTCCAAAGACCGATAAATTCACAAAGTTTTGATGGTTGCCGAGTAATTGCGTGAGTGGCGTGTCTGCCCAACGTTCAATTTCTGCGGTAATTAAACTATTAGGTTCAATATCGAAAACAGGGGCATCAAAGGCTAATGGACGTACGTCAATATCTAAAGGTGCTCCAGCGTAGCGAAGCATTCTGCCGAGTTGTCCATTTCCTAATACATATACAGTTGGGTAAGTAATACTTTTTTGCATTGTTATTTCTCATTGTTTTAAGCGGTGGGTTTGTTCCATTTTTTTGCAAAAATTTGAATAAATCTAACCGCTTGTAGATCTTCAATATGTTTCAAGTTAAAAATAGTTAGCCAAAGGTTGAGCTAATGATTGATTGAGCAGCACCAATAGCTTAATTCTGGCTTTTTGTCCGCTTAACCCTTTGGTAAAAATAATACCTTGTTGTTTGAGTTGTTTACCACCGCCAAGATAATCATAGACATCTTGGGTAATTCCGTTAAACGCTCGAGAAACGAGTACGACAGGAATGTTTGCATCTAAGAGCTTTTTCACTCCTGATAAGCAAGATGGCGGCAAATTTCCCGCACCAAGTGCTTCAATTACAACCCCATCACATTGATGCTGTGCCAGTTGTTCGAGTAAAAAACTATCCATTTCAACATAGGCTTTGACAAGCTGAACATTACGTTTCGTTAAACGTTCGATTGGGAAATGTTCATATTGTGAAAGATGTTGAAAGTAAATCACTTGGTTTTTGGTGACTAAGCCACAAGGTCCAAATGTCGGTGTTTGGAATGTAGCCACATTCGTTGTGTGTGTTTTAGTTACAAATTTAGCGTGGTGAATTTCATCATTCATTACCACGAGAACGCCTTTATTTTGGCTTTCGTCAGAAAGGGCAACTAAAATAGCACTTTGTAAGTTGATTAAGCCGTCTGCACCTAGTTCATTACTTGAACGCATAGCTCCAGTGATCGCAACAGGCACTTTGGTATTTAAGGCTAAATCAAGAAAGTAAGCGGTTTCTTCAAGTGTATCTGTACCGTGTGTGATCACAATACCATCAAATTGTTCTGCTTGGACTGCGTGTTCAATACGCTCTTTTAATATCTGCCAGTGATCTAATGTGATATGAGGAGAAGGGACATTCAGCAAAGATTCTTGGTAGAGTTTTGCTGGGTGGTTAAGTTTATCCAATGCGGCAACTAATGGATTTTTATCTGAAGGGGAAACTTTCCCATCTTCCCCTTCACTCATTGAAATTGTACCGCCTGTATGCAGAATCAGTAATTTCTTTGCCATTTATGATAACCTATTCAACTCTAGGATCTGGATTATCCAACACGCTTTGTGTTTGTTGTTGGCGGAATTGATGAAGTTTTTGTGCAAGTTCAGGGTCAAAGGCAGCAAGAATTTGAGCAGCCAATAATCCTGCATTAGCAGCTCCTGCTGGACCAATAGCTAATGTACCAACTGGAATACCTTTTGGCATTTGTACGATAGAATAGAGGCTATCTACACCACTTAACATTGAGCTTTTTACTGGCACACCTAATACTGGCACAATTGTTTTAGCTGCAATCATTCCTGGTAAATGTGCTGCACCGCCAGCCCCTGCAATAATGACCTTGTAACCATTCTGTTCGGCACCTTCTGCAAATGAGAAAAGTTTATCTGGTGTTCTGTGTGCAGAAACCACTTCAACATGGTAGGGAATTGCAAAATTTTCTAAGATTTGCACCGCTTCTGACATTGTTGCCCAATCACTTTTTGAACCCATTACAATTGCAATTTCAGCTTTTTTCATTTTTCTAAACCTTTAAGTCAAAATAATGCCTGTAAGCATACCATAAAAGGCAAACGGTTGCTTTAAAAAAAGTGCTTATACCTGAACCCTTTATCACTAATGTTTCTAGGTAAAAATAGACAAAATAGGTAGATTTTGCTATCTTGAGCGAAAATTTATCTACACTTTTTTAATAACTTTAAAAAGTTTTTAAAAATCAAGTAGATAACAATAACTAGTGATGGTGTTTGCTTAAGATGAAACAGAGGATTCTTATAGTTTTTTGATCTAAAGCAAATATCATTGTTGGTTTTTGTTTAATATTTTAGCAAACGAATAAGTCATTATTGGCTTATGTTTTATTATTTAACTCACATAAAAGGAAAAGACTATGTCAGAAATTTTACGTAATGACGTAGATCCAATCGAAACACAAGATTGGTTACAAGCACTTGATTCATTAGTTCGTGAAGAAGGAATTGAACGTGCACAATATATCGTTGAGCAACTTATTGATAAAGCACGTTTAAAAGGCGTTTCATTACCAACGGGAACGACCACTGATTATGTAAATACCATTTCTGTGGACGAACAACCTGCTTACCCTGGTGATAAAGAAATTGAACGCCGTATTCGTTCAGCCGTACGTTGGAATGCGATTGCGATGGTATTACGTAGCCAGAAGAAAGATTTGGATTTAGGCGGACATATCTCAACTTTCCAATCAGCAGCAACAATGTATGAAGTGGGGTACAACCATTTCTTTAAAGCTGCAACAGATAAAAACGGTGGCGATTTAATTTTCTCTCAAGGTCACGCAGCACCAGGTATTTATGCTCGCGCATTTATTGAAGGTCGTTTAACGGAAGAGCAATTAGATAATTTCCGTCAAGAAGCTTTCGTAGATGGCTTATCTTCTTACCCACACCCGAAATTAATGCCAGAATTTTGGCAATTCTCAACAGTATCTATGGGTTTAGGTCCTGTTAATGCAATTTATCAAGCTCGTTTCTTAAAATATTTGGAAAATCGCGGCTTAAAAGATACTGCAGATCAAAAAGTATATGCGTTCCTTGGCGATGGTGAGATGGATGAAATCGAATCTAAAGGTGCATTAACGGTTGCTGGTCGTGAGAAGTTAAATAACTTAATTTTCGTGATTAGCTGTAACTTACAACGCTTAGATGGCCCTGTAAACGGTAACGGTAAAATCGTTCAAGAATTAGAAGGCTTATTCAGCGGTGCAGGTTGGGAAGTTATTAAAGTATTATGGGGAAGTGGTTGGGATAAACTCTTTGCTAAAGACACATCAGGTAAACTTGCTCAATTGATGATGGAAGTGGTTGATGGTGATTACTTAACGTTCAAATCAAAAAATGGTGCTTACGTTCGTGAACACTTCTTTGGTCGTTACCCAGAAACTGCTGCATTAGTTGCAGATATGACTGATGATGAAATTTGGCACTTACGTCGTGGTGGTCACGATTCAGAAAAAATGTTTGCGGCGTTTGCTAAAGCACAGAAATCAGATAAACCTGTAGTTATTTTATCGCATATGGTTAAAGGTTATAAAATTCCTGAAGCTGAAAGTAAAAATACTGCACACCAATCGAAAAAAATGTCATACGAAAGCCTTAAAGGTTTCCGTGACTACTTCCACCTACCATTAACTGATGAGCAAGTTGAAAAGTTAGAGTACATCAAATTTGCAGAAGGTTCACCAGAGTACAAATATTTACACGAAAGACGTCAAGCGTTAAATGGCTACACGCCTAAACGTAGCCCGAAATTTAGCGTAGATTTCAAAGTGCCAGCACTAGAAGAATTCCAAGCATTACTTGATGCTCAACCACGTGGTATTTCAACCACAATGGCATTCTCTCGTGTATTGAATACCTTATTAAAAGATAAAAACATCGGCCAGCAAATTGTACCAATTATTGCTGACGAAGCTCGTACTTTTGGTATGGAAGGTTTATTCCGTCAAATCGGTATTTACAACCCATTTGGTCAAAACTATGTACCATCAGACCGCGATCTAGTTGCTTACTATCGTGAAGCAAAAGACGGTCAAGTATTACAAGAAGGTATCAATGAGTTAGGTGCAACGGCATCTTGGGTTGCTGCTGCAACATCTTACTCAGTAAATAACTTACCAATGATCCCATTCTTCATCTACTACTCAATGTTTGGTTTCCAACGTGTAGGCGATATGATGTGGTTAGCAGGTGACCAATTAGCACGCGGCTTTATGATCGGTGGTACATCAGGTCGTACAACCTTAAATGGTGAAGGTTTACAACACGAAGATGGTCATAGCCATATTCAAGCTGGTGTGATTCCTAACTGTGTAACATACGATCCAGCATTTGCATTTGAAGTTGCGGTTATCGTACAAGACGGTATTAAACGTATGTATGGTGAAAAACAAGAAGATGTGTTTTACTACATCACAACATTAAATGAAATTTATGACCAACCAGCAATGCCAGTAGGTGCAGAAGAGGGTATCCGTAAAGGTCTATATAAATTTGAAACTGTTGAAGGTAAAGGCAAAGGACACGTTCAGTTGTTAGGTTCTGGTGCAATCTTACGCCACGTTCGTGAAGCTGCACAAATATTAGCAAATGACTATGGTGTAACTGCAGATGTATTTAGTGCGCCATCATTTAACGAATTAGGTCGTGATGGTGCAGATGCAGCTCGCTGGAACTTATTACATCCAACAGAAACTCCACGAGTACCATATGTTTCACAAGTATTAGCGGACTTACCAACGGTTGCATCAACAGACTATATGAAACTATATGCAGAACAAATTCGTGCATACGTTCCAAGCAAACATTACCATGTGTTAGGTACTGACGGTTTCGGTCGTTCAGATAGTCGTGAAAACTTACGTGAACATTTTGAAGTAGATGCACGTTATGTTGTTGTTGCAGCATTGTCACAATTAGCGAAAGAAGGTACGGTAGAAACGAAAGTGGTTGCTGATGCAATTGCTAAGTTCGGTTTAAACGTAGATCGTATTAATCCATTATATGCCTAATCCACTAGGGGCGTAGCAATACGCCCTATAATTTGATCCTTGGAGAAAATATAAAATGTCAAAACAAATTCAAGTCCCAGATATTGGTGGCGATGAAGTTACCGTTACAGAAGTAATGGTAAAAGTAGGAGATACCATCGCTGTTGATCAAAGTATTATCAACGTTGAAGGCGATAAAGCCTCAATGGAAGTGCCAGCACCAGAAGCTGGCGTGGTAAAAGAAGTATTAGTGAAAGTAGGCGACAAAGTTTCAACGGGTTCGCCTATGCTTGTATTAGAAGCGGCAACTTCAGCAGCAACAGAAACAAAAGCAGCAGAGCCTGCAGCACCAGTAGCATCAGAACCTGTTACAAGTGCAGTTGTTGATGTAAATGTTCCAGATATCGGTGGTGATGAAGTAAATGTCACTGAAATTATGGTAAAAGTAGGTGATGTTGTTACCGTTGATCAATCCATTATCAACGTTGAAGGCGACAAAGCATCAATGGAAGTACCAGCACCAATCGCAGGCACAGTAAAAGAGATTTTAATTAACGTTGGCGATAAAGTATCAACAGGTTCACTAGTCATGCGTTTTGAAGTTGCAGGTGCAGCACCTGCTGTATCTGCACAAGTAGAAGCAGCAGCGACAGCTCCAGCTCCACAAGCGGTAACATCAGCAGTACAAGATGTAAATGTACCAGATATCGGTGGTGATGAAGTAAACGTAACTGAAATTATGGTAAAAGTAGGTGATGTTGTAGCTGTTGATCAATCAATCATCAATGTTGAAGGTGATAAAGCATCAATGGAAGTTCCAGCACCAATTGCAGGAACGGTTAAAGAAATCTTAATTAAAGTGGGCGATAAAGTATCGACTGGTACTTTAATTATGAAATTTGAAGTGGCAGGAGTAGCACCTGCACCAGTACAACAAGCACCAGCAGCGTCAGCTCAACCACAACAAGCTGCACCACAAGCAGCACCAGCACAATCAGGTAATGTATCAGGTTTAAGCCAAGAACAAGTGGTAGCAAGTGCAGGTTATGCTCACGCAACACCAGTTATTCGCCGTCTAGCACGCGAATTTGGTGTGAATTTAGATAACGTGAAAGGTACAGGTCGTAAAGGTCGTATTGTTAAAGAAGATATTGAAGCCTACGTGAAAACTGCGGTGAAAGTATTTGAAGAAGTGAAATCAGGAAAAGCACCAGCAGGCACAGGTGTGGCAAATGGTGCAGGGTTAGGTTTATTACCTTGGCCGAAAGTTGATTTCAGCAAATTTGGCGAAGTCGAAGAAGTTGAATTAAGCCGTATCAATAAGATCTCTGGTGCAAACTTACACCGTAACTGGGTAATGATTCCACATGTTACACACTTTGATCGTACGGATATCACAGAGCTTGAGAACTTCCGCAAAGAGCAAAACAAACTTGCAGAAAAACAAAAACTTGATGTGAAGATTACTCCTGTAGTGTTCATTATGAAAGCAGTGGCGAAAGCATTAGAAGCGTATCCACGTTTCAACAGCTCAATTTCTGAAGATGGTCAAAAACTAACGATTAAGAAATATATCAATATTGGTGTGGCAGTAGATACACCAAACGGCTTAGTTGTTCCAGTATTCAAAAATGTGAACAAAAAAGGCATCATCGAGCTTTCTCGTGAGTTAATGGAAGTATCGAAAAAAGCACGTGACGGTAAATTGTCAGGTTCTGATATGCAAGGTGGTTGTTTCACTATTTCAAGTTTAGGTGGTATCGGTACAACTCACTTCACACCGATTGTGAATGCACCAGAAGTTGCAATTTTAGGTGTGTCTAAATCTGAAATGGCACCAGTTTGGAACGGTAAAGAATTTACGCCACGCTTAATGCTCCCATTATCACTTTCATTCGATCACCGAGTGATTGATGGTGCAGATGGTGCGAGATTCTTAAGTTATATCAATGGTGTATTAGCGGATATTCGCCGTTTAGTAATGTAATAGAGGGAAGCGGTTAGATTAAGAAAAATTTGCAAAGAATTTTTAAAACTGACCGCTTATTTTCTATTCTGTGATCTTGTTCTCGTTAAAAAATTGTTAAAACCATTAGAATAACGATATAGTTAAGAGAAACAATTTACTTCAGAGGTAAAAATGAGCAAAGAAATTAAAACTCAAGTAGTCGTACTCGGTGCTGGTCCTGCTGGTTATTCAGCAGCATTCCGTTGTGCAGACTTAGGTTTAGAAACAGTATTAGTTGAACGTTATTCAACATTAGGTGGAGTATGTTTAAACGTAGGTTGTATTCCTTCTAAAGCATTACTTCACGTTGCAAAAGTGATTGAAGAAGCTAAACACGCAGAGCATAACGGTATTGCTTTTGGTGAACCGACTATTGATTTAGATAAAGTTCGTGCAGGTAAAGAAGCTGTTGTATCTAAATTGACAGGTGGCTTAGCTGGTATGGCGAAAGCGCGTAAAGTAACAGTGGTAGAAGGTCAAGCGACATTTGCAGATTCAAATACCTTAGTTGCGCGTGATCGTGATGGTAATCCAACAACAATCAAATTTGATAATGCAATTATTGCTGCAGGTTCTCGCCCAATCCAATTACCATTTATTCCACACGATGACCCACGTGTATGGGATTCAACAGATGCACTTAAATTAAAAGAAGTACCAAAAAGATTACTCATTATGGGCGGTGGTATCATCGGGTTAGAAATGGGTACGGTTTACAATGCGTTAGGTTCAGAAGTTGAAGTTGTTGAAATGTTTGACCAAGTAATTCCTGCAGCGGATAAAGACGTTGTGGCGATTTACACCAAACAAATCGAGAAAAAATTCAAACTAATGTTAGAAACCAAAGTAACTGCAGTAGAAGCAAAAGATGATGGTATCTATGTTTCAATGGAAGGTAAAGCGTGTAACGATACTAAACGTTATGATGCGGTATTAGTTGCTATCGGTCGTGTACCAAATGGTAAATTACTAGATGCGGGTAAAGCAGGCGTTGAAGTTGATGAACGCGGTTTCATTCACGTTGATAAACAAATGCGTACTAACGTGCCACATATTTTTGCTATCGGTGATATTGTTGGACAACCAATGTTAGCACACAAAGGTGTTCACGAAGGACACGTTGCGGCTGAAGTGATTGCAGGACAAAAACACTATTTCGACCCGAAAGTGATCCCATCGATTGCTTATACTGAGCCAGAAGTTGCTTGGGTAGGTAAAACAGAGAAAGAGTGTAAGCAAGAAGGCTTAAACTACGAAGTCGCTAAATTCCCTTGGGCTGCTTCAGGACGTGCAATTGCATCTGAATGTTCAGAAGGTATGACCAAACTTATCTTCGATAAAGACACACATCGTTTACTTGGTGGTGCTATCGTCGGTTCAAATGGTGGTGAATTATTAGGTGAAATTGGTTTAGCTATTGAAATGGGCTGTGATGCAGAAGATATCGCATTAACCATTCACGCTCACCCAACACTACACGAATCAGTTGGTTTAGCTGCTGAGGTATTTGAAGGCTCAATTACCGACCTTCCAAATCCAAAAGCGAAGAAAAAATAACTGAGATAAGAAACTGAAGCCTCTCTTGAAAAAGAGAGGTTTTTTGTTTTGATGTCTAGGAAAATATAGACACTAACAGTAAATCACTTCTCAATAGACACAATCCCTAACAAGCGGTAAGATCGTGCAACTTTTTTACAAAATCTTACCGCTTTTTATGTACCCAATTTCTATTTCTCATCATATTGAAACCGATCTTCTGATTGTTGGCACTGGCATTGCAGGTTTGGCAAGTTGTGTAGAAGCCAATGCCAAGCAAATCCGTACTGTGTTAATTAGTAAAGCACCCATTGGCAGTGGAGCGAGTTATTTTCCCCTTAAAGCGACTTTAGGTATTCAAGTTACAGGTGATAAAGACGATCAGGCTAAATTCAAAGAAGATATCGACCGAGTCGCACAAGGAATGAACAACCCTAAAATTGTGCAAGCCTATATTGAAGATTCCGCACAAGCAGTCGAGCTATTAGAGCGAATAGGTTTTCGCCCTTGGAAACGCAATGATAATCGTCCTGCGTGCTTTGCCAAATATGCTCGCCCTATCTATTTGATCAATCAGTGGAAAGAAGCTGCCGAACGTGCCAAACAGATCATTGAGCAACAGCAAACCGAATATTACGAAAATGCCACGTTGTTGCACATTGTGGTAAAACCGAATGAATCTCAACAGAATGTAGTGCAAGGGGCAATTTTCTGCCATAAAACAAGCGGTGAGATGCAATATATTTTTTGCAAAACATCGCAAATTATTCTTGCCACAGGGGGTATTGCGGGCTTATATAAAGATAACCTTTACCCTGCCGATGTGATTGGTTCTAGCCATTATATTGCTCAACAAGCAGGGGCAAAGCTGACTAATTTGGAATTTATTCAATTCATCCCCTCTTTTGTTGAACCTAAATACAAAGTATTGTTTGGCGAGCATACTTTAAAATATGTGACTAAAGTAACGGATAGCCAAGGTAACGATCTCTTTGCACACCTTTTACCCGAAGATTTTAAGCAGATGATGCGAGATCGGAGTGATTATGCCCCGTTTAGCGTTGATTTTAACTGCGTTGAATTTGATTTGGTGATGATGAAACACTTGCTTGAAAACCCACAGGAAAAAGGTGTTTATCTGCACTATTCGGCGGATTTGTATCAAGACCAAGAAGAATTTTATACAGTTTATCTAAATTGGTTAAACAATGAAGTTGGTATTCATTTATTGCGTGATAAAGTTGCTATTGCTCCTTTTGCACATAGCTGTAATGGTGGGATCGTGATTGATGATTATGCAGAAAGCGATGTAAAAGGTTTATTTGCGGTCGGGGAAGTTTCATCTTGTATTGAAGGGGCAAACCGTTTAGGCGGTAACTCCGTTGGCGGAAGCTTAGTTTTTGCTAAACGTGCGATTAAACGCATTTTGCAAAATTTAGCCCAAAACTCACCGCTTACCACGACATTTTCAGCTCAAGATTGGGAAAATTATCTTGCCACATTGGTTAATCCGCAAGGTGATGAAAGTTTAAGTGCAAGCCAACTGCTTTCGACTATTCGGGAACTAATGGCTCGTTTTGCTAATGTTTATCGTACAACGGAAAACTTAACAGCATTGCTAGATAGTTTGAAAATGCTGGAGCAACGCTATCAGCCGTTAGCTTTTCATCAACATCAAGGCATTGAAATTTACTATGCGTTAAAAACCGCACAAGCCGTAGTAAATGCAATGCTACAACGAGAAACCAGTTTAGGTTCTCACTTTAGGTTAAAAGAAAATGAAAGTTTCGCTTAATTCGGGCTACGCAAACGTTTTCTTTTTTTGTAAAATAACGCCTGTTTTGCCAAATGGGCATTTTTTGAGGTTTTATGGTTGATTTTATTATTATCGGAATTGTGGTTTTTTCAATCCTTGTCAGTTTATGGCGAGGCTTTATTGAAGAAGTAATGTCTTTGGCTGGGTGGATTATCGCCTTTTTTATCGCTAGCAAGTTTTATCCTGCAATGGCGAACTTACTTCTTCAAATTGATTCAGTTTATTTACAAAATTCAGAATATCTACGCAATGGGATTGCCGCAGCAATTTTATTTATCGCAGTATTAATCGTCAGCGGTATTATCAATGCGTTAATCGGGCAATTAGTCAGCAAGACAGGTTTATCAGGCACAGATAGAGTGCTTGGTGCTGGTTTTGGTATTTTGCGTGGAATTTTTATTGTTGCAGCGATATTGTTCTTTTTAGACACCTTCACAACTTTTGCTCAAACTGAATTATGGAAAGAATCTAAATTGATTCCCCATTTTGATTTTATTGTGAAATGGTTTTTTGAGCATTTTGAACAGTTAAAAGTAAATTCAAGTTTTTTAAAATCGGCTAACTAGAGGTTATTATGTGCGGAATTGTTGGGATTATTGGTCATTCTCCCGTAAATCAAGCTATTTATGATGGCTTAACATTATTACAACATCGTGGGCAAGATGCTGCAGGCATTGTTACCATTGATGAAGAAAATCGTTTCCGCTTGCGTAAAGCAAACGGCTTAGTCAGCGAAGTGTTTCGTCAAGAGCATATGTTGCGTTTACAAGGTAATGTCGGTATCGGACATGTTCGCTACCCAACAGCAGGTTCATCAAGTGTATCAGAAGCACAGCCCTTCTATGTAAATTCACCTTATGGTTTAACGCTTGTGCATAATGGAAATTTAACCAACAATGCCGAGTTAAAACAGCGATTATTTACACTTGCAAAACGTCACGTTAATACCAATTCGGATTCTGAAGCCTTATTAAATATTTTTGCTCATTATCTTGATCAATATCCGGCAGAACCACTCACTCCAGACAATATTTTTGAAACAGTGCGTAAAACGAATGAAGTCATTCGCGGAGCTTATGCATGTTTAGCAATGATTATTGGCTATGGAATGGTTGCATTTCGTGATCCTTACGGTATTCGCCCGTTAGTATTGGGTAAACGTGAAGAAAATGGCAAAACCGAATATATGTTCGCCTCTGAAAGTATCGCTTTAGATATTGTTGGCTTTGAATATGTACGTGATGTTCAACCTGGTGAAGCGATTTATATTACCTTTGACGGTCAATTCCATTCCGCAATTTGTGCAGATAATCCAAAACTAAATCCTTGTATTTTTGAATATGTCTATTTTGCACGCCCAGATTCGGTTATTGATGGTGTATCGGTATATGCAGCTCGTGTTCATATGGGACGTTTACTTGGCGAGAAAATCGCAACACAATGGCAAGATATTTTACCTGAAATTGATGTGGTTATCCCAATTCCTGAAACATCAACAGACATTGCACTGCAAATCGCGAACGTACTCAATAAACCTTATCGTCAAGGTTTTGTGAAAAACCGCTATGTGGCTCGTACTTTCATTATGCCAGGACAAGCACAACGTAAGTCATCGGTTCGTCGTAAACTAAACCCAATCGCAGCTGAATTTAAAGATAAAACGATCTTGTTGGTGGACGATTCTATTGTTCGCGGTACAACCTCAGAGCAGATCGTGGAAATGGCTCGTCAAGCGGGGGCTAAGAAAGTGTATTTTGCATCAGCAGCACCGGAAATTCGTTATCCAAACGTATATGGTATTGATATGCCGACTTGCGAAGAATTAGTGGCTTATGACAGAAGTGTCGAACAAGTTGCCGAAATGATCGGTGTTGATCGCCTTGTTTTCCAAGATTTAAGTGACCTGTTCAAATCTGTTCAGCTTGAAAACCCTACAATTCATAATTTTGATGCATCAGTCTTTACAGGGGAATACATTACTGGTGATGTTGATAAAGAATATCTAAATTGCATTGCTCAAGCGAGAAATGATAAAGCTAAAGCAAATCTGGCTCAACAAGCAACTAATTTGGAAATTCATAACGAAAGTTAATGTATTTATAATGTTATATCAGCTCAAAATAGCATTATGCGATTTTGAGCTGTTTTTTTATTACCCATTCTTAACCTAAAACCACCATAGAAAAGCTAATAAAAGGAATAAAAGGGAGTTTTGTTAATCGTTTTTTGGTTGCAAGATAAAAAATCAGTGAATAACCTATGCCTGCGACACTGCCAATAAATAGCAACCAACAAAATTGTTCTAATGAGAATAAAGGTGATAGAGCAATGAGTAAAATTATATCTCCTGAACCCAGTGCTTCTTTGTTGAAAAGATATTTAATCAATAAAGAGAGTAAACTAAAAAAGAGAATAACAATAAATAAAGTGAAAATCCGCTCGTAGAGAAAATAGGATTGATTAAAGAGTAACTCTGTGATTGCAAGTAGAAAAATAATAGCAATGTAATGTATATCAGTTAAGTAATAATAAATATCAATAAAAGAGAGATAAATTAGAATAAAGATAACCAATAAAATAAATATTGAGTATGAACTAAATATTGAAAATAATAGAAAGAATAAGCTCATTAAATAGAAATATGTAAATGGCTTAGGTTGCAATTTGGAACATCTAACAAAATCATCTTGCGTCATTTCAAAATCAATCAGGGTTGTAACATCTTGAAAAATAGCGTGGTTGATTTTATTCGGAAATTGGCTGAATGCACGTTTAAACCAAAACAGCATTGAGCAAGCAATCAGTAATTTTAAAGCGATCATTCTACTAACGCCCCCATATCAAAAATTGGCAAATAGAGCCCAAGCATAATTGTGCCGACAATTACCCCCATAATCAGCATTAGCATTGGTTCAAGTAAGTGTGAAAGTATGTCAATTTGATAATCCAGTTTTTGTTGATATATTTCACTAATATGATGAAGCATTTGACTAAGATTACCGCTTTGCTCACCAATAGCGATCATTTGTATCATTTCAGTGTCAAACACAGTCGGATTAAGCCCTTCATAAAAACGGTAGCCTTGTTGTAGTAACTGGAGCATAAATTTGACTTCTTCTTGTAAAATAGGATCATCACTTTGTGTATCCTGAAAAGCCTGTAAGATCTGATTTAAACGGATATGAGCATCTATCATCAAGCTACAATTTTGACAAAAAAAGACAATTCTAGCTTGCTTAATAATTTGGCTAAATATTGGTAATCGGCCCAATAATAAGAATTTAGCTCGTTTTAATAGCTTGGTTTTCTTATTTATAAAATACAGTAAAAAGCATAATATAAGCGTAAAAATAAATAATCCATAAATTGTATTAGTTAGAAATTGTGAAAATGAAAAGAGTAATTGTGTAATAAAAGGTAATTCTTTCGATTTATTATCATAGAGTTCTGCAAATTGTGGCACAATAAAAATAAGCAATAATAAGGATAGACTTATTGAAATGAATAAAATCATAGCAGGGTAAAATAGAATTTTTTTGATTTTTTTATTTAATTTATCCGATTTACTGCGAGATTCTGCCATATTGCATAAAATCGTGGTTAAGTTACCGCTTGTTTCTCCCATTTTAATCAGTTGGATTTCTTGATGAGATAAATAAAACGGCAGTTTTTCTAACGCTTGAGAAAAAGAGTAACCAGATTCAATCTGTAAAATAAGATGTTGTAACCATTGAAATAAGCGAATCTGTTGGCAATTTTCTTTTATCATTACTAACGCTTGCTTTAACGGAATATGAGCCTGAACTAATAATGCAAGTTGATGAATAATTTGGGTAACATCATCTTGTTTAGGTGGAGTTGGAAGCACAAAATTTCGTTGTATACGAATATGACTGATACCTTGAGCTAAAAGTCGTTTTTCGGCTTCATCTTTATGTGTTACAAGTAGTTTTCCACCCTGTTTTTGCTGAAAACGATTTAGCCCTTTCCAACGATATTCATAAATACGTTCTGTTACTAAATTTTTATTCATTTCCTAGCACCCTTTCGACTTCAGATAGATCGGTCTGCTGATTGGCAATTTTTTCTTTTGCACTCTCAAACAGTGTTGGAAAATCTAAATAAGCGGTCTGTTTCTCAAATTCTTTTGCAGAGCGACTTAAAAATTGATAGACGCCTATTCGCCCTTTATAGCCTTGATAGCAATGAGAACAGCCTTTGCCTACGCATTTCAGGCATATTTTTCTGACAAGTCGTTGAGCGATCACTAAGAGTAGGGCGTTTTTAATTTCATATTCTTGGATGCCTAACTGAGTAAGACGCTCTACGGCAGAAAGTGCATCATTGGTGTGTAATGTAGAAAGCACTAAATGCCCTGTTTGTGCAGCACTTAATGCCATTTTGGCACTCTCTCTATCACGAATTTCTCCAAGCATAATGATGTCGGGATCTTGGCGTAAAAAAGTGCGTAATAGTCGGCTGAAATCCAGTTGAATATTAGGATTTACTTGTGTTTGGATTAAGCCATCAATTTCAATTTCAATCGGATCTTCTGCGGTAAGAATATGTTTTTCGGTTTGGTTTAAATGGCTTAACGCACTATATAGGGTAATACTTTTGCCACTTCCTGTTGGTCCTGTAACCAGTATCAAGCCTTGTGGTTGTTGAAGTGCATTAAGCAAAAGCTGTTTTTGGTTAGCGTTAAAACCGAGATCTGAAAAATCAAAATGAGTAGGTTTATTTTTTTGTAAACGCAGAACAACTTTTTCACCATAGTTTGTTGGTAAGGTTGATACCCTAAAATCTAAAGTATCAGAAAGTGCGGTAGTAAAACTAAATTGTCCGTCTTGCGGGAGGCGAGATTCGCTAATATCCAGTTTGGCAAGCAATTTAATCCGTGAGAGAATTCGCTGACTAAAGTGGTGTGAAAGCGTTTTATAAAGATGCAAAACTCCATCAATGCGTAAGCGAATAACTAAACGATCTTGTCTTGGTTCAATATGTATATCTGAAACTTGTTGAGCAACACAAGTTTTAAAGAGGTTATCTAAAATTTGAATAATCGGATCATTCAAGTCTAAATGTTCACCACTATGCTCAGTGTAGTCATAATGTTCCGTATTCTCGTAGAGCTGCACTTGTTGTTCTGGAGAAAGTGCATTGAGTAAGTATTTCAGCTCTTCGCTGGCGATAATCACAGGTTCTATCTGCTTATTATGCAAGAAGGCGAACATTTCACAAGCACTGAGATTATTTTCATCATCAATGGCTAACCATAAAGTGTGATGATTTTCTTGAATTGGTAGAGCCAAATAGCGTTGCAAAAGGTGTTTTTCTTGACAATTACGTTGCCACAAATCTTGTTCAATTTGAAATAACCTATCGCTATTTTTCTCATAAACCGCATATTCAGACAGCATTTTTCCCCCTTAAGATCAGGCTCTTTCTTGGTTTGAATTAAAGAAAGAGCCTATAAATATCAACTCTAGCCACAGAATCCAGCAGGGAACAGACTTGTATCACTGCCTTTACATTTTGTTGCCCAACTAATATTTCCATTGGTTACTGTTGGTGTAAGGGTGTAGCCATAACCATCTAAATTGCCTTTTCCATCAACAGTAATAACCCCAGCAGATACTGCAACTGATTTTAAGTATTTGGCATCATTACTTTCGGTTTTAGCCGCCTGAATACCATTTGAACCTGCAGCACAGTTTGTAACAGCCCCAGTGTTGTAAATACAGATTTCAACGTCTGATTTATAAGATGCAGATGCTCGAAGTAGCTCGGAAAGTGCCGCTTTCTGGGTATAACTGGTATAAGATGGAATAGCGATAGTCGCTAGAATAGCAATGATTGCAATGACAATCATTAATTCAATCAGTGTAAAAGCCTTTTGGATAGGCGAAATTAATTTGTACATAGGTTTCCTTAAATGAATAGTAAGTAAATGTAAAACAATGAGTGGTGTTTCAACACCTTGTTTAGTTTCACTCTTTTCTTGAAAAAGGCGAGTAAGCAAATTCTGTTTGTCGATCGAGATCGAAAAATTAGAATTTTCCTGTTTATTTAAACAGTGTTTTTTGCTAGTATCGCCACAATTTAGTGATAACTCACTGAACAGCACAGAATTTAGTCGTAATAGAGGTAAAAATGGCAAAGGCACCAAAAACAGCTTATGTATGTAGTGATTGTGGAGCAGAGTATGCTCGTTGGATGGGGCAATGCCGAGCGTGTATGGCCTGGAATACGATTAGTGAAGTCCGTTTAATTTCAGGGAAAAAAGAGAGCAAGGGCGATAGATTTAGTGGCTATGCAGGCGAAACTTCAGGAAAAGTACAAAAACTTGCTGAAATTGATTTGCAAGAAGTTCCCCGTTTTAGCAGTGGTTTTTATGAACTTGATCGTGTACTTGGTGGGGGAATTGTACCAGGCAGTGCTATTTTAATTGGTGGACACCCTGGGGCAGGGAAAAGTACCTTGCTATTACAAGTAATGTGTGGTTTATCAAGCCAAATTCCGACACTTTATGTCACAGGGGAAGAGTCATTACAGCAAGTCGCAATGCGAGCACATCGTTTAGGGTTACCAGCAGATAATCTTAAAATGCTTTCGGAAACTTCTGTTGAGCATATCTGTAACATTGCCGATCAGGAAAAACCAAAGTTAATTGTGATTGACTCTATCCAAGTAATGCACCTAGCAGATATACAATCTTCCCCTGGGAGTGTTGCACAAGTGCGTGAATGTGCATCTTTTCTAACTCGTTATGCTAAAACTCGCCAAGTTGCCATTATTATGGTGGGGCACGTTACCAAAGATGGCACTTTAGCTGGGCCAAAAGTGTTAGAACACTGTATTGATTGCTCTATTTTACTGGAAGGGGAAGCAGATTCTCGTTATCGCACTTTGCGTAGTCATAAAAACCGTTTTGGTGCAGTGAATGAGTTAGGTGTGTTTGCAATGACAGAGCAAGGATTACGAGAAGTGAAAAACCCTTCAGCAATTTTTCTCAGTCGTAGTGAAGAACAGACTTCAGGTAGCTCCGTAATGGTGCTATGGGAAGGTACACGCCCATTGCTAGTCGAAATTCAAGCATTGGTTGATCACTCAATGTTAGCCAATCCAAGACGTGTTGCCGTAGGGCTAGAGCAGAACCGCCTGTCATTATTACTTGCTGTACTACATCGGCACGGTGGTTTACAAATGTCAGATCAAGATGTATTTGTGAATGTTGTTGGTGGTGTTAAAGTGACAGAAACCAGTGCTGATTTAGCCTTATTACTTGCCTTAATTTCCAGTTTCCGTAATCGCCCATTACCCCAAGATCTTGTAGTTTTTGGTGAAGTTGGATTAGCGGGAGAAATTCGCCCTGTTCCAAGCGGTCAAGAACGTATTAGCGAAGCGGCTAAACATGGATTTAAACGAGCCATTATTCCAGCTGGTAATGCACCTAAAAAAGCAATTAAAGGAATGGAGGTTTTTACCGTCAAAAAACTGAGTGATGCACTAGATATTGTGACTGGGTTATAAAATTGAGTAGGTGATTTATTAGAAGATATACAATAGTATGAATTTCTACTATTTGTTTAATATTAGGAATTAAACCCTATAAGTCTAATTTATTATCGCTTAATTTACTAGAAAAGCAGATTTTTTTACTTAGATCATATTTTTCTCTCTTTTAGATTGTGGTTTTTATGTAAAGGGCTATTATTCGCCACGTTTTATATTTACATAATTTACAAAATATCTGGAGGAACTATGAAACAGGATAATGCGACACGTTTTTCATTAACGTGGGTATTAAACTTATTTGGTACTGCTGTTGGTGCGGGGGTTCTCTTTTTACCAATCAATGCGGGTATGGGCGGATTTTTACCTTTAGTGGTAATGACAGTATTAGTTGGACCAATGACTTATTTAGCACATCGGGGGCTAGCTCGATTTGTTTTATCGTCAAGTAAACCAGGGAGCGATATTACCAGTGTAGTACAGGAGCATTTTGGAGTAACAGCAGGGAAATTGATTACGTTACTTTATTTCTTTGCTATATTTCCGATCTTGTTGATCTATGGTGTAGGAATAACTAATACCGTTAGCTCTTTTGTAGAAAATCAGCTTCATCTTACCGCTCCACCAAGGGCCGTCTTATCCTTTATGTTGATTGCAGCAATGATTGGGGTAATGTTACTGAGTGAAACTGCGATGCTTAAAATCACAACCTATTTAGTCTATCCTTTGGTGGCGATTTTATTAGGGTTATCACTTTATCTGATTCCACAATGGAATGGAGCAGCACTTTCGCAAATGCCACAAACGAGTGATTTTCTCACTGCATTATGGCTAACTATTCCCGTGTTAGTCTTTTCATTTAATCATTCGCCTGCGATTTCATCTTTTGCACTATCACAACAAAAATTCTATCAAGATCCGCAACAAACAGACAAAGCTAGCAACACTGTATTACGTTGTACTTCAGGCATTTTAGTCTTGTTCGTGATGTTTTTTGTGTTTAGTTGTGTCTTAACTTTAACGCCACAAGAATTGTTAGAAGCAAAAGCACAGAATATTTCAATTCTATCTTACTTAGCGAATAAATTTGATAATCCAATCATCTCTTATTTTGGACCTTTTGTTGCATTTTTAGCAATTGGTAGCTCTTTCTTTGGGCATTACTTGGGTGCCAGAGAAGGTTTGGAAGGATTAGTTAATCAAATGCGTAGTGAACCAATTGAACCTGAAAAATTCAAAAAAATTACAGCATTATTATTCTTGATTGTGTTATGGATTGTTGCCACGATAAACCCAAGTATTTTAGGTTTTATTGAGAGTTTAGGGGGGCCAATTATTGCAATGATCTTATTTATTATGCCAATGTACGCCATTCATAAAATTCCAGCATTGCAACAATTCAAAGGTAAATTAAGTAATGCTTTTGTGACTGTAATGGGGTTCATTGCTATTTCTGCTATTCTTTATGGTTTCTTCTAAATTTTATAGAATGACCAATTTTATTAGCATTAAGTGTGGGTAAAATGATAAGTGTATTTGATATGTTTAAAGTGGGAGTTGGGCCTTCTAGCTCCCATACGGTAGGGCCAATGAAGGCGGCAAAAGAGTTTGTTGATTGTTTAATTGATTGCAAATTTTTAGCGAAAACAGACCGCTTACAAGCAGATGTTTATGGCTCATTGGCATTAACTGGTCGTGGACATAGCACTGATACAGCAATCATTATGGGGTTGATGGGATATCTTCCTGATAATGTTGAGATTGATCGTATTGAGAGCGTCATTAATCAGCTTAAAGAACAGAAAATATTACGAGTAGCAGAGGCTCAAGCGGAGCATCAAAAAGCGATTTCGTTTGATTTTTTTGCGGATATGCCATTCCATTATGATTTCTTACCACGCCACGAAAATGGAATGAACTTTAAGGCTTTTTCTCAAGGTGAGCTATTATTAGAGAAAACCTATTATTCCATTGGCGGTGGTTTTATTGTGTCTGATGAGAATTTTGATAGTGCTAAACAAAATGGTGTTACTGTTCCTTTTCCTTATCAAAATGCAACGGATCTGCTTAAACACTGCAAACAGCAAGGTTTGCCTTTATCATCTTTAGTTTGGAAAAATGAGTTGGCTTTACGTTCTAAGCAGGAAATTAGCGACTATTTGTTGAAAGTTTGGCGGACAATGGACGCTTGCATTGAGCGAGGTTTACATACGGAAGGGTTGCTTCCTGGGCCACTTAAAGTTGTTCGTCGAGCCGCTGCATTACGCAGAACCCTTGAAGCCACAGGTAAATTAAACAATGATCCGATGCAAATTATTGACTGGGTAAATTTATTTGCCTTAGCCGTTAATGAAGAAAATGCTGCAGGTGGACGAGTGGTTACCGCACCAACAAATGGAGCTTGTGGCATTGTACCAGCCGTATTGGCATATTACCGTAAATTTGTGGGTGAACTGAACCAAGAAACGTTAGAACGCTATTTTCTGACCGCAAGCGTGATTGGCTCACTGTATAAAATGAATGCATCTATTTCAGGAGCAGAAGTTGGTTGTCAAGGTGAAGTTGGCGTTGCTTGTTCAATGGCAGCAGCAGGGCTTGCTGAGATAATGGGAGGTACACCCGATCAAGTATGTAGTGCGGCAGAAATTGGAATGGAACATAATTTAGGTTTAACTTGTGACCCTGTTGGCGGGCAAGTACAAGTGCCTTGTATTGAACGTAATGCCATTGCATCAGTCAAAGCAATCAATGCTTGCCGAATGGCATTAAGGCTTACTTCCCAACCTCGTGTTACGCTAGATAAAGTTATCGAAACAATGTATGAAACGGGGAAAGATATGAATGCCAAATATCGTGAAACATCAACAGGTGGGCTTGCCATCAAAATTGTACCTTGCGACTAGTAGGCATAAATCAAAAGCAAATAGACAATCAAAAGGCGACAAGGGATAATGTCGCCATTTTTATGCGTATCTAACCCTATTTATTTAATAACGTGAAATTAACTTTACCTCCATTAAGCCTTTATATCCATATTCCTTGGTGTGTGCAGAAATGCCCTTATTGCGATTTCAATTCTCACGCCCAAAAAGGCATTATTCCTGAAACAGAATATATCCAACATTTATTATTAGATTTAGAACAAGATTTGGTGCGTTATCGACAAGCGATCGGTGATCGTAAAATTCACTCAATTTTTATTGGGGGCGGTACACCGAGTCTATTTTCTGCACAAGGGATTAGCCATTTGTTAGCAGAAATTCGTAAACGTATTGATTTTGAACCGAATATTGAAATCACGTTAGAGGCAAACCCCGGTACAGCCGAAGCGGAGCGTTTTATTGGTTATGCTCAAGGTGGTGTTAATCGTATCTCAATGGGTATTCAAAGTTTTGAGCCTGAAAAACTGTTAAAGCTAGGACGTATTCACGATAGCCAAGAGGCTAAACAAGCGGTTAGATTTGCACAAAATTCTGCAAGTTTCGGATTGCGTAGTTTTAACGTCGATTTAATGCACGGATTACCTAATCAGTCGGTAGATCAAGCATTGAATGATCTTCGTCAAGCTATCGCTCTTGCTCCTCCACATCTCTCGTGGTATCAATTAACGATTGAGCCGAATACGATGTTTTATTATCGCCAGCCAACTTTGCCCGATGATGATGAATTATGGGATATTTTTGAGCAAGGGCATCAGTTGTTGAGTCAGGCTGGCTATGTTCAATATGAAACGTCTGCTTATGCAAAACAGGGCTTTCAATGCCAGCATAATTTAAACTATTGGCGATTTGGCGATTATTTAGCTATTGGCTGTGGGGCCCACGGTAAAATCAGTTATACAACAGGCGAGATTTATCGCTTTAGTAAAACAAAACACCCAAAAGGCTATATGCGTGGTGAGTACTTGTATCAACAAGAGCAAATTGCATTGGCAGATCGCCCTTTTGAGTTTTTTATGAACCGTTTTCGTTTATTAGAACCAACTCCCAAAGCCGAATTTGAGACTTATACAGGTTTGAATATGGCTGAAGTCGCAACAACAATGCAATGGGCGTTAGATAAAAACTATTTAGTCGAAACCGCAGAAACTTGGCAAATTACGCAACAAGGTAAGTTATTTTTAAATGAATTGTTAGAGGGATTTTTAACTTAATGGAACTGACAGATCATGAGATATTACGTTATAACCGTCAAATTAGTTTAAAAAGTGTCGATTTTGACGGGCAAGAGCGTTTAAAAGCAAGTCGAGTATTGATTGTTGGGCTTGGCGGATTGGGCTGTGCTGCATCGCAATATTTAGCCAGTGCAGGTATCGGACATTTAACGTTAGTCGATTTTGATCGGGTTTCTTTATCCAATTTACAACGTCAAATTTTACATACTGATGCCACGATTGGTGAGCTTAAAGTTGTATCGGCTAAACAACGATTAACACAAATTAACCCGAATATCGAGATCGAAACTGTTACAGAAAAACTAAATGATGAACAATGGCAAGCATTGATTGCTCACTATGATGTTGTTGTCGATTGTACGGATAATGTGGAAGTCCGCAATCAGCTTAATTTGCAATGTTTTCAGCAAAAACGACCGCTTGTTTCTGGTTCTGCGATTCGTTTTGAAGGGCAGATTTCTGTGTTTCGCTATCAAAAAGGGGAACCTTGCTACCAATGTTTGAGCCAATTATTCGGGCAAAATGTATTGAGTTGTGTTGAAGCAGGGGTCATTGCCCCGATTGTAGGCGTAGTCGGAAGTTTACAAGCACTTGAAACCATTAAAGTGTTATTGGATATCGGTTCAACCTTATCTGGTAAATTATTGATAATAGATGGCTTAAATTTTGCGATGAGAGAAATGAAACTACCCAAACAAGTAAATTGTTCAGTTTGTTGTAAGGATCATTAATTTTTTTAATAAAATTAAAGAATTGCAAAGATTGGTCATACCGTTTGACGAGCTTTGTCATTTTTCCTATTATTCACAGCGATTAGTTCCTCTTTAGTTCAGTCGGTAGAACGGCGGACTGTTAATCCGTATGTCGCTGGTTCAAGTCCAGCAAGAGGAGCCAACTAATTTCCTCCTTTAGTTTTTTACTTTTGGTCCTGTTTTATTTGTCTCCTTTTATAAAACAGAAATTCAAACCTCCAGAATAAGATCAAAAGATTCGCCCTCATTGTTGAGGGCTTTTTTTTGCCTGTTTTTTAGCGTTCTATATCCATTGCAGTTGCTTTAAGATAAAAATGCCAAAGCTAGATGTAAACATATAGCCAAGCATTGTTACCGCAATAATATTGGCACTAGCAGTGGCATCGCCGCCAAAATTTCTGACCATTGCATAGCTAGCTGAAGCAACTGGGGTTGAAGACATTAAGAATAGAATGCCTAAAGGCATTGGATCTAAATTTAAGATAAATTTTCCAATAAAAATAGTAAGCAGAGGAGATACGATTAAACGTCCAAAGCTCGCCCACCACACAATACTATTGGCTTGAGTTTGATTTTCTTGGTTGTTTTTGAACCGCTTTAGTTGTTTAAAATCTAGACTTGCACCTGCACAAATTAGAGCGATAGGGAGAGCGATATTAGCAAGATAATCCCCTGTGCGTAAAATAGATCTCGGTAACGGAATATCAAATTTACTCACAATTAGCCCAAGTACAATGCCAATAATGAGTGGATTGGTCATTAATGATTTTACCATTCTCGGCAAACTAAGTTTTCCAGTACTGAGGGAATTGGTTAGGGTAATCACCGCAAGGACATTAAACAGTAGTGTGATACAAGCAGTATAAACCGATGCAGGAACCGTTGCCATTGCACCATAAGCATTGATACAAAGAGCCAAGCCTAGAATACCTGAGTTCCCTCGAAAAATCCCTTGCACGAAAATGCCCCGATAAGATTTATCTCGAATATACCGTATCGCAAGCCATTCACTACTAAAGTAGATGATAAAAGTGCTGAGAAACCCTGCTCCCACAAGCCAAATTTGGCTACTGTAATCGGCAGGTTGTTTTACAATGTTGATAAATAATAGCGCAGGCAGAGCAATATTAAACACAAGTTTGGACGCAACGTGACAGAAGTGGTCGTCTAACATTCTACGTCGCCGTAAAACAATACCTAGTAATAGCATTAAAATAGTCGGCAAGGTCACGCTTAAACTAAATTGCAGAGATTGTAAGAACATAGTTTCTCCTAGTAAGCGGTGGGTTTAACGGTATATTTTGCAAATATTTTCCCTAAACTCACCGCTTATCTGCATTATGCGCAAAAATGATAGATCAACTTAGTCAATAATTTTTGCGTCGGGTCGATAAATTCAGCAGATAAAAATTCATCTGGCTGATGAGCTTGTTCAATTGCTCCAGGTCCTAGCACTAACGTTGGACAGAGCTGCTGAATAAAAGGGGCTTCTGTACAGTAATTAACTGCATCACACTTTTCCCCTAATAATTTTTCCACCACCTGTACAATTTGAGCGGAATGTTCGCATTCATAGCCTGCAATACCTGCGTGTAAATGGCGGATTTCAATGCGATCTCCCCATTTTTCGATGAGCGGTGCAAGGTTTTCAGCTAATAATTCTTGCAAATCTTTGATGGCTAAGGCGGGTAATGGACGTATTTCTACCTGTAATTCACAGCAAGCACAAATACGATTGAGAGCATCGCCACCCTGAATATTGCCGAAATTCATTGTAGGATGAGGCACTTTGAATAGTTCATTGCGATATTGTTGTTGCAGTTGGTTGCGTAGCCCAATTAAATTTCCTGTCACTTCGTGCATAATTTCAATCGCATTGATTCCGTTTGCAGGATCGCTTGAATGTCCTGATTTACCAATAACACGAATAGCTTCCGCTAAATGTCCTTTATGGGCTCGTATAGGTTTTAGTGAAGTGGGTTCGCCTATGATGGCACAATCAGGGCGAATGTGAGCGTGTTGAGCAAAAGTTCTTGCACCTAGCATTGTGGTTTCTTCATCGGCAGTGGCTAGAATGCGTAGTGGTTTGGTTAATTGAGTAAGGTCAATTTGACTAACAGCCTCCACCACAAATGCAAAAAAGCCTTTCATATCTGCAGAACCAAGCCCATAGAATTTGCCATTTTTTTCAGTGAGTGTGAATGGGTCAATCGTCCAACGTCCTTCATCAAACGGAACCGTATCGGTATGGCCTGCAAGCACTAATCCGCCTTCACCTTCGCCATAGGTGGCTAGCAAATTATATTTCTCACGACTGCCTTCTACGGCGATAATCTCTGTTTTAAAACCAAAATCAGTTAACCAAGTGGCTAGTAATTCAATAAGAGCTTTATTAGAAATATCGTATTTTTCTTCTAAGCTGCTAATGGTTGGAATCGCAATGAGTTGGCGGTATCGTTCAATAAAAGGAATTTGAGTCGTCATTTTTTCACCTGTCTTAAAATAGCAAAACCAAGCGCAACTTCCCATAACATAATAGTTGTAATGCCTAGTCTTTCAAATAAAGCCAAATACGGTAATGGCAAAAATAGTGTGATGAAAATCGCTGCTGTACCGATTAGCCCCGCAAGAATAGAGAAATTTTTAAATGTAGATTGTCGGCGAGATTTTATGCCAAATCCTATCATTAACATTGCAAGGTTTCCGCATAGAAAGGTGAGTGATCCACCCAAATTTTGTACTGCATTCTCGATATATTTACCGCTTTGGGTAGAGTAAAGAATAACCATTCCGCAGCTAAACAAGAGGGCACTGAAGCCACTAATAAGACGAAAGCGTTGGGTAATGCGGGTCACACCAAGTAGATAAATAAAGAAAAAGAGATAGCCTTGCACTAAGAATGATGCTCTCATCGCGAATGATAAGGGGGAATTAACCGTAACATTATTATCAATTATTGTGCCATTCGGTAAGCTCAGTTCAAATGAAGTGTGATGCAAATAAGCAGCTAAAGATACTTCGCTAAATAAAATTGCTATCAATTCAGTAAACAGGTAATAGATCCCAATAAATATCGATAGAATAGCAACAAACTTTATTGATAGCGATTGAGCTTGACGTACGCAAGGGTACATCAAGAAAGGGTAAAACTTGATCACAAAAGATCCATTTGTAAAATAGTCTTCAATTTTTTGATATTGCTCCCCGAGCTGATGAGCAAGTTGTTTGATTTTTTCAGATTTCATTATTAGTCCATTGTTAATTTTTATGACCAACTCATATTGGTAACACTGTAATAGACCGAAACGATAAAGAGTAAGCTTATTGCACATAACAATACTTTTTCGTAGCGGTTAAACGTAAATGCCTTACCTTGATTATACTGATAGTGGGAGTAGATAAATACAGCTATTCCCGGCATATATAGCAGTACAGAGAGTAGTAAATAATCTAAACCTGCGGCATAAACAATCCATAATGCATAAAGTGAAGACATGAGTCCTGTTAATTTAATATACCAAGCAGCAGATTGTTTTATTGCAGTTTTAAGAAGATAAGCACTGACTAAAAAGTAAGGTACTAGAATCATCGCTGTTGATATTTGAATTAATACGTTATATCCCTTACCTGTGAATAGTACCAATAGCAAACTAATTTGAATGGTGATATTGGTAAGCCATAATCCGCCAATTGGAGTACCGTTTTTATTGGTCTTATTTAATGATTGTGGGAAATTATGGCTTTTTGCGGCTTGGTAGGGGATTTCAGATGAAAACATTGTCCAGCTCATATAAGACGCTAAAACAGAAACAATTAAGCAAAATGTAATGATGATCTTACCGCTTGCACCAATCAAATGTTCTAATATTCCCGCCATAGATGGATTTGGCATTTGGGCAATGACTTCTCTTGGCAAAATACCCAATGAAAATACTGTGATGGCTACGTAGAGTACTAGCGTGATTAAGATACCCAATAAAGTTGCTAGCCCAACATCACTCTTTTTCTTGGCGTGTGCTGATAGGATTGATGCGCCTTCTACGCCAACAAAAACCCAAAGTGTAATTAACATTGTTCCTTTCACTTGTTCTAATAAAGGTTGTTGTAAACTTGCACCATCAAAATCGTGAGCAAATTGAGTTGGAGAGAAGTACCAAATGGTTAAACCAATGAATAAAAAGAGTGGTAATGTTTTTACAATGGTCGCAATTAAATTAACAGATGCAGCTTCTTTAATACCCCGAGCAATCAGCAAATGGACAAGCCAAACAATAGTAGATGCACCTAAAATAGCGGCTATGGTATTTCCTTTGCCGAATAGTGATAAACTTGGCGTATCAACAAAAGTACCAATACCTTCAAATGCAACAACCAAATAGCCAACGCTACCAATGGCTGTACAGAGCCAATAGCCCCAAGCTGCAAGGCTACCGACTAAATCACCAAAGCCTTCACGAGCATAGGTATAAACTCCACCATCTAACTCAGGTTTAAGGCGAGAGAGGAAGAAAAAAGAGAGTCCAAGAAAAACAATCCCTATCCCCGTGATAAGCCAGCCTATTAATAGTGCTTCTGCACCTGCAACTTCTGCCATATTTTGCGGTAAGCTAAAAATACCAAAGCCGATCATTGAGCTTAACACTAGAGCGGTGAGAGAAAATAGTCCAATTTTACCTTTAGACATAAAAAAACCTGTGAAATTATAATTTGTGTGAGATTTTACCCTATAACGCCAATATTCTAAATCGCTAAACGGAATTTGATCAGAAAAACTATTTGTCATTCATTTCTAAAAAATATATTATAGACGTCTAGACGGAAAAACATCTAAAAAATTTGGTGCAAGCGGTCAGATAATCTTAATGTTTTGCAAAAAAATGCTGAAATCTGACCGCTTGTGTATAAAAATGGTTAAATTTAAATAGGATAAAAAATGGCTATCAATTTATTTACATCAGAATCTGTATCAGAAGGACATCCAGATAAAATCGCCGATCAAATTTCAGATGCGGTTTTAGATGAAATTTTAAAACAAGATCCAAAAGCGCGTGTTGCTTGTGAAACTTATGTAAAAACAGGTATGGCTCTCGTGGGTGGGGAAATTACGACATCAGCGTGGGTTGATATTGAAAATTTAACTCGTCAAGTGATCTGTGATATTGGTTATACGCATTCCGATATGGGATTTGATGCTCACTCTTGTGCAGTGTTGAACGCTATTGGTAAACAATCACCAGATATTAACCAAGGGGTTGATCGTGCAAGCCCATTAGAGCAAGGTGCAGGCGACCAAGGTATTATGTTCGGTTATGCAACTAATGAAACAGAAGTGTTAATGCCAGCACCGATCACTTATGCACATCGCTTAATGGAACAACAAGCAAAAGTGCGTAAAAGTGGTAAATTGGATTGGTTACGTCCAGATGCGAAAAGCCAATTAACCTTTATTTACGAAGATAACAAAATTAAAGGTATTGACGCTGTTGTTCTATCTACTCAACACGCAGAACACGTTTCACAAAAGGATGTATTTGAGGGCGTGATGGAAGAGATTATTAAACCAATCTTACCAAGTGAGTGGTTAAGCCAAAGTACAAAATACTTTATTAACCCAACAGGCCGTTTTGTAATTGGTGGGCCAATGGGTGACTGTGGTTTAACTGGTCGTAAAATTATTGTTGATACTTACGGTGGTGCGGCTCGTCATGGTGGTGGTGCATTCTCAGGCAAAGATCCATCAAAAGTAGACCGCTCAGCTGCTTATGCTGCACGTTATGTGGCTAAAAATATTGTGGCAGCCGGTTTAGCAGACCGTTGTGAAATCCAGCTCTCTTATGCGATCGGTATTGCAGAACCAACATCAATCATGGTAGAAACTTTTGGCACAGGTAAAGTCAGCAATGAAGTATTGGTAAAATTAGTTCGTCAATTCTTTGATTTACGCCCTTATGGCTTAATTCAAATGCTTGATTTAATTCGTCCAATCTATCGTGAAACTGCGGCTTACGGACACTTTGGTCGTGAACATTTCCCTTGGGAAAAAACAGATAAAGCAGCGGAATTAAGAGAAGCGGCTGGTTTAAAATAAGACAATTCTAATGAAATCCTCTAATTATTCTATTAGGGGATATTATGGAGCATACGCAATGGTGTAATGGGCGATCTAGTCATTATTTTGCCGATTACACCAATTTTTAAATTGGGATTTCTCTTATTTAGCTAAACCCTTCTTAATCATTTCTTCAAAGAATGCGTAATCGACTAAGAACGCATCGTGTCCAAAATTAGAGTGAAACTCATAGAAATCAACGGGAACCCCCGAATTTTCAAGTTGTTGTTTACTCTTGTGTAAATCGACTTGTTTGAATAGCTGATCGCTTGTTACACCAACTAATGTGTAATTGGCTTTTATGCGAGAAAGGGCAGCCTGTTCATTTTCAAAACCAAGTGTAGGATCATAGAGATCTAAAGCTCTTAATAGACGTAAATAGCTATTCGCATCAAAGCGATCAAGAAATTTAATACCTTGATAGCTTAAGTAAGACTCGACTTGGAAATAATCGCCCCATACTTCTGTGTGCTGTTTTGTTTCACGTCCAAAAGCTTTTGCTAATTGAATATCTGTACGATAGGTTAGCATACCTAGCATTCGAGCGATTTTTAACCCATTATCAGGTGCCATTCCTTGATAGTAATCACCACCGTTAAAATTAGGATCGTTGATAATGGCTTGTCGCATAACGTGATTAAAACCAATCGCTTCAGCGCTCAAGGTAAGGGATGAACAGAGATTAACAATGTTATCGACAAAATCAGGATAATAAATTGCCCACTGTGTTGCTTGCATTCCACCAAAAGAACCGCCTACAACAGCTTTTAAATGAGGAATTTCCAAATAGTCAATTAAGGCTTTTTGTACACGAACAATATCTTGCACTGTAATTACAGGGAATTGACTACCATAAGGTTGGTTAGTCATTGGATTAATCGATGCTGGACCAGTCGTGCCTTTACAACCCCCTAATACATTTGAGCAGATAAAAAAATATTTATCAGTGTCGAAAGCTAACCCCGACCCAATAAAATCTTGCCACCAGCCTTTATCGGCTGGCGCAGCATAATAAGGCTCGGCATCACCTGTTAAAGCGTGGCAGAGTAGAACTGCATTGCTTTTATCAGCATTTAGCGTACCGTAGGTTTGATAGGCAATATTAATGGGTGAGAGCATTCCACCTAACACAAGTTCAAGTGGAGTATCCTCAAAAAGTGTAACCGACTGTGCCATATTGTCCCTATCTATCCTTAATTATTTGCAAAATTTTATATAAATCTAACCGCTTAATTGGCTCGCAGAATATGAGTGAATAAATTAACGATAGCAGTACGATTTGTCAAGAAATTTTAGACGTCTAAACGTCTAGATTTTTAAATGGCTAAATCAAGCAAAGAATTACCTTGCAATTTTTACTAGCTCGGCTATGCTACGAGACTATTTTTATCGAAAGCAATTAGATTTTATGCAGACACATCAACCAGTTAAAGGTGCAATAGCCATTATTACAGCAGGTGTATTATTTGCTTGTGTGAATACCTTAATTCCAAAGCTCACCTCAGTTTCTCCAATTGACGCGAGCGTGATTGCATTGGTGCAGTATTTGGTGGCGTTTTTATTTTTAATGCCAAGTATGGCAACAATGGGCTTTTTTCAATCTCTGAAAACTAAGCATTTTGGACAGCATTGTTTCCGCGTGTTTCTCTCAGCCATAGGGATTCAATGTTGGACAATGGCGTTGGCGCATCCTATTCCTATTTGGCAAGGAATTGCATTGTTGATGACATCGCCGTTATTCGTTACTATCGGTTCAGGTTTATTACTCAAAGAGAAAGTAGATCGTAAACGTTGGATTGCGACTTTTTTAGGTTTTATCGGTGCAATGATTATTTTAGAGCCTTGGTCAGAAAATTTTGATTGGATTGTTCTATTGCCTGTTGCAGCCGCATTCTTTTGGGCGTGCTATTCTCTAATGGTAAAAAAACTTTCTAGCGAAGATTCGCCAACCACAATGGTAGCGTATCTATTTATTTTAATTACGCCGTTTAATATCTTAATTGCCCTAACTAATTTAAGTCCAACTGGGTTTAGCTTGCCATCCTTTAGTGATTTTGGTTTTCTGATTTTACTTGGCTTCTTTACAGCGTTGGCGCAATTAGCGGTGGCAAAAGCCTATAATTTAGCGGATGCCTCTTATATTCAGCCATTTGACTTTATTAAATTGCCATTAAATGTATTGGCGGGGTGGCTAGTATTTAATTGGGTTCCACCAGGTAAATTATGGTTAGGTGCTGGGATTATTATTGTTGCAACAATGTATATTACTCACGCAGAAACTAAACAGTCTAAACAGAATGAATGATCCGATTTCAGCTATAACAGAACAAGATAAGCCACAAGCCACTTTGAAACAAAAAGTGGCTCGTGCTTTTCTACGTTGTTATAAATGGCTTTTGGGCTTATTTTTTTCATTTGTATTGATGGTATTGTTGATTGATATTGGCACAAGCTATTGGGTAGAAGATCAAATCTATACCGAAATTGATAACCTACCACAGCGTGAATATACGGTAGTATTAGGAACTGCAAAATATTATTCATCAGGTACACCTAATTTATATTATAAATATCGGCTTGATGCCGCGATGCAACTTTATCGGGCTCATAAATCTAGTTATTTCGTAATGAGTGGAGATAATCAGACCGCTTATTATAATGAACCCAAAACGATGACGAATGATTTGCGTAGGATGGGTATGCAAAATCAATATATCCTGCAAGATTATGCCGGTTATAACACCTTTGATTCCGTTATTCGTGCAGATAAAGTATTCAAATTGCCACCTTTTACGATTATTTCTCAACGATTTCACTGTGAAAGGGCATTGTTTATTGCTAAATTCCATCAAATTGATGCAATTTGTTTTGTCGCAAAATACCCAGAACAGCATTATAAAGTGAGAATAAGAGAGTTATTTGCTCGTACCGCAATGTTATTCAATTTACTTATTGGGGCACAAGCAACTACATTGGAGGAGTCCAGAATTACTGAATTAGGTAGTCAGTAATCTGTGTAGCGAACAAAATTGTTACTAAATTTTTCTCACAAACCACATCAAAATCAGAGCAATAACACATAAGCCAATCGCTAAATACCAAGTACTATGATAACCAAACTGACTTGCCATTATACCTGCAATCGGGCCAGCAGTTACCCAACTGGCAGAGCCTGTATTGGTAAAAAGTGTGGTTGCCGTTCCCATCTTATATGGCATTAAATCTTGGAAGTAAATCATTCCGATTGAAGCAAGAATGCCGACAAATAAACCGTTGAGTAATTGGCTAGCAATCAGTTGCCACTCTGTTGTAGCAAGAGATAAGCAGAGGTAATAGCCAATACCCGCTACAATACCCATGAGCATAAGGCTTTTTTTACTAATAAATTTGGTACAGTAGCCAGCAATCAGCATTACTGGGATCTCAATAGCGGCAGCCGTTCCCATCAAAAGCCCAGCCAAGCGGTCGGATAGCCCTAAACTTTCACTTAAATAGATTGGCATATTGATAAACACCATACTGTTACAAGTCCAGACAAATAGGCACGTAAAGCAGAGCAAAATGACAGAGTTACGATTACTACTAATCCCTTCTTCTCGCAGTTGCTCATCTTCGCTATTTGCAATTTGTGGCTCAGAACTGACCGCTTGTGGCAGCATCAAGATCACAATAATGATCGACATTGCAAAAATCGTTGCTGCGGCACAGTACATAAAGGTAAAACCGAATTGATCAGAAAGCAGATAGGCAAGAGGAGGGCCTACAATCCAAGCTAACGAAAGTTGTGCTCTTAATACGGTATTAAACATTGTACTATCTCGTTTTTGACTTTTACTATATTCACGAGAAAGTGCAAAAAGCTGCGATGAGGCGGATGAGCCTAACCCTAAAATTAACGTGCCCAAAATTAGTAAGACATAATAATCTCGATTGAAAGCAAAGAGTAAGCACCCAAACATTTGCATTACGCAGCTTAGTGCAATAATCAGTTTACGGTTGGGATAGCGGTCGGAGTAGTGTGCTACAATTTGACTGAGTACCATCGAAACCAATGAATTGACGGAATAAAACAGCCCCACCATCATCGGATCACTAGTCACTTCTTTATGTAGATAAACGGTTAATGCAGGAATGCGTAATGCCCCTGCAAGTCCTGTCATAAAAATGACAATCAAAAAGGCAGCGGATGCAGAGGTTAAAAGTCGGCGACTAATATTAGGTTGCAATGGATTAAGCGGTTGCATAATTTAAGAAAAGTAATTGAAATATAGGGCATTATAAAGGAATAAAATGCTACTGGATTAATTGAAATAAAAAAGAAGGCGAGAGAGTATCTCGCCTTAGCTTAAAGTAATTTAATTATTTTTTCTTCGCATATTTTAACGAGTCAATCGCAACCGCTAGGATGATGATGCTACCTTTAATGATATATTGCCAGTAAGGGTTTACGCCGATATAGGTTAAGCCGTAGTTAATAACTGTAAAGATTAACACCCCAGTAATAACACCGATAACCGTACCTACACCACCAGCGAAAGATACACCACCTACGACGCAAGCGGCAATTGCATCTAATTCGTACATAAAGCCTAAGTTATTGGTTGCACTACCGATACGACCCGCTTCAAGCATACCGCCGAAACCGTAGAATACGCCCGCAATCATATAAATGACAACAAGGTTACGAGCCACGTTTACGCCTGATACTTTGGCAGCTTCAGGGTTACCACCGATAGCAAAAATATTTTTACCAAAGCGAGTTTTATTCCACATAATCCACACTAGTAGTGAAGCAATGGCTGCATAAATCGTAATATATGAGAGATTAAATGAGCCGATTCTAAAGAAACCTTGTGCAAAACTAGAGAAACTTTCGTTAAAACCTGCAATTGGTGATGAGCCTACTGCATCGTAATATAATGAGTTAATACCATAAACGATGATCATTGTACCCATTGTGGCAATAAATGGGGTAACATTGAGATAGGCAATAACTAAGCCATTTACCAAACCAATAACCGCACCAATCGCACAAACGGCAAGAATAACTACAGGAATTGGAATTTCACTTAAATTAGGAAATACCTTATTCATATTATCCATTGCTTGTAGCAAGGTGGCTGAAATGACAGCAGCAAGCCCTACTTGGCGACCAGCTGATAAGTCAGTACCTTGAGTAACGAGCAAGCCTGCAACCCCAAGGGCAATAATTAGACGTACAGAAGATTGCGTCAAAATATTACTGAAGTTACGTAAACTCAAGAAACTAGGATCTTGGGCAATAATGATGATTAAAAGTATCAATAATACGAAGTAAATCGCATTTTGTTTGAGAAAATCTAAAGATTTATTTTGTGTTAGCGTGGACATAATTCATTTCCTTCTAGCTTATAAATATTTTGCCGCAAGTTGCAAAATCTCTTCTTGAGATGTTTTCGCCGTTTCAACAATCCCTGCAACTTTACCGTTACTCATTACTAAAATACGGTCGGTTACACCCAGTAATTCAGGCATCTCTGATGAGATCATAATGATCCCTTTATCTTTTTGAGCCAATTGCATAATGAGTTGATAAATTTCATATTTCGCCCCAATGTCGATACCACGGGTAGGTTCATCAAGCATGAGAATGTCAGGTTGAGTTAATAACCAGCGTCCGATAACAACTTTTTGTTGGTTACCACCCGAAAGCGAGCCTATATTGGTGCGATGTGAAGGGGTTTTGACATTCATTGAATCAATAACCCATTGTGTATCACCTCTCATTTTTTTATTGCTGAGTAAGCCGAATGAGCCGATATAAGATTTCATATTAGAAATCAAAGAGTTAAATTCAATACTGAGATTAGCATAAATCCCTGTGGAACGGCGTTCCTCGGTGACTAAAGCAAAACCATTGTTAATGGCTTCTAAAGCGGTACGATTTGCCATTTCTTTTCCGTGTAATTTCACGCTACCACTTTTTCGCTCACGCACACCAAAAATCGTTTCAACAATATCGGTACGTTTCGCTCCAACAAGTCCTGCAATACCTAAAATTTCGCCTTTGCGTAATTCAAAACTGACATCTTGAATAGAAGGCTGGTTGAGTGCAGTAAGATTTTCAACTTCCAAAATGACTTCTTTAGGCGTATTGGTTTTGGGTGGGAAACGTTGAGTTAATTCACGTCCAACCATCATTGCCACAATATTATCCATTGTGGTTTCTTTAACAGGAACTGTGTTGATCCATTTGCCATCACGCAAAATAGTAATTTCATCACAAATTTTAAAAATTTCGTCCATTTTGTGAGAAATATAGATGATACCACAACCACGTTGTTTTAATTTCTGAATGATTGTGAATAAATGTTCGACTTCTTTTTCAGAAAGAGATGATGTCGGTTCATCCATAATCACAATTTTTGCATTATAAGAGAAAGCTTTGGCAATCTCGATCATCTGCATTTGAGATACGGAAAGATTGGCTACTTTCTCTTTCGGATCAATATCAATATCTAATTCATCAAAAATGGCTTTTGTTTCACGATACATTTTAGCGTGATCGACAAAAAAGCCTTTTAATGGATAACGTCCGAGCCATAAATTATCCATTACGCTACGCTGACGAACTAAGTTTAATTCTTGGTGAACCATCGAAATTCCGTTTTCCAATGCTTCTTTTGAAGTTTTGAAATTAACAGGTTTGCCGAGAAAAAGAATTTCCCCTTCATCTTTCGCATAGATACCGAATAAACATTTGAGCAGTGTTGATTTGCCTGCACCGTTTTCGCCCATTAAAGCGTGAACAGAGTGAGATTTAACGGTTAAATTTGCGTGATCGAGGGCTTTTACACCAGGAAAGGATTTGCTGACATTTGCCATTGTAAGAAGAACTTGGCTGTCTTGTGTAATTTGTACTGTCATATCCAACCTCATAAAAAAGGGGAGGCGAACCTCCCCCCAGTTACTACTTTTTATTTTAAGAATTCAGCAAGATTGTCTTTATCAATACCAACGTATGGAATACGCACGATACGATCTTTTAATTGCCATTTAGTTCCTTCAGTTGCAGGTTTACCTGCCGCTAGGTTTGCAGACATTTGTACAATCGCTTTACCTTGGTTTACACCATCGTTTAATACTGTACCTGCAATTTCACCTTTTTGGATAAGTTGTAATACTTCAGGTAACGCATCTACACCGAAAATTGGTAATTTTTTGCCGTGAGCTTTAGTTGCTTCTAATGCACCCATTGCCATACCGTCATTGTTTGCAATAATCACTTCGATATCTTTGGCTTTAGAGCTAGATAACCAAGCATCTGTTTTATCTTTTGCAAGTGCTGCGTCCCACATACCTGTATCATTGAATAATTCTTGGGTTTGAATACCAACAGCATTTAACTGTTCAATAACATATTTAGTACGCGCTTCTGCATCAGGGTGACCTGGTTCGCCTTTTAAGAGCACATATTGAATTTTGCCATCTTTATTTAAGTCATAAGCTGGGTTTGCTTTCCAGTGTTTTGCAATTAAATCACCTTGAATAACACCAGATTCTTGTGGGTTTGTACCAACATAGTAAGCATTTTTATAGCCAGAGATCACTTTTTCACCTGGATCTTTATTAAAGAAAATAACAGGAATTTCATCTGGTTTTGCTTTGCCTACAATAGTTGGTGCGGCAGATGGATCAACTAAGTTGATAGAAAGTACTTTAACGCCTTTTGAAATCAATACATCAACTTGGTCGTTTTGGATTGATTGCGCATTTTGAGAGTCGTTCATCAATAATTCGATGTTTTTATATTGAGTTGCTTCTTTCTCAATTTCTTTACGCATTAAAGACATAAAGTTGTCATCATATTTATAGATAGTTACACCAACACGATCAGCCGCTTGAGCTGAGCTTGCCATTACGCCTAAACCAACAGCTAATGCAAGTGTGCTTAACACAGTTTTTTTCATAATCAGGCTCCTATTTGGAATATAGATTGAAATTTAGTTACATTTTCGGTAACTGTTAGTGAAATAATACTCCAAAGAAGAGAAAAAAAACGTGATCTTACTCACAGAACGAAAAAGTCTTTAGCTTTTGGCGTAAGTTGTCCAACCACACTTTTTTATAAGCGGGTAGTTCTATATTTGCTTGACTAAAGAGAGGTGCAAGGTCTGCTAATTCTGTCGGATAGCGTAAATAAAGCCGTTTTAAACTGGCAATACAGCTGGAAAATGAGCGTTTAGCATTAACAAAACCCTTGAGATTTTGCCAATCATAATCTAATAATTCACGATTACTCTCGTTGATATTTCCTGTCATTAAAGCATAATCTCGCTCAAATTGTTGCTTGGCTTGTTGGCAGAATTGTTTTCCTTGTTCTGAAAGCGGATAGATCATCATCGCACTTTGCAATCCGCTACTAGCTTCAGCAGTCGGGGTAATTTGTACTAACTGAAAGCCACAACCTTGCCAAAAATGTAATAATTCATCGCTCATTCCAAAACTAACGGAAAGGAAATCAACAAGCGGTGAGATTTGTAAAATAATTTGCGAAACTAACCGCTTGCCATAGCCTTGTTGCTGAAATTCAGGTTGTACGGCAATCCGAGAAATGCGTAAAGAGCGAAGTTTGCAAGCATCGGGTAAATTCCCTTGAAAGCAGAGATATTGTGCAACTAAATTCCCTTGTGGTCGGCGTTCTCCACGCCAAATAGCTTGAGTAAGAGCGTGATCTAATCCTCCTTCTTTTATTGCCCAACAGCCTGCAATAATTTTTTGATTGATAATTAAGGAATGGAACTGCTGATCATCGGCATCAAATAATCGGCGTAAATCCGTAGGGGTGGTTTTATAGTGTGCATTGGCAAGCAAATAATAGAAATCAATTTTTGTTTGAACACTTGGTGAGAGTGATAAGCTAGGCATAGGTACATCATCTAACAAAAGTAGCTGACAAATAAATTGCTCCAGTGGATCGTCTTCTGCCCAACGTAAAGGTTTAGTGAGTTGCCATTGTTGATAACTTCGGTTGAGTTGTAGCAAAAATTTGAGTGAAAAGCCTCGCCCTGTTCCTTCATAATTATGCGTTGTGGTGGTTAAAACCACTTTATCAAAATAGTGGCAAAGTTTTTTGAGCATTGGCAAAGGGAGAGTTGCGGCTTCATCAATAAATAGCCATTGATTTGGCGAGATACTTTGCTGTTCGATCGTCTGAATTAAACGATCAGGTGCAAAAAAAGTTACCTTGTTATTTTCAATACCTTTCCAGAAATTAGGTAAAGCAGAATGACTACGGGCGGTAATTAGCACAGCCTGTTGTTGAGACAATTTTTCAGCAAGTTTTCCCGACAGGGTTGATTTTCCTCGCCCTCTTGGAGCAGTGATGAGATGAACCTTAGCTGGATCAAGCGGTAGCTTTTCAAAAATAATTTGCTGTTGGTGAGTATTTTTTTGTGTAGCAAGCTCAATATCTGTATCTTTTGAGCATTTTGCGTTAGGGGGAAGCTCAGAAATGTGCGGAATAATTTTAAAATGAAAGGCACGAAAAAGATCTTGAAACCAACGGTAAAAATTCGGTGTAGCAATGGCTTGAGCATTATTCCAACGAAGTGTATCAAGATCAATTTGTTCAGTAAGGCTATGCCATTTGGGGCAGAGTAAATACAAAATTCCGCCACGTTGAATAGTGCCAGCAACAATCGCAAAGGCTTCTAAGTTAAAACAGATCCCATTTTCCGCTTGCATATTATAAATCGCAAACGGAAATTCTTGCCCAAGTAACGTTTTTGCATTAGAGAAAGGTATTGGAGCAAGGTCAGGTAAAAAAATTTGCCCCGGTGTAAAAACAGTTTCACTTGAATATGGCTGAATTAAATCATCAATGCCTTCAGCCGAGAGCAATACTGCTAATTGTCGCATTGTCTATTATTCTATTCAGGGAGTTTCTCACTAAGATAAGGATCTTCATAACCGAGCGATTGCATAATCTGCGTTTCAAGGCTTTCCATTTCTTCTGCTTCTTCATCCGTTAAATGATCATAGCCCAACAAATGCAATGTACCGTGAATAGCTAAATGAGCCCAGTGTGCATCAAGGGGCTTTTGCTGTTCTATCGCTTCTTTTTCAACAACTTGGCGACAAATCACTAAATCGCCAAGTAGCGGTAATTCAATACCATCAGGCACTTCAAAAGGGAAAGAAAGAACATTGGTTGGTTTATCTTTACCACGATAAGTTAAATTCAACTCGTGGCTTTCCGCTTCATCGACAATACGGATCGTCATTTCTGTTTCTGGGTAATCGGCTGTTTGAGCTTGCATTCTTAATGCTTGATTGACCCAGTGGGTAAATTTTTCTTCTGTGGGAAGGTTATCACTATTTTCACAGGCGAGTTGTAAATCAATAAAAAGGTTCATTTGTAAAAAATTCCTAAAATCTGACCGCTTATATTTTCTATTTGTCTTTGTTATGCCACTTATCCGCAGCCTGCTGATCGCAATCTCTGCCTTCTATCCAACGATCACCTTGTTCGGTGGTTTCTCGTTTCCAAAAAGGTGCTTTAGTTTTGAGATAGTCCATAATAAATTCATTGGCGTGATAAGCATCACCACGATGAGCGGAACTTACACCAACAAGGACAATTTCATCGCCAGTATATAACTGACCGATGCGGTGAATAACCGCGACTCGTTGTAATTCCCAACGGTGACGAGCTTCATCAACAATTTCCCGTAAGGCTTTTTCTGTCATTGCTGGGTAATGTTCCAAATATAAGCCAGAAACATTATCGCCTAAATTCATTTCACGCACTTTGCCAACAAATAATGTGGTTGCTCCAACGCTATGTTGCTCACTAAGCCAGCGATAAATAGCATTTTGATCGAACGGATCTTGTTGCACTTTAATCAATGTTTGCTGTGGCATTTAGCCTCCTGTTACAGGCGGAAAGAATGCAATTTCATCGCCATCTTGGATTTCAGCCGATAAGCTAGAAATTGTTTGGTTAATTGCCACCAATAACTTACCGCTTTCAAGTGCTAATCCCCACTTATTTCCTTGTTGAGCTAAATGTTGGCGAAGATCTTCAGCTGTTGTGAAGTTTGCTTCTAGTGTTAAACTATCTACTCCAACAAGCTCTCTTGTTTGTGCAAAAAAAAGAACTGTAATCATCGTGGCTCCGCAATAAAATTACCTGATTTCCCACCGCTTTTAGTCAGCAAGCGAACCTGTTCAATCACTATATCTTTCTGTACGGCTTTGCACATATCATAAATAGTTAAAGCGGCAACACTAGCGGCGGTCAGTGCTTCCATTTCTACACCTGTTTTCCCCGTTAGCTTACAAAGCGTTTCGATTCTGACTTGATTAGTTTCAGGTAAGGCTTCTAATTGTACTTCAACTTTAGAGAGTAATAAGGGGTGGCAAAGGGGGATCAGTTCCCAAGTACGTTTTGCCGCCTGAATGCCAGCAATGCGAGCAGTAGCAAAAACATCACCTTTATGATGATTACCTGAGATAATCATTTGTAAGGTTTCGCTGTTCATTGTAATTAAGGCTTCGGCTCTAGCTTCTCGTACGCTATCTTGTTTCATTGAAACATCGACCATATTCGCTTCGCCGTTTTGATTGATATGTGTAAATGTATTCATATTATCTTTTGCTACCATATTAAGTTAGATGAATTAGCCTCCGATACTGGCTAAATTATTTCTGACACCACTATCGCCAATATGCAGATAATGATGCTCACGCTTACCTTGTAAAGCGGATTTTAAACGAGCTTCTAGTTGTAATTGTTGTTCGTCCGATTGCAATAAATCTCGAATATCAATACCCTCTTCGCCAAATAAACAAAGGTGTAATTTACCGAGAGCCGATACACGCAAGCGGTTACAACTGGCACAAAAATGTTTCTCATAAGGCATAATTAAACCAATTTCCCCTTGATAATCGGGGTGAGAAAGCACTTTAGCTGGGCCATCGGTAATCGCTTTAGGCTTTAATTGCCAGCCTTCTTGTTGTAGTCTGGCTAGAATTTGTTGCCCTGAAAGATGTTGCTGCTTAAAAAAGTGATCCATCTCGCCTGTTTCCATTAGCTCAATAAATCGCATTTGAATTGGGCGGTCTTTAATCCAGCGCAGAAAATCATCTAGCCCTTTTTCCGTATATTGTTTCATCAAAACAGCATTGACTTTGACTTTCTGATAACCTATTTCAAACGCACGATCAATCCCCGTCAAAATGGATGCTAGTTTGTTTTCACCCGTAATTAGATGGAACTGGCGAGGGTCAAGGCTATCTATGCTCACATTTAAATGGGTAATTCCAGCCTCTTGCCAAAGCCCCACATCTCTAGCCATTCGATAGCCATTGGTCGTCAGGGCAACCTGACGGATACCTGCTGTTTGTGAAATGGAATGGACGACTTCTAAAAAATCTTTACGTAATGTCGGCTCACCACCTGTAATACGCACCTTTTCAGTACCCAAGCTAGCGAAGGTTTTTACAATACGCTGAATCTCATCAACTCGTAAAAACGTTTGACGTTGTGAAGGTGGCTGATAGCCATCGGGCAAGCAGTAGTTGCAACGGAAATTGCATACATCAGTAATGGATAATCGCAGATAGACATATTGCCGATCAAAGCGGTCTATAAGCCCTGAAACTATTCCATCACCGACATTTTTTATCGGGATATTTTGCATTTGACACCTTTCTAAGCACGAGTGGATAAGCGATTTCTCACTGATCCATTGAACCCAAATTCATTAATGTTATTAGACGCTAGTTAAATGATTTGGATTACAGGCTTGCTACCTTATTTTTGCAAAAAATAGCGGAAATCTTACCGCTTAATTATTCAAAAAATGCAAAAACTTAGGGACACAAGCTCGGAGTCGGAAAAAATGTGTTCATTTTAGAGATTGTTTTATTATGTGGCAAGCTTAGATTTATATTCTATGGTATGATCCGCTCATATACTTGTTAAGGAGTAATGATGAAAAATAGATGGTTATTTCTTTCCGCATTAAGCGGATTTTTTTGTATTGCATTTGGTGCATTTGCTGCTCATGGTTTAGAGAAAACGCTTGAACCCAAAGCATTAGCGTGGATCGATACAGGTCTAAAATATCAAATGTTCCATACTTTAGCTTTGCTTGGGTTGGGCTTGTTTCAACTTGCAAATCTAGGGCAAAATTCCCCCTCTTGTAGAGCAAAAGCTTTCAATATTATTGGTGGAAGTTGGGTATTAGGCATACTACTTTTTAGTGGTAGCTTGTATCTTTTGGCACTTGGTGCTAGTCGCATTTTTGTTTGGACAACGCCAATTGGCGGTACGATTTTTCTGATTGGTTGGGCAACACTTGCCTATATTAGTGCGAGAAAACCTAAATCTTAATAAGTAGTAGAATAAAATGAATAAATTAGCGTTACTCTGTAGAGCAGGTTTTGAGAAAGAAGTTGCTGGTGAAATAACGGATAAAGCGGCTGATCTTGGCATTTTTGGCTTTGCAAATTTAAAAGAGCAGAGTGGTTTTGTCATTTTTGAATGTTATCAGCCAAACGAAGCGGATCGTCTTGCTCAAGAATTAAAACTCACAGAACTCATTTTTGTCCGTCAAATGTTTGTAGTGGGCGAATTACTTCAAAATTTACCTGAAAAGGATCGTATTAGCCCTATTATTGAAGTATATCAAGCGATTAACCCAATTCTAAGTAGTGATATTGTGGTGGAAACGCCTGATACGAATGAGGCGAAAGAATTACTGACCTTTTGTCGTAAGTTTACTGTACCATTGCGTACTGCACTCAAAAAACAAGGGTGGCTAGGAGCAAAAGAGAGCAGTAAAAATAGTGTTAGCTTACATATTTTATTTATAGGTTCGGGTAAATGTTATGTTGGTTATGCCTATAATCATAATCGCTCGCCATTTTTAATGGGCATACCCCGTTTAAAATTCCCTGCTGATGCACCAAGTCGTTCTACCCTAAAGTTAGAAGAAGCTATTTTGAGTTTTATTCCTACAAATGATGAGAAAAAACGGTTAAACGAACAGATGATCGGGGTCGATCTTGGTGCTTGTCCTGGTGGCTGGACGTATCAATTAGTAAAGCGTGGCTTATTTGTTTATGCAGTCGATCACGGGAAAATGGCAGAAAGTTTACACGATACTGGGCGTATTGAGCATTGTTCGGAAGATGGTTTTAAATTCCAACCACCAAAGCGTAAACAGATCGATTGGTTAGTTTGTGATATGGTGGAACAACCAATGCGTATTGCCAAACTCATTGCAAAATGGCTTGTTAATGGTTGGTGTCGCGAGACAATTTTCAATCTAAAATTACCAATGAAAAAGCGTTACCAAGAAGTCAAGCTGTGTTTGAATTATCTAGAAGAAGAACTGACTAAACAGGGTTTTTGGTTCAACATTCAAGCTAAACATCTTTACCACGATCGTGAAGAAATTACAGTACATATTGCGGTAATGGGGCAAAAATAGTTTTTAACTTACAATAGTGGTTGTTTTCTTATAAAATCTTACCGTTTTGTGATCAATAAATTTAAGGAAAGAATATGACGTTAAAAATCGGGATTGTAGGAGCAAGCGGTCGAATGGGCAGACAGCTTATTCAGGCTGTTCATAATACTCAAGGGGTGGAATTAGGTGCTGCATTTGAGCGTAAAGGTTCTTCATTAGTCGGTACTGATGCAGGAGAGCTAGCAGGAATTGGTCAATTAGGTGTTGCGGTTAGTGATGATTTAGCTAGCCAAGCAGGTAAATTCGATCTCTTAATTGACTTTACACGTCCAGAAGGGACTCTAGAACATATTGCTTTTTGTGTCGCACATCAAAAACAGATGATTATCGGCACGACAGGTTTTGACGATGCGGGCAAACAAGCGATTAAAAACGCATCAGAAAAAATCGCTATCGTATTTGCTTCTAATTACAGTGTTGGGGTAAATCTGGTCTTTAAATTATTGGAAAAAGCCGCAAAAGTAATGGGCGATTATTGTGATATTGAAGTCATTGAGGCTCATCACCGTCATAAAGTTGATGCCCCGTCAGGTACTGCACTCTCAATGGGAGAGCATATCGCCAAAACATTAGGTCGTGATTTAAAAAAACAGGGCGTTTTTGCTCGTGAAGGCATTACAGGCGAACGCAAACGTGATGAAATTGGTTTTGCCACTATTCGAGCTGGTGATGTCGTGGGTGAACACAGTGTTTGGTTTGCTGATGAAGGCGAAAGAGTGGAGATTGCTCATAAAGCATCTAGCCGAATGACTTTTGCTAACGGAGCAGTGCGTGCAGCGAAGTGGTTACAACAAAAACAAAACGGTTTATTTGATATGACAGACGTTTTAGATTTAAATAATCTTTAATAAGCGGTCAGATTGATTTAATTTTTTGCAAAAGGATAACAAATGAAGCACAACAATATTGAAACAACATTAGTGCAGCTAGGTAATCGTACCGATGAACGTACGGGGGCAGTTGCAACACCGATTTTTCTTTCAACAGCTTATGGTCACGCTGGTATTGGCGAATCAACAGGTTTTGATTATACCCGCACCAAAAATCCAACTCGTTCGGTGTTAGAGCAAGGTATTGCTGATTTAGAAAACGGCGATGCAGGTTTTGCGTGTGCATCAGGAATGGCAGCAATTCAACTTATAATGTCACTTTTTACTGCACCTGATGAATGGATTATTTCTAGCGATGTTTATGGCGGAACTTACCGCTTACTGGATTTTAGCTATAAAAATCATAACACAGTGAAACCTGTTTATGTAAATACCGCTGATTTATCTGCGATTGAAGCTACAATCACACCCAATACCAAAGCAATTTTTGTTGAAACCCCGTCAAATCCATTGATGGAAGAGTGTGATGTTGCCGCTATTGCGAAAATTGCGAAGAAGCATAATTTAATGCTCATTGTGGATAATACTTTTTTAACGCCAGTGTTATTCAAACCGTTAGATTTAGGTGCGGATATTGTTATTCATAGTGCAACTAAATACCTTTCTGGACATAATGATGTTCTTGCAGGTTTAATTGTAGCAAAAGGTCAAGAGCTTTGTGATAGATTATTCTATATGCAAAATGGGGCTGGTGCTGTGCTTTCTCCATTTGATAGCTATTTAATTATTCGTGGCTTAAAAACCCTTGCATTGCGTGTTGAACGCCATCAACAAAACGCAACAGAATTAGCAAAATTCCTTGCTGAACAGCCACAAGTGCAAGATGTGCTTTATTCTGGAAAAGGGGGGATGTTATCTTTTCGTCTAAAAGATGAAAATTGGGTTAATACTTTCTTAAAAGGTATTAAATTGATTACCTTTGCAGAAAGTTTAGGTGGAACAGAAAGTTTTATTACTTATCCAGCTACTCAAACGCATATGGATATTCCAGAAGCAGAGCGTATTGCTCGTGGAGTTTGTAATAAATTGTTACGTTTCTCAGTGGGCTTAGAACACGTTGAAGATATTAAAGCTGATTTATTACAAGCTTTTGCAAGTTTAAAATAAGTAGGCATAAGATGGGGCTGCTTTTGTAGTGATTAACTAATCCAACAGCCCTCATTTAGAATGGCATCTGTCAGATTAAGTTGGGTCTCAATTCTGTTCTTCGCAAATACATTTCCTTTCAAGTAATGCTTCGGCTTCTTTTCTTTCACAGCTCATTTTTCCTTTATCAGTTCAATGATGGTTATATAGTAATTTGGTGTAACAGACCAAAATCTTGCAGTTAGTTTGGCAAATCAAACCACTGAAAAACTTGGCTAACTAAGAGATGTTTAGAAGTCATTTGTTTAAGTTTGAAAGTATTGAACAGGGATTAATGCTTTGTTTTGATCTTAATTAACTATGAATTACTATAGCTTGGTATTTGTTAGTATTTTACGTCAAGTTTACCGTCTAAAATACCATCAGAAAAATGAACTACCTAGAAAAATAAAGAAAAGCTTAGAAACAAATAAAGCCTTGATAATCAAGGCTTTAAATAAAATATGAAATGATTAGAAATGAGCTGAAATAGCTAATTTTTATTCCCACTCAATTGTTGCAGGTGGTTTTCCTGAAACGTCATATACTACACGAGAAATACCATTTACTTCGTTGATGATGCGGTTTGAGATTTTACCAAGTAATTCGTATGGTAAATGTGCCCAGTGTGCAGTCATAAAGTCGATAGTCTCTACGGCACGCAGTGAAACAACCCAGTCATATTTTCTACCATCGCCCATTACACCAACCGATTTCACTGGCAGGAATACGGTGAATGCTTGGCTAACTTTATAGTACCAACCACTGTTGTACAGCTCTTCGATGAAGATGGCATCGGCTTTGCGTAATAAATCGCAATATTCTTTTTTCACTTCACCTAATACACGCACGCCTAAGCCTGGTCCTGGGAATGGATGGCGATTAAGCATTTCTGCTGGCAAACCAAGCGCTAAACCAATTTTACGCACTTCGTCTTTAAATAATTCGCGTAGCGGTTCAACTAAACCAAGTTTCATGTAATCTGGTAATCCGCCAACATTGTGGTGCGATTTGATGACGTGAGCTTTACCGGTTTTACTTGCAGCAGACTCAATAACATCTGGATAAATTGTACCTTGCGCTAACCATTTTACTGAGGTCAGTTTTTTCGATTCATCGTCGAATACATCTACGAATACTTTACCGATGGTTTTGCGTTTTGCTTCAGGCTCATCAATACCTTTTAAGGCATCTAAGAAACGATCTTCCGCATCAACACGAATGATATTTAGACCAAATTTATCGCCAAACATATCCATTACTTGATCTGCTTCGTTCAGACGTAATAAACCATTATCTACGAATACACAGTGTAAGTTTTTGCCAATAGCACGATGTAGGAGAAGAGCAGTAACAGAAGAATCCACACCACCAGATAAGCCTAAAATGACTTCATCATCGCCCACTTGCTCTTTAATACGAGCGACAGCGTCTTCGATAATGTTTTCTGCTGTCCATTTTGTTTCACAGCCACAAATACCGACCACGAAATTTTTCAGTAATTCGAGACCGCTCTTTGTATGGGTGACTTCTGGGTGGAATTGTACGCCATAGAAACGGCGACTTTCGTCTGACATTGCTGCAATCGGGCAGGTTGGGGTAACTCCGGTGATTTGGAAGTTATCAGGTAAACGAGTAACTTTATCACCGTGGCTCATCCATACGTCAAGTTTTGGTGTAGAAGCGGTCAGATCGTCATTTAGTTTTGCAAATAAACTATCTGTTGTTTTTAATTCAACAGACGCATAACCAAATTCACGATGATCAGAGGTTTCAGTTAATCCACCTAATTGCATTGCCATTGTTTGCATTCCGTAGCAGATACCAAGTACAGGAACGCTTGCATTGAACACATATTCAGGTGCTCGTGGGCTGTTTTCTTCTGTCGTACTTTCAGGACCACCTGAAAGAATAATCCCTGTTGGGTTAAATTCACGAATTTGTTCTTCCGTCACGTCCCAAGCCCAAAGTTCACAGTACACGCCAATTTCACGCACACGACGTGCGATAAGTTGGGTATATTGTGAACCGAAGTCCAGAATTAAGATTTTGTGATTGTGGATATTTTTCATTTTGTTTCTCTATTTTGTTAAATTAAATTTAAATTAGCCATCATTTTATCTTTCCCAGACTCGCCATTCGTCAGAGCCTAAAATTTTTTCCGTAGTATCTTTTAGCATCCAAAGAAAGTTATCAGAATTTTCGAAATTACCTGTTAAACAACCACTAGTAAATTGATGGCAGTTATCCAATATTACGTTGTAATCTCTACATTTACCAACCATTCTCAATGCTCTTCTGCAAACAGGCTCACTTCCATCCGACTTTCCATTTGATGAAGATACATATATACTTAGTGCAGTAGTTCCTTCAATAAATTCACTTGCAGAGACTATTTCAATATTACCTCGGCTATTTAAATGTACTATCTTATTATTTCCAACATATATTCCAGAATGTTCTGCGTACCCAAAAGCCAAATCGCAGTAAACTACAGAACCTTTTTTGGGCTTGACTTTATCTATAAATACATTACCAACAAATGATTCTGAAAAATTATATACAAGACCAATTCCGCTAAATTTTAGAAGTTTTTTAAACATATAAATTTATCCTCTAGTTAATCATATTTTATATTCGTCAATCTACTCACGCTCCACTTGAGTCAACTATTGTTTAAATGCTTCTGCTCTCTGTGATAGAATTGACTAGATAAAGCGTAACAATTATTGGACATCGGCAACATAGGTCACTCTCATCTCATTTTTTCGTCATAAGAACGCATTTTCAAACTGTGACAATTTGTCAAAGTTTCATTTTCTTCTACTTTTAAGCGTTGTTTTAACTTCCGCCAGTACGCTGGAGGATCAATACCCTCAGTTAGAACTTCAACTACATCAGCAATGGAAAAATACCACTTTTCCTGATCTTCGTCCCAAACAGACCGCATTTCTTTTTGCTCAAACAGTTTAATGCTCATGTTTTTCCTTAAAATGGCATTTGCAAAATTTTCTAAAAATCCGACCGCTTATTAAACCATTCAACATAATCGAACTGGTCGTAATAACGTTTTCCGTTTAAACCTGTGTATTCAAATAAATCTCCCACCTGTGTTTGTTGTTCAAAGCCTTTGATATAAAAGGCACTTTGTAACTCTGGGTAAGGCTTGTGAGTAAAAACAATTTTGTGTTTAAAAGGTAACTTATCAAATTCGACCAAGTCTTGATAAGTACAGCCGTCACGGTCAGTCATTATAATGAATAATTGTGCCAAATTCATTCGTTGTGTGCGTTGTTGCCACTTATTTTTTGCTTCTTCCGCAGTGGCATAGTGCATAAAATGAATGGTCAGATCGTCTAATTGACCAACAGGATAAGATTTTTCTGTTTCAATAAAGGTTAAAGATTGCTGTTGATAATGCTCAATATTTTTGAGATAGCGAATAAAGTCCGTTGGTTTTAAATACAAATTCACAAAAGGCGAATTAAAACGCAGATTTAAGTCGTGCAGCATAAAGCCACCTGTGCAATTACTGGAAATTACGCTGAACTCGTGATTGAGTAAGCGTTTTTGGTTACGAGCGTTAATGAGATTTCTCAAGTAACTATTGAATTTATCCGTAACTCGTTTGATTTGTCGCATTTTATGTCCAATGTAAGCGGTAAGATTTATAGGTTTTTTTGTAGAATGAATCTCTTTATAAATTGGCTGTATTTTAGAGATAAAAAACTTCCCCTAAAACATAGGGGAAGTTTGGTTGGAATGATTAGCTCATTCGGTAGTTTGGTGCTTCTTTAGTGATGGTCACATCGTGAACGTGGCTTTCTTTAATCCCTGCACCGCTGATACGGACAAATTGTGCTTTTGTGCGTAAATCATCAATTGTTGGACAGCCTGTTAAACCCATACAAGAGCGTAAACCACCCATTTGTTGATGAATGATCTCTTTTAAGAAACCTTTGTATGGAATACGGCCTTCAATACCTTCAGGGACTAATTTATCCGCTGCGTTATCAGATTGGAAATAGCGGTCTGATGAGCCTTTTGACATTGCACCAAGTGAACCCATTCCACGATAAGATTTAAATGCACGCCCTTGATAAAGTTCAATTTCACCTGGCGCTTCTTCTGTACCTGCAAACATTGAACCTACCATTACACAGCTTGCGCCTGCCGCAATCGCTTTCGCAATATCGCCAGAGTAGCGAATACCACCATCAGCAATCACAGGAATACCACGATCTTTTAATGCAGCTGCCGCATCTGCAATCGCAGTAATTTGTGGAACACCAACCCCTGTAACAATACGAGTTGTACAGATTGAACCTGGTCCGATACCTACTTTTACCGCACTAGCACCTGCGTCAGCCAGTGCAATAGCACCTTCAGCTGTTGCAACATTTCCTGCTACGATAGGTAGGTTTGGATATTTCGCACGGGTTTCACGCACACGTTGTAGCACACCTTCTGAATGACCGTGAGAGGAGTCGATTAACAAGACATCAACACCTGCTTTTACAAGGGCATCAATACGTTCTTCATTACCTGGTCCAGCACCAACAGCCGCACCAACACGCAAGCGACCAAATTCATCTTTACACGCATTTGGTTTGCTCTCTGCTTTTTGGTAATCTTTTAAGGTGATCATTCCTTTTAGTTTGAAATTATCGTCAATAACAAGCACTTTCTCGATACGATGCTCGTGCATTAAATGAAAAATTTCTTCACGAGTTGCATTTTCTTTAACAGTGACCAAACGCTCTTTCGGTGTCATAAAATCAGCAACGGTTTTATTTAGGTCAGAAACAAAACGCGTATCACGTCCTGTAATAATACCCACTAAATTATCATCAGCATCTACCACTGGATAGCCTGCAAAGCCATTTTTCTTCACAATGTCAGCTAATTCTGCAAGGGTAATATCAGGCGAAACGGTAACAGGTTCAGAAACAATACCACTTTCAAATTTTTTCACTTTGCGTACGCGATCTGCTTGGCGTTCAATCGTCATATTCTTATGAATAAAACCAATACCACCTTCTTGAGCCAGAGAGATAGCTAATTTAGTTTCAGTTACCGTATCCATTGCTGCAGAAAGCATCGGAATATTTAGGCGAATTTCTTTGGTGAGCTGAGTGGAAAGATTTGCGGTGTTTGGTAATACCGTAGAGTGTGCAGGGACAAGTAAAACATCATCAAATGTCAGTGCTTCTTGTTTGATTCGTAACATTGCAATAGTTCCTTAACTAAGAGATTTTAAAATTAAACTGGAAAAATTGCGGGCGGATTATACAGATCTTAGCGTAATTTGTAAATTTACAAGCGGTGAGTTTTTTAAGAAATTTTGCAAAAAAAATCTAAACCGTAAAAACTCTTTATTTTCAATAGAATAGATTTTGTTTTTATAAAAATGTTCCGAAACTCTATGGGAAGGATGTGAAAAACTAATGTCACGCAAGGGGAGGGAAGTGGGCTTATTCACCCACTTTTTTAGTGATTGCTGAAACGATAGGGGCTTTGCGTATATTGTTTGCGTGGTTTTTTAGATTTTGACATAGGTTTGATTAGGTAATAAAAAAGCCACTATGGAGTGGCTTGTGGAAACAAAAAAAGCCTGAGATTTATTATAGGCTTTCTTAAATAATTGTTGACTTGTTCGGTTAACCGAATTGTGATAATCTCACTTTCAAGGAATAGCTTGAAAGTGAGCGTAAGGCTTGAACCTTACAACGAAGAGGATAATCCAATGTTCAAATACATTATCCTAGTTATCGTTTTATTGCTCTGGTCTCTGACAGTTTACTAATCCGATAGCTTACTGGGGGAGTACCAGTCCGCCAGTTCTTCAGATTATGGAGAATTGAAATGAAATTGTCAACTAACCAATTAAAAGCATTAAGCGATGAAAAGCGTGGCGTTAAAGTTAAAGGATTTAAACTTCCGATTTCCTTTATCGCTGAAATAGAGCAATTAAGCCAGCAATTAGGCATCCCACAAAATCAAGTGATTATTCAAGCGGTTGAGCTTTTTAAACAGGCTCAGCAGAAGTAAGATTTAACGCCCTTGGTTTTAAGGGCGTTATTCGGGGATCTGATAAACAAAATCAGATTGGCCTAAGAATTTATTTAATTCCTTACCTTCAATGTAGGCTTTAAAAGCACGTATTGTTTTTCTCATTACCACTCTTCTACTTTCAGCACCATGAGAATATATCGTTTGAAGTAAATGATTGCGAAATCGAATAGCGGTTAACCCTTTCGCTCGCACTTGGCAAAACCCTTGCTGAAATCGAAGAAATGCCAGAAAGACATTATCAAGAATACCAACGGTTCTACCAAGAGCAGCCTTTTGGATTATGGCGTGAAGATTACCGCACAGCTCAAATCTCTCACATTTTGGCAATGATAAACCGAGACCCCAAAAGCGAAGTACCTAAATTTTCTGACTATATGCCGTTCTTCAGCGGACAAACAGAAAGTACAGATGATGACGGCGTGGCGGATTATTTGGCTAAAAGATAGAGAAAATACTTGAAATCTATATTAATTATCTATATAAAATATCTAAGTATGGAGGTATAGATATGAAAGAAGAATTCAAATTATTTGCTTGGGGTATTGGAAGTATTATTAAAATGTTTCTTGCTTTGGCAATAATCATAGGTGGATTATCGGCTCTAGTTTATATCTTATCTTCTAAAACATTAGTATTAACTATTGCTTCAATTATGATTTTTATTAGCTTTTGGTTTTTTTACATTGCTTATAAACAACATCATCAATAGTTATTAAACTTTATACGAAAGCCCGCAATATGCGGGCTTTTTTGTTGGGGAAATATGTCGTCTTTAGGTGGATTAAATATCATTCTGACTTTGGAATCTAGCCAATTTCAAAATGGATTAAGCAAGTCTGATCAAGAAACAAAAAAATTTGTAAGGCAATTTGAAGCTAATTTTTCATCGGCACAAAAGAAAGTCCGTGAATTCTCTGAGCGAACAACACAATATTTAAATAATATTGAAAATGCGGCTAACAATATTAATAAGACATCAAGATTAAATTTTAAAATTGATAATTTTGAACGTATCAAAAGCCTTGCAACAAGTTTTGTGGAAGTTGCAGATAAAAGTACAGAATTATCAAATAAATTAAAATTAGTGACAGAAAATGAAGTGCAACACGCCAAAGCAATGGCGGATGTGTATGATATTTCATTAAAAACCGCTCAATCAACACAAGCGGTATCCGCCATTTATTCTTCTTTTTCGCAGAATGCAAAAGAGCTTGGTATAAACCAGCAACAAGTTGCTCGAGTTACTGAAACGATTTCAAAAGCAGTTGCTATTTCAGGTGCGAGTGCATCAGAAGCTCAAAATGCCCTTACGCAATTTAGTCAACCAAACCCAACTAGCCACACCACCACAGGCTAATAATGCGACACTGTACCGCTCACGCAATCACAGCGACACAGATAACGCAAAAGTCATCAGTGATATTACAGCTTGGTACAACACATTGCCACGAGATGACGGACAAGTAACAATCAAAAATGGCGTTGGCGGAAACATCTCATACAGCAAAGCAGGCAAGCTGTTTGTTTACTTTGATGGCCTTAGAAAAACTGTTGAATTGGATGGAGCTGGTGAGTTGCATCGTTGTACTGGTGGCACTATTTCCTTGCATGATGGCGAACGTGAATACTCTGTGTTAGATTATGAATACGGTTATTACGACAGCACAGCAAGAGATAAAGTCCACATCACACTTGTAAGACAAGATGATAACGGCATTTATGCCGCACATAATGAGATGAGTGATACTAGTCGTCATGACGTTTTTTCATCTACGGACTTTTGATATGACAAGAATTATCTTGGATAAAAATAGCACGCTCGCTCATTGGCGTACGTGAAGTCAAGGATTAAAGCCATTCACATATCCAACCGATCGATTTTTTTTTGGGGGGGGTATTGAGTTAGTATTAAAATTATACAGTAATTACCCTATCACTCCTTAAAATTGATGTAAAAAGTGTTCCGAAATGAATTGTAAGTTATTGATATATAAAAATATAGAATTAGCAACATAACGATTTTTTCGGAATGCTTTTATGGTTTAGAGCTTTATTTTTAATATAAAGGCCAGGTTTTTTAAGAAATTTTGCAAAAAATAGGTGAAAGATGCATTATCGTGATGTGAGAGCAAGAAAGGCGAGTATATTCGCCTTTCAATTTTACACTATTAAGCCACTTCTCGATAAAGTGCTTGATATTGCTCGGCTACTTTTGCCCAACCAAAATCTTGTGCAAGAGCATTTTGACGTACGCTAGACCACAATTTCTGTTTTTTCCATAAGTTAATCGCTCGCAATACAGCTTCCATAAAGTCATCTGCATCAGGGTGTTTAAAGACAAAACCTGTGGCGGTGCGATTTTCAATGCTTTCTTTATGACTATCATTGACTGTATCAGCCAATCCACCTGTTTTACGCACAAGTGGTAATGTACCATATTTTAAGCCATAGAGTTGGGTTAGCCCGCAAGGCTCAAATCGACTTGGGACTAAAATCACATCTCCGCCTGCAATAATTTGGTGGGAAAGGGCTTCATCATAGCCAATTTTTAAGCCAATTTGTTGCGGATAACGAGATTGTGCGTAGCGTAACGCATTTTCTAAATCAGGTGAACCGCTACCAAGTACAACAAGTTGTACAGGGTGTTGCATTATTTCATCGATTTTCGCAAGTAAGAAATCCGCTCCCTTTTGCTCCGTTAAGCGTGTAACCATCACAAAGAGCAGAGATTCTTTTTCTTCAGGTAAGCCAAAATAGCGTTGTAATTCAGCTTTGTTTTTGGCTTTACCTTGCATATAAGTGGCTCGATAATTTGAAATGATAAGGTTGTCTGTTTCAGGGTTCCAAACCGTATCATCCACACCATTTAAAATGCCAGATAAACGTCCTTCGGCTTGACGTGTTTGTAATAGTCCGTGCATACCGCCACCTGCAATGTGTTCGGTAATTTCTTGAGCATAAGTTGGGCTAACTGTCGTAACTCTATCTGCATAGAATAAACCTGCTTTTAAGTAAGACATTTCACCATAAAATTCTAAGCCGTAGGGAGAGAAAAATTCCCAAGGTAAACCTAATTCTGCGAGATGATAGCCTTGGAAACGTCCAGGGTAAGCAATATTATGGATAGTGAAGATACTTTTCACAGGGCTATGCCAGCTTTTTAAATAAGCACAGGCTAAACCTGCTTGCCAATCGTGTGCATGTAAAATATCTGCACGACCCCACCAGTGATCTAGCCCTTCAGCGAGTTGCGCACCTAAGTAACTTAATAGTGCAAAACGTTTGTAGTTATCGCCGTAGTCTTGATAGTTATCATCATAGTAAGGTAAGCGACGATTGAATAAGTGTGGCGCATCAATAACATAAACGCCTAAACCATTGAAATAGGTAAAACGTAGTGTAACAACACCAGAAAAAGTTCCGATTGTTGCAACTTCTTGGGTTTCACCTATTTTTTCTGCAACTTGGGGATAGAGCGGTAAAATAACACGCACATCATTGCCCATTGCTTGTTGTGCATAAGGTAATGCCCCAAGAACATCAGCTAAACCACCTGTCTTAATAAGCGGATACATTTCTGAGCCAATATGTAAAATTTTCATTTCCTAATTACCAAATTAAATCTGCAAAAAAATCAGCGGATCTTACCGCTTCAGATTATTGACAAAGTGTTTTGATTCGGACGCCAAGCGAGGCGTCCGTTCTTATAGATTATATCTAAGTATATGATATTTACGCTGTTTGAGATGCTTTTTCTTTAGCTAATTTATCCAACATTTTTTGGCAAACTAGCACAATACCATTTTTACTGATACGGAAATATTTTGCATCTTGTTCAGGATCTACACCAATCTGTAAACCATCAGGAATTTCACAATGGCGATCGACAACAGCACGTTTAATCACACAATTTCGACCGATTTTTACCTGCGGTAAGATAACCGATTGTTCAATAACACTATCTTCATTAACGTGTACACGTCCAAATAAGACTGAGTTACTGATTTCAGCATCGGTAATCACACAACCGCCAGCAATCAATGAGTTATCTAAAGTATGTGCTCTCGCTTTTTTGTAGAAGAAACGAGCAGGGGCTGTTTGCTGTGGGCGACCGTGAATTGGCCAAGACTCATCATAAAGATCGAGTTGTGGTTTTTCACTGACTAAATCCATATGTGCCGACCAGTAGCTATCAATAGTTCCTACATCACGCCAGTAAATTGTACCTGTGGTATTGCGACCTTCACACGAGCGTTCAAATGGGTGAGCATAGATTACACCTTGCTCTACCGCTTTTGGAATGATGTCTTTACCGAAGTCGTGAGACGTATCTGGATTGCTTACTTCCTGTTCGAGCATTTCATACAGGTAATCAGCGTCAAAAACATAAATTCCCATTGATGCTAATGATGAATTAGGTTTGTCTGGCATTGCTGGTGGATCACTTGGTTTTTCTACAAAGGCTTTCACTTTTAATTTTTCATTCACCGCCATTACGCCAAATTCTGTCGCTTGTTCTCTTGGTACTTCAATACATCCCACCGTACATCTCGCACCAGAATCAACGTGATCTTCTAGCATTTTGTTATAGTTCATTTTATAGATATGATCGCCTGCTAAGATCACAACATATTTTGGTCGGTAGTGTGATTTCATCATTTCCATATTTTGATAAACCGCATCAGCTGTACCACGATACCAAGTCTTATCATCAATTTGCTGACGTGCTGGGAGCATATCAATGTATTGGTTACGCTCATAAGGCAAGAATGACCAACCACGTTGTAAATGGCGGAGCAGTGAATGGGCAGCATATTGGGTAATAACCCCAATTTTTAACAGATTTGAGTTAATACAGTTAGATAGTGCAAAGTCAATAATTCGGCGGCTTCCCCCAAAATAGACCGCTGGTTTTGCACGCATATCGGTGAGTTCGTAAAGGCGAGAACCACGCCCCCCAGCAAGAATTAATACAAGGGTTTGTGAGGCTAAATTACGTCTGTCTGTTGATGCTTCCTGTTTTAGCATTTTTTTATCTCCAATTAAGTGAATTTTAAATAATCCTTTGAAGTACGCATACTCCTAAATCATTGAGAGTAACCGCTTGCGTATCAGTCATCAGAGTTGCCTTTTCTAGACCTAAAAGGGCTTGCCATTGTCCTTCAGGGAGTAAAAATTGTTGCGTTTTTTGTGTAGCGTTAATCAAAATTAGCCATTCATTTTCAAGCAAGATCATTAAAGATCGAATAGTTTCATCGTGCCATTCATTAGGTGAAATAGGGTTGCTATTTTTATTCAGCCATTGAACTGTGTCAGTTGTCCACCACTGATTGTGTGAAAGTAGTGGAATTTGTTTACGTAGTTGAATGACTTCTGCGACATAGTCAATTAAGGATTGGTCTGCCTTTTGCCAATCAATCCAAGTGATTGGGTTATCTTGGCAATAACTATTATTGTTACCTTGTTGGCTATGACCCAACTCATCACCAGCCAGTATCATCGGAGTACCTGCAGAGAGTAGAAGTGTAGTTAATAAAGCTCTACGGGCAGCATCTCGTTTAGCTAAGATGTTAAGATCATTTGTTTCACCTTCAACCCCATAATTATTACTTAGGTTATGATTATGGCCATCTCGGTTATTTTCGCCATTTGCGTGGTTGTGTTTTTGGTTGTAGCTGACTAAATCTTGTAAGTTAAAGCCATCGTGAGCAGTAATAAAATTGATACTGCTATTCGGTAAGCGGTTATGTCCAAAAATATCATCACTTCCCGCAAATTTGCGAGCAAATGAACTTAACTGACCGCTTGTGGTTAAGAAAAATTGACGCATTTCATCGCGATAACGATCATTCCATTCGGCAAAAGGTTTTGGGAATCTACCTAATTGATAGCCATTGGAGCCAATATCCCAAGGTTCTGCAATCATTTTGATATTCGCCAACGTTGAATTACTCGCTATGGCAGAGAAAAAAGCTGCTCTATCTGAAAAATCTGGCGTTCTACCTAACATCGCACCTAAATCGAAACGAAAGCCATCAACTTGGCATTCAGTTACCCAATAGCTTAAACAGTCAATCACCCAACGTAAAACGCTCATTTCACTATTGGCATTTAATGCATTACCACATCCGCTCCAGTTGTGGTAATCACCATCTTCATTTAGCCAGTAGTAGGCACTATTATCAATACCGCGTAGTGATAGCATTGGACCATCTTTACCTGCTTCAGCAGTGTGATTGAACACAACGTCTAAAATGACTTCAATATTCGCTTGGTGCAAGGTTTTGACGAGCGTTTTAAATTCATTTAATGGGTTTTGTTTATCAAAAGCTAACACAGGATCAACAGCAAAATGACCAATAACGTTATATCCCCAATAGTTTGATAAACCGATCTTTTGTAAATGGGGTTCATCAATGTGGTAGGTTATCGGCAATAATTCCACAGCTGTAATACCCAAGCGTTTTAAGTGTGAAATGGAGCTTGGGTGTGCCATTCCAGCAAATGTTCCCGATATTTCGGTAGGAATATCAGGGTTAAGTTTACTGAAACCTTTTACCTGTGTTTCGTAAATAATGGTTTCAGCCCAAGGTGTCATTGGTGGACGGCTATTTTGCCAATCAAAATTAGCATCAACTACAATGGATTTTGGCGCAAGATGTGCGTTATCTCGTTCATCATTCCATAGAAACCATTTTCCTTTTTCTTCACTACTTAAATCAGGGGTACCAATAATTTTTTTTGCATAAGGATCGAGTAATAGTTTGTTTGGGTTAAATAAATTACCTACTGTTTCATCTGTTTCGCCATAGACTCGAAAGCCATATTCACAGCCAGCTGTTTCATCTACTACAAAGAGATGCCAAATATCATCACTTTTTACCATTGGTAAGCGCATTTCACCTTGCTCTTTAAACAAGCAAAGTTCAATAGCGGTGGCTTTGCGTGAAAAAATTGCAAAATTAACCCCTTGCTTACCTTGGAATTCGGTTATTTGGCTGCCTAATGGAAAGGTTCTCCCTGTAAGATACTGCATATCACTATTTACCTTTGGTTTTCTTTGTTTTTCGTACTACTGTTTTTTGTGTGTTTTGTTTTGCCTTATTCGACTTAATACAAGGCTCACAAACAATAAATAGTGTAGAAAGTGGCGGTAGGGTTAAGTTGATCGAATAAGGTTTATTATGCGAAGGTAACTCTTCACAAGCGATCGAACCAAAGTTGCCAACATTACTTCCCATATAATAAACAGAGTCAGAGTTTAAGATTTCTTTATATTCCGCGAGCTGATTGACACCCATGCGATAATTTTCACGAACAACAGGGGTAAAATTGCTGACCACAATAACACTATTGCCATTTTTTGCTTTTCGTTCAAAAGCAAACACAGAGCGTTCAGCATCATCAACAACTAACCACTCAAAGCCATCAGGGGAATAATCTAATTCATAAAGAGCAGGCGTTTTTGTGTAAAGATGATTGAGGTCTCGTACCCAACTTAGCATACCTTTGTGCCAACCACCGCCTTCTTCTCCAAGTAAGAACCAATCTAGGCTTTCTTGGAAATTCCATTCACGACCTTGTGCAAATTCGTTGCCCATAAACAGTAATTTTTTACCGGGGTAGCCCCACATATAGCCGTAATAAGCACGCAAATTCGCAAATTGCTGCCAACAATCCCCTGGCATTTTACCCAACATTGAATATTTACCATGAACCACTTCATCGTGTGAAAGCGGGAGCATAAACTTCTCGCTATATTGGTACATCATTCCGAATGTCATCAAATTGTGATGGTATTTACGATAGATAGGATCGGTACTCATATAACGTAATGTATCGTTCATCCAACCCATATTCCATTTATAATCAAAGCCTAAACCATTCTCTTTGACGCAATGAGTAACACCAGCAAATGATGTAGATTCTTCGGCAATGGTTGCACTACCAAGATTTTCAGCTTGTAACATAGCATTTGTTTTACGCAGAAAATCGATGGCTTCTAGGTTTTCACGTCCGCCGTATTTATTCGGAATCCATTCGCCGTCTTTTCGTGAATAATCCCGATAAATCATTGAAGCAACAGCATCGACCCTTAGTGCATCAATGCCAAAACGTTCAACCCAATAGAGTGCATTTCCTGATAAATAATTTTGTACTTCGTGACGACCATAATTAAAGATTAAGGTATTCCAATCTTGGTGATAGCCTTCTTTCGGATCAGAATGTTCATAGAGGTGTGTACCATCAAAATAGGCTAGCCCGTGTTCATCGGTAGGAAAGTGTCCAACAACCCAATCTAAAATAACATTTATCCCTGCTTCGTGAGCTTTACTGATAAGATGATGTAAGCCTTCAGGTGAACCAAATCGGCTTGTTGGCGCGTAAAGCCCTGTAGGTTGGTATCCCCAAGAGCCATCAAATGGAAATTCTGATATTGGTAATAATTCAATATGGGTAAATCCCATCTCTTTAACATAAGGAATAAGTTCATCGGCAATTTCTTGGTAATTTAGCCAAAAATTATTTTCTAAATTACGTCGCCATGAACCTAAATGAACCTCGTAAATGGAAATAGGTTGGTCAGGTTCATTTGCTTTACGGCGTTGTTCATTGGGCTCAACTTTAGCGGGTAAGCCTGTTGCAACGGATGCAGTATCAGGACGGAATTGCGAAAAGAAAGCGTAAGGATCCGATTTCAAACGAATTTTGCCATCCCGATCTAAAATCTCAAATTTATACAGTGTGCCTTTTTTAGCGTTCGGGATAAAAATATCCCAAATACCGCTATTGCTGTGATAACGCATCGGATGGCGACGACCATCCCAAAAATTGAAATCGCCTACTACCGATACCCGTTTGGCATTTGGTGCCCAAACACTAAAATGGATACCCCCCACTTCATTTTGTGTGACTAAATGTGCGCCGAGTTTTTCATAAGGACGGGTGTGTGACCCTTCAGACAATAACCAACTATCAAAATCAGAAAAATGGGATTGGAAACGGTAAGGATCTTCAATATCAAGAGTAATATGAGCATATTCAACGAGTAAGCGGTAGGATAAGTCTGTTTTTTTACCGCTTAATTCCACAGCAAAAAAATCACGTTCATCTATTTTTTGCATTTGAACGATAGGATTGGCTTGCTCGTCAATAACGGTTACAGTTAAGGCTTCGGGTAAATAGGCTCGAATAATGACACCTTTAGTAACCGCGTGAATACCTAAAAAAGCGAAAGGATCTTTGCATAGACCTAAAGAGATTTGCTCAATAAAAAGAGCATCTTTATCAGATAAGTTAATCATTTTTTTCATTTGCTCTCCTTAGCTGTAGGCAAAATGTAGAAAAAGTCGATAAAACTATGGCTTGGACTGTATCAAAAACAAGTTTACAAAACAATAGTAAACTTTGAATTAGATCACAAATTGGGAAGATAAATATTTAGAATGAAATCAAAAGGTTATTTTAGTAAAAGGAAGATATTGTTTGATACATTATAAAAGTGTAAAGAATAACAGTTATATTCTTTACACTTTGATTTAAATAATTTAGACAGAGATTATAAATTATTCTGCAATTTCAGTCTGTTCGTGAGCCATTAGCTCTTGACCAATATCTTCTAATAAAGATAGATAGCGTTCATACTGTTTGAGAATATCAGCAATTAGCTCATCACGAGTCATATATTGCACATCATATCCGTCCCTACCATCAAAGAAATAAGCAAGAGGTTGATACGTTTTACTATATTGAATGTGAGGTAGTTTCTGGTCATTAATCAGTTGTTCAGACGTTTCATAGCTCACAGATTTAATACCATACATAAAATTACGCATTGACTCTTTTTTTATGATGAACTCAATGCTTGGTTCATCATCTTGTAAATTTTCGACTAGTTCTACATTTAAATTATGTACGTTAGTCAATTCTTGGCGGAGTTCTCGCATAGCTGGTAACGCAGTTTGTTTGAGAAATTTAAGAATATCTTTCTCTTGTGTTTGAACAAGCATTTGATTAAGTCTTTCTCTCCATTTATCACCACGCCAAAAGATACTTGTTGGAGTAACTTTAGTATCAAAATATTTTTTATCTGCAATGATACCTTTCAATAAGCTCACACACATCAAACAAATCAGCATAGCAAAGGGAAGCGCTACGATCAGAGTCATTGTTTGTAAACTACTTAAACCACCCGAATACATTAAAACAATCGCAATTGAAGAGATAACTACTCCCCATAAAATGGTTTGCCAACGTGGTGTTTGCATACTCTTATCGCGTGATGCAATATTATTGAGTACATAAATTCCCGAGTCTGCTGAAGTGATGAAAAATAGTGCAATAATAATTAGCGCAATAAAGCCAGTAATCGTAGGCAGCGGTAAAAATTCTAAAAATTGAAAGAGCAGTTTTTCTGGGGAAGAAATGATTGCTTGCAATTTTCCGCTTCCAATGTGATTTTCGATCCAAATTGCACTGTTACCGAAAACCGTAAACCACAATATGCTAAATAGTGTTGGTATGATCAATACGCCAAAAATAAATTCTCGAATGGTTCTGCCTTTTGATATTCGTGCAATAAATAAACCAACAAAAGGAGCCCAAGAACACCACCAAGCCCAATATAAAATTGTCCAACCAGTGAAAAAACTATTGTTCTCTGTATCATAAGTATAGGCTTTAAAACCTAACTGCAGTACATTACTTAGATAAGTACCTAAATTATCACTAAATGATGAAAGTAAATATAGGGTAGGTCCAGCTATCAATACAAAGAGCATTAAACTAAAAGCTAAACCTAGGTTAAGTTCACTTAGTCTTTTTACGCCTTTTCCGACACCAGTTATTGCAGAGAAAACAGCTAATCCCATTACAACAGCAATAATAACAAGTTGTACTGAGAAATTATTTTCAGTAACCCAGCCTAATTGAGTAATACCCGCACCAAGTTGAGATGCCCCAAATCCAAGCGTTGTAATTAAACCAAAGAGTGTTGAGATTAAGGCAACAATATCAATGATATCTCCAACTTTTCCATTGATACGCTCTTTAAATAAGGGATAAAAGCAAGAACGTAGTGAGAGTGGTAACTTATAGCGGAATCCAAAATAAGCTAACGCTAGTGCAATTACGCCATAAACAGCCCAAGCGTGTATGCCCCAATGGAAGACAGTATGCATAAGCGCTTGTTGTTGTCTTTGTTCTAAGCTACCGCTAGTAATGGATGAAAAATAGTGTGTTAAGGGTTCCGCGACGCCAAAAAACATAAGCCCTACGCCCATTCCCGCAGCAAATAGCATTGCTAACCAAGAAAAGAATGAAAACTCAGGTTCATCTTCGTTTGCACCTAATTTTATATTACCAAAATGGCTAACAGATAGGGCAATCAGGAAACATAAGAAAACAGAAAATGACAAAATATAAAACCAACTAAAGTTATCGAATACCGATATTTTTATGCTTTCAAGCATCGTGTTGATTTGAGAGGGGAAAAATAGTGTAGTTAAGATCAGTAATGTAACAAAGAGTAATGTTGTTGATATAACAAAAAGATTAAATGTAGTTCGCTCTTGAATAAATTTAAAAAATAACAAAATATCCTTTCTCCATACAGTAAAAGAATATCATTATATCATTAATGAATGATTTTATCAATTTATAGTTCTTTATGTTATAAGCTCTCTTTAAAGAGGATTAAAGAGAGCTAAGATCTTGGAATGAAAGCGGTTTAATTCTTAAAGAATTTCGCAACAATCGGTATAAGAGCAAGATAGACAAGCTGTGCAATAACCCCTTGCCAAGAGGCATAAAAACCAATTTCAGGTATGCTACTCAGGTTATCAACAACACTTCTTGGGATAACTTGCGTAAGTTGTAAAGCGTGTATACTTACCCCTAAAATTTTAAATCCTAGCCCGTAGATAAGTAGTGTCATTGCTTTAAATAGATGGTGTATAGACAGTTTTTTAGATGAAAATGCCATTATAAACGCGATGAATACCAATAATGCAACGGCTAGTATCAAGCCTAAAATGAGATCTTGCGTGCTAATAAGCGGTAGCATTCCTGCATAGAATAAAATTGTTTCTGCTCCTTCTCTGAATACGGATAAGAAACTCAAAGTGAGCATAGAAACTAAACTGCCAGTTGCTAGTGCTTGATTAACCTGCTTATTCACAAATTGTTGCCAACCTTGAATAGATGATTTGCGATGTAGCCAAGCCCCAACAAATAACATCATCAGAACTGCAAATACACCAACTACACCTTCTAAAATTTCTCGGTTCGTACCAGCAGAAATCGCAGGGAAGAGTAGATGTAATGCCGTTGCTCCTGCAATACTGGCCATTAGTCCTAAACCTGCACCAGCATAAACCCAGCGTTTAGCAGTTGGTTGATTAGCGACATTTAAGGTGGTAAGCAATGCCATAATAATGAGTAAGGCTTCTAATCCTTCTCGTAATAAAATGAGCATTGCATCAATCGCCGTATAATGTTTAGCGGTATCAAGCTGTTTCATCTCTGAGATAAGCTGTTGAAAATGCTTTAAATTATCTGTGGTGTTGCCTTTTACCATAACGAGCGGCAAATCACTTTCGATTCTAGTATAGAGCGTACTGTTACGAGTACGGACATCTCCTTCGAAAATTGCCCATTGTTGAATAAAGAGAGTGATATCCGCTTTTGCTTGTTCAGATTGGTTATTCTCAAAAGCTTGATAGCTCTTTTCTAACAGCTGAATACCTTCCGCTAATGTTTGTGGAGCATTAGCTAAGTTTGATACTTGTGGTTGAAGGGTATTACCTTGTTTAAAGTCATTTAAAGATTGTCCTAATGCCATCGCCTGTTTTTGCATTTCTGCAAAGTTTGTCGGCTCAGAAAGCATTGCAATGCGTAGTAATGTCATTGCTGTTTCTATCTGCCCGTAGTGTCCTAAACTAGTTTCCCGAACGACTTTTTCATTTGCAGTCCAAGTGCTATTGAACCGCTTAAAGATAATTTTAGCTTCGGTTAAATCCTGCTCTGAAACCGCTTTGGCTAATTGTTGATAAACAGGCAATACACGTTTAGCGAATTGTTGTCGTTTTTGGTTGTAATCTACGGGATTTTGTTCTTTTTCAAAGACATAAAGAGCTTTTGAAAGCTGCTCAAAGGTGGTTAAACTCGGTTGGGTAATTGCAAAAGAAATTGCAGAACTGACCGCTTGTCCAGCATTTGATTGATGAGTTGGGAGCGTTTCAAACTCCTGTTTTAAAGCGGTAAGATGCGATTGAGATTTTGCAATTTCACCTTGTTTTACTTCAGCCATTGCATCGGAAAGATGCACAAAAAGATGGCTGGTTTCTACTTTTGCATAAGCACAAACGCTCAGCGTAATGCTGAGCGTAAAAAGTGCAATAAGGTGGTTAAATTTGGTCAAATAATGCTTTGCCCAAGTAATCATTTTCATCTTTTACCCCTGCAAAACAAGCAAATAAACCACTGCCGATGTGAGTGATATATTCGTTCATTTTGTCTATATTGCCTAAACTGTTTTGGATCGTGATAAATTGAGCAGGATCTTTTTGGAATGAAATAAAAAGTAGCCCAGCATCAAATTGCCCTGTTTTAGGATCAACACCACTCGCATAAGAGAAAGAACGGCGAAGTATTTTTAAGCCTGTTTTCTTCGCAAGATGAAGATGCGAAATTTCAGGAATAACAACATTGCCTTTTTCATCTTTTTTCTCTAAATCAACAGCATCAAACTCTTTTTTCTCACCTAATGGGGCACCTGAATCACGATGGCGACCAAAGGTTTCTTCTTGTCCATTCAAATTCGTTCTATCCCACGTTTCTAAGTGCATTTGAATGCGGCGAGCAACCAAATAGGAACCATTTTTGAGCCAATCATTTTCACTGCACCATACCGTTTCGTTCAATGCTTCACCTTGTGGATTACCTGTGCCATCTTTAAAGCCAAATAAGTTACGAGGGGTATCACCATTTTCAAAGGAATTAAAACCTGATTGACTCCAACGCATTGTAATTTTAGAACGAGCAACTCGGACTAAATTGCGCACTGCGTGAAAAGCGATTTGAGGATCATCTGCACAGGCTTGGATACAAATATCGCCGCCGCTGTAATGTTCTTTTAATTGGTCGCGAGGGAAGTGGGGAAGAGTATTTAATGCTTTCGGTTTTAACTTGGTAATGCCTAATTTTTCAAAGAAAGTTGGGCTAATGCCAAAGGTTAAAGTTAGATTATGTGGATTTAAACCGTCTGCTTCACCAGTGTCGATTGTTGGAACATAAGCATTCGAGCCATAGTTTTTTACATTTTTTCCTGATGTTAAATTGGCACTATATTCTGTCCACGTTTTGAACATATCTTTGATTTCTTTAATATCATGGGTATGTAAATCCAATACCATAAAATAGATCTGCTTTTGTGCTGGACTGGCAATACCTTGTTGATGTGTACCAAAAAATGGATAGAGATTTTTAATTTGTGACGGAACTCGCGGTTCTAAAGCATAGGTAGTGCCAGCCATTAGACTGGCACTGATTAAAGTTGCTTGTTTTAAGAAATCACGACGAGCATTTTGACTATGTTGATCGCTCATAATAATTCCTTATTTCTCAAGTAATACACCCATTTGAGCAAGGGGTTCACCTAATTTATTTACAGCTTCTGCAAGAGCTTTGATTTCTTTATCAGATAATTTGTCGTAATCAACGTAATCATAGCTGCCTTTTGCTTGGTTATGTTTATCTAGTAATCCATTCACTTCAGCAAAACGAGTAGCAATTTCTTGAGATAATTTTGCATCTTTTTTATCTAATTTTTCTTTAAATAATTCATAGATTTTTTCAGCCCCTTCAATGTTTGCTTTAAAATCGTAAAGGTCTGTTTTGGAGTAAATTTCTTCTTCACCTGTTACTTTTGTGGTTGAAACTTCATTCAGTAAATCCACAGCACCAGTAATCATTAATTCTGGTGTTACTTCAGCTGTTGGAATTTTTGCATGTAGTTCTTTGACATCTTTTAATAACTGTTCTGCAGTTTCTTCGGTTCCCTTAGTAGTGTTTTTCTCCCAAAGAACTTGCTCTATTTTATGGAATCCAGACCAATCTTTTTCAGTTTTACCTTCTTCCGCTAAGTCAGCCAAACGAGCATCAATACGAGGATCTAAATCACCAAAACTTTCTGCAATAGGTTCTGAGCGTTCAAAATACATACGTGCAAGTGGGTAGATCTGTTTTGCTTTTTGCAACTCTCCAGCTTTTAAATAATTCACAAATTTTTCTGTGTCTGAAACCAAATTATCAATTTGAGCAACAACAAAATTTTTGTATGCTTCTGTTTCTTTGGATAAATCAGTTGCATTAGCTTGGGGTGTTAAAAAAAGAGTAGAGATAGCAAACGCTAACGATTTTAAACGCATAATAGGCTCCTTGAATTACATTGAGATAAATTATACAAACAAGAGATGTTCTTATTCATTGGTGATTATCCGCCTTTTTATTCAATTCGCAAATAAATTCATCAAAAAACAACAATAACGAACTTTTTTTCATCAATCGAAATGAACAGTGGATTTATGATTTGACACTTCATTAAAAATTCGTAGAATACGAGATGTCTTAACGACTTACCAAATCAAATGCGGGAATAGCTCAGTTGGTAGAGCACGACCTTGCCAAGGTCGGGGTCGCGAGTTCGAGCCTCGTTTCCCGCTCCATTTTGGCGTGTTAGCAAAGCGGTTATGCACTGGATTGCAAATCCATGTAGATCGGTTCGACTCCGGTACACGCCTCCATATTTTAATTCTAATTAGTCCAATCAATCCAAAATGATTTAAAAATCCAGTAACTCCAACGTTTTAGCGTAAAATAGCAGTCCGAAATAGTCCTAAAAAATCCAGTTTTTTTAGTGAGTATTTTTGTGGGGTGTTTTAAGGAGTTATATTATGCCAAAAGTGATTAAACCTCTATATCCTAACTCAAATAATTGTTTAAATTCCTTTTTCGGATAAATATCTTCACCCTCATCAAGCACAATGGTCAATTCAAATCTCACACTTGGGTAATCAGCATTCTGCTCCATTACTACAGGATTACTGCATTTTAAATATGGCTCTGTAGGCTCACTGTCGGTAATGGATTTTTTATAGCATTTATCCATATCCAACTTTTTTCGTAAATACTGCTCAAGTTTTTTAATTCTTGGTGCAGTTTGTCCGTTAGGCTTTGCTGTGAATCGCTAAAGATGCGGTAACGTTGGCGTAATTGCTCGTGAAAGGACATTCTTTTCTACTGAATAGGCGGTTATTTTAGCTGATTTCTATAAACTTTCTAGCACTATATTAACGTACTCTTCAAAGGCTTTGTCGCCACTGGTTGCTAGTGGTTTTATTACTTGCCCTAGCTTGCAAGTGGTTACACATTAATAAAAAACAAGGCTATAACCTAGTTAATAAAGTAGCAAGTGTTTATGGCAAGGATAATGCTGAAATTAAATTCCAAGGATGGAAAAATGACGGATTGCTCCGTTGGGAGAAAAACAAAAGCCAATCAGTGCTTACATCCGCCGGGCTCCAATCGCCCATGGAAAAGTCAAAGATTGGCTCAAGTGGGGTTAATTTAAACAATTCTCAACAAACTGTCAATAACCAAAAACAGCCAAAATCCAACCGCTAACACAAGCACAAATGAAACACCATATAACTTTGCTGAAGAAGTTGTTGCATTCGATTCCAACCAAATCAAGTCAGCCACAGACAACAATGGTGCGTTTAACCCGAATAACAATGACATTCGCTTTAGCCGTCGTGCTAAATCTGAAAGTTTTGAGAAACTACGCCAAGCGGAGAGTATCAAGATTTCGGGTAAAGATATTGAGCCTAGCACCGATTTACGAGAGTACAAACGCAATGCGTTAAACTACGGGAAAACCTTGCGTGGAACTTATGTGAATAAGGATACGTGACGAGCCATCAATTTAGGGCGTAATGGTGTGCAAGAAGTTTTGCGACACGACTATAAAGCCCCTGATCATCTTCAAAGTATTGCAACTATTCCGCAGATTATTGAAAATGCAATTTATATTGATACTCGACCTAATGAAGAGCAAGCGAAGAACCCTGATATTCAAGAATATGAATACTATCTTGCTGGTTTAAATATCGGTGGTGATGATTATACGGTCAGAGCGGTAGTAGGTGTTTCCACCACTGGAGACAAATACTATGATCATAAATTAACGGAGATCGAAAAAGGTGACTTGTTAGAAATGACCTCTCGCGTATCAACTGCGGCGATTTCTAACTCATCACCTGAAATCAATGATAAGCGCTTATTGCAAATTTTGCAAGATGAAAGTTTAGACAATGATATTCGCTATTCTACTGCTAAAAAATACAAGATAAAAAATCTGACATTTCCATTAATGAAGATCATAGATTAGGTAATTCATATATTTCCATTTACAGAGGAGATACACTTAGAGATATTTTGAATAATTCACCTTTATTTAATCGCTATCCTGAATTTTCAGAAATAAACGTAGAAACTGAGAAATCTTCATCTACTGTAGAATATAATGAAACCAGTAATACGATCAAAGTTCGAAACTTTGCAACACAAAGCGATTTCAAATCGGTAGTTTCTAATGTGTTGCAAAATAAAATTAACAATATGCCTATTGTTAATGTTGCGACAGCTGATTTAAATCAGCAAACATATGAACAGGACAAAGCAAATGGTTTAACTAGCCTAAGCTATGAAGAGTATATATGTAATTTTGAAAACTCACAAAAGTTCACAAGAACCGACATAACAAAATAAAAATAGTATGTGCTTTAGTTGGTGATTATTTTAGATTGAACCAACCCGCAATCTTCTAAATATTTGCCCCAAAGGTTCATTACGGGGATACGTTGATTGAGGTAATTGTGACAATTATAGGTTTCTTCTAAATCGTCATCAATTTTGTGGGCCAGTACGGTTTCAGCAGTATTTTTCTCAATGCCTATTTCAGCTAGATATGTTCGAATTATTGAACGGATGCTGTGAGAAGTAAGCACTTTATAATAACCATTTCGTTTTAAGGCTGCATTTACTGTCTCGCTACTCATTGGCTCGGTGGAGATTTTTAAATGAGGGAAGACGAATTTTGATTGCTCACTGAGTTTTTTAGCAGCTTCCAATATCCGCTTTACATCTACCATACTCTATTGAATAAAATGTATTGCCATCGATCATAAAACCAATAAAAATATGAGATTTACTTCCACTATCGTCTATGCCATAAAGAAGAATTTCATCTGACAGTTCCCCATAATATTCGTGTGGCACAGTATTAGGCAATTCATATTCTACGCTAATCCAGCCGTTGTTTTGTTTAGTCATTGTTCAAAACCTCTTGCTTAACCCAAACGCCATTAATCATTTTGCCTTTGCGGTCTTTGATTTGGTTGTAGGCAAAGCGAATGTAGCTGACAATATCAATCTCTTTAGCTCAGCAGTAACGCATTAAATTGTATAAAATCATATTGACCATTTCTGGATTTACATCATCTTCGTGTTTACTTACATCTGATGATTGGCATTCGATGTATTTGTTGGCTTGTAAGGCATTTTCAATTTGTGAAAAATCAATTATGCTCTTCTCATCAAGAGGATCAAAAACTGCAAGAGGTACATCTTCTCCGTTAATCATCCTTATAATTTCCTCTGGGCTTTCGTAAATAATGAACTCTTTACTCTCTTGGTATGGGTTTTGATGATTATGTAACCTTGATTTTAGAGAATGTTTAAAATTCTGATTAATCCTACCGCTTATAGGCGTATAATGTGCTTATCTATAAAGGGGAATTTATGAAAAGAACACTTACCGCATTATTATTCTCTTTACTAACATTACCATTAATGGCAAAGCCTGTAAAAAATGAAGATCAAGCTATATCTATGGTAATAAAATCGGTGCAGAAAAATAAGTTATTATCCGTGCCTATAGAGTGTGTTTTTTATGGGACATAAATCAGAGAATGATTTTCCTTATTACAGTATAAGCGTCTACGAGAAACATAATGAGCAATGTGGCGGAGATCCCGAAACAACGCATCGTTTGATGAGTTATGAAGTAGATAAAAAAACAGGAAAGATGCGTTCTGATGCAATGGCTTTGTCTGAGCGTGCAGGGGATGTTTGGGATGGAAGTGGGAAAATGTATCCTATTAAATAACTAGTTGAATGATATAGCCTGTTAGATTTCTAACTGGCTTTTTTATTGGAGCCAATATGTCAAAAAGACCTTTTGAAGAAAGAAAGCAAGATTATTTAACAGAACGTGAAGATCGCATTGACAAGCCTGTAATTGCAGCATTCCATGTAAAAGGAAAAGGTAATATTCTTGAATTTATTAATCTAGAGAGTACTTATGGAAGAAATGTTAGTCAAATCAACGAGGACTTAAAATAAGTATTATATTGAAACAAAACAAAAGGTTATCCTATTTAATAATAGAGCGGGGTTTCAGTTACCAAATGTCATTCTTAACAAGGATAACCTTTCTAAAGCCAATACTAAAACTGAAGCTGATTTAACTCAATACCAAGATGAAAGTTTTGATAATAAAGAGCACTTCAAATCCAGCTACAGCTACAGGCAATAACAGTGACTTTTCCTGGAGAGCTTAATAATCCAGTTGTGGTATTCAAAAATACTAAAGACAAGCCTAATTCTTATGTTGTTTTAACAGAATTAGTGGTTAAAGGAAATGAGGGAGTGATTGCCGCATTACATGTAGATGAACAAAATGGGTTAGTTTTCCATAAATTAGCGAGTGAGTATGGGAAAGATGGCACAAGAGCCTATTTGGAGAATATGATTGAAAAAGCCGAAGTGCATTTTGTAGATAATGCAAAAAGCCCGTAAGTTTCAAGACACGCTCCAATTGCCGGCTCCTGAAACTCTAAACGAGCTTTTCAATAAGGCAAGTGTAGTAAAAGATCATGAGAGTGTCAATCAAGATTTTTACATAAAGCAAAAGCCCAACAAGTTCTGAATACCCAGAGCCTTCAATTAGGGTGGGATTTCACATCAGAAGTTGAGCTTTCTGCTAGGAATAATAAAACTGAAACCAGCCTAAAGTCAATACCAATATGGAAGTTATGATAATAAGGGATGTTTGAAATCAACCACAGACAACAACGGTGCCTTTGACCCGAATAATCCTGTGGCAGTGTTTAGATCTAGCACAAAGGCTGATGCATATGTTGTTTTAACTGAATTGATGGAAGTTGATGCAAGAAGTGTGTATGGACCTGGAGATAATCAATTATCTAAGGCATTCAGAGATGATTTACTTTATATGTCAGAAGAGTGAACTGTTCTAGGTACTACACCTGAATCATTAATTCAGGTAGGCCTTGATGATTTATCGATGTTTATGAATAAAAAAGATTGGCAAAATTAAAAATGAACATTCTGAAATGACGGTTGGTTTATCAAAAAAATGCCTAGAGAGCTTAATAATCCTATTACGGTAAAGGTAAACCTAATTCTTATTTTTTAAGAGGCTTAGTATTTATAAGGATACGAGAGTGTGATTGCTGCACTGCACACAGAGAAAGAACTGGTGGACTGATATTTCATAAATTAGCCCAGTGCTTACGGAAAAGATGGTACAAGGGCTTATTTAGAGAATATGGTTGAAAAATCAGATGTACTATTTGTAGATAAACAAAAAGCAAGTCGTATCAACTCTAAGCTCCAATTGCTGGCAGAAGATACTATTGACTTGCTTTTCAATAGGGCAAGTGTAGTAAAAGATGACGACAGTGTCAATGAAGATTACTTTATTGCTATAAAGAAAAAGGCAGTCAAAGTTTCTTGATAACTTCGCGCTCTCGGCAGAAAGTGATTTTAACCTTTCTGCACTGCGTTCTTCGTTATCAGATAACGACCACCTTCCTGGTAACCATACTACAGCAGAAATTGGCCTAAGTCAATATCAAGATGAAAGTAATAAAATACCAAACAGAACGCATTGAAAATCTCGCTCAGTCGCAAACTTTGTTGGCTGAGCTTTTTACTTATGTGGGCGAGCATTACGATCAAACCGCCCAACTTCGTCCAGAATGGCAACACTTTTTTCAAATATGGGCAGGGAAGACTCCTTACACAAAAATCAAAGTGTTCACAGCTAGAGATGAACAAAACCAAATTCAATGGTGTGTAATGGCACTACTTATCGAAAATCCGCTATTTGTAACCAAACTATTTATTCATCGTTTCATCAATCTAACAAATAACGATGGTGATTTTGATGATTATGTAACCTTAATACTAGATAATCTCTAATTAAATTTCTATAATTGTATAGCATATTTAACAGGAGAATAACGATGTTAGTTATACAATTAGTGAAAAAACAACTAACTGCCTTGCTCATATCCTTGTTTGCTTGTTCGGCTTTTGCAGAAAACATCGATCAAGAAGGAAGAAAGTGGGTTACTGCGAGTGATTTATCAACGATAAAGTCATCTTCTCCTAAAGCATTAGACATCAAAAAAATCTTTAAACAGTTTATTATTCAGGACAACAATATCAATAAATGTTTATTTCCTGAAATTTATCAATCCAATGATCGTGGTTCAGAAATCATAGATAAATGGTGGAATGATATAGAAAATGAAGGAAGATTAAAACGTTCGCATTATTTGAAATTAAAAATGCGACTGGCACAAAAAATAATGCCTGCAAATTTAGCAGAAGATTATCTGTTTAATGGATTATCACCTGAGTGGCAAAAACAGTTTGATCAAGCTGAAAAACGATACGCCAAAATAGTCAGTATTAAATCAATGGATGAATGTAGAATAATTGGGAAATATGCAACCGATTTAGTTGAAGAATATGATGAAACTAACCAAAAATGGCGGAAGTCTTTCATAAATCCCTAAGATACCCAGGAGAAAATGTTATGAAAAAACTTGGAATAGTGCTTCTTTTTGGAACTCTTTTTACAACTGCAGTAGCTAAAGAACATTCGATTAGCATGGATAAGGTAAGAAATTACATTATCAAAAGTAATAACATCGCAATGTGTTACTTTCCTGATATTTGGTTTGCAAAGTCTGAGGAAGAACGTCAACAAATATTAGAACGTTGGCAAAGTAACGATGCGGAGAAGCATTTATTATCGGTGTATCAATCTCTACACTATCCGTTATTAATAGATAGTTTTGGGATGGAAAATGCTAGCGCTATTTTTGAAAATCAAAAAGACTTAACGCCTTATTTGAATAAACTTTCTCAGAAAGAGAAAAATAGAGTAACAGTAAAAACGGAGAAAGATTGCAAAAAATTATGGAAAGAAGTTGAACGGTTAATTATTTCTTATCCAACAATGCCATTTGCAGAAGGCGAATAAATTTTTCTAAAATCGAACCCGTTGTAGTTGAACTGGCAACGGGTTCGATTTTAGACTTTAGATAATGTCTAAAATTCTGATTAATCCTACCGCTTATAGGCGTATAATGTGCTTATCTACAAAGGGGGATTTATGAAAAGAACACTTACTGCATTATTATTGTCTTTATTAACATTACCATTAATGGCAAAGCCTGTAAAAAATGAAGATCAAGCTATATCTATGGTAATGAAGTCGGTTCAAAAAATAAGTTATTGCTTATACCGATAAAATGTGTGTTTTTTATGGCTCATAAAGCAGAGGATACATTTCCCTATTACAGCATAAGCGTTTATGAGAAACATAATGAGCAATGCGGCGGTGTTCCAGAAACAACGCATCGTTTGATGAGTTATGAAGTAGATAAAAAACAGGGCAAATGAAAACAGATGCCATAGTTACTACTTGTTATATCAACAAAGTGGGTAATCAGCCACATCATTGCCGTGGCGAGGTACGCGAATATATGGTACCTATTGAGCCGATTTCGCCAGTGATTATTTATGATCCGCCTAGAGAGTTTAATAAAACCAAATAATTTGGGGGTGAAGTAGATTAGCAGTTATGTTAGTATATGAAAATTAAGATAACCCATTGTAAAATAAAGAAATATATAAAAGCTGCTTGAATTTTTTGTAGTAGGAATGGTGAGCGTTATTACGATCACAAACTTACGCCTATAAACAAAAAAGAGCTACTTTCCTTATCCTACCGCGTATCAACTGAGAGACTCTCGGAAAACAACTCGTTTTCCGAAATCGATGAAAAAAGCTCCTTGCCAGAATTGACGGCTTCCGTTCAAGATGAACGAACTCTCGTCGGGCTTCAAGGAGCTAATGTTCAAAGTTTAATCCAAGACATTTGAGATTTCAATAGTCAAAATGAAAGTTTAGACAATGAAATTCCTTATTCAAAGGCAAACCGTTCAACGTACCAACAGCGAAAGCAAATAGTGAAACGGAATTAACCTTTGAGCAGTATAACCATGATATTCGTTTTAGCCGTCGTGCTGAATCCGAAAGTTTTGAGAAACTACGCTAAGCGGAGAGTATCAAAATCTTGAGTAAAGATATTGAGCCTAGCACCGATTTACGATACTACAAACGCAATGCGTTAAAATACGGTAAAACCTTGCGTGGTAGGATACAGAGCAGGAGATTGAATTAGGCGTAAAAGGGGTTAAGGACGTGCTACTATAAAGACCCAGATAATCTTCAAAGTATCTCTGCAATTCCACAGATTATTGAAGAGACCATTTATATTGATATCATTCCAAATGAGGATTTAGCAAAAAATCCGAGTATTAAAGAATACGATTATTATATTGCAGGCTTTAAATATTGGTGGATATGATTATACTGTTCGTGTTGCAGTCGGTGTGGCTGAAAATGGAGACTGTTATTACTATCACAAGTTATCAGAAATTGAACAAGTCGAGTTACTTTCTTACGTACATCGGATAACAAATCTGATACCTGGGAAAGATAACTCGCCTAATAAAAGCAAGTTATTATCAATTGCCCAGAGGATAACAAATCCAAGGATTGATAATTCACCGCTTTTATCTGAAATCGATGATAAACGCTTATTGCAAATTTTGCAAGATAATCCGACTGAAAATTCAGAGATCGACATTCGCTACTCACGCAAACAATCCGTACTGGAACAAGCTAAAAGCGGTAAATCTATTGCCAAGGAAACTTTGTGGGAGCAAATCAAAAATTTAGATTTGGAAACCTACAAGGTGTTATATAAACGTAGTTCATTAAAGCTCCACGAAAATTTAGCCGATAGCCGTAAGCCTGTGATCGACTTTATCCACAGTTGGAAGGATATTGGGGGATAATGTGAAACAACGAGTTATTCAGCCAATGCAAAAAGCCGAGATTGTGCGCGAGGTAGAGTGGGAAAGTTTGAAAAAATTTATGTGGTTTTATTTGGGTATATTTATTTAATTTATAATGAGTTACCTTATTTTAATAGACTAACATAACTGTAAATCTACTTCAGTTTAAAATAATATCCTAGTTTATAAGAAGATAAGCTCTTTTTACTTATCTTCAATTAACAAATCTCAAATCTCAACTTTTCAACTCTCACGCTTAACGATAAAAGATGCCAATTCAGCTAGAGCAGTGGTATCAAATGGGAGTTGGGCTAAAGATAAAAGAGCAGCTTGATAAAGATCTTCAGCTTTTTGTCTTGCTCCATCTAAACCAAGTAGTTTAGGGTAGGTACTTTTGTTTAAAACTTGATCTGCACCTACGGTTTTTCCTATTTTTTCACTTTGTCCGATAACATCTAAAATATCATCTTGTACTTGAAATGCTAAACCAATAGCTTGGGCGTAGTGTGTTAAGTGTTGTTTAATTTGTTGGTCATTCACATATTTTGATAAATTAAATCCCATTAGAACAGATGCTAAAATTAAAGCTCCTGTTTTATTACGGTGGATTAGCTCCAATTCACTCAGTGAAACACTTTTATTTTCAGATAACAGATCCAAACTTTGCCCCAAACACATTCCTTTTGCTCCAGATGAGTTTGCAAGCAGTTGAATTTGTAGGATTTTTTGTTTTTCCGAAATGGTAGTATCTTGACTTAATAGTTCAAAAGCAAAGGTTTGCAAAGCATCGCCTGCTAAAATAGCAGTTGCTTCATCAAATGCAATGTGGCAAGTCGGTTTACCACGACGAAGAGTATCATTATCCATTGCGGGCAAATCATCGTGAACTAGCGAATAAGCGTGAATAGCTTCCATTGCTCCTGCCGAATGATCGAGTTGTTCTAATGGAACACCTAACATTTTTCCCGTCGTATAAATTAAAAATGGTCGAACTCGTTTTCCACCAAGTAACACAGCATAAGACATTGCATCAATAAGCGGTGAGTTAAAATTATCATATTGCGTTAATTGGGTTGCAAGAAAATCATTAACACGTTGCTGGCATTGCGTAAGCTCGTGAGAAAGTTGATATGTCATTATTGATAATCCACCAATTCACTGTCTTGATCTTTTTTTAATAGAATTTGAATACGTTGTTCTGCTTTTTGTAAGCGTTCTTGCCCTTGTTGAACCAGTTTAATAGCGGTTTCAAACTCAGTTAGGGCTTCTTCAAGAGGAAGATCGCCTGATTCTAAACGACCGACAATTTCTTCCAGCTCTTTAAGTGTTGTCTCAAAATCTTGGGTTGGTTTCTTTGCCACGATAGTTTCCTTAGTTTTAATGATAATAGAGAATAGCAAGCGGTTATTTTACTTTAGAAATTTGTAAAAGTGGAAAATTTCGCAAATTTCCGCTATTGTGCCACTTTCAAAAAGGAGAAGAATGTGAAAGTCACACAATTAAATATATATCCAATCAAATCGTCAAAGGCTTATGTTGTAGAGCAAGCTTTTGTGCATCCGCAAGGTTTGAATTTTGACCGAGAATTTATGATTACCGAACCTGACGGTACATTTATTACAGCGCGTAAAGAAAAAGTACTCTATCAACTATCCGCTTTTCCATTTTCAACAGGCATTGTAATGCGTGCAGATAATGGGGAACAATGTATCGTGCATTATCGTGATTTTGTTAAAAGTGCTGATAGCGAAGTTTGGGGAACACACTTTTCGTCTTGGATTGCTCATTATTCTGTGAATGAATGGTTGAGCGGTTTGTTTGGGCGAGAAGTGCAACTTCGTTGGCTTGGTGAGAAAAGTCAACGCCAAGTGGCAAATTTTGAACCTCATCCAATGAGCTTTGCAGATAACAATCCTATTTTGTTAGTTTCACAACAATCTTTAAAGCAAGTGCAAGAATGGTCGCCTGTCCCTGTTACAATGGAACAGTTTCGTGGCAATATTGTCATAGATGGCGAGTTAGCTTTTGAAGAAGAACAGTGGAAACGCATTCAAATCGGCGATGTGATATTGCGTTTTGCTGAATGTTGTACTCGTTGTATTTTGATTACTCGTAATTTAGATACTTTAGAGTTAGATCCTAAAGCTGAACCATTTAGAACACTTAAACAGCACCATACGAATGAAAAAGGCAAACCATTATTTGGTATTCATCTATTACCCGAAAATAGTGGTGTTATTCGTGTTGGTGATACCATTACTTTATTAGACTAAGGTCTGTATATGCAAAAAAAACGCTCCATTTTATTCCCAATATTCTTCTTTATTGGTCTTAATTTAATCATTTTCACCTTATCTCGTATCGGGCTGTCTCTTTGGCAAGCGGAAAGAATTTCTGCTGTCGATGGATGGGTACGTTTATTCTTACAAGGGTTACGCATTGATATTGTTTCCATTTGCTATCTTTTTGGCGTGCCTGCACTTTTTAGCGTACTCTTTTTGAATAACAATATACTAGGCACTATTTGGCAGAAAATTTTACGCATTTGGCTCACTGTCGGAAGTGTCTTTATTCTGTTTATGGAAGTGGCGACCCCCGCATTTATCGAAACTTACGATTTCCGTCCAAACCGTTTATTTATTGAATATTTGCTTTACCCGAAAGAAGTTTTCTCAATGTTAGCGAATGGACATCTTGTAGCGGTATTATCTAGCCTAATTATTACTGTACTTGCGAGTGTGATTTATTGGAAGTTATCTGGTTGGGCGGTTAAAAATTTACAGCTACCAAGCTGGAAATGGCGACCAGTCATTGCCTTAGTGATTATTGCGGTTTCTTTTATCGGGGCTCGTTCCACTTTAAATCATCGTGGAATCAATCCTGCAATGGTAGCATTTTCAGGTGATCCGTTAGTGAATTCACTCGTACTTAACTCAGGTTACTCGGTGCTATATGCCGCACAGCAATTAAAAGATGAAGATAAATCATCCGAACAATACGGAAAAATGCCTGTTGATGAGATGTTGAATATTGTTAAAGCTAGTCGTGGACGTGCCGAAAGCGATTATATTTCCGCAGAATACCCAACCTTAACTCGCAATAAAGCAACTTATCAAGGTAAACCTAAAAATATCGTGATTCTATTAGAAGAAAGTTTAGGCGCACAATTTGTCGGGACTTTAGGGGGCAAACCGCTTACGCCTGAATTTGATAAATTGGCTCAAGAAGGTTGGTTATTTGAGAATTTATATGCCACAGGAACACGCTCAGTGCGTGGAATTGAAGCGGTTACCGCAGGTTTTACACCCACTCCCGCTCGTGCAACGGTAAAACTAACAAAAAGCCAGAATGGTTTCTTTACTATTGCCGATTTACTAGGTCGTCAAGGCTATCACACTTCGTTTATTTATGGCGGTGAGAAACACTTTGATAATATGGCAAGCTATTTCTACGGAAATGGTGTCCAAAAAATTATTGATGAGAAGGATTACAAAAATCCAAAATTTGTCGCCACTTGGGGAATGAGTGATGAAGACTTGTTTGATAAAGCGAATGAAACTTTTACGGAATTAGCCAAAGGTGATCAACCATTCTTTAGCTTAGTCTTTTCCTCAAGTAACCACGATCCATTTGAATTTCCAGATGGAAAAATTGAACTGTTTGATAAAGAAAAACAGACCCGTAATAATGCAGCAAAATATGCAGATTACGCCCTAGGATATTTCTTCAAATTAGCGAAACAATCAAACTATTGGAAAGATACCATTTTCTTAGTGATTGCTGATCACGATTCTCGAGTCGGTGGAGCAGAATTAGTGCCTGTTAAAAACTTCCATATTCCAGCGTTAATTTTAGGTGAAGGGATTGAAGCAAAACGTGATCCACGTTTAGTCAGCCAAATCGATATGCCGACTACATTGCTTTCATTGGCTGGCATAAGTGGTGATTACCCAATGATCGGTTATGATCTTACTCAACAGGTTGATCCAAATCGTGCCTTTATGCAATATGATCAAACCCAAGCAATGATGAAAGGGAATGATGTGATTATTCTTCAGCCAAATACGGTCGCTAAAGGTTATGAATATAATCCGCAGAACAATCAGCTTTCTGTAAAAGAACAGCCAGAAGCAATGAAAAAAGAAGCGCTAGCTCATGCATTGTTAGGTAGCTATTTGTATAATCAGCAGTTGTATAAATTACCAAAACAGTAACGTCTAAGTTATTCAAGCTTTTAACAAGCGGTGAGATTGGTAAAAAAATTTACAAATCTCACCGCTTGCTTATGATAAAATCCTACCAATTTTTCTGGGTAGGATTTTTTAATGAACAAGCAAGGCAAACCTTTTATTTTGCACTCTCCGTTTAAACCGTCAGGTGATCAACCAACCGCAATAGCGAAATTGATTGAAGGGTTGAATGATGGTTTAGCTCATCAAACATTACTGGGGGTAACAGGTTCAGGAAAAACCTTTACGATTGCTAACGTGATTGCTAACTTAAATCGCCCTGCAATGTTACTTGCTCCAAATAAAACTCTTGCCGCTCAGCTTTATGCCGAAATGAAAGCTTTTTTCCCAGAAAATGCCGTAGAGTATTTCGTTTCATATTATGACTATTATCAGCCTGAAGCTTATGTGCCGAGTAGCGACACTTTTATTGAAAAAGATGCGTCTATCAATGAACAAATCGAACAGATGCGATTGTCTGCAACAAAATCATTCCTAGAACGTAGAGATACCATTGTGGTAGCCTCTGTTTCTGCTATTTACGGTTTGGGCGATGTTGATGCTTATATGCAGATGATGTTGCATTTGCAAGTTGGGGCTATTATCGATCAACGTACGATTTTATCTCGTTTAGCGGAATTACAATACACTCGTAACGACCAAGCCTTTCAACGTTCTACCTTTCGTGTGCGTGGTGAAGTCATTGATATTTTCCCTGCCGAGTCTGACGAAATTGCGTTACGAGTAGAATTATTTGATGATGAAATTGAGAATTTAACCTTATTTGACCCGCTTACAGGGCATAGTCTAGGACGTGTGCCACGTTATACTGTTTATCCTAAAAGCCACTATGTGACACCGAGAGAGCGTATTTTAGATGCGATTGAACAGATAAAAGTGGAACTGGCTGAACGCCGAACTTATTTTATTCAAGAACATAAATTACTTGAAGAACAGCGTCTGGCTCAACGTACTCAGTTTGACATTGAAATGATGAATGAACTTGGTTATTGCTCTGGTATCGAAAACTACTCTCGCTATTTATCAGGTCGAAAAGAAGGCGATCCACCACCGACACTGTTTGATTATATGCCGAGTGATGGTTTATTGATTATTGATGAAAGCCACGTTACCGTTCCACAAATTGGCGGAATGTATCGTGGAGATAGAGCAAGAAAAGAAACCCTTGTGCAATATGGCTTTCGCTTGCCTTCCGCTTTGGATAATCGACCATTACGTTTTGAAGAATTTGAACGCTTATCTCCGCAAACTATTTATGTCTCTGCGACACCAGGCCCTTATGAATTGGAGAAAAACCCAGATGTGATCGACCAAGTGGTTCGTCCAACTGGATTATTAGACCCGATTATCGAAGTTCGTCCAGTCGCAACTCAAGTTGATGACTTGTTGTCAGAAATTCACAAACGTGTTGCCGTAGATGAACGAGTATTGGTTACTACATTAACCAAAAAAATGGCGGAAGATTTAACCGATTATCTTGATGAACACGGGGTCAGAGTACGTTATTTGCATAGTGATATTGATACGGTAGAGCGGGTAGAAATTATCCACGATTTACGAATGGGAATGTTTGATGTACTGGTTGGGATCAACTTGTTGCGAGAAGGTTTAGATATGCCAGAAGTTTCACTGGTGGCAATTCTTGATGCAGATAAAGAAGGCTTTTTACGTTCAGAACGTTCGCTAATTCAGACTATCGGACGTGCGGCCCGAAACTTAAATGGAAAGGCAATCCTCTATGGTGATCGCATTACTAATTCAATGCAGAAAGCGATTAGTGAAACGGAACGTCGCCGTGAAAAGCAAATGGAATATAACCAGCAGAACGGTATTATACCGAAAGCTTTAAATAAGAAAGTCGGCGAACTGCTCGATATTGGGCAAGCAGATAAGCCAAAACGTGGTAAAAAAGTTGCAAAAGTCGCAGAAGATCATACCGCTTACACACCAAAATCTCGTAAAGAACTGGAAAAAGAGCTGAAATCATTAGAACAGCAAATGAAAGCCTTTGCACAAAATCTTGAATTTGAAAAAGCTGCTGCGGTGAGGGATAAGATCGGGCAGTTGAAAGTTGTGTTGGAGGTGTAAGATGGAATTCTTAGATTTAAGTTGTGACTATGGGGCTTGCTTATGGATTAAAGGAGCAGCTCTTGACCCTAAACATTTACCTATTCCCGAAGATCTTTGCAAAGAAATTGAAGTATTTGAAGAAGATTATACTCATAATGCACTCAATAGCTCTGATAATTGGTTGGATGAACATTTTGAGAAAGAATTAGAAATAGCAAAAAAATTGCAGGAAGCATTGCCAAAAAAAATAATTCGACTTTGGTACTATGGGCAATGGGTTGAATTAGAAAAATGTTTATATAAAATCGAAATTATTGAGGGATTTAAATCAGGTGGAAATTTTCAAATTTCAGTTTCTGACAAAGCTGAAGGATTATCTGGAAAATATAAAGGAATAAAAATCAGTACAAATGTAATAACTTTAGATGAGACTTTTGCATTTCCTTATATTTGGTGTTTTTTGAAAGATATTCCATTTGATAATGAGCTACAAAATCGAGAAAGCTATATTGATGAGAATGGAAATGAAGAACCACCAGAAATAGGGTTCTATTATTGGGGAGTGAATTATTATAGTTATGAAAGTATAAATCATTTATTAGGTGAACTTACTCAAGCGATTTTCTTATTGCAAGAAAATTTTAATAACCCTAGATTAAGTAAGTTGAAAGATTATCTGAGATATGATTTTGATTATTTATTTTTACAAAAGTTCTATCCAAGACTAGATTGGGAATTATTGAGTGAAGCTGATAAGGATGTTTTTATTCAAAAACACCATTATATTATAAGCGACTTTTATGATCGATTTATTCAAAAAATGAGAAAAATGATGAACGATAACCCTGATAGCCATTTGGTTTATTTTGCAGGTCCATAACCTTTTGTGAAAACTATAAAAAGTATCGAATAAGAAACAAGGGGAGCATAAAAGCTCCCCTAAATAGAAATAACTAAAACGCTACACTTTCTTTTAAGCTCACGGTTAAGTTAAAGACTAGGTTATCTGCATTGTCATCTTTGCTATCTAAACAGAAATAGCCTTCACGTTCAAATTGATAACCTTGTTCCGCTTTAGCATTGGCTAGGCTTGGCTCAACAAAACCTTGTTTTACCACTAGCGAATTAGGGTTTACCACACTGTTAATATCGTCTTCTGCACCAGGGTTAGCAACAGTGAATAGGCGATCATATAAACGAAATTCTGCAGGTTTATTTTGTGTTGCAGAAACCCAGTGAATAACGCCTTTTACTTTACGTCCATCAGCAGGATTTTTTCCTAATGTTTCAGGATCGTAACTGCAAAAGATTGTGGTGATCTTACCGCTTGCATCTTTTTCAACACGTTCTGCTTTAATTACATAGGCATTACGTAAACGGACTTCTTTGCCAAGCACTAAACGTTTATATTGTTTATTCGCTTCTTCACGGAAGTCAGCTTCATCAATATAAAGTTCGCGAGTGAAAGGCAATTCACGCACACCTAGGTCTTCACGATTAGGGTGGTTTGGAGCGGTTAAGATTTCTTCACCTGTAAAGTTTTCGATAACAACTTTAACAGGGTTGATCACAGCCATCGCTCGTGGTGCATTAGTATTGAGATCATCACGAATACAAGATTCCAATGCACTGTATTCCACCACGTTATCTTGCTTGGTCACACCGATACGGCGAGCAAATTCACGCAATGATGCTGGCGTATAACCACGACGACGTAAGCCTGAAATTGTTGGCATTCGTGGGTCATTCCAACCATCAACAATACCATCGGTGACTAGTTTGAGTAATTTACGTTTGGAGGTTAATGTACCTTCTAAGTTTAAACGAGAGAACTCGTATTGATGCGGTAGTGGACGTTCAATCGAAATATTTTCTAACACCCAATCATATAAACGACGATTGTCTTGGAATTCTAGCGTACAGATTGAGTGAGTAATACGCTCAATCGCATCTGAAATGCAGTGTGTAAAATCGTACATTGGATAAATACACCATTTATCGCCTGTTTGGTGATGGCTAGCAAATTTAATACGATAAATTACAGGGTCACGCATTACGATAAAAGAAGATGCCATATCAATTTTAGCTCGTAAGCAAGCTTTACCTTCAGCAAACTCACCGTTTTTCATTTTTTCAAAGAGAGCTAAGTTTTCTTCGATTGGGCGATCTCGATAAGGGCTATTTTTACCTGGTTCAGTTAATGTACCACGATATTCTCTAATTTCTTCAGGTGAAAGCTCATCAACATAAGCTAACCCTTTTTCAATTAGTTCAATAGCATAGCCATAGAGTTGGTCAAAATAATCTGAGGCGTAGCGCGGTTCGCCTTCCCAGTTAAATCCAAGCCATTTTACGTCTTCTTTTATAGATTCAACATATTCCACATCTTCTTTAACCGGATTTGTGTCATCAAAACGTAGGTTACATAAGCCGTTGTAGTCTTCAGCAATACCAAAGTTTAAGCAGATTGATTTAGCATGCCCGATATGCAAATAACCGTTAGGCTCAGGTGGAAAGCGAGTGTGAACACTTTTATGCTTTCCTGATGCTAAATCTTCATCAATGATATGGGTAATAAAATTGGCACGAACATCGTTCTGTTCTGCAGATAAAATCTCTTCGTTGCTCATATTTCTCTCGTTTAAGGTAAAATAACGGAACATTCTACACTTTATCGACAATAACTTAAATAACAAGAGTGTCGATAATTAGTTAATCTGCAAAATTTCCTACAAATCTTACCGCTTGTAAAGAGCTTTGAGCAGAACTATGTTATTCTTGCATCATTGGCAATAGCCGATATCTATTCTTTAAAGTGTTTCTCTTAAGGAGCTAAAGATGAACAGATCTCTTTCTATTGAATTTTCTCGTGTGACAGAAGCAGCGGCATTAGCAGCATTTGCTTGGTTAGGTCGAGGGAATAAAAATGCAGCAGATGAGGCTGCGGTTAAAGCAATGCGTCTGTTATTAAATCAGATGGAAATCCAGGGTGAAGTAGTAATTGGCGAAGGCGAAATTGATCAAGCACCAATGCTCTACATTGGCGAGAAAATCGGTTTGTCTCGTCCTGAAGATGAGGTGGTAACCATTGCGGTAGATCCTATTGATGGTACTCGAATGACAGCGATGGGACAGGCGAATGCATTATCAGTATTAGCAGCTGGTGGTAAAGATACTTTCTTACAAGCACCTGATATGTACATGGAAAAACTAGTAGTAGGTAATGATGCTAAAGGAATGATTGATCTTAACTTACCGATTGAAGAAAATCTTCGCCGAGTGGCATCTAAAAAAGGAAAATTACTTTCACAATTAACCGTTGCTGTGCTAGATAAACCTCGCCACACTAAAGTTATTGCTGAAATGCAACAGCTAGGCGTGCGAGTAATGGCAATTCCTGATGGAGATGTAGCTGCTGCAGTACAATGCTGTTTACCTGAAAGTGAGTTAGACATACTATACGGTATTGGTGGTGCACCAGAGGGAGTTGTCGCAGCTGCAGCTGTGCGTGCTTTAGGAGGCGATATGCAGGCAAGGCTAATTCCACGTAACCAAGTCAAAGGTAATTCGCTAGAAAACCTTGCTTATGCAGAGAATGAAATTTCACGTTGTGAAGCCTTAAATGTACCAATTAATGAAGTTCTAAAATTAGAAGATCTTGTGCGTGATGATAATATTGTGTTCTCTGCAACAGGAATTACGACGGGTGATTTATTAAAAGGTATTCAGCGTAAAGGGAATTTAGCTACAACAGAAACGTTGTTAATTCGTGGTCGTTCTCGTACCATTCGCAAAATTCAATCTTCACACTATTTAGATCGTAAAGATGCTGATTTACATACATTATTAAATGTATAAGGCGAAATAGGGGCATTATTGTTGATATTATTGGCGAATTGTTTATAAAATCCGCTTTTATTTCATAAAATGAAAAAAGCACTTGCAAAGGTTCTGTGATTGACTATAATGCACCACATCAGACGCGGGGTGGAGCAGCTTGGTAGCTCGTCGGGCTCATAACCCGAAGGTCGTTGGTTCAAATCCAGCCCCCGCAACCAGTTTTAAGGCTCATTGTTATGTTGATAACAATGAGTTTTGTTTTATTTAAAAATTGTGATTTGCAAAAAATGAAATAAAACAAACCGCTTGAAGCCTCAACTGTTGTTTGGGGCTTTTTTGTGGCTAACAGTCAGCTTTAGTTGTGTTAAGAGGGCTTTTATAGCTCTTTTTTTATATCTGTTAAAAAAATAACACTGACCCTTTACCTATAATTTCACGTTGTATCAAAGGAAAGGGAAATTAAATAAGGAGAGAAAATTTGGCAACATTAGAGCAGAAATTACAAGAGCTTGTTCAAGATTCTATTGATGCAATGGGTTTTGAGCTTGTTGGTATTGAATGCCAACGAGCAGGGCGTTTTTTGACAGTTCGCTTATATATTGACAAAGAAGGTGGCGTAACTATTGATGATTGTAGTGATGTGAGTCGTCAAGTGAGTGCAATTTTTGATGTCGAAGACCCAATTGCAGATAAGTATAACCTTGAAGTGTCATCACCAGGTTTAGATCGCCCATTGTTTACCTTAGCACACTATCAACGCTTTGTAGGGCGTGAAGTAGTTATTCATTTGCGTATCCCTATGTTTGATCGTCGCAAATGGCAAGGCGAAATTCTTTCAGTTGAAGGTGATTTAATTACATTAAAACTTGATGAGAGCTTAAAACTCGAAAACAATTTACAAAGTTTTGCTTTTGGTAATATTCAAAAAGCAAATTTAATTCCCGTATTTAATTTCTAAGGAAGTCAGACAGAATGAGTAAAGAGATTTTATTAGCCGCAGAAGCGGTATCAAATGAGAAATTATTACCAAAAGATGCGATTTTTGAAGCACTTGAAACAGCACTAGCGATTTCAACCAAAAAGAAAGCAGCAGCAGAAAGAGAAGATCGTAAATCGGGCAATGGCATTGATATTGATGTGCGTGTGGTCATCAATCGTAAAACAGGTGAATTTACAACTTTCCGCCGTTGGTTAGTGGTTGAAAAAGTGACTCACCAAACTAAAGAAATTACGTTAGAAGCGGCACAATTTGAAAATCCAACGATTCAATTAGGCGACTACATTGAAGATGAGATTGATTCAATCGCATTTGACCGTATTACAATGCAAACTGCACGCCAAGTGATTAGCACGAAAATTCGTGAAGCAGAGCGTAATAAAGTTGTTGAACAGTTCCGCTCACAATTAGGCTCAATTATTACCGCAACAGTGAAGAAAGTAAGCCGCGAACAGATCATCTTAGATCTCGGTAACCAAGCGGAAGCTGTTATTGTGCGTGAAGATATGTTACCACGTGAAAATTTTCGTCCTGGCGATCGTTTGCGCGGTGTGTTATATCAAATCAAACCTGAATCAAAAGGTCCACAATTATTTGTAACGCGTGCTAAACCAGTGATGTTACAAGAGTTATTCAAATTAGAAGTACCTGAAATTGGTGAAGAACTCATTGAAATTAAAGGTGCATCTCGTGACCCTGGTTCTCGTGCCAAAATTGCAGTGAAAAGTAATGATAAACGCATTGACCCAGTTGGTGCTTGTGTTGGTATGCGTGGTGCTCGTGTGCAAGCTATCAGTAATGAACTTGGTGGTGAGCGTGTTGATATTGTACTTTGGGACGATAATCCAGCTCAATTTGTTATCAATGCAATGGCACCAGCGGACGTAAGTTCAATTGTGGTTGATGAAGATAATCACTCAATGGATCTTGCTGTTGATGCATCAGCACTCGCACAAGCGATCGGTCGTAATGGTCAAAACGTTCGTTTAGCGAACCAACTAACAGGTTGGACGTTAAATGTGATGACGACTGATGAGTTAGATAAAAAACATCAAGCAGAAGATAACAAAGTTATTGATTTATTTGTAAATAGCTTGGAAATTGACGAAGAATTTGCTCATATTTTAATTGATGAAGGATTTACTAGCCTTGAAGAATTAGCTTATGTGCCAGTTAATGAATTAACAGCAATTGATGGCTTAGAAGATGAAGATCTAGTAGAAGAACTTCAAGCTCGTGCAAAAAATGCACTAACTGCAAAAGCATTAGCAGAAGAAGAAGCGTTAAAACAAGCACATATTGAAGATAAATTATTAAATCTAGAAGGAATGGATCGCCATATTGCATTCCGTTTAGCTGAAAAACAAATTACTACCCTTGAAGATCTTGCTGAACAAGGTGTGGATGATTTAGCAGATATTGAAGAACTAAGCGCAGAAAAAGCTGGCGAATTGATTATGGCAGCTCGTCAAATTTGTTGGTTTAGCTAAATCTTAAGGAGAAAGAATAATGAGTGATAATGAAATCAAAATTGAAGCACCCAAAAAATTAAGTTTACAACGTAGAACAAAAACAACGGTAAGTGGTACTACAGCGGGTGGAAAAAGTAAAGAAGTTCAGGTTGAAGTACGTAAATCACGCAAAGTAGATACTGAAGCAGCTAAAAAAGCAGCAGCGGCAGAAGCAGCAAAATTAAAAGCTCAGGCTGAGAAAGAAGCTGCAGAAAAAGCAGCTAAAGAGAAAGCAGAAGCAGAAAAATTAAGAGCCGCTGAAGAAGCAAAAAAACAAGCTGAAGCTAAAAAAGCTGAAGAAAACAAAGTTGCTGAAACGAAAAAAGCAGTTCATCAGCCACCTGTAATGCCAAATAAACAACCTAAGGCTGTTCCAAAAGCTGAAGCTAAACCAACTCAGAAAGTTGAAAAAGTTGTTGATGCAGAGAAAGAAGCGAAACGTAAAGAAGAAGCAGAGCTACGTCGTAAACAAGAAGAACTTGCTCGTCAAAAAGCAGAAATGGAAGCAAAACGTGCAGCAGAAAATGCTCGCCGTTTAGCCGAAATTGCACGTGAAGAAGCGGGTGAAAGCAACGATGATTTTGATGATGATCGTTTTACTTCAAGCTATGCGTTAGAAGCAGAACGTGATTCTGATCGTCGTAGTGAAGGTGGACGTGGGCGTGGCAAAAATGGCGTTGCGAAAGCGAAAAAAGGTGGTCGTGATGATGAAAACGGTAATAAAAACGAACGCAATGCAGATCGTCGTAACCAAAAAGATCTAAAAGGTAAGGGTAAACAAGCTAAGAAAGGCAGTGCTTTACAACAAGCCTTTACTAAGCCTGTACAAACTGTGAAAACAGATGTAGTTATTGGTGAAACCATTACTGTTGCAGAGCTTGCTAATAAAATGGCTGTAAAAGCAACAGAAATCATCAAAACAATGATGAAAATGGGCGAAATGGTTACCATTAACCAAGTGATTGACCAAGAAACCGCACAGCTTGTTGCCGAAGAAATGGGGCATAAAGTTATTCTTCGTAAAGAAAATGAACTTGAAGAATCGGTATTGGAAGATCGTGATATTCACGCAGAAAAAGTGACTCGAGCCCCTGTCGTTACCATTATGGGACACGTTGACCACGGTAAAACATCATTACTTGACTATATCCGTAAAGCCAAAGTTGCAGCGGGCGAAGCAGGTGGTATTACTCAGCATATTGGTGCTTACCACGTTGAAACAGATGACGGTAAGATGATAACTTTCTTAGATACGCCAGGACACGCAGCCTTCACATCAATGCGTGCTCGTGGTGCGAAAGCAACAGATATTGTTGTACTCGTTGTTGCAGCTGATGATGGCGTAATGCCACAAACTATTGAGGCGATCCAGCATGCTCGTGCAGCAGGTGCACCAATCGTCGTTGCAGTGAACAAAATTGATAAACCAGAAGCGAATCCAGATCGTGTTGAACAAGAGTTATTACAACACGAAGTTATCTCTGAGAAATTTGGTGGCGATGTTCAATTTGTTCCTGTTTCTGCGAAGAAAGGTATGGGAATTGACGACCTATTAGAAGCTATTTTATTACAATCTGAAGTATTGGAATTAACCGCTGTGAAAGACGGTATGGCAAGCGGTGTGGTGATCGAATCTTACTTAGATAAAGGTCGTGGTCCTGTTGCCACAATCCTTGTTCAATCAGGTACATTAAATCGTGGTGATATTGTACTTTGTGGCTTTGAATACGGTCGTGTGCGTGCAATGCGTGATGAAAACGGTAAAGACATTCAATCGGCAGGTCCATCAATCCCAGTGGAAGTATTAGGTCTTTCAGGCGTACCATCGGCAGGTGATGAAGCAACTGTTGTGCGTGATGAGAAAAAAGCCCGTGAAGTTGCACTATATCGTCAAGGTAAATTCCGTGATGTAAAACTTGCTCGTCAGCAAAAAGCGAAATTGGAAAATATGTTTACCAATATGGCAGAAGGCGATGTAGCAGAATTAAACGTGATTGTAAAAGCAGACGTACAAGGTTCTGTAGAAGCGATTTGCCAAGCATTAAACGAACTTTCAACAGCAGAAGTAAAAGTGAAAGTTGTGGGTTCTGGTGTAGGTGGTATTACCGAAACTGATGCAACGCTTGCGGCGGCATCAAATGCTATCGTACTTGGCTTTAACGTGCGTGCAGATGCAACAGCTCGTCGTGTTATTGAAAGTGAGAATATTGACTTACGCTATTACTCAATTATCTACGAACTTTTAAACGAGATCAAAGCAGCAATGAGCGGTATGTTACAGCCAGAATTTAAACAAGAAATTATTGGCTTGGCTGAAGTGCGTGATGTATTCCGTCATCCGAAATTCGGTGCAATCGCAGGTTGTATGGTAACGGAAGGTATCGTTAAACGTAATAATCCAATCCGTGTATTGCGTGACAACGTGGTGATTTTTGAAGGCGAACTCGAATCTCTCCGTCGTTTCAAAGATGATGTATCCGAAGTACGTAACGGTATGGAATGTGGTATCGGCGTGAAAAACTACAACGATGTTAAAGTCGGCGACCAAATCGAAGTCTTTGAAGTGGTTGAAATTAAACGTACGATTTAGTCTATATGTAATGCTAGGGCGAAATCTTTTCGCCCTTTTTTATACTAATCCAAAGTTAGACTTTACTTTCATTCTCCATTTCGATGATTTAATTTGTTATAAACAACATAGACAGAAAAAATGGCTAAATTAACAATCAATGATATTGCTCGCTTAAGTGGGGTCGGGAAATCAACAGTTTCTCGCGTGTTAAATAATGACCCTAAAGTGCGTGAAGAAACAAGGCAGAGAGTTGAACAAATTATTCAGCAATATGGCTTTCAACCGTCTAAATCAGCAAGAGCAATGCGTGGTGTCGGTTCTCGTACCATTGGGATCATTGTTACTCGTTTAACCTCAAGTGCAGAAAATCAAGCATTATCTAGCATTTTGCCATTGCTCTATTGTGCACAATGTGAACCGATTATTGTCGAAAGCCAGTTTAAACCGCAGTTAGTCCAGGAACATTTGGATTTCTTCCAGAAACGGGGGGTTGATGGGATAATTTTGTTCGCCTTTACGGAATTAGAAGAGCAAACATTGCTGGCGTGGCGGCATAAAATGGTGGTTATTGCGAAGGACTATCCAAGCCTTTCTTCTATCTATTATCACGATCATAAAGCAGTTACGTTGTTAATGGATTATCTCTATCAGCAAGGGCATCGCACTATTCACTATCTTGGCGTAAAGGATAATGACCGTACAACAGGCTACATTCGGCATCAAGCCTATTTAGAATTTTGTCAAAAATATCAATTAGTTGCCCATTCTATTCAAGGGGAGCTTGGTTATGATTGGGCGTATCATAATGCACAAGCGGTCATTTCAGCCCAAACTTCTGCAATTATTTGTGCCACAGATACCCAAGCAATCGGTGTAGTGAAATTTTTACAAGAGAAACAGTATCAACATATTCAAGTCTGTGGAGTGGGTAATAATCCGTTGTTGCACTTTCTGTTTCCAAGCGTGATCAGTGTCGATCTTGGTTTCTCAAAAATTGGAAATATAGTAGTAGAACAGCTATTTGCCGTATTAGATGGAATGCCAATTAAGCATATTATGGTGGAATGTGAGTTTTGGTGGTAGCGACTACAGATAATTAGATTAGCAGGACGGTATTCCATAATAAAATCAGTTTAATTTACGATCTTATCTTAAATTGAACTGGAAAATAGAATGTTTTATGCTCGCCAAATGCAACCACTATTGCACACCTTAGTTACACAATTTCCTGCAGTATTAGTAACAGGTCCTAGACAAGTTGGCAAATCAACCTTGTTACAATATATTGGCGAGAACTATCAATATGTAACCTTTGATGATCCAGTTTTATTGGCACAAGCTCGCCAAGATCCGACTTTATTTATGCTAAATTACAGTAGCAAGTTGATTTTAGATGAAGTGCAGTATGTCCCCGAATTGTTCTCTAGTTTGAAATTAGCCATAGATAAACAAAAAATATCAGGACTATTTTTACTATCAGGTTCTCAGACGTTTCAATTAATGCAAAATGTAACGGAAACGTTAGCTGAGCTAGTTGCAGTTTTAAAATTGCAGGGATTTTCTTTGCGAGAAATTCAGCAGATCGATTTTCATCAGCCCTTTATCCCAACGCAAGATTACCTTCGTGAAAGGGAAATGTGGTCTAAGCCTGTGGAAAATATTTGGCAGATTATTCATCAAGGTTATATGCCAGGCTTATATGAACAAGAGATGAGTTGGGAAGTCTATTATGCTTCTTATGTGGCTACTTACATTGAGCGAGATGTGAGAGCATTAACAAATATCAGTAATATCAGTGATTTTACTCGTTTTATGGTTGCTATGCTGCTCGAAGTGGCGAATTGCTAAATTATAGTAATGTAGCTCAAGAGATTGGTGTATCAGTTGATACCGTCAAACGCTGGACAACTATTTTGGAAACATCGGGCATTATTTATTTACTTAAACCTTATAGCAATAACCACTTAAAACGTGCTATTAAAACCCCAAAAGTTTATATGTTAGACACCGGTTTAATGGCGTGGTTCACTAAGTGGCTGACACCAGAAACAATTTCTCAAGGGGCGAAAAGTGGTCAGTTCTTTGAAACTTTTGTGGTGAGTGAAATCATTAAATCTTTTTATAACAATGGAATTGAACCACCTTTATATTTTTATCGAGATACCAATCAAAAAGAGATTGATTTGTTGATCGAATATGATCGCAAGCTTTATCCCATTGAAATTAAGACCAGTGCTAACCCAGATAAAAAAATGGCGAAAGCATTTTCAATTCTGAAAGAGAATTTGCCCGAACAAGAGATGAAATTAGGCAATGGCGTTATTCTAAATCAGTATCCGCAAAAATTGTGGCTGGCGGAAGATCTCGGTACTTTACCGATTTCGATGATTTAATACCTAGTTTTTTATCAAAATTGTGAAACAGATCACATTTTATTTTTAATTTATGGGAACGTTCCCATTGATTAAATAATAGACCTATCTATAATACGCACAAATTTATTCCTTCATTCTAAAGAGGCTATTTATGGCAAAGAAAATTGATCCGAGCAATGTAACTAAGTTGATCGAATTACTCGGTGGTAAAGAAAATATCGCAACCTTAACACACTGTATTACTCGTTTACGTTTTGTACTCAATGATGAAAGTAAAGTGGATGGAAAAGCGATTGAAGAGCTACCAATGGTAAAAGCTAACTTTTCAACGAGTGGGCAATACCAAGTCGTTATTGGGCAAGAAGTTGGTGATTATTATAAATTAGTATTGGAGCAAGTGGGCTTAGAGAGTGGTGTAAGTAAAGATCAAGTAAAAGCAGCGGCTCGTAAAAATCAAAAATGGTATGAAAGTGCCATTTCACATATGGCGGATATTTTTATTCCATTATTGCCTGCCCTTATCAGTGGTGGTTTGATTTTAGGTTTCCGCAATGTAATTGGCGACATCAAAATGTTTGAAGATGGCACGAAAACTTTAGTAGAAGTGAGCGCTTTTTGGGCAAGTATGCACTCGTTTTTATGGCTAATTGGGGAAGCGATTTTCTTCTTTTTACCTGTTGGGATCTGTTGGTCTATCGCGCGTAAAATGGGAACATCACAAATACTTGCTATTGTACTTGGGGTTACACTTGTATCTGGACAACTAATGAATTCCTACGCATTGGGTTCACAAACGCCAGAAGTTTGGGATTTCGGAATGTTCTCTATTGAGAAGGTGGGCTATCAAGCACAGGTTATCCCTGCGATTATGGCTGGACTAGTGCTCTCTTACATTGAACGTATCTTAACCAAGATTGTGCCTGATTTCTTAAATTTAATCATTGTTCCAGTAACATCAATTATTTTAGCAGTGTTCTTAGCTCACGCAATTATTGGGCCAATTGGACGTGAGATTGGCAACGGTGTAGCCTTTGTTGTAAAAGCAGCAATGACAGGTGAATTTGCCCCTATCGGTGCGGCGTTATTCGGTTTCTTATATGCACCACTAGTGGTAACTGGCGTGCATCAAACCACGCTTGCAGTTGATTTCCAAATGATTGGCAGCATTGGCGGGACACCTGTTTGGCCTTTAATTGCACTCTCAAACATTGCACAAGCATCGGCAGTAGTGGCAATTTTAATTATGGCGAAAAAAGCCAAAGTGCGTGAAGTGGCATTACCTGCAGCTCTTTCTGCTTACTTAGGGGTAACAGAGCCTGCAATGTACGGTATCAACTTGAAATACCGTTTCCCAATGCTATGTGCAATGATCGGCTCGGCATCGGCTGCATTGGTTTGTGGTTTTGCTGGCGTACTTGCAAGTAGCGTTGGTGTGGGTGGTTTACCTGGTATTCTTTCTATTCAACATCAATTCTGGGGCGTGTTTGCCATTGCAATGTTGATTGCGATTGTTGTACCAGTTTTACTCACAATGGCAGTATATAAACGTAAAGTATTAAAAGGCGAAATTGAATAAATCGCTTTAGCAAATCTGCCCCGTTTAAGAGAGGGGCAGACAAGCGGTTAGATTTTCAAAATTTTTTGCAAATCAAAAAAATAAAATTTTCCCTAAATTTATGCTTGACCTTGTAGTAACTACAACCTTTATCTTTTCACCATATTCAATTTCAAATGATGGAGAAAAAAATGGCTTGTTGTTCACATACAATCACTCACAAAAAGGGTAAATATCGTAACGCATTATGGGCGGTGCTTTGGCTTAATCTGATAATGTTTATTGTCGAAGTTTTTAATGGCGTAGAAGCTGAGTCCGTTTCGTTGTTAGCGGATAGTGTTGATTTTTTCAGCGATGCAGCAAATTATCTGATTAGCCTTGTGGTGCTGAATAAAGCCCTGCAATATCGAGCGAAAGCATCGTTACTCAAAGGTTACTCAATGATTTTACTGGGCGTGGTAACTTGTGTGGTTACGCTTTATCAGCTTTGGCAAGGGGAGTTGCCGAATTATACGCAGATGAGCGTTATTGGGTTGTTAGCATTGTTGGCAAATGTGCTTTCTGCGGTGATTTTATATCGCTTTAGAGAAGGCGATAGCAATATGCGTAGTGTTTGGCTATGCTCTCGCAATGATGCTTTAGGCAATATTGCCGTAGTGATTGCAGCGATTGCAGTCTATTTTAGCCAAAATCACTACCCTGATTTGTTCGTTGCATCGATAATGGCATATCTCGCCATTCAAGCGGGACGACAAATTAACCGACAAGCAAAAGCAGAACTGAAAGGTGAAAACAATGCAAACATTCAGCAAAAATGCTCTCTGTAAAGTGCTAGGGCTAAACCCTGAAACCTTACGCTATTATGAAAAAATTGGCTTACTCACGGCACCAAAACGATCAGCAAATGGCTATCGGCTCTTTACCGAGCAAAATCGCCAAGAGCTTAATTTCATCAAAACTTGCCGTTCTTTAGGCTTTAGCCTTGATGAGATCAAACAGCTTAAAGCGTTACAACAAAACCCTGAAAACAGTTGCCACAATGCAGATGACTTAGTTGAACAGCATTTGGCGTTGGTCGAGCAAAAAATTCAACAACTAATAGAAATTAAGCAGAGCCTACAAGCATTAACAGGCTGTCAAAGGCAACAGATAGAGCAGTGCAAAGTGATCCGCTCGCTGACGAATGCGGAGAATGCAAGCGGTTAGATTTGAGTAGAAATTTGCAAATCGGGCTGCTCTTAAAATGAAGGAAATAAAATGAACAATAATAACTGGTGGAAAAACGGGGTGATTTATCAAATTTACCCAAAATCGTTCCAAGATACCACAGGAAGTGGTACAGGCGATATTCAAGGTATTATTAAACGCCTTGATTATATTCAAACATTAGGTGTAGATGGTATTTGGATTACGCCAATGTATCTCTCGCCACAGATCGATAACGGCTACGATATTGCAAATTACCGTGAAATTGACCCAAGTTACGGTACAATGGCGGATTTTGAGCAACTGATTGCTGAAGCTCACAAACGCAATATAAAAATTGTGATGGATATGGTATTCAACCACAGTTCTACTTTCCATCAATGGTTTGTGGAGGGGGAAGATCCAAATAGTGAGTATCACGACTACTACATTTGGCGAGAAGAGCCAACTAACTGGCAATCAAAATTTGGCGGTTCTGCGTGGAAATGGTCGGATAAAGCACAGAAATACTATTTACATTTATTCGCTCCTGAACAAGCGGATTTAAACTGGGAAAACCCCAAATTACGTGCAGAATTATTCTCAATTTGTCAATTTTGGGCGGAAAAAGGCATTGATGGCTTACGCTTAGATGTGGTGAATTTAATCTCTAAACCCGAACATTTTGAAAATGATGAAATTGGTGATGGTCGCCGTTTTTATACCGATGGCCCTAAAATTCATCAGTATTTACAAGAACTTAATCAAAAAGCCTTAACGCCTTTTGGGTTAATGACTGTCGGTGAAATGTCATCAACACAATTAAGCCATTGTCAGCAATATGCAAATCTAGCAGGCACAGAGCTTTCAATGACTTTTAATTTTCATCACTTAAAAGTGGATTATCCGTATGGCGAAAAATGGACTTATGCTCAACCTGATTATGTCGAGCTAAAATCTATTTTTAATTACTGGCAAAATGGAATGCACAATCGAGCGTGGAATGCGTTATTTTGGTGCAATCACGACCAACCTAGAATTGTTTCTCGTTTTGGTGATGAAGGCGAATATCGCACAATCTCGGCAAAAATGTTAGCAATGCTGTTACACGGAATGCAAGGTACACCGTATATTTATCAAGGCGAAGAAATCGGAATGACTAACCCGAATTTCTCCACCATTGAAGCATATCGAGATGTCGAAAGCCTAAATGCTTATCAAGCGTTATTAGACAAGCGGTACGAATCGAGCAAAATTTTGCAAATACTTGGGCAGAAATCAAGGGATAATTCCAGAACGCCAGTACAGTGGGACAGTTCACTAAATGCGGGTTTTAGTACGGGAACACCTTGGATTGATGTGGCAAAAAACTATCTGCAAATCAATGTAGAACAAGCCATTGCAGATAAGAATTCGGTATTTTATACCTACCAAACTTTAATTGCATTGCGTAAACAGTTAGCAATATTTACGGACGGTAATTATCACGATTATCTGCCTGAACACCCAAGCATTTGGGTTTATCAGCGCCAAACGGAAACAGAAAAACTGTTGGTTATTGCTAATTTGGCCAAACAGAGCCAGCAGATTGAACTGCCGACCGAGTGGCAACATCAAGGGGTAATAACATTACTCAATAATTATCCTGAACAGATAACGGCAACAACGGGTAATCTAGTATTGCAACCTTATCAAGGGATTTATTTGTACCAAAAGCAAGTCGGCTAAAACGGAAAAATGCTAAAGGGCAGAGCTGATTGTCTGCCCTTAAATATTTGTAAAAAAACATCTAACTCACAGCTTGTTGGATACAAATGATGTCTATCTTTCTAAAACCAGCATTAGTCAATCCCCCCAATTTCAAGTATAATCCCCAAATATCAAGGCGATTTGTCGCCTTTTCTTTTTTGGAGCGAATTATGTCAAGAGAATTTAAACGTAGCGATCGTGTCGCACAAGAATTGCAAAAAGAGATTGCAATTATTTTACAACGAGAAGTGAAAGACCCAAGAATTGGTATGGTTACAGTATCTGATGTTGAAATTAGTCGTGATTTGGCTTACGCAAAAGTATTTGTTACTTTTTTATTTGATAATGATGAAACAGCGGTAGCACGTGGTTTAGAAGGATTAAATAATGCTTCTGGCTATATTCGCAGTTTAGTAGGGAAAGCAATGCGTTTGCGTATCGTGCCTGAATTAAAATTCTTCTACGATCAATCGCTTGTAGAAGGCATGAGAATGTCAAATTTAGTGACTAATGTGATCCGTCAAGATCAAGCACGCCACAATGACGAGGAATAATTGTGTCTAGACCCAAAAAGAAAGGGCGTGATATTCACGGCGTCTTTTTATTGGATAAGCCAGAAGGTGTTAGCTCTAATGACATTATGCAAAAAGTCAAACGTTTATTTCGAGCGAATAAAGCAGGGCATACTGGGGCGTTAGATCCACTGGCAACAGGAATGTTGCCCATTTGTTTAGGTGAAGCAACCAAGTTCTCTCAATTCTTGTTGGATTCAGATAAACGCTATCGTGTTACCGCAAAATTAGGTGAAAGAACCGATACATCAGATGCGGAAGGGCAAATCGTTCAATCTCGCTCAATCAATGTTAATGAAGCAGAGATCTTAACCGCTCTTGAACAATTCCGAGGCGATATTTTACAAGTTCCGACAATGTTTTCTGCTTTGAAACATCAAGGTAAGCCTTTGTATGAATATGCTCGAGCCGGAATTACAGTAGAGCGTGAAGCTCGTCCAATTACTATTTTTGAATTGAAATTTATTGATTATCAAGCTCCATTTTTAACTCTGGAAGTGCATTGTTCAAAGGGTACCTATATTCGTACTTTAGTTGATGATTTAGGCGAAGTATTAGGCTGTGGGGCACATGTTACTGTGTTAAGACGATTAGCTGTGGCAAATTATCCGAGCAATGAAATGCTAACGATTGATGCGTTGCAAAAAATTGCAGAAATGCAACCGCTTGCTGAGCTTACTGACAATCTCTCTTTAGCTATGGATAAGCATTTACTTCCGATGGATAGTGCAGTTGATTGTTTACCGATTTTAAATTTAACAGCAGAGCAAACTAAAGCTGTTGGATATGGTCAAAGAGTGAAGTTTGAAAATACCGAACAAGTTTATGGGCAAGTTAGATTATATTCTGCGCAAAAACAGTTTTTAGGTGTAGCGGAAGTTGATCTTAACAATGTTATTCGCCCGAGTAGAATGGTGAATATTTGATTTTACAAGGAAAGGAATTATTAAGAATGTCTAGCACATTGCGTTTATTATCAGTGGTAGGATTAACCTGCCTAATATTGACAAGTTGCTCAAGTGAGAAACAGTATGATAAGTTAGCTTTAGATGCCAATTATACTAAATCCCGTACCTTTACCAATTTTAATGATTATGTTGTTTTTCTAAAGAAAAAGGCAGCCGCGGCAGGTGTTACGGAAAAAACATTAAATAGCCAAATGGGAATTAACTATATTGCAAGAGCAGTTGAGTTAGATCAGCAACAAGCTGCAAGAAGACGTGATCCCAATTTACCGCCTCCACCTCCAAACCCAAATGGTGTAACTAATTATTTAAATAAAGTTTTAACTCAAGCTAAAGTAAATATTGCGGTAGACCGTTGGTGGAAATATCAACAACAACTTGAAAAAGCCAGCCAAAAATATGGCGTACAAAAAGAGTATTTAATGGCACTCTGGGGTATGGAGAGTAGTTTTGGGCGTTATCAAGGAAATTTTGATGTCCTTTCTGTGCTAGCAACATTAGCTTTTGATGGTCGCCGTGAGAAATTGTTTACTCAAGAATTTGTGAATGCAATGAAAATGTTAGATAGTGATACTATCTCTCGCAATGAAATGAAAGGCTCTTGGGCTGGTGCAATGGGGCAAACTCAATTTATGCCAACTTCCTATTTAAAATATGCTGCAGATGGTAATAATGATGGTAAAAAAGATATTTGGAAAAACGAATATGATGCATTTGCCTCTATTGCTACCTATCTTTCAACAGTGGGTTGGGATAAAAACCTACCTTGGGGTGTTGAGGTAAAACTTGCACAACCTATTGATATGGTATTTGCAGGGATTGAAGACAATAAAGCCAAAAGTCTAGCAGAATGGCAAACTTTAGGTATTTATTTAGCTTATCCTAATGGCCAAGAAGTTGAAAAATTAGCAAAATTGAATAATACGAAATTATGGTTAGTTCGTCCTGATAAGGAAGTTGGTAGAGCATTTTTAGTGTCCAATAATTTCCGTACGATTTTAGATTGGAATAAATCGAATAATTTTGCGGTTAGTATTGGTAAATTTGCAGATCGAATTTTACTCGGTGTCCAATAATTGGGTGTAATGCACAAAATGGTTAAACCCCAGCAAATGCTGGGGTTTTTATTGGAGTAAAGTAGTTACTTTGCAACAGGCTCTAAAGGCTTATCTAATTTAATATCTGTTACAATACCTTTTGCATCAAAATAAACTAATAACGTATGTTGGATTGGGTCGTTATGTCCTTCACGTTTGATGAAAACGTAATCCCAACGATTATCGGCAAACATATCTTTTAATAATGGCGTACCCAATAAGTATTGTACTTGCTCTTTATTCATTCCAACTTGAAGTTGAGAAACTTTATCTTGCTCTAAATAATTGCCTTGTGGCACATCAATTCGATAAACTACTTTTTTTACTGTTGAGCAAGCAGTAACACCTAAACCTAAAAGTAAAACAGCAACAAGAGATTTTATTTTCATAATCCTAACCTTATAGTCTTAAAATTGGGTAAATCATACCGAAACTGTGTTAAAAATGCCATTATTTATTGCGAGTAAGCTGATCGCGTAAATTGGCAGGCAGTCCTTTGATTGTTAAAGTATCATTTAGTTCATCCCAAATAATACGTTGTGATAATAACTCGGCATCAAAACTAATTGTTACCCCTTTTCCCGAACCTGAATATTTAGTGAGTGTTTTCAATGCATTGCGTACAGGAGGAATATTTTCTTCTAATCCATATTCTTGATTTTGTGTAAATGTTGCAAAATCTTGTTCATTAAGAGTAGGTAAGGCTGCAGAAAGTTCGCCAATTGCAATCTCTTCACCACTATTGATTTGTCCTTTGCAATAATCAAAAGCTTGTTTTTTCACCGCTTGTGTTTGGTTACTATTAAGTTCCCCTTGTTCACAATAATCACTTACTGCTTGCAATAATGTCTGGTTTTGTAATTGTGGATTTAACCCTTCATCTGCACTCAGAAAATCCATAAAGAAATCCGCAACTTTTCTACCAACTCTGCCTTTGATAAAAGTAAGATAGCGGTTAGATTGGGCATCTAATTTCAATTCAGTAAGATTAATTCGACAAGCAATATCATACTGAGTAATTTCTAAATATTCCGTCCGTTTTACCTCTAGTTGATCATCAACTAAAATTGAACTACGGCTATCAATTAAGCCGATAAATAAATATTCAGTGGCTAAGAATGTATAACGGCATAAAATAAAAGTGCCACCTGATGCAAACGGGTATTTGGCTAACTCATTCGCTAGCATTTTGGCAGCACTATGGCTAAAAGGTAAAAAGTCAGTCTCTTGTTCTAATAAACGATTAAGCTGTTGGGCAAAGGTAGATTCCGATTTAAATACACCATAGGCTTTTGCTTTTCCTTGATAGGTTTGGTGCAGCTGTAACATCATTTGCTCGGCTTCTGGTGTAATAGCTAATAAATTTTCACGCAATACGGTATTCAGTTGTGGTGGCTCATCTTGAGTTTGATGAAGTTGGTGTAATACGATTTCTGTAACTGTGATACTCATAATAATCCTTGTAAGCGGTGAGATATTGTAAATTTTTAGCAAACTGAATATCTATGATTATAAGCTATTTACAAATGATGAAAAACCTTTCAAACTCTATTTTGAATTTTTATACATTTTAGAGAGGAAATAGCAATGACAAAAGTAATTCATACTGAAAATGCACCAAAAGCAATTGGCCCTTATGTTCAAGCAGTGGATTTGGGTAATTTAGTTCTCACTTCAGGCCAAATTCCTGTTAATCCACAAACTGGCGATGTGCCTGCTGATATTGTGAAACAAGCTCGCCAATCATTAGAAAATGTAAAAGCGATTATTGAACAAGCGGGTCTAACGGTTGCTGATATTGTGAAAACAACCGTTTTCGTGAAAGATCTGAATGACTTTGCAGCAGTAAATGCTGAGTACGAAACTTTCTTTAAGGAGAATAACCACCCAGCATTCCCTGCTCGTTCTTGTGTAGAAGTAGCTCGTTTACCAAAAGATGTTGGTATTGAAATCGAAGCGATTGCGGTAAGAAAATAAGGAACCACTAAAAATAAGGAACAATAATGAAAGTGATTAAACCAACGTGGTCTGTACCAAATCATATTCACGCGTTTACTACAGTAAGAGAAGGTGGTGTAAGTTTACCGCCTTTTACGAGTTTTAATTTGGGCGATCACGTAGGGGATAATCCTTTACTTGTTAAGCAAAACCGCCAAATTCTGACAGAACAAGGCGGTTTACCCCATTTTCCTATTTTTCTTAATCAAACCCACAGTACTAAAGTACTTCGTATTCCGACTGAAAGTACTGATTTAAATGCAGATGCAGTTTATACCAACCAACCTAATCAAGTTTGTTTAGTAATGACAGCAGACTGTTTACCTGTCATTTTTTGTAGCGAAGATGGAAAAGAAATTGCAGCAGCACACGCAGGTTGGCGTGGATTATGTGATGGTATTTTAGAAGCTACGGTTGCAGAATTTGCTTGTAAGTCATCACAAATCACAGCATGGTTAGGGCCTGCAATTGGTCCAACAGCATTCCAAGTTGGTCAAGACGTGATTGATCAATTTTGTGCCGTTGATCCACAAGCTAAAGATGCTTTTATAGTCGATGAACACACAAGCGGTAAGTTTCTCGGCAATCTTTACCAAATTGCGATACAACGCCTCAATAAGTTGGGTATTACACAAATCTCTGGCGGTGATTTTTGTACTTATTGTGATGAATCACAATTTTTTTCCTACCGCCGAGATCAGCAAACAGGGCGAATGGCAACTGTTATATGGAGAGAAGAGTAGTTTATATATTCTTCTAAAAGCTCTAGTCGCTAGATTAGAGCTACAAATAGTTATATTGATCAGGTAATTGTTACACAAACAAAAAGCGGTAGGATTTACAAAAAGTTTTACGTATCCCACCGCTTATTGAAAAGATATATTCTATTCATCACATTATTCAACAATAGGAATAATGCGTGAAGCCGAAGCGCCCTTATCACTATTAGTAAATTCAAATTGGACTTTTTGCCCCATTTTTAATGAGCGATAACCCTCGCCTTCAATGACAGAAAAATGGGCAAAGATATCACCTTCGAATACGTCAGATGTAATAAAACCAAACCCTTTTGCATTGTTGAACCATTTAACGATGCCAATTTCCATTAGAAAATCTCCTTTGTTATCTAAGTTGTTCGATCTTAATTGAAAATAAGTTGTTATTAAATCAACAATTTTTAAAATATCGACATAGATCACAAAAATTTAATCATTTATTTAAAAAATTGATGTTTCCAATTGTAAAGCCCCTTTTTCAATAATGATGGATTTACCTACTTTTTTAAAGATAGCTTCTTTTGTTTTATTTTCATCTAATGTGTAAACAGGATAATGCTCTAAAACATCAGCTAAACCGCTTTCCAGTGCGGGTAAAAATGTTTGTAGTTCATTTTGATATTTTTCAGGGGTAATATACCAATTTTTTAATCTTACATCTTTAAGGAATATAGCACCTTTAGCTTGGTCGTAGAAAGGCACTGTATCTAAATTTAAGTGCGCTTTAATATTATAAGATTTGCCTTTTAAACGTAGTAAACCATCAACAATCCCTCCAATTTCCACCCGTTTTTCAGGTGTTTGCCCAATTTGGGTCGCAAGATTATGTAAGTGGTAATCTAGCTCAAATAAATTAGGGATTCCGATGCTGTCTTTTAAAGGAATTTTCTCTGCTAAGCGAGTATCTAAATATTGATTGATTTCTTGTTGAGTAATGCTTAATAAACCAGCATTTGCAACACTTGCTGTCAAAGAAAGCAATAATAGGACAGATTTATATACTTTTTTCATAAAAACTCCTTTAAAAAATTGGTTTATAGGAAATAAACCAAGTAGAATGTTTAGCTTATAGTATAAACGGTATAATAGTTTTATAAGAAAGGGAATAAAAAATGAAAAAAATTTTTATTATTGCGTTAGCGTTATTCATTTCTGCTTGTAGTCTAGGTGGGAGTGTGAGTGCAGGTGGTGGTTCGAATGGAATGGGTGTTGGATTAGGCATTGGTACTGGTATTCGTTTTTAATTTTAAGATGTGACTCGGAATGAACTTTTTGCCAGAAACCTGTCAAAAAAGCACTTTTATCAGAAAAGGATAAACAATGAAACAACTTATTAAGAAATCATTTATCAGTTTAGCATTATTTTCAGCTAGTTCTTTTAGTTTTGCAGATGCACAAGCTGTAATGGAGTTACAAAAGCGTTTAGAGCTTGTTAGTCAATATAGCTCGGATTTTGAACAGACTGTTCGTTCAAGTAAAGGTAAAGAAGTTCAAAAAGGCAGTGGGAAATTTCAGGTAAAACGTCCAAATCTATTTAGAATGGATACTAAAAGTCCACAAGAAAATTTAATTGTGTCCGATGGCCAGACATTGTGGTTTTATGATCCATTTGTTTCTCAAGTTACAGCAAATTGGGTAAAAGAAGCGGTTAATAATACTCCATTTGTGTTATTAACCAGTAATGATAAGAGCCATTGGGATCAATATGACGTTCAACAGAATATGGACGCATTTGTGTTAAAGCCAAAATCTAAAAAAAGTAGTATTAAACAATTTGATGTGCGTATCGATGCAAACGGGTTATTAAAAGGCTTTAGTACCATTGAACGTGACGGACAAAGTAACTTATATGTGTTACGAAATATTACGACTGCGCCATTATCTGCAGATTTGTTCAAGTTTAATGTGCCGAAAGATGCAGAATTAGATGACCAACGTAATAAAAAATCGAAAAAATAATTGAATTTCAGGGCGTTTCATAAACGCCCTATAAAGATTATAAAATCTCTCTTTCTTATTGGGTGACAGCCATGAAATCAATTTATCAACAACGCAATCCTTATGAATGGCAACAGTTTATTGATTTACTTAAACAAGCAGTAAATGAAAATAAAACCGAAGATTTGCTTGCAATGCTATTAACTGCTGATGAGCGAAATACGTTGGGATTACGCGTGCAAATAGTCAGTGCACTACTTGATAATCAAGCCCCTCAACGTGAAATTCAGCAACAACTTAATACCAGTGCAGCCACGATCACTAGAGGGTCTAATATGTTAAAAACCGTTGATCCAACTATTCGTGATTGGGTGAGTGAAAAGCTCAATGGCAAAGCGTAAAAAAAATAAATCATTATGGGCTAAATGGCTTAAACCTTTCTTTTCAGTAAAGAAAAATGCCTCTATTAAAGAGTGGGCTTGGTTTTTATTTAGTCGAATGGGATTCGCAATTGCAAATTTTTATCTCTGTTTAACCTTAATTTTTTCTGCTGTACCTGTCCCTTTTTCTGCTTATATGCTACAAAAAAAAGCAGAAAATCTTTTACAATCAGATTATCGTATTCACTATGATTGGGTCAGTATTGATGATATTTCTTGGCAAATGCAGATGGCAGTGATTGCTGGAGAAGATCAGCGTTTTGATAACCATTTTGGGATTGACCTTGATGCGATTTTACTTGCCTTAAAACGAAATAATCAAACTCACAAAAAACCAATTGGTGCATCGACTATTTCTCAACAAACAGTAAAAAATCTCTATCTATGGCACGGAACAAGTTGGGTTCGTAAAGGGGTAGAAATTCCATTAACTTTGCTAGTTGAAACGCTATGGTCAAAAAAGCGAGTGTTAGAAGTTTATTTAAATATTGCCGAATTTGGCAAAGGTATTTTTGGCGTTGAAGCGGCCGCAAAACATTATTTCAACAAATCGGCAAAGCAATTAACAATGCAAGAATCGGCTCTATTAGCGGCCTCTTTACCAAATCCGTTCATTTATCGAGTAAAAAGCCCAACACAGACAATGCGAAAGCGTCAGCAATGGATTATTCAACAGATCCATAATCTAGGTGGTAGTGCTTATTTAACTAATTTATAGGTGGTCAAATGCGATTTTTAATGCTTTGTCGTGAGCCTCGTTTATATAGTTGCGAACGTCTATTATCTGCGGCTAATCAACTTGGGCATTCAATGGATATCCTTGACCCTAATTGCTTTCTACTGAAATTATCACAGGGTCAATTTGAATATTATTACCAACAGGGTGATCTCTATGATAAGCATCGCCCAGAGCCGATTAAATTAGAACAGTATGATGGCGTTATCCCTCGTTTTGGTACAACAAGTACAGAAATGGGGATCAACGTATTACATCATTTTCAGCAACAAGGTATCAAAGTATTAAATTCTGCAGAATCATTTCGCTTAGCAAGAGATAAATGGCAAAGTTTACAGGCTTTAGTCGGTGCAGGTATTGCTGTTCCCGATAGCGCAATGGTTGGTGAGTTATATTCGCTCAATCAAAGTGTAAAACAGTTTCAATTCCCCCTTGTAATAAAAACCTTATCTGGCTCTCAAGGTGTTGGCGTAATGCTTGCGGAAAAGTCAACTAGCGCTGTCAGTCTATTAGAAACCTTAAAAATGGCAAAAGTACATTGCTTGCAACAACACTTTGTAGCTGAATCGACAGGAGAAGATATTCGGGCTTTTGTAATAGGCGATAAGGTTGTGGCATCAATGGTGCGTTATAGTGCAAGCGGTGACTTTCGTGCCAATATTCACCAAGGTGGACGAGCAGAACCAATTTCTCTTTCGGCACAAGAGCAACAAATTGCGATTGATGCCACAAAAGCACTCGGGCTAGATGTGGCGGGAGTCGATCTTATTCGATCACAAACTCAAACATTGGTGTTAGAAGTAAATGCAAGCCCAGGGTTAGAAATGATAGAGAAGGTAAGCCAGCAAAATATTGCAACACAGATGATCGAGCATTTATTACGAAAGATGGCTTGATTACAAAAAAATCACAGAAACTAACCGCTTATCTTTCCTATTTTTATAGGATTAGGTTAGAATAACAGCTATTTTTGATAATTAAAGGGTAAATGTAGTCGCCTATGTATAATGAATTGGCACAAACACTTCCAGAATTGATTTCGTGGACAAAAGATCGTGAATTTTCACTCTCGCTTTCAACCGAACGCTTAGCCTTTTTATTGGCAATCTCCCTTTATAATAATGAAAGAACCGATGGCGAATTGCTCGAATCAGATTTACAAGATCTTTTCCGCCACGTTTCTACCGCTTTTGAACAGTCAGACAGTACCTTAACACAGCGTGCAAACAATGCAATCAACGATCTTGTTAAGCAACGTTTTCTTAACCGTTTTAGCAGTGAATTTACTGAAGGCTTAGCAATTTATCGTTTAACACCACTTGGTGTTGGTATTGCTGACTACTATGTTCGCCAACGTGAATTTTCTACATTACGTCTTTCAATCCAACTTTCTATCGTTGCCGATGAAATTCAAAGAGCATCAGCATCTGCCGAAGAAGGTGGGGATGAACGTTTTTGGCGTCAGCAAGTTTTCGCACCATTAAAATATTCTGTTGCAGAAATTTTTGACAGTATCGACCTTTCACAACGAATGATGGACGAAAATCAACAGCAGATTCGAGAGAAAATTGCGGCATTATTAAGCCAAAATTGGCACCAAGCCATCGCTACTTGTCAGCAATTACTTGATGAAACATCACTAAATTTACGAGAATTACAAGATACACTCAATGCAGCAGGGGATAAATTACAAGCTCAATTATTGCGTATTCAAAGCTGCTTAATTGGACGTAATGATCTTGAATTTGTCGATATTTTAGTGGTGAATCTACAAAATAAACTTGACCGAATCATTAGTTGGGGGCAACAGTCGATTGATTTATGGATCGGTTATGATCGCCACGTGCATAAATTTATTCGTACTGCCATTGATATGGATAAAAATCGTGTCTTTGGTCAGCGATTACGTCAATCAATCCAAGATTACTTTGAACAACCTTGGCAACTCTACTTTACCAAAGCTGATTCTTTACTGGATCTGCGTGATGATGAAACCGAATTTAATGAAGCGGAAGCAGTAGGTGAATTACCGACCGAATTAGAGTATGAGTCGCTTTCAGAAGTCCAAGAACAAATCGTTGCTATTATGCAAGCACATCTTGCTCCATATCGAGAGCAAGGCAAACCAATTGATTTAAGTGAAATTTTGCGTGAGCAACTCGCAAAATATCCACTTTCACGCCATTTTGATGTAGCTCGCATTATTGTTGATCAAGCGGTTAAACTGGGTATGGCAAGTCAAGATAGCCAAGCGGTTTACCCTCAGTGGCAATCCATTAACCATAATGGTGCAGAAGTACAAGCGAACGTGATTGATCAATATAATCCGTAATAAATTTCCAAAGTGATAAGCGGTAAGATTCCGCACAAATTTTGCAAAAGGTGATGATTATTCACCCTAAATTGAGATATAAGAAATGACAGACACTCAAGAACTTATCCCTACTAAATTAGCACAAGCGATTGCTAATCCTATTTTTCCTGCGTTGGATAGCCAGTTACGCTCAGGGCGACATATCAGTTTAGAATCCCTTGATGAACACGCTTTCCTAATGGATTACCAAGCAGAATTAGAACTCTTTTATCGCCGTTATCACGTTGAGTTAATTCGTGCACCTGAAGGTTTTTTCTATCTTCGCCCGAAAGCATCAACTTTAATTGCCCGTAGTGCGATGAGTGAAATGGAAATGTTAGTCGGTAAAGTGCTTTGTTATCTCTATCTCAGCCCAGAGCGTTTGGCACAGCAAGGCATTTTTAGTTACGATGAAGTTTATGATGAGTTACTGAATTTAGCCGATGAAAGTAAATTACTGAAAGCAATTAACCCTCGTTCAACAGGGTCAGATTTAGATAAAGCTAAACTAGCCGAAAAAGTGGGTGGAGCATTACGCCGTTTACAACGTTTAGGAATGATTGTGCGTGTTGGTGATCAAAATAGTAAAAAATTTGTGATTTCTGAATCGGTATTCCGTTTTGGTGCGGATGTCAGAACAGGGGACGATCCAAGGGAAGCCCAACTTCGTTTAATTCGTGATGGGGAAGCAACAACGCCTGAATTGCTCGCCCAACAAGCGGTGGGATTAGATGAAGAAATTGCAGAGGATGCGGAAACAGAAAATGATGTAGAACAAGGTGGGGAAGAGTAATGGAAAATATCGAATTGCAAAATAATCAACCAATCGCACCGCTTGCACGCCCTGAAGGGATTGTTCGTGGCAAATTCCGCTCCCTAACATTGATTAACTGGAACGGTTTTTTTGCTCGTACCTTTGATTTAGATGATCTCGTGACGACCTTATCGGGCGGAAATGGTGCAGGTAAATCTACCACGATGGCAGGTTTTGTCACAGCATTGATCCCCGATTTAACGTTAATTAACTTCCGTAATACCACTGAGGCGGGTTCAACCTCAAGTTCTCGTGATAAAGGCTTATATGGTAAGCTCAAAGCTGGTGTCTGTTATGCGGTTTTAGAAAGTGAAAATTCACGCCAACAACGTGTGATTACAGGTGTGCGTTTACAACAAATTGCAGGACGAGATAAAAAAGTCGATATTCGCTCTTTCTCTATCCAAAATATCCCTGCCGAACAATCAGTGATCTCTATTTTTACTGAGCAAGTTGGCGATAAAAATGCGCGTGTTTTGGCACTCAATGAGTTAAAAGATCGTTTTGATGGTTCAGAAATTCAGTTTAAACAATACAGCTCAATTACAGATTACCATAGTTTCTTATTTGATCTTGGGGTTATTCCTAAACGTTTACGTTCATCGGGTGATCGCAGTAAATTCTATAAATTGATTGAGGCATCACTTTACGGGGGGATTTCCAGTGTAATTACGAAATCTCTGCGTGATTACTTACTCCCTGAAAATTTAGGGGTTCGCCAAGCCTTCCAAGATATGGAATCGGCATTGCGTGAAAACCGAATGACCCTTGAGGCGATTAAAGTTACCCAGTCTGATCGTGATATGTTTAAAAAGTTGATTACCGAATCAACTAACTATGTTTCAGCAGATTTTATGCGACACGCCAACGAACGTCGAGGTAACGTCCAATTAGCTGTTGAAAAACGCCAAGAATGGTATCAAGCTAAATCACAAATTTTGCTTGAACAGCAACGTTTTGTTGAATTTAGTCGAGAGGCGAATGAATTGGCAGAAAATGAAGGCGTACTTGAAGCGGAATATAATAGTGCGTCCGATCATCTTAATTTAGTGATGAATGCTGTTCGCCATCAAGAAAAAGTAGAACGCTACCAAAGTGAAGTTGATGAACTTAACGAAAAGTTAGAAGAACAACAAATTGCTGTTGAAGAAATGGCAGAACGTACCGAACAGATCCAAGCTCGAGCAGAAGAGAGCGAAGAGGTGGTAGAAGGACTACGTTCGCAAATGGCAGATTATCAACAAGCGTTAGATGCTCAACAAACCCGAGCATTGCAATACCAACAAGCGATTAACGCCCTTGAAAAAGCAAAACAACTTTGTGGTTTACCGCATTTAGATTTACATAATGCGGAAGATTACCTTGCGGAGTTTTCGGCTCAAGAAACAGAAATTACCGATCAAGTATTCGATTTAGAACAACGCCTATCTGTTTCTGATATGGCAAAAACACAATTCGATAAAGCCTATGAACTTGTTTGCAAAATTTCGGGTGAAACAGACCGCTTACAAGCGTGGGAAGAGGCGAGAACGCTCTTAACTCACTACCCAACCCAAAAATCTCACGCACAACAAGCGGTGGCATTACGTCAAAAATTAACTGATCTTGAACAGCGTTTACATCAGCAACAAAATGCACAACGTCTGCTTGCAGAATTTAATCAGAAAGCACAATTACAGCTAGAAAATGCGGAAGAGCTAGAAATTTACTATGAAGAGCAACAAGCCAAAGTTGAAGATTTAGAAGCAGAGTTGGCGGAATTTGTTGAAATCCGTTCTACTCAACGCCAACAGCGTGAACAGCTTAACCAACAATATCAACAACTGGCTCAAAATGCTCCTGCGTGGCATACCGCGCAATCTGCCTTATTACGTTTACAAGAACAATGTGGTGAAACTTTTGAAGCAAGCCAATCTGTAATGCAGTTTATGCAAAACACCCTAAGTCGTGAGCGTGAAGCAACCCTTGAACGTGATGACTTAGCTCGTTATGAACAGCAGTTAGAAACACAAATTTCACGTTTAAGCCAGCCTGATGGAGCAGAAGATATTCGTTTAAATCATCTTGCTGAAAAATTCGGGGGCGTATTACTTTCAGAGCTTTATGATGATGTGTCATTAGAAGATGCACCCTATTTCTCTGCGTTATACGGCGAAGCTCGCCACGCTATCGTTGTGCGTGATTTAGACGCAACTAAAGCCCAATTAGCCCAGTTAGACGATTGCCCAGATGATCTTTACCTGATTGAAGGCGATCCAAGCGCTTTTGATGACAACGTATTTAATGCGGAAGAATTAGCTGATGGTGTGGTTGTTCAAGTCTCTAATCGTCAATGGCGTTACTCTAAATTCCCTGAAGTACCATTATTTGGACGAGCATCTCGTGAAAAGCAACTAGAAAAGCTCAAAGTAGAACGAGATGAAACCGCAGAAAAACACGCAGAGCGCGCTTTTGATGTACAAAAATGCCAACGTTTACATCAACACTTAACGCAATTTGTCGGTACGCATTTAGCATTAGCATTTCAGCCTGATCCTGAAGTGGCAATGCAACAAATTGCTCAAAAACGGGTTGAAATTGAACGTGAACTTAATCAAGCCAATGGGCTAGAACAACAAATTCGACACCAACTTGATAATAGCAAAGCTCAACTACAACTATTAAACAAAGTGTTGCCACAGCTCAATGTGTTGGCGGACGAAACTTTAGAAGATAGAGTAGAAGAGTGCAAAGAACAGTTATTGTCGGCACAAGAGGATGAACAATATATTCGCCAATTTGGGCAGTATCTAGCTCAATTAGAGCCGATTGCATCAGCATTAAAGAGCGATCCAGCACAATTTGAACAACTTCAAGAAGATTACAAGCGGTCGGTTGAGCAACAAAAATTGCTTAAACAAAAAGTATTTAGTTTATCTGATGTCATTCAACGTCGTTTACATTTCAGCTACCAAGAAAGTGTGGGAGCGGAAGGTTCAGCATTAAATGAGCAACTTCGCCAACGTTTAGAAGTGGCTCAGAGAGAGCGTGAATTAGTGCGTGATCAACTACGCCAAGCACAAACTCAACTCACGCAGTACAACCAAGTTCTGACATCATTACGCAGTTCTTATGATGCGAAAAATCAAATGTTGCAAGAACTTTTGCGTGAAATGGACGAATACGGTATTCGTAATGATTTAGAAGCAGTTGAACGTGCAACGTTACGTCGTGATGAATTACAACAACGTTTAAGCCAACAACGTATGCGTAAGAGTTATCTTGACAAGCAAGTCGCAGTAATTGGTGCAGAGATGGATAATCTGACTAAAGCGATGCGTAAAGCAGAGCGAGATTACCATAGCCAACGTGAAATTGTGGTACAAGCGAAAGCAAGTTGGTGTCTAGTATTACAAATGTCACGCAATAGTGATGTAGAGAAACGCCTAAATCGTCGTGAGCTAGCTTATCAATCTGCTGAAGAATTGCGTTCTATTTCAGATAAAGCATTGGGGGCATTACGCCAAGCTGTTGCTGATAATGAATACCTGCGTGATAGTCTGCGTGCATCGGAAGATAACCGTAAACCAGAAAATAAAGTGGCGTTCTTTATTTCAGTCTATCAACATCTGCGTGAGCGTATTCGTCAGGATATTATTAAAACCGATGATCCGATTGATGCCATTGAACAAATGGAAATTGAGCTTTCTCGCTTAACTAATGAGCTGACCAGTCGTGAGAAAAAATTAGCAATCAGTGCAGAAAGTGTGGCTAACATTCTACGCAAAACCATTCAACGTGAACAAAATCGTATTTTACAGCTTAACCAAGGGCTACAAAATATTGCCTTTGGTCAAGTAAAAGGTGTACGTTTAGTGGTGAATATTCGTGATACTCACGCTATTTTACTGAATGCACTTTCAAGTGAACGAGAACAGCATACTGATCTATTTGAAAATCAGAAATTAAGTTTCTCAGAAGCCTTAGCAATGCTTTATAAACGAGTAAATCCACATTTAGAAATGGGACAGCGTACTCCACAAACAATTGGTGAAGAGTTATTAGACTATCGTAATTACCTTGATTTAGAGGTGGAAACCTTCCGTGGTGCAGATGGTTGGATGCGTGCAGAAAGTAGTGCATTATCAACAGGGGAAGCGATTGGTACGGGTATGTCTATCTTGCTAATGGTGGTACAAAGTTGGGAGGAAGAATCTCGCCGTTTAAGAGCAAAAGACATTCTCCCTTGCCGTTTACTCTTCTTAGATGAAGCGGCTCGACTTGATGCAATGTCTATCAATACGTTATTTGAGTTATGCGAACGTTTAGATATGCAATTAGTAATTGCAGCACCTGAAAATATCAGTCCAGAACGTGGCACAACCTATAAATTGGTGCGTAAGATTGCCAATAACCAAGAATACGTTCACGTTGTAGGACTAAAAGGTTTTGGGCAAGCATAGTAGAAGTTAATCTGTAAAGAAAAACGGTCAAATTCATTGTGAACTGACCGTTTTTTGTTTAGCTAAATACCCTCAAATTATGGTGTAGTTAAATTGTTAAGTTTATTTTGTTCTGATATCTGATCTGCTTCAGTGAGCAATTTGGCAATGGCCTGTCGGTAGGTAATTTCAAGTGAATTACGGCTGGTGGCGATAACACCTTGATCATTTAAGAAGCCATCATTGACATCATAAACCCAACCGTGAATAGAAAGTGTTTTCCCAGATTTCCACGCAGAATCAACAATAGATGAACGGCCTAAGTTATACACTTGTTCTGCCACATTTAGGCGGGTAAGCATATCTGCTCGTTGTTCGTAGGATAACTGACCTAACAAATGACTATGTTTAAACCATAAATCTTTAATATGAAGCAACCAGTTATTGATTAAGCCAAAATCTTCTGTACCAATCGCAGCTTTAATACCTCCACAATTTGTATGTCCACAGATGATAATATGCTCAATATCAAGGACATCAACTGCATATTGCACCACCGATAAACAATTTAAATCAGTATGAATGACCATATTGGCAACATTACGATGAACAAAAAGTTCACCTGGTTCTAATCCAGTCAATTTCTCAGCAGGCACTCGGCTATCAGAGCAACCAATCCAAAGGTAATTAGGTTTTTGATGTTCTGCAAGCTGTTTAAAATAATCAGATTGTTCATCTTTCATTTGGGTTGCCCAAGCGTGATTATTGGCGAATAGTCGTTCTATTTTTTTCATTATTTGGCTTCCTGAATGTAAGATTGGGGAATAACTATCCTAAATAAGTATCTAGGATAGTTAGATAGAAGAGTTATTTCTTATGGCTATGTTCTGCCATTTTTTGACGAATGCCACGACGTTCTTTAGAGAGCTCAGCATTACGGATCATATAATCATCTACACGATTTTCATAATCTTCACGCATATTAGCAATAATTGCTCGAATTTCTTCTACTGACATTGAGTCGGTAATATATTGGTTAAGGTTGTCTAATAATAAAATACGTTTTTGGTTATCACGAATTTTGCGGTCATTATCAGCTGTTTCTCTTAAGAGTTTGTTTTTTAAACGGTAAAGATGGACGTATTCCAACATATCTTGGAAACATTGTTTTTTTGCATTTTCCATTAGTAGATCCTCTAAGTAGTAAGATAAGTAGTGAAATGCTAGACTTTTTCTTGTTGTTCGTCAAAAGGTTTATCAATGGAAACAGCAGAAAAATAAGGCTGTTATTGACTATATAAGATATGTTAGAATTTGGAGATTATTTGACAGTATTAATTATGGGAGAAAAAATGACTAGCGCAAGCAAACGTTCTGTACCAACGCTTTTTTCAGAAAAAACGGATATTTATAGCCATCAAGTTCGCATTGTATTAGCAGAAAAAGGGGTCGCCTACGAGATTGAGAATATTGCACCTAACACTATTTCTGAAGATTTAATGGAAGTTAATCCGCGTGGAACGATTCCAACGTTGGTTGATCGTGATTTGGTTTTGTCAAATGCTCGAATCATTATGGAATATCTTGATGAGCGTTTTCCCCACCCTCCATTAATGCCTGTTTATCCAGTATTACGAGCACAATGTCGCTTAAATATGCATCGTATCCAAAATGATTGGTACTCATTGATTGATCTTATTGATAGAGATCCAACCACAGAAGAAGCTAAAAAAGCCTTAAAACAGTTAAAAGAAGAGGTTTTATCTTTAGGTCCTGTATTTGCTGAAACAACCTATTTCCTAAGTGACGATTTTAGCTTGGTGGATTGTTACATTGCTCCATTATTATGGCGTATGCATAATTTAGGTGTTGAATTTACAGGTGCAGGAAGTAAGGCAGTGAAAGCTTATATGACTAGAGTATTTAAACGTGATAGTTTTGTGCAGTCTGTGGGGGGAAGTGCACCTAAAAATTTAATGGATGATAAAGACTAATGAAACCCTTACGTCCTTATCTTTATCACGCATACTATAACTGGCTCTTAGATAACGATTATACTCCTTATCTCTTGGTGGATGCGTCATATCCTGATGTTGATGTGCCTACTGAATTTGTGCGTGATGACAAAATTATCCTAAATATGTCGCCACGTTCTATCGGACAATATGTTGTGAACGATGATGCAATTAGCTTTAATGCACGTTTTCAAGGGATGTTGCGTGATATTTATATTCCATTTGGTGCGGCCCAAGCTATATATGCTCAAGAAACGGGAGATGGTGTAATGTTTCAGGAAGAAACTTATTATGATGAAGCACAGTATTTAGCACGCTCAACAGAACAAACAGAAAGTATAAAGGTTAAAAAAGCACCAAAAACCAAATCAACACATCTAAAATTAGTAAAATAACACCATTCTCAATAAGCGGTGAGATTTTGTAAAACATTTGCGTTATCTCACCGCTTACTTTTTTCAAAAAATACTTGCTTAATGATCAAAGATAAATTACATTTATATCAAATGTACTTATGTAGTAGTACAAAGATGCGATATTATTTTTATCTAGTAAGGAAATTATATGAAATTACGTAAAACATTATTGATCAGTGTATTAAGTTTATTCTCTGTGGCAAGTATTGCTCAAGAAAAATTCCACAACGTTGCGATTACCGCAATTGTGGAACACCCAGCATTAGATACTATTCGTAAAGGTGTTGTTGAAGAGCTTGCAAAAGAAGGATTTGTTGATGGGAAGAATATTAAAATTGATTTCCAATCGGCACAGGGTAGCACCGCAACAGCAGCACAGATTGCACGTAAATTTGTAGGGGACAAAGCTGACATCATTATTCCAATTACCACTCCAAGTGCTCAACCAGTGGTGGCGGCAACTCGTAGCATTCCGATTGTCTTTTCAGGAGTAACTGATCCAGTAGCAGCAAAATTAGTCAAATCTTGGAAGCCAAGTGGAACAAATGTGACAGGGATATCTGATCATAAAGATATTGAACCACAACTCTCACTTATTCAAACATTAGTACCAAACTTAAAAGCGATTGGCTATGTGTATAGTGCGGGGGAAGTAAACTCTGCGATTGTGCTTGATGAATTGAAAGAAGCGGCTAAAAAAGCGAATATTCAAGTAATACCTGTTGCCGTACAACGTAGTGCAGATATTGGCACAGCTACTCGTAGCCTAAATAGCAAAGTCCAAGCGATTTATATTTCAGAAGATAATGCGGTAGTTTCCGCTTATGAAGCATTACATAAAGCAGCACTAGAAGCGAAAATTCCGGTGATTGCAGCAGATAAAGATACCGTGGAACGTGGTGCATTAGCGGCTTACGCAGTAAACCAATATGATATCGGTGCGGAAACAGGTAAAGTTGCAGCTCGCATCTTACGTGGTGAAAAAGCGGGCGATATAGCAACTCACTCTGTGAGTAAAATGGAACTATCAATCAACCAAAATACAGCAAAAGAATTAGGAATTACAATACCTGAAACGTTATTAAAAGAAGCAAAAAGTGTATTTTAAATTGAGGGATAATCTACTTCAGCCCCAAAGATTATTGAATGAAATTTGTGAGATATGTAACAAAAAATGTAGGTCTATAAAGAGCTGAAATGAGCTCTTTATAGATAAATTTACTGTCAATTAATGTATTGTTGCTAACAACATCATTAACATAAAACTTACAACAGAGAGTAAGAAGTGTTTTAAAGAGAATTGCTGACCTTTCTTAAAAGCTCTAGCACTGAATACAATGTATAGTACTAAAAACAGTAATTTTGACCAAATCCATGGTTCATCGAATGAGAAACCAAAATAGAAAAAAAGAATCAGACCAGATACCAAAAGTAGTGTATCAATAAGGTGCGGTGCAATACGAAGAATTTTGTATTGACGCCAATCGACCATACGAGAAGATAACACCCCACGCGTTAATAACAACGCTAAACTCACATAAGCAAGGCCAATATGAGCAAAAAACATAGATTGCATTTTAGTTCTCCACAATAATAGATTTTAAATATTGAAAGATTTCACGGTAATTTTTCGGTGGTTTGTTGGCTTGTTTTTCTTTTTGTGCGCCACGAATTAAATTACGCAAATGTTGGCGATCGAGCTGTGGATATTCGTCTAAAAGTGGATTTAGTGCCACATCGCCTTGTTCTAAAAGTTGATCTCTAGTCAGTTCTAATTTTTGTAATAATGCTAGCTGTTGATTATGGCGGTTTTCCACTTTATCTAACGCTTCTTGAATAGGTTCAGGATCAACGTTACGTAGCAATTTTCCGACATATTGAATTTGACGGCGACGAGCTTCTAAACGTAAACGTTGTGCTAATTCAATCGCCTCACGTAAATTATCCTCTAATGGAATTTTGGCTAAATTGGTTGGGTTTAACGCCATTAGATTCTCGCCTAGTTTTTTGAGATGTTCTGCATCTCGTTTTATTTCACTCTTACTTACCCAGATGATCTCTTCATCTTCATCGGTCCAATCTATTTCATTTTTTCGTTGCTTTCTTGCCATAAGATCCCACATTCATAAGGTTTTAAGTTAAAAAAGCCTATCACAGAGGATAGGCTTTTATATGATTTCGTTCTGCATTCTATTCTGAAAACGTAATTAGGTCAAATATCGGTTAGTCTGTTTTTGGGAGTGCATTGACTACCGCTTTAACAAGTGTTGCTAGAGGAATAGCAAAGAAGACACCCCAAAATCCCCAAAGCCCACCAAAAATCAGCACAGCAACAATAATAGTTAGTGGATGTAAATTAACAGCTTCTGAAAATAGAAAAGGTACAACAACGTTACCGTCAAGTAGTTGGCTGATGACGAAAGCAAGTAATACATAATAAAATTCAGGCGATAAGCCAAACTGAAACAATGCAACCAATGCAACAGGAATCGCAACTAACACTGCACCGATATAAGGGACTAATACGGATAAACCAACAGCAACAGAGAGTAGTAGAGGATAGCGTAGATCAAAAAAGAGAAAAATAATATAAGTGACTACGCCCACAATCATAATTTCTAGAAATTTTCCTCGAATATAGTTTGCAATTTGCTGTTGCATTTCTCCCCAAACGCGTGTTGCTAAACGGCGATTTTTAGGAAGAAAACGCCCAATATCGTTTAAGAATAAAGTTTTATCTTTTAGCAGAAAAAACACCATTAAGGGAACAAGGAAAGCATAGATACCAAGTCCCACGATACTCACGATCGAATTGACTGAGAAGGCTAATAGTGAATCACCGAAACCCAAAATTTTGGTTTTTAGACCAGCCATGAGTGAATCTAACATTGCATAATCAATCAATTCAGGATAATGCTCTGGCAACGTTTGTAACCATTCATTAAGTAGATTAAACATAGCGGGTAGATCTTTCAAAAAAGTTACTGCTTGATTCCACAGTGTCGGAAGTAATACGACGAATAAGAATACTGAAATAGAAATAAACCCACCAAGTACGAGAATTAACGAGAGAGAGCGAGGTAATTTCAATGATGTAGTTAAAAAACGAATGGGCCATTCAAGTAAATAAGCGAAGACTATAGCGACCAAAAGAGGCATCAATAAATCGCTAAAGAAATAGATAGTACCGAATCCAATCAGTAAGATACCCAGTAGTACTACTGTTTGTGGATCATTAAATTTTCGTTTGTACCAGTTGAGAAACATATCCAACATATCTATTTCCTTATATAGCAAGTATTATTGATTTTATTTTTGGCTACAAATAGCAATAAATCCTAATTGGTTTTCAGGATCATTAAAAGTTTGGAACATTTTCTTGAAAGTATCACGATTTTCAGGTTTTAATGCATTGCCGACAATTTTCATTGCTCCAATTACGCCTTCATCGTGGATTAAGCCTTTAGGGGAAAGCAAGCTCATTTCCCCCGTAAAAGTTTCTACATTGCGGAAACCACAGTTTAAAAAGGTCTCTTTCCAGCCATCTTTAGAGAGAGGACTTACTGTCAAATGAATTGCTTCTCGTAGTTTCGTGATCACACTTTCCGCATTGTCGCCATTGAGTAATACATCGTGAGTGAGCAAAAATCCGTTTGGTTTCAGTACGCGTAAATATTCTCGAATCGCTTTTTCTTTTGCTTCCGCAGGTAACATCGTCAGCATTGCCTCGTTGATAACAATATCAAAACTATTATCTTCAAAAGGTAATTTAGTGGCGTTTGCTCGTTGTACTCGCACTAAATCACTCACTTCATTCTCTTTGATATTCTGTTCTGCTTTAGCGAGTGCATCTTCGTCCAAATCAATACCAACAACTTGGCAACCAAATTGTTTTGCAATTTCGACCGCTGTTGTCCCCATATTACAGGCAACTTCTAAGACTTTTTTATCTTTTCTAAAATCACCGTTGGCAATTAACCAATCTGTCGCCGTTTTGCCACCTGGGCGTAAACGTGTTTTACCTAAGCGAGCTAAAAAATGGTGTCCTACTTCTTCTTTCTTCATATTTGCCACCTTAATCGTAAAAAATAGTAAAATTTTGACCGCTTGCAAACGCTAAAGTTCTTCTGGGCGGAATAGGGCGATTATAGCCTTTTTTTAGCTGTTCTTATATACAAAACTACGGAAATTTGACACAATTGTAGGCGGTCGTTTTTTAATCATCAAAAAGAAGGAAATAGAATGAAAAACACACAAAAATATCTAAAACAAAATGCACAGAGTGCAGAATATGATCTTCAACGAGGTGAGATTAAAGAGAGTGCGGTAAAAGCACTTGTAACTGATAGACTATTCAGAACTCGAGTTGAGCGAAATCGTAAAGGAAAAGACAGTTACCAACGAAATGCGAAACACAGACATAAACTCACCGCTTACGGTAACGGAGAAAGCCCATTCAAAAGTAACATTATTTTTGAATGGGCTTTTTGAATCATATAGTTAAATAAACTGTTTGTGATTATTGCCTACTATTTCGTAGGCAATATATTTTATATTAAGATTTCATTATCTTAAAGAAACGCAGAATAAAGATAAGTAAACTTGCTCCTAGCACACCGAATAATAATCCAGAAACATTTAAGCTACCCGCTGCGTGAGCAGAACCAATACCGAGTAAATCACCAAATACCCAACGTCCGAGAGATGAACCAATAATACCTATCACGATATTCATAAACAGCCCCATATCGCTTTTCATTACTTTTTCAGCAATCCAACCAATAAGAGCACCAACAATAATTGCAGCAATCCAGCCCATAAAAATCTCCTAATAACTATTGTATAGAACGATACGTAGAAAATAACTCTACGTTCTTTAGGTAGGCTATCATAAGAATAAAAATTTAACAAATTGTAATCAATGGATTTTGGGAAATGATAAATAACATAATTGATGCTAAAATTCCTTTACTTTTTTCTTTAGGACCACACCATGCAAAATAATGTACTTACCGTTACTCAGCTGAATTATGCTGTTCGCCATACATTAGAAACTGAATTTAGTTACATTTGGTTAGTAGGGGAGATATCTAATTTTAGCCAACCTGTTTCAGGGCATTGGTATTTAACCCTTAAAGATGAGCAGGCACAAGTTCGGTGTGCAATGTTCAGAATGAAAAATCAGCGAGTGAATTTTCAGCCCCGAAATGGAATGCAAGTGTTAGTCAGAGCGAATGTGAGCTTATATGAGCCTAGAGGTGATTATCAAGTGCTGATTGAAACTATGCAACTTGCAGGAGATGGTTTATTACAACAACAGTTTGAACAGCTTAAAATGAAATTAGCTGCAGAAGGACTTTTTGCCCAAGAACATAAAAAGCCTTTGCCAAACTATGTAAAAACAGTAGGGATTATCACTTCATCAAGTGGAGCAGCTTTGCAAGATATTCTCAATATTTTGGGACGCCGAGATCCAACTTTACAAGTTGTGATTTATCCAACAATGGTGCAAGGTAAAGAGGCGACGGCAGATATTGTACAAATGATCAAACTGGCGAATTTACGGGAAGAATGTGATGTGTTGATTGTTGGACGTGGTGGTGGATCTTTAGAAGATTTATGGTGTTTTAATGAAGAAAGCGTAGCTTGGGCAATTTATCATTCTGATATTCCGATTATCAGTGCTGTTGGGCACGAAACCGATGTAACGATCGCTGATTTCGTTGCAGATATACGAGCACCAACACCTTCAGCAGCTGCTGAATTAGTCAGTAGAGATCAACAAGAACGCAAGCGACAATTACAACACTACCAAGATCGAGTGAATTTAGCATTTGACCGCTTATGGTCGGATAATTTACGCAAATTTGCTTATTTACGCTCTCGGTTAATGGCACAACATCCCAAAAAACAAATTCAACTTCGCCAACAGCAGTTACTAGGTTTTCAACATCGTATAGTACAGACAATACGAATGCGACTATTTCAACAACAGCAAACCTTAAAACAGTTTGTACAACGCGTTTATCTTCAACATCCGCAAAAACAGCTAGAACGTCAGCAACAGCAACTTAATTTGTTACATAAACAGCTTGTACAAAATATGGAACAACGTTTTTTAGCTAAACAGCAGACATTTAAAAATGTAGCACAACGTTTAAAACATAATCCATTGCCGCATTCGATTCGACAGCAACAACATCAATGGGGAAAATTAGAACAGCGTTTAATTTTTGCAATTCGGCGTAAAGCCACGCTATCGGAACAACATTTTCAGCAATTGTGTGTCAAACTTGAAGGTCTAAGCCCATTAAGAGTGTTGGCTAGGGGCTATTCTGTTACACAAAATCAACAAGGTATTGCCTTGATTTCCACTCAGCATATCAATGTGGGAGATATTTTACATACAAGGCTAGAGCAGGGAAGTATAGTTAGTGAAGTATTATCAATAGAAGAATAATGAATATCAAAATGTTGGATTTACGATTACCCATAAATCCAACATTTTCATTAGGGATTAGTTAAGTAACCAAACACGTCCATAATGCTTCATTAAGCCAGCTTTATGTCCTGCCTGATCGCCAATACCCTGATATAAATCGAAATGTTGATTTTTAACTGCACCACCGACATCAAGCGCCACCATTAAGCGTAGCTCGTGTTTGCCTGTCCAATTACCTGAATGATCAACTAGTGGCATTTCTACTAATAGCACACTACCTGTTGGCACAATACGTTTATCGGATGCAACAGATGCTAATGCAACTAGCGGAACACCGGCTGATCCTTTAACATCTAAGGTAGGATCGTGGCGGAAGTAAACAAATGATCTATTACGTTCAAGTAGGGCTTGCAAACGATGTGGGTTTCTTGCTCCCCATTCTCGAATGGCTTGAACAGACATTTTTTCTTTAGGAATTTCTCCATCTTCCACTAATAAACGTCCAACACTGGTGTAGCCATATCCATTTTTATCGCCATAAGCGAAATGGCGTAAATTCCCACCGCCAATATCTACAAAACCACTACCTTGTACTTCCATCAAGAAATTTTCTAATAATGAGTTGCTATAAGCTAATTCTAAACCTCTGCCATATAATGCACCATTATAAATTTCCGAGCGAGAATATTTTTTATTTCCTTTCGGGATAGCATAAATTGGATGGCGAAACTCTCCTTGCGGGGTTAGGCGAGCTTGAATGACAGGGATATAATACCCGGTCATCAATACATTTTGATAACCATCTTCACCACGCATTTGACGAGAGTGCAACCCGAAACGTGAGAGATCATTGATATTTCCACCTGCATTAACCCAAGCGGTGATTTTACGGTAAGTATTTCCAAATGTGGCTGAAATATTGCCAGAGTATTGGTATACATTATTTAGCTGTTGTAAAAATTCTCTAGGATTTACAATTCTGCCATTTGCTGCCACTGTTGCAGTAGCAAAATGTGGCGTATTTTCAGGGATAAATTGACGATTATTAAACACAGCACCTAATTTTGCCGTATCTGAAGAGTAAACTTTAGTTTGTTTTTTTGGAGGCGGACTAGAACAGCTTGCTACAAGGAGCGCAATACTACTCAATAGTGCAAATTTTTTATAGGCTTTCCAAGACATAATAATTCCTAATAATTAAAAAAGAGGTTAAGAATAGCAAAAAATAGTGAAAAGGGATACACATAAAATGTTTATAAAGAATGCAAAGCTTATAATTATTATACATATAATGTTTTAGATTAAAGCAAATAAACGATATTTTAAATTTATTTCTTGAAGAATATGTAATTTGCTGTACTATTAGACTTCTTCTGACGCGGGGTGGAGCAGCTTGGTAGCTCGTCGGGCTCATAACCCGAAGGTCGTTGGTTCAAATCCAGCCCCCGCAACCATTTATCTTATCTATATTTTCTCTAATTACACTAGCCTTTATAATTCTCTGTAATATCTTTATGAACTTGGGGAAGTTATGTCTATTACCCACGAAAAATCATTATGTCAATTTATTTATCAAGTTGATGGTCATTCTCAAGGTAAACTGGCTTATCGTTATATTTCAGTCAATAAAATTGACGCTTATTCTACTCAAGTTAAGCCAGAATTTAGAGGAAAGGGCATTGCGGGAGAACTTTACAATGCCTTGATTGATTTTGCTAAACAGCAACAATTAAAAATTAAACCCAGTTGCAGTTATATTGAAAAAAGAATGGAGCGAAACAATCAAGATTTGATCGCTTGATTATTTCAGGAATGTATCAATTGTTTTTAATCAACAACGCGACAGCTTCGCAAGCAATCCCTTCTTGTCTGCCTGTAAAACCTAGTTTTTCTGTTGTAGTAGCTTTCACATTAACTTGGGAAACATCACATTTGAGATCTTCTGCGATCACTTGACGCATTTGCTCAATATAAGGTCGCATTTTCGGGGCTTGGGCAATAATAGTAACATCAACATTACCCACTTTATATCCTGTTGCTTGTACTTGTCTATAAGCTTCAATAAGCAAACCACGACTGTTCGCGCCTTTATATGCCATATCTGTGTCGGGGAAAAGTTTTCCTATATCACCCAATGCCGCCGCACCGAGCAAAGCGTCAGTTAAAGCGTGAAGGGCAACATCGCCATCTGAATGTGCAATAAAACCTTTTTCATAAGGAATGGTTACCCCACCAATAATCAAAGGGCCTTGTTCACTGAATGCATGCACGTCAAAACCGTGTCCAATTCTAATCATTTTGTGTTCCTTGTGTTAAATAAAATTCCGCTAGAGCCAAGTCTTCTGGACGAGTTACCTTGATATTATCGCTTCTACCTGGAACTAATTTCGGGTGAAAGCCAGCAAATTCCATTGCAGATGCTTCATCGGTAATAGCGAGACCTTGTGCTAGCCCTTGTTGAATAGCATTTTTAAGTGGAATGGCTGGGAAAAATTGTGGTGTTAATGCGTGCCATAGTGTTGCCCTATCTTCGGTATGAACAATATGGCAACCATCAGCAGTACGCTTAATTGTGTCAACAGCTGGAGTTGCTAGAATCGCGCCATTCGGATCAGTAATTTGCAAAAGTTTATCAAGATCTGACCGCTTCAAACAAGGGCGAGCAGCATCGTGAACTAACGCCCAGTCTTGTTCGGTAAGATGCGTTAAACTATTTAATACTGAATGAGCTCGAGTTTCTCCTCCAAAAACCGTTTTAATTTTAGGGTGTTTTGATAAAGGAAGAATAGAGTAGTAGCGATCATTTTCTGATATAGCAATGATGATCTTAGAAATCCGAGCATCATCAATAAATAGCGATAACGTATGTTCTAAAATCGTTTTAGCTTGAATTTTCAAATATTGCTTTGGTAACTGGCTTTGCATTCGACTTCCTACACCAGAGGCAGGGATAATTGCAACAATGTTTCGTGTCATTTTTTTTCAGCTACCTTATTGACGTGGAATAATGCGATAAAACACTTCATTTTCTTTAATCATTTCTCGATCAAATCTAGCTCGTTCTTCTAATGCATTTAAACCAGTTTTCAAATCTTGAATTTCTGCACTGATCAAATTATTACGAGAGACTAAAGCGGTATGTTCTTCTTTTAATTCTGCAACAGTATGTTGTACTTTTTGGTAATCAGTCCATCCATTTTTTCCAAACCAAAAACTAAATTGAAAATAACATAGCAATAGAGATAAACAAACAATTAAGATACGCATATGTGTCCTGTCTAGATAAAAATAAAAGTATTTTGTTACAAAAAAGTAAAATTTTGCTGTATTTTTTGTATCTTTAGCAAAATATCTGTTCATATTCTATCAAATCAGTATTTTTATTTGTAAAAAATTTAAGGAAATTTCAAAAATTTGAAGTAGATAACATTTTTTTTTATTGAATGCTCTTACAATACGCCCAGTTTTTAAATTTAACCATAAATGAGGTGTTACTATGTCAAATCGTGTTGTACAAGAACTTGAACTTTTAGGTATTACTAACGTAAAAGAGATTGTTTATAACCCAAGCTATGAACAACTCTTTGAAGAAGAAATGAAACCAGAGTTACAAGGTTTTGAGAAAGGCCGCTTAACAACTTCTGGTGCAGTTGCTGTGGATACTGGTATTTTCACTGGTCGTTCCCCGAAAGATAAATATATTGTACTTGATGAGAGTACAAAAGATACTGTTTGGTGGACATCTGATGCAGTTAAAAATGATAACAAACCAATGAACCAAGCAACTTGGCAAAGCTTAAAAGATTTAGTGACTAATCAACTTTCTAACAAACGCTTGTTTGTAATTGATGCTTTCTGTGGGGCAAATAAAGATAGTCGTGTTGCAGTTCGTATTATTACGGAAGTGGCGTGGCAAGCTCACTTCGTGAAAAATATGTTTATCCGTCCAAGTGAAGCAGAACTAGCAGAATTCACTCCTGATTTCGTGGTAATGAATGGTTCAAAAGTAACTAATCCAAACTGGAAAGAACAAGGTTTAAATTCAGAGAACTTTGTTGCATTCAACTTAACTGAAAAAATTCAATTAATTGGTGGTACTTGGTACGGTGGTGAGATGAAAAAAGGTTTATTCTCACTGATGAATTACTGGTTACCATTAAAAGGTATCGCATCAATGCACTGTTCTGCTAACGTGGGTGAAAAAGGTGATGTTGCGGTATTCTTCGGTTTATCAGGAACGGGTAAAACCACACTTTCAACAGATCCAAAACGTAAATTAATTGGTGATGATGAACACGGTTGGGACGATGATGGCGTATTTAACTACGAAGGTGGTTGCTATGCGAAAACCATTAAACTTTCACCTGAAAATGAACCTGATATTTATGGTGCAATCAAACGTGATGCACTATTAGAAAACGTAGTGGTGCGTGAAGATGGTTCAGTAGATTATGATGATGGTTCAAAAACAGAAAATACTCGTGTTTCTTACCCAATTTATCATATCAACAACATTGTTGAGCCAGTATCTAAAGCAGGTCACGCGAAGAAAGTGATTTTCTTAACAGCAGATGCGTTTGGAGTATTACCACCAGTATCTAAATTAACGCCAGAACAAACTAAATACTATTTCTTATCTGGTTTCACTGCGAAACTAGCGGGTACAGAACGTGGTATTACTGAACCAACACCAACATTCTCAGCGTGTTTTGGTGCTGCATTCTTATCTCTTCACCCAACACAATATGCAGAAGTATTAGTAAAACGTATGGAAGCATCAGGTGCAGAAGCTTACTTAGTTAATACTGGTTGGAACGGTACAGGAAAACGTATTTCTATCAAAGATACTCGCGGTATCATTGATGCGATTTTAGATGGTTCTATCGAAAATGCAGAAATGAAAACATTACCGATTTTTGATTTAGCAGTACCAACCGCATTACCAGGTGTTGATCCTGCAATTTTAGATCCACGCGATACTTATGCAGATAAAGCACAATGGCAAGCTAAAGCTGAAGACTTAGCGGGTCGTTTCGTGAAAAACTTTGAAAAATACACCACAAACGATGAAGGTAAAGCATTAGTGGCGGCTGGTCCAAAACTATAATGTGCTAACTTGTTAAAATAGTGGATAGGCTAAGTGAAAACTTAGCCTATTTTTTATTTTGTATAGTTGGCTAAATCGGCCTGTTATATGTGATACTATTTCCATAATCCTAATTCTTACAGCTCAGGTATCCAATGTCTTGTTTATCCTTAAAAACATCATTAACTGAATTCTCTCTAAAACAAAAAAATAGTTTTGTTGAAAATCAAGTGGATGTTGTTGGACTACTCCACGAACGCAGTGATTTCTATGACGACATCTTGCAAAAGTTATGGCAAAACTACGGTTTTAATGAGCGATCTGATTTAGCTTTAGTCGCAGTAGGTGGATATGGCAGGCGTGAAATGTTTCCATTATCTGATTTGGATATTTTAGTATTAGCCGAACACACATTAGATGAGCCTATTCAACAAAAATTAAATGAGTTATTTAATTTATTGTGGGATTGTAAATTACAGTTAGGAACAAGTATCCGAACTTTAGCTGAATGTATCTCTATTGGTAAAAGCGAAATTTCCGTTGCAACCAATATGCTAGAAAGCCGTTTTATTATTGGGAATGTTAAACTTTGGCAACAACTGTTCGAACAACTTCACCAACCTGATTTTTGGGCTATTTCTGATTTTTTCCACGCAAAAATGGCTGAGAAACAAACTCGTTACGAACGTTATCACAATACAAGCTACAATCTTGAGCCTGATTTAAAACATAGCCCTGGTGGATTGCGTGATCTCCATTTACTCTCGTGGATAATGCTCCGCCAATATGGTGTTTATCGTTTAGAACACCTACTAGAAAAAGGAATTTTATATCCTGAAGAATATCAAGAATTACAACAGGCTGAAAAAGTATTGTTCCGAATGCGTTTCGGTTTGCACTTACAGCTTAAACGTTACGACAACCGCTTACGTTTCGATCGACAGCTACAACTAAGCGAGCAGTTAGGTTATCAAGGTGAAGGCAATCAGCCTGTTGAAGCAATGATGAAAACCTTTTTCCAAGCAACACAGTCTATTTCTCAGCTTAGCCAGTTATTATTAGATAGTTTTGAACAAGAGCATCTTCATACCTCAAAGATGTTGCAAAAAAATGTAGAGAAACAACCGCTTGATCACGCATTTATTCTGCAAAATAGTGCTATTTATTGCATAGATCCTGCCTGTTTTATACAAACACCACATACTATACTGGAGCTTTTCTTACATCTTACTCAATATCCACAAGCCACTATTGATACCCATACGTTACGTCAATTACGTCTTTCCTTACGCAAATTACAACGTCCATTAAGCGAAGATCCATTAGCACGACAAGGATTTATCAAGCTATTTCAGCAACCTAATATGGTAAAACGAGCTATCGTACCAATGCATCAGTTTGGCGTACTTTCAGCTTATTTACCCCAATGGAAAAGTATTGAAGGTTTAATGCAATTTGATATGTTCCATATTTATACCGTTGATGAACATACTATTCGTGTAATGTTGAAACTAGAGAGTTTTTTAGATAACCGAAACCAAGAAAATCACCCACTTTGTTGCGAATTATTACCCGCCTTGCCAAATTTACCATTGCTCTATTTTTCGGCGTTATTTCACGATATTGCGAAAGGCCGAGAAGGCGATCACGCAGTAGAAGGCGCAATAGATATGCGTCAATTTGCCGAACAGCACAACTTTAGCCTATCCGATACTGATTATATGGTGTGGCTTGTGGCAGAACATTTGACGATGTCAATTACCGCACAACGTCGAGATATTCACGATCCTGAAGTCGTCAAAGCATTTGCAAAAATTGTTGGTAATCAAACCGCTCTTTCCGCATTAACTTGCCTAACTGTTGCTGATATTTGTGCAACGAATGAATCATTATGGAATGATTGGAAGCGGTCACTTTTTCGTAAACTTTTTCAATTTACTCAAGAACAACTGGCGATTGGTAATGAACAATCTATTGATTATCAAAAAATTGAAATGGAACATCGCCAACAAGCTCTTGCACAATTGACTCAACAACAGAGCTTAACGGAGACGGAACATCAACAACTTATCGCATTTTGGCAAACTTGTCCGAATAGCTATTTTATCCGCAATAGCTCAACACAGCTTGTTTGGCACGCAGAGCGTTATTTGCATCATTCAAAGTTACCTATGGTTCTTGTCAGTAACCAATATGCACGAGGAGCAACGGAAATTTTTGTGCATTGTGATGATCAACCACAATTATTTGCCAGAATTGCACATACACTAAGCCAGAAAAAAATCAGCATTCACGATGCTCAAATTATTACGGGAGAAAATGGGCGAGTGTTGGATAGTTTTATTATCACTGAAAGTAACGGTAAACCTTTAAGTGATGAGCGTAGTTACGACATTCATCAAGCATTGATAAAGGCATTAACTCAAACTGAGCAAAAGCCGTTAAAATTAGCTAAAAAACCGATTAAACATCAATCGTTTAAACGTAAAACAAAAATCCGTTTTTTAGCTAATTCTCAGAAAAATCATACCGCTTTTGAGCTTTTTACTTTAGATCGAGAAGGTCTTTTGGCTCAAATTGGTAATATTTTCAACCAACATTCGCTAAATTTAGTTAATGCCAAAATCACAACGATAGGTGAACGAGTAGAAGATTTTTTTGTTGTAACTAATTCACAAGGAAAAGCACTTGATGAGATGGAAAAAGCTCAATTAAAACAACAGTTGTTAGATGAGTTAGCTGGCTAACCAATTTTCAGACATACTTCTGATAAGTTGTGATTATTTTTGTTAAAAAACACTACCGAATTTGTTGAAAAATGCGTAGAATGTGCGAGTTTTTATTTACGCAAACGATTACTTTATAGGAGATTTACCGATGTTAAGACGTGATATGAATATCGCTGATTACGATCCAGTATTATGGCAAGCTATTCAAGATGAGAACCGTCGTCAAGAAGAACATATTGAGCTTATCGCTTCTGAGAACTATGCAAGCCCTCGTGTAATGGAAGCTCAAGGTTCACAATTTACCAATAAATATGCGGAAGGCTATCCAGGTAAACGTTACTATGGTGGTTGCGAATATGCGGATATCGTTGAACAATTAGCAATCGACCGTGCAAAAGAGTTATTTGGTGCAGATTATGTAAACGTACAACCACACTCAGGCTCACAAGCGAATGCAGCAGTTTATGGTGCGTTACTTCAACCACACGATACTATTTTAGGTATGAGCTTAGCTCACGGTGGGCATTTAACTCACGGTGCAAGTGTTAGTTTCTCTGGTAAAATTTATAACGCTGTTCAATACGGTATTACTGCAGAAGGTTTCTTAGATTACGAAGATATCCGTCAAAAAGCATTAGAGTGCAAACCAAAAATGATCGTAGGTGGTTTCTCTGCATATTCTCAAATCGTAGATTGGGCAAAATTGCGTGAAATCGCAGATGAAGTTGGTGCGTATTTATTTGTGGATATGGCTCACGTTGCAGGTTTAATTGCAGCTGGTGTTTACCCAAGCCCACTTCCTCACGCACATATCGTTACAACCACAACACACAAAACATTAGGCGGCCCTCGTGGTGGTTTAATTCTTTCTAATGCAAAAGATGAAGAATTATACAAAAAACTACAAAGCTCTGTATTCCCTGCAAACCAAGGTGGCCCATTAGTTCACGTTGTTGCTGCAAAAGCGGTATGTTTCAAAGAAGCACTAGAGCCTGAATACAAAGAGTACCAGAAACAAGTTATCAAGAATGCGAAAGCAATGGTTGAAGTATTTAAACAACGTGGTTACAACGTGGTATCAAATGGAACTGAAAACCACTTATTCCTTGTTGATTTAGTTTCTAAAGGTTTAACAGGTAAAGCAGCAGATGCCGCTTTAGGTCAGGCGAACATTACTGTAAACAAAAATGCTGTACCAAATGACCCACAAAAACCATTTATTACATCAGGTATTCGTGTAGGTACTCCATCTGTAACTCGTCGTGGTTTTAAAGAGGCGGAAGTTGTTGAATTAGCAGGTTGGATGTGTGATGTGTTAGATAGCATTAACCAAGACAATCACCAAGCGGTTATTGAAGCAACTAAAGCAAAAGTATTAGATATTTGCAAACGCTTACCAGTTTACCCATAATGTAAGCGGTTAGATTACGCTGATTTTTTACAAACCCCGAATGCGTTCGGGGTTTTATTTTTTATGTTTAATGTGGATATAACAATGTTATATATAGCCATCTATTTTATTTGTGTGAATTGTATTAGTGCTTATTTAATGTATATTGATAAACAACGGGCAATACAAAAGGCGTGGCGAGTACCTGAGTCAAACCTTTTTTTCTTTTGTGTTGTTGGCGGTTTTTTAGGGACTTATCTAATGATGAAATATGGGCGACATAAGACACAACATTGGCAATTTCACGCGGTAGTTATTCTGTCTTTTTTCTTTTGGATATTTATATTACCAGCGATGATTTATTATCTTATCTACTATACCCCATAGGGTCGAGATAGGGGCTAACAGCCCCTATGACGATTATCTTATTTGACATAGCTTGACGGATCTAAATGTTCCACATCATTAAACTTAATCAATTCATACTGTCCATTTTCCACTTTTAAGACATTGATCGCAGTATTGGCTACAAAGGTGTGTAATTCAGGATTACGGAAATCGTGCCAATGAATACCCTTTAAGACTGCAGTCAAAAGTGTTAATGTCATTCCGTGTGAAACAATCAATACATTTTCGCCATCTTGATGGCGTTCGATAATTTGTTGCAATGCGAGTGTAACTCGTTGGTAAAGTTGTTCGATGGTTTCCCCTTGGCTTTCAATAGCTTGATATTGTTTAGGATCTGTCCTTAATAAAATATATTCGGGGTGTTCTGCTAAATCTACCGAACGTTTTCCTTCCCATTTGCCAAAGTGAATTTCATTGATTCCTTTATGATGGAAATGTGGGATATTACGCTCACCAATGATGTAATCCGCCGTATCTTGAGCTCGCTTCATTAGGCTTGAGTAACAGGCTGAGAAGGGAATATCTGCCAGAGCTTTACCTGTTTGTTTCGCTCCTAAAATTCCTTCTTCGAGCAAAGGGGAGTCTCCAGTGCCTTGTAATAAACCTTTTTCATTCCATTCGGTGCGACCGTGACGAATTAAATAGAGATGTAATGCCATTTTTCTTTCCTTTAATCTAGATTATCCGTTATGCTATTTGCATCTATTTTTTAGAGTATAGCAAAAATCAATGCATTTTACTGTCTGTTATCACCATTCTGATTTTGTCATTATCAATAAACCTGCTGGGATTAGCGTTCATAAAGATGAACAAGCGGTTGGATTAACCGAACAAATTGCAACACAACTAGGCGTTGAGCAAGTTTGGTTGGTTCATCGTTTAGATAAAGTTACATCAGGGTTGTTGATTCTCGCCTTGAACAAAGAAACGGCGGCTTATTTTTATAACTTATTCATCAATCATAAAATCCAAAAAACATATTGGGCATTATCCAATCAGAAGCCTAAAAAGAAACAAGGTAGAGTAGTCGGTGATATGCAAAAAAGTCGTAACGGAGCGTGGAAATTATGCCATACCAAAGAAAATCCAGCCGTTACGCTATTTCAATCTTATTCGCTTGAACCTAATTTAAGACATTTTGTGTTACAACCTAAAACAGGAAAAACACATCAACTGCGTGTGGCTATGAAAAGCTTAGGGAGTCCAATTTTAGGCGATGATCTTTATTCTGGGGAAAAATCAGATCGAGTGTATTTACACGCCTATCAATTAGCCTTTGAATATCAGCAGCAATTTTTTGTAATTAGTGCTGATCCTGAAACAGGAGATTTATGGCAGAAAATAGTGAGTGTAAATATATAAATTGTGTTAGATCAAATTTTAAAAAATAAAATAATTTAATAACATTTAGCTTGGAATAATTCATTGCTATTTTTTGATATTTATCAAAAACATTTTATTTACCCTTTTTTACAATAATATGCATTTAGTAACATTTTTGTTACTTGTTTTTCAACAATAGTAAAAGGGGTTCAAAATGAAAAAATCAGCATTAGTGGTTATATTCGGTTCAGCTTTATTAGCAAGCTCAGCAATGGCACACGAGGCAGGTAGTGCAATTTTCCGTATTGGTGGTGTGTTTGTCGATGCAAATTCAAGTTCAAAAACAACAACACCTGTCGATATTACTTTAGATGTTCGCAATAATGCACAATTAGGTTTAACAGCAACCTATATGCTCACAGATAATATTGGTATTGAATTACTCGGAGCTACACCATTTTCACATAAAATAGATGCGTCTGTTCAACCTGTCGCTGGCGTATTACCAAATGGACTGCCTATTCCAAATGTGGTTAAAGTAAAACACTTACCACCAAGTTTATATGCACAGTATTATTTCTTAGATAAAGATGCAGGTGCAAGACCTTATATCGGAGCGGGTTTAAATTATACTCGTTTCTTTAGTGCTAAATCGCTTAATCCTGCGGTTACAAATTTACAAGTTAAAAAACATTCATTTGGCCCAGTTGTTAATGCTGGTATTGATATTAAATTAGCGGATAAACTTTATTTAAATACAGCATTATGGTACACCCGTATTAAAACTAAAGCTAACTTTAGTGCATTAGGACTAAATCACGAAGTAAAAATTAAATTAGATCCAATTGTATATTTTGCAGGTCTTTCATATAGATTCTAAAATAACATAATAAAAAATACCGCTTATATTCTTAAATAAGCGGTATTTTTTTATTTATAATATTAAACGTTCTTGCCCAGAATAAATTGTAGCTTTTCCTTTTCGAGTAAAGGCTAATAATGTGAAATTATTTTCTTGTGCCATTTTATATGCCATTTCTGTTGTAGCTGATATTGCACAGAGCATTTCAATGCCACAAGCTAAGCATTTTTGTACCATTTCAAAACTCGCTCGACTTGTCACAAATACAAATCCTAGTGGCTGATTAGCCTTAGCATACCAACCTAGTAATTTATCTAGTGCAACGTGTCTGCCAACATCTTCTCGGATAGCGAGCATTTCTCCATTTGGAGCAAAAAAAGCAGCTGCGTGGCTTGCTCCAGTTTGCTTTGCTAAGATTTGATGTTGTTCTAGTTGGGCTAGACAGTGATCAAAAATTATCGGTTCAATGGAATGTAAGCGGTGAGATTTTGGGAAAAATTTACAATTTTGTTGTACTTGTTCTAGCTGTTCAACACCACAAATACCGCACCCTGTTCTTCCTGCCATTGTGCGTCTTTTTTCTTTTAACGCAGCAAATTGACGACTGGATATTTCCATTTGAATTTCTATGCCATTATTATTTTCGATAATATCTAGCGAATATAATTCCCCTTTATGATTCAGAATATTTTCAGCAAGTGAAAATCCTAATGCAAAATCAGCTAAATTATTTGGTGTACACATCATTACTGTATGTGAAATACCATTATAAACAAGTGCAACAGGCACTTCTTTAATTAAAAAATCTTCCTTTTTAATTGATAAAAGAGAATTATTCTCAATAACCAGACGGTTTATATTTATTTTTGTGATCAAATTCACGTTATTTTCTAAAAAATCAGTTTCTAGCATAGTTTATTTTGTTAAAAAAATGTATCATTGTGCAAATTTTAGTTTATATCAAATTTGTTGCTAATTTAACCAATAAATCAATTTGCTCTTAAGGTTATTTATTCAATAATAACAGTAATGAGCGAAGCATATAAGCTAATTTTTTTAAATAGTTAAGTTGCCGCAAATGCGGTGTTTTAGGAGTGAGTTATGCAGGTCAGTAGAAGAAAGTTCTTTAAGATCTGTGCAGGTGGTATGGCGGGTACGTCTGCTGCGATGTTGGGTTTCGCCCCAGCAACCGCATTAGCAGCACCGCGTGAATACAAATTATTGCGTATGAAGGAAACGCGCAATACCTGTACTTATTGTGCAGTAGGCTGTGGAATGTTGCTATATAGCTTAGGCGATGGCGCAATGAACAGTAAAGGTAAATTAATTCATATTGAGGGCGATCCTGATCACCCAGTCAGTCGTGGAGCATTATGTCCAAAAGGGGCAGGGGCGTTAGATTATGTAAATAGTGATCGCCGTTTAATGTATCCAGAAGTGCGTGAAGCTGGAACAAATGAATGGAAACGTATTTCTTGGCACGAAGCGATTGAACGTATTGCCAAACATATGAAAGCAGACCGTGATGAGAACTTTATTACTCATAACGATCAAGGTGTTGAGGTAAACCGTTGGATGACAGCAGGTTTCTTAGCAGGTTCTGCTTGTAGTAATGAAACGGGGATTCTAACCCAAAAATTTGTGCGTTCTCTCGGTATTGTTTTTACAGATAACCAAGCGAGTATCTGACACGGACCAACGGTAGCAAGTCTTGCTCCAACATTTGGTCGCGGTGCGATGACCAATCACTGGGTTGATATTAAAAATGCTGATTTAGTTATTGTAATGGGCGGTAATGCTGCGGAAGCTCACCCTGTTGGGTTCCGTTGGGCGATTGAGGCTAAAAAACAAAATGCGGCGAAGTTAATTGTGGTTGATCCACGTTTTAACCGTACAGCAGCTGTTGCTGATACCTATATGCCGATTCGTTCAGGTACGGATATTGCATTCTTATCTGGCGTTATTCGTTATTTATTGAAAAACGATAAAATTCAGCACGAGTATGTAAAACACTATACTAATGCATCATTCTTAGTGAATGAAGATTTTAAATTTGAAGATGGCTTATTCTCGGGTTATAACGCTGAAACTCGTCAATATGATAAATCAACTTGGGCTTATCAATTTGATGAAGAAGGGCAGCCAAAACGTGATTTAACACTTCAACATCCACGTTGTGTATTAAATATGTTGCGTGAACACGTTGAACGTTATACACCTGAAATGGTAGAGCGTATTACAGGAACATCACAGAAAGATTTTAATATTTTCTGTGAAGAAATTGCCAAGACAGCCGCTCCAGATAAGGCAGCAACATTCTTATATGCGTTAGGTTGGACACAACATACTATTGGCTCACAAAATATTCGTTCTATGGCAATTATTCAGCTGTTATTAGGGAATATTGGTGTTGCTGGTGGTGGTGTAAATGCTTTGCGTGGACACTCGAATGTACAAGGTATTACAGACTTAGGATTATTCCCTAATCGTTTGCCTGCTTATTTACCGCTACCAACAGAAACAGATGTAAGCCTAGAATCTTTCTTAAATCGTATTACGCCAAAAACGATGATGAAAGATCAGGTTAACTATTGGCAAAATACACCAAAATTTATGGTGAGTATGTTGAAATCATTCTACGGTAGTAAAGGAACAAAAGAGAATGAATTTGGCTACCATTACTTACCAAAACAGCCTAAAGGTGGAACAGATCAGTTCCGCTATATTGAGGCAATGTATCAAGGTAAAGTGAATGGTTTCTTCTGCCAAGGTATGAACCCTATTGCGTCTTACCCGAACTCGCAGAAGATTATTAAAGCCTTAAGTAACTTGAAATATTTAGTTATTTTCGACCCGCTTGTAACAGATACCTCAGAGTTCTGGAAAAATTATGGCGAATATAACGATGTTAAAACAGAAGAAATCCAAACTGAAGTTTTCCGCTTGCCGACTACTTGTTTCGTCGAAGAAGATGGTTCAATTGCGAACTCTGGTCGTTGGTTACAGTGGCACTGGAAAGGTGCAGAACCACCAGGTGAAGCTAAAACGGACGGGGAAATTTTATCTGAATTGCGTGCAGAGCTTATTCATCTCTATCATAAAGAAGGTGGAAAAGCACCAATTGAGCCGTTAGAAGCAATGAGTTGGGATTATGCAAACCCACTTGAGCCAAAAGCAGAAGAAGTTGCAAAAGAAAACAATGGTTATGCTCTTGAAGATGTATTTGATGCAAATGGCAATGTAATTGTGAAGAAAGGCGACTTACTCTCAAGTTTTGCTCAAATGCGTGATGATGGTACGACATCGGGTGCTTGTTGGATTTATACGGGACAGTGGACACCAAAAGGTAACCAGATGGCAAATCGCGATAATTCCGATCCATCTAACTTAGGTAATACACTTGGTTGGGCGTTTGCTTGGCCATTAAACCGCCGTATTGTATATAACCGTGCAAGTGCAGACTTAGCAGGAAATCCATTTAACCCTAAACGCCAATTAGTAAAATGGAATGGTAAAAACTGGAACTATGTTGATGTAGCAGACTTCGGTACAGCACCACCAAATAGTCCAACAATGCCATTTATTATGCAACCTGAAGGGGTAAGTGGTTTATTTGTGCGTGAGCGTATGACTGATGGTCCGTTCCCTGAGCATTATGAACCAATGGAAACACCAATTGGAACAAACCCATTACATCCGAATGTGGTTTCAAGCCCAGTTGCACGTATTTTACCAAGCGATAAGGAAGATTTAGGTACATCTAAAGATTTCCCTTATGTAGGAACAACTTACCGCTTAACAGAACACTTCCACTATTGGACGAAAAACGTATTATTAAACGTCATCGCACAGCCAGAGCAGTTTGTTGAAATTGGTGAGGCATTAGCAGCAGAGAAGGGCATTAAACACGGTGATGTAGTGAAAGTCAGCTCAAAACGTGGTTATATCAAAGCTGTTGCTGTGGTAACTAAACGTATTCGTGCATTAGTATCCGATGGAAAACCAATTCATACAATCGGTATTCCAATTCACTGGGGCTTTGCAGCAACAACAGGGGCGAAGAAAGGCTTCTTTGCAAATAACTTAACGGTTCGTACAGGCGATGCCAATACGCAAACACCTGAATCGAAATGTATGTTAGTGAATATTGAGAAAGTGGGGGCATAAAATGGGTGTAGTACAATCTCAAAACATTATTAAAGCCTCTGCAACATCGGGGCTGACACCACCGCCACACGCTCGTGATCATCAAGTCGAAGTGGCAAAACTGATTGACGTCACCACCTGTATCGGTTGTAAAGCCTGCCAGGTGGGTTGTTCAGAATGGAATGATATTCGTGCAGAACCAGAGGCATGTGTAGGTGTTTACGATAACCCAATCGACCTAAATGCAAAAGCATGGACGGTGATGAAATTCAATGAAGTGGAAGAAAACGACCGCTTAGAATGGTTGATCCGTAAAGATGGTTGTATGCACTGTACCGAACCAGGTTGTTTAAAATCTTGTCCTTCACCAGGCGCTATTATTCAGTATGCTAATGGTATTGTTGATTTCCAATCTGACAAGTGTATTGGTTGCGGTTATTGTATTGCGGGCTGTCCATTTAATATTCCACGAATGAATCCTGAAGATCATCGTGTGTATAAATGTACACTTTGTGTTGATCGTGTAAATGTAGGGCAAGAACCCGCTTGTGTGAAAACCTGCCCGACAGGAGCAATTCGCTTTGGTAGTAAAGAAGAGATGAAAGTCTATGCGGAAAAACGTATTCAAGACTTAAAATCTCGTGGTTACGACAATGCTGGCTTGTATGACCCAGAAGGTGTCGGTGGTACACACGTTATGTATGTGTTACACCACGCGGATAAACCAGAGTTATATTCAGGCTTACCGAAAGATCCGAAGATTGACCCAACCATTACTCTTTGGAAAGATGTATTAAAACCAGTTGCTGCTGTTGCAATGGGTGGCTTAGCAATCAGTGCAGCTGCGCACTACATTGCGATTGGTCCTAATACGGAAGAATTAGATGAGCATGATGAAGAACATCAAGGAGGTCACAATGAGTAAGATTCATATTAAAGATGATCTAAAAATTGTTCGTCATAAATTACCCGCTCGTTTAAGCCACTGGCTATTAGTGTTCTGTTTTTTCTTAACCGGGTTATCAGGATTAGCATTTTTCTTCCCTGATCTCTCTTGGTTGGTACAAATTCTTGGAACACCTCAATTAGCGAGAATGATCCACCCATTTACAGGGATTGTGATGTTCCTTGCCTTTTTGAATATGGTTAGAATTTATTGGCACCATAACTTCCCAGAAAAAAACGACTGGGTATGGTTGCTTAATATTGTAGAAGTATTGAAAGGTAATGAACATGCTGTTTCAGATAATGGTAAATATAACCTTGGACAGAAAATGTTATTCTGGACACTTATTTTGGCAATGTTTACCCTATTGATTACAGGTATCATTATGTGGCGTCAATATTTCGCACATAATTTCCCAATTCCAGTTATCCGAATTGCGATTTTATTCCATTCAGCCTGTGCGTTCTTACTCTTTACAGGCATTATGGTGCATATTTATATGGCATTCTGGGTAAAAGGGTCAATTCGTGGAATGGTAGAAGGCTGGGTAACGGTACGCTGGGCGAAAAAACACCACCCACGTTGGTATCGTGAAGAAGTATTACCAGAACTTGAAAAAGAGTTGGCTGAAAAGCAGAAAAACAATAAATAAAATCAAAGGGCAGTTAAATTGACTGCCCTTTATATTTTAAGCTTGATGTTAAGCTGGATTATCAATATCAATAAATTCGACATCTAAGTCATACTCTTTTGCAAGCCATTCACCTAATGCTTTAACACCATATCGTTCTGTGGCGTGATGCCCACAAGCAAAATAGTAAATTCCTTGTTCACGAGCAGAGTGGGTTGTTTGTTCAGAAATCTCACCGCTAATAAAAGCATCAATACCTTTTGCTGCCGCTAAATCAATATAACCTTGACCACCGCCAGTACATATTCCAACTGTTTTAATTAGCTTTTGCGGAAATTCACCAACAAATTCATTACACAATATTGAGTTGCGTTGTAACGATTCATCAAGTCTTGTTTTTAATTCTTCTGCAGAAATCGCTTCGGATAATTCGCCATATACAGGAATGGAATTTGTTTTATCTTCTAATCCTTGTAAATTTTCTACCCCGATTTTCTGTGCTAACTGTGCATTATTACCTAATTCTGAGTGAATATCTAATGGTAGATGATAACCGAATAGATTGATGTCATTGACTAATAACTGTTTGATACGCTTACCTTTCATTCCACGAATACAAGGGTTTTCACTTTTCCAAAAATAACCGTGATGAACTAAAATCGCATCAGCATTTTTGGCAATGGCCTGTTCAATCAAAGGCAAACTAGCTGTTACTCCCGTAATGATTTTGTTGATCTCTTTACGACCTTCAACTTGTAAGCCATTTGGGGCGTAATCTGAAATCATTTTGCTATTGAGTTTTGTGTCTAAAATTTTTTCTAGTTGTAAATTAGTTAGCATTGTTTATCCTTTTATACAATATTTAGAAAAGTTGGCGTATGAGATGAATAATTATCTAAGATAATAGAATAAACTGCTCATCAAACGAATTAGTGCGAATATCATATATTCTCCTATAAAAAGAGCCAAACAAAGTTGGCTCTTTTATACAGTCAATTAAATAATTATTGTGTTGCTTGAATTGCTGTTAATGCAATGGTGTACACAATATCATCTACTAACGCACCACGAGAAAGATCATTTACAGGTTTACGCATACCTTGTAGCATTGGACCAATAGACACTAAATCAGCAGAACGTTGAACCGCTTTATAGGTTGTATTACCTGTATTTAAATCAGGGAATACGAATACCGTTGCTTTACCTGCAACAGGGGAGTTTGGTGCTTTAGAACGAGCAACATCTTCCATAATCGCAGCATCATATTGTAGTGGACCATCAATAATAAGATCTGGGCGTTTTTCTTTAGCAAGGCGAGTTGCTTCAGCCACTTTTTCAACATCTGCCCCTGAACCTGATGTTCCTGTTGAATAAGAAATCATTGCTACACGAGGGTCAATACCAAATGATTTTGCAGAATCTGCCGATTGAATTGCAATTTCAGCTAATTGTTCAGCTGTTGGATCTGGGTTTACTGCACAGTCACCGTACACAAGTACTTGGTCTGGTAATAACATAAAGAATACAGAAGATACAATTGAACTACCTGGTGCAGTTTTGATAATTTGCATCGGTGGACGGATAGTATTTGCAGTGGTATGTACCGCACCTGATACTAAACCATCAACTTCATTGGCTTCTAACATCATTGTACCTAGAACTACATTATCTTCTAATTGCTCACGAGCAACAACTTCTGTCATTCCTTTGTTTTTACGTAATTCAACTAAACGAGCAACATAGTTTTCACGCACTGTGACTGGGTCGATAATAGAGATTCCTTTACCTAATTGTACGCCTTGAGCTTCTGCAACACGTTGTACTTCTTCAGGATTCGCTAATAAAATACATTCTGCGATTCCTCTTTCAGCACATAATGCAGCAGCTTTAACTGTACGAGGCTCATCACCTTCTGGTAATACGATACGTTTTTTCGCTGCACGAGCAAATTCTGTTAATTGATAACGGAAAGCCGCAGGGGAGAGACGACGAGCACGAACAGAAGCGGTTGAAAGACGATCTACAAACTCACCATCAATTTGTGATGAAACATATTCTTTAATTGCTGCGATACGCTCTTTATCATCAACAGGCACTTCTAAGCTGAAACTTTGTAGGCTTAATGATGTTTGCCACGTATTACCTTCGCTACGGAAAATAGGTAAACCAGTTTCCAATGCTCTTTGACAAAGTTTAGCAATTTGAGAATCAATTTTGTAACCGCCGGTTAAAAGAATTGCACCTAATTCAACACCATTCATCGCAGCAAGTGATGCCGCAACTAATACATCTGGACGATCTGCAGAAGTCACTAATAAACTTCCCGCTTTAAAATGATCAACCATATGTGGAAGACTTCTTGCACAGAATGTTACGCTACGAATACGGCGAGAGTGAATTTCACCTTCATTGATAATGGCAGCATTTAAATGTTTTGCTAAATCAATTGCACGAGTTGCAATTAAATCGGAATTCCAAGCAATACACGCTAATAGTTTAATTGGGCTTTGACCGAATAATTTCTCCACTTCATTTTCAGTATTTATACTATGTTGGAATGAGTCAAAGATTTCTGTTAAATCAGGACGAGTACGGCCAGATTCATCAACAGGAGCATTGAATTTATTGATGATAACACCTAATAGGTTAGGATTGTTACGTCCACCAAATTCAGATGCAGCAGCTTCAATACGCTCTTTTAATTCAGATGGTTTATCCGCACCAGGTGCTGCAACTAAAACGATTTCCGCATCAAGTGCTTGAGCAATATCATAGTTGATACTATTTGCATAAGAATTTTTACGTGTTGGGATTAATCCTTCAACGACAACAATCTCACAGTTTTTGCTTAATTGTTGATGACGTTCAACAATTTTCTCGAGTAAAACATCAGATTGATTTTGACCAATCAATGTTTCTGCTGCACTTAACATAAACGGCTCGCCAGTTTCTGTTGATTGTGCTGCACGGATAATCGTTGTAGAACGATCTAACGTATCTTCACCGCTAATTGGTTGAGCAATTGGTTTTAAAAAACCGACTTTAGCACCTTTTTGTTCAAGGGCGTGAACAAGACCAAGGCTAACGCTTGTTAGGCCAACCCCGGTTGTCGTTGGGATTAAAATAATTGTTCTGGACATAATTTTTCCTAACTTTAGTTTGAGTTTGTAGATACAAGCGGGGAGTTTTCATCAATAATTTGCAAAATTTTAATCAAATCTAACCGCTTGAGCTGAAAATAAAAACCTGCCGTAAGGCAGGTTAGTTATTATAACGCTAAACGCGCAGTATCTTGTGCAATAACAAGTTCTTCGTTTGTTGGAATAACAAATGCACGGAATGCAGAATCTGTTGTGGTGATTTCACCGGATTTACCAAAACGTGCCGCAGTATTTTTCTCGCTATCTACTTTAATACCGAATAATTTCAAGTAATTTAAAGTTAATTCACGTACAGGACCTGCATTTTCACCAATTCCACCAGTGAATACGATAGCATCTAAGCGGTCATCACCTAAAATTGCCATATAAGAACCGATATATTTCGCTAAACGATAGCAGAAGCTATCCATTGCACGTTTAGCTTCTGGTTTGTCGTTGTAGTTGTCTTCAGCAAAACGACAGTCACTTGTAACTTCTGTTAAACCTAATAAACCAGATTTTTTCACTAAAGTTTCTTCAATGTCTTTTACTGACATTCCTAAAGTATTGTGCATAAAGAAAATGATCGCAGGGTCTAAATCACCTGAACGTGTACCCATTACTAAACCTTCAAGCGGTGTAAAGCCCATTGAAGTATCAATACATTCACCATTACGAATTGCTGCAACAGATGCACCATTACCTAAGTGACAAGTAATGATGTTTGCTTTCTCCGCTGGAATACCTAATACTTTTGCCGCTTCACGACTTACATAGTAGTGGCTTGTTCCGTGGAAACCATAGCGGCGAACGCCGTGTTCTTTATAAAGAGAGTAAGGTAGAGCATATAAGTATGCTTGTTCAGGCATTGTTTGGTGGAATGCTGTATCAAATACGGCGACGTTTTTCTCTTTTAATTCAGGGAATGCTTTAAATGCTTCTTCAATACCAATTAAGTGAGCAGGGTTATGAAGTGGTGCAAATGCTGCTGCTTCTTTGATTCCTTCAATAACTTCTGGCGTGATAACGATAGAAGACGTATATTTTTCACCACCGTGAACAATACGATGACCGATAGCACCAATGCTATCTTTTAATTCTGCACTTAAAATATTTGAAACAATATAATTTAATGCTTGGCTATGTGCTGCACCCGCACCTAAATCTGCCGCACCTTTTTCACCATTTAATTTCCATTTGATACGAGCATCTGCTAGGTGGAAATTTTCCGCTAAGCCAGATAATTTCTCGTCACCTGTTACTGGATCTAAAATTGCAAATTTTAGCGATGAACTACCGCAGTTTAAGATGAGAACTAAGTTTTTAGACATAATTAAAATTACCTAATATGTTGAAGTGAATGAATACGCTTAAAACGTGAATACCCATATAGAATACACTTTTTACGGATTAAAATAAATTATTATCCCCACAAAAGCTTGAAAAGCATCAATATTTATTCAAATATCAAAAAACACCTTTTTAATCGTGACAACGTAATTATTGATATGGCAAGGAATTACTGCCTAGCCAATCGAGCATTGTTCACAGGGTAGGGCTGGAAATTAGAGCGGTAGGGGTTAATATCCAAACCTCCTCGACGTGTATAACGAGCATAAACAGTTAGTTTTTCTGGCTGAGCAAAATGAATTAAATCACAATAAATTCGCTCGACACATTGCTCATGGAATTCATTATGTTGTCGGAACGACACAAGATAGCGTAATAAATTTTCACGATTAATTTTTTTACCCACATAGTGAATTTGAATGCTTCCCCAGTCTGGCTGTTGAGTAATTAAGCAATTTGATTTCAATAAATGGCTTGTCAATGTTTCCTCTACAAACACATCTTGTGTGCTGCCGACTAATAAACTGGCATCAAAGTTATAATCATCAATGATGATGTGCTAAAGTTGCATCATATTGCGAAAGGTAGTTTGTTTGTTGTCCTAATTTTAGTGCTTGTAAACTTTGATCTTCGTATTTCATTATTTTCTCTGATTTTTATGTGTCCGTACCTAAATCTGCTATATCTTTCTCATCATTTAAATACAAGAAATATATATCATTCTGCATGTTTTGTAGGTTAAAAGAAATCACAAAAAGGTTTGATAGTGGGAAAGACTGGATTCTAATTGACGTTTTTGTAAAAATCAAAAAATAAGACCGCTTTGTGTTTTCAAGCGGTCTTATTATTTAATTAATTAGAATTTATATTCTAATTTTGCACCGACTTGAGTATGTTTTAACTTGGCATCAGATAAAGCATGGCGATGTTCAAGACGAATTCCTAATCCAAGCTGCTTTGTTAACGCAAATTCACTATTTAGTTTTAAGAGTAATGCGTTACCTACATCTCCTGTTTTAAACTCAGAGCTTTGTCGCCCTGTACTGATATTTACGGATTTTGAGTTAGATTCATTATTTTCAAAGAAACCTCCAGCACTTAAACGAATGATATCGTTTTTCCATACAACATTTAAACCTGCATATTGGCTAAATACAGAGTAATTGCCTAAATCAACATTCCAATTTGTTGTAGCATCTTGGATTTTCGATTTTATCTGTTGGTAACCAAGGCCTAAAACTGGTACTAAGTTTATATTACCAGTAGGGATTTCGTAACCTACCTCTCCAGTAACTTGCAACTGTTTTGCTTCAATTTTAGTAGTATTGAGTTCTTGCAGTGTTGAAATTTTACCTTTATGCAAGTGATAACCCAATGAAGTATTCAAAATAAAATGTCCCCATTTTTGGTGTAGTCCTGCAAGAAAAACTGTTGATTTATATTTGGTTTTACTACCACCATCAGCTGCATCTGGCGTAACAGTTTGGGTGTTAAAGCCAATTGCTGTATGTAACTCCGTATTTTCACTTAGTGGAATAAATCCACCGAATAATGTACTACTTTGTTTGGCTTTGTAATTATAACCATATTCCATAAAGCCTAGATCAGAGACATATCGGCTATTACCATTTTGTTGATTAACATAGAATCCTTTTTTATCTTGTGACCACAAACTATCCATAAATTGTCGTCGAACATTATCCCCTTGATTGAAAATCGCAGTATTAGCAATTAGTAATGAAGGAATTTTTTGATTTAATGCAACACGATAGTTTCTTTGTGTTTCTTCAACAGGATCTTGAGTTGTTTTTTCTGCTTTTGCTTTGTCTGCTAGCACATCTTGCTTAGCTTTCTCTGCATTTGCTTTGTCTGCTAGCACATCTTGCTTAGCTTTCTCTGCATTTGCTTTGTCAGCTAATGCATCTTGAGCAATTTTTTCTGCTTTTGCTTTGTCTGCTAGTGCAGCATCACGTTCTTGCTCGATTCTAGTTTTTTCAGAAAGAGCTAAATTAATATACTCTTCTGCACTCAATGGTTTTTCGTCATCTATAGTGACACTAGCCCCCTTTTTAGTAACTGAACGGATTACTGGCTCAGGGCTATTTCCTTGTTCATCGACAAGCAGTGTTTGTAGTCTATAATCGAAGAAGTGACTTGCTTGAGCAATTTGATTTTCAGATGAAACAGACACTGGTTTATCTACGCTGACAAGAGTATATTGATATAAATCACTTTCTCGTTTATCGGAATCTAATTTTTTACCCAGTGAGAATTGAGCAACTTTACCTTCACCAAGAACTTGCACTAGTGAAATACCTTCGTCAGGATCATATTTACCATTTTTGTTTTTATCCGAATTGTCTTGACCTGTTCCAAGGAATTGAATATCCACCGGAATTGGTGTATCAGATTGGACATTACCACTAATAAGGAGTTGATCATGTTTCCAAGATTGTATTTGATTATTTTCATTCTTCACTCTCAGTAAAACATCGGCTCCTTCATTAATAACATTTGCAAAACGCATTACACGTTCAGCAAAATCTTGATTACTTTGATTTACACCAGGTTGAATATGACTACCATTTTTCCACGTTGATTGACCTGAGATAGTTGTATTGCCACCTAATGTAGTATTTCCCTCTAACGAGAGATGACTAGATGTTAAATTTCCATTAAATTCAATTTCTCCTCCTGAAAAACTAGTCACTCCAGTATGTTGGAGATTACCAGATAATTTCAGTAACCCCTCTCCTACTTTATTGAAACTACCAGCACCCGCCGTATTAATTGCAAGGACAGTAGCTGCTTCAGTAGTTGTAGTTACATTGATTTGGCTATTATTTGCTAAATTACTAGCCGAGATAGTTGAGTTAGAACCATTTAATAGATTAAGTGAGGTATTTTCAGCTAATTTAAGCTCATTTGCTCGATTCCGTGAGTTAGCAGAGTAGGTTACACTACCTGATTTCACATCAACAACATTCAAAATAGCATTTCCACCTACTGTGAAACTCGATCCTGCACCTGATGGTTGGTATACGAAATCTAATGCGCCAGTATCACTTCCAAGGTTGCCTGTAATATTTCTCGAACCACCAAGTGTATAGCGTAGGGTAGCTAGGGTACTTAAATTTTCATTAACAATATTACCATTAATTGTTGTATTTCTAAGTCCTATTTCTACTCCAGTGTTATCAATTTCAACCGTATTCCCATTCAAATCTAGGGTTGCACGTTCAAGATAAATGTTACTTAAATTAACTTGATCAGCACTACCTAAACGCAATTTTGCATTTTCTTCAACAACAACATTGTTGTAAGCCTGTTTATTACCAGCTTCATCTGCTTGCTGATTTAAAGTAGCGGTGCCTTCTTTAACAATGAGATTAGCAGGGTTAGAGCCCTGGCCAATTTTAACCATTTCTCCATCACCAATTTTATAGAATGTTTCTTCAAATGGAGAATTTAGCTCAATTGGCTTGTTATCTGCAGCGTTGGTGCGGATATCTCTATAAATATAATTATCGTGCCATACCAATTCTTGGAGATTTAAAGAAACATATTTAATATTTGAGGCACTTTCTTCATACAGCAAACCAATATCACCATTTGGTAATTCGGTTAAGCTATTATAAGCATAAGATCCCGTTGTAATTGTTGTATTGTATCTCCATTCAATAGAACCATCTTCTTGAACTTCACCTAACCAAACTTTACCATTTACTCTATCACGAGTAGCTGAATGTGGGTTTGCAAAAATAACAATTTCTTTACCATTAATTCTCTTAGAATATTTGATCACTGAGAGCTGGGAGTATGGCTCAAGTAAAATATCATCTATATAAGCAGTATTTTGCCAAGTATATCCCCCATTTTTACTGGTAGAAATAACGACTTTATTACTCTTCAGATTACGAGAGAACATTTTGATATCACCGTTATCCAACTCAATAATTTGCGATTCAGTCATTTGTTTGTTACTCGTATTTAATTCACGAGTTCCATCATTATTATATTCCCAACGATCGATAGGGGATTCACCTCTTGTCCAAGTTTGTCCACCATCTGTACTAATAATCACAGCGGGAGATTGAGAATTTAACCCACCGACATTATTCGTATAATAAACGGGCATTAATAAATTACCATTTTTTAACTGAATACCGTTACCAGGACCTGTACCCATAAACTGCATCCAGTCTGCTTTCACTTGTGGAGTTAGATCAATAGGGTTTGACCAAGTTGCACCATCGTCATCACTATGTGTCATCCATAAATAGCTTGTGCGTTTAGCTGTGAGTGGAGCAGAGCCATTGTTATTTTGATTAGTATTTAAGAAAATATTACCTAATCGTTGATCGCCTTGATATAGATCGCCTAGATCTTGATATGCTATAGATTGCGTTCCTTCAACAACAACGCGATAATCTGTAGGCTTATTGCTTTCCTCATTATACACAATACCATTTTCACGTACGGTATAGTGATTATTTGAACTATCTGTTAATAAACGATATTGTTTTCCACCAATATTTTTATATCCTGTACCTTCGCCATGATTAGGGAAATTAAATAAGCCCTGCATTTCAGGAAACATATCAACAATCATAAAAATACGTCCTGATTTTTTATCTTGAACCATTAGAGGGTCAATAAGGAAAGCCGCATTTTGACTACCATAAGGCTGACTAGCCAAATCAAGAATTACTTGGTCGTCTTGCCAAGTTTTCCCACCATCAAAACTACGACGAATAGCTGTATCAATATTCCCCCAGTCAGCAGAGTGCTGATTTCGTTTATCAATCGCCGCAATTACAACGCCATTTTTTGTAGTAAATAGTGAAGGAATTCGATAATTTCTAGCTTCTTTTTGCCCTGAAACAAATAAAGATTCACCATCGCTTTTATATCCACCTAGAGTCTCACGTTTAGATAGAGAATAATTTTGTAGGTTAGTAAGAGCCTGGTGTTTTTCCCTTACATCATCATCATTTAAAATAGCTTTTTCAAAGTCAGCATAGAAAACATCACCGCTAAATCTCATAGTATTATAGCCCCCTTGCGTAGAGCGGCGTGTTTCACCTAAAGTCGCATTTTCAAGACTTGCAATATCGGCAAAGAATTTAGATACCGTATGTGTTTTCAATTTTTGTCCATCAACATAAATATTGATATTATTATTTTCTTTATCAAATACATAGGTGACATTTCTGAATTCTGTTGGTTTTGCATCTACCTCTACTCTAATAAGCTCATTTCTAATGAGATTATTAACATCTCGAATCTCAATACCGATAGTATCTTTGTCATTTTTTCTTAAAGAATAGAAACTTAAGTATTTGGTATTATGATTTGGATCTGCTGCGCCTAAAAATGAGCCGAAACTTTGACCTGTACGGATACGGAACGATAATGTTCCTCTATCTAAGTTTAAGGCATTGTGAGCGTTAAATTTTTCTGTTAAATCAAGAGGTTTAAATAACCCCTGAGTACTAGCGTAATTAAAAATATAATTGTCGGAAGTATTAGCTTGAACAGAATAAGCACCTGTTACGGAAGCAATGATAATAGCTAAAGCTGTTTTTTTCATAAATTTCCCTTATAAATTGAAACGGATTCAAGAGAAAGATAATAGTGAAGAAAAAAGGAGTAAATAATGAGAAGTTCAAAGAGTGATAGAGATCACATAAACCCACACTTAAGTGTTCAAAAAAAAATCAAATTTTGAATTTGATCAATCATAATATGTATTATGATTTGAAATTTTACTAGAAATAAAGATAATTATTCATTTTTCATTAAAATGAAAATTCATTTGGTAATTATTATTTAAATAAAAAATAAATCACTTAGGGGATGTTGATAATTCATAAAAAGAAGAAAGAGAGTAAAATGTTCATCGCCAAACAAACCAATTACTTCTCGCAATACCTCCGAACACTACTTTTAAAGCATTATTTAAGGCATATAGGACCAAATAGTTGGTAAAAATGGTTAAAGTCTTATATTACAAGGCTTTAACCCTATATTGCAATAAAACATTTACCTTTCAACGTAAAATACATCCTACTGATATTTGGTTAGATTATTCTCAGGAAAACAAACACATCAACAATTAGCAGAAAAATATCATTGTTCCCCTCGAGCTATTCGAAGATAGATAGTCTCTCAACAAAAGTGGTTTATCATCAAATAGTGAAAACAGAAAAGGATATTTATTACAAGAAAGCGATAAATCATCTGAGAGAAAAAGGCTATATTATTCAATCTATTAGTTGTGATGGCAGGCGTGGATTGTTAAAAGATTTACTCGGTCGACCTACTCAGATTTGATTATTTACCTATGAAAAACACGCTGACTTAAATATTGAAAAGACGATAAATAGATTGGAGGGGTTATTTAAATAACTGAAAGATAAATCAAGACATCATAGTGGTTTGACGAGAAAACATAAGATATTGTTTATACAGAATTTTTTAAAGAAAAAGAGTTGGTAAAGATTACAGGAAATAATAATCACCAACTTTTTGTTTCACACACATTATTTAACATAATCTACATTATGCGAAAAAGATTAATGTAACAATTTGATTTATATGATTTAAATTTTTCCTTCTAAAAACAAGCGGTAACTTTCCCATAATTTTTTACCAAAAGGTTCCCTCCAGCCTTGTAGTAATTCTGGTAAATGCGATTCACATTGTCCCTTAATGTGCCATTTTAATAATTGATCTAATTGACGTTTACTTGCAAAAAGCTCAACCGCTAAATTCTGTGGTTTAGTATTTTCCAACGACTTTTTCAGAAAAGTTAAATCTCGCTTGTAATTCGGTTCATCAATTAAACGCTTAATTTCTGATACTTGTTCAGATTCTGGGATATTTTTCCCTTGTTCAACTAACAACAATAACTTTTTGCCATAACGTCTTACTTCGTTTGGATGCATAAATTCCAATAATTGAGCGGTATGTTTGGGCTGATTTTTTGCAATTTGCCATAATGCTTGCTCTTTTACGATAAAATTTAACGCAATATCTCGTTTTTGAGCCTCTTCAATTCGCCATTTTTCAAGCAATTTGAGAATGGTTAATTCTGTGGAGTTAAGTTGCCATGCATTTGCAATTTTTTTGTAGCCTTTTTCGATATTCAGTTCTATTTGACGCTTTTGTTTAAGTGTTTGGCACTCCTCATTTACTGCACTTTCCCACTCTGTTTGAGCTAATAGTGTTTTAATTTTCTGATAGACAGGCAATAGATACCATACATCTGAAACGGCATATTGTAGCTGTTTTTCGCTTAGTGGGCGTTTGAGCCAATCTGTGCGTGAAGTGGATTTATCTAGCTCAACGTGACAATAATTAGCCACTAATTTAGAAAAGCCGATTGATGAGCCTAAGCCAATAAAGGCACTCATTACTTGGGTATCAATCATTGGCTCAGGCATTTGTTTAAAATAATGCTGAAAAATATCTAAATCTTCGCCACAGGCGTGCAGTATTTTTAATATATTTTGATTACTTAATAGCTCAATAAAAGGGGAAAAATCAGTAATATTCAAAGGGTCAATAAGATATACTTGCTTTCCATCATAAAGCTGAATGAGTCCTAACTGCGGATAATAAGTTCGAGTACGAACAAATTCAGTATCTAATGCTAAAAGCGATTGTTGCTGTATTGATAAACAAGCTGTTTGTAGTTCTTTATTAGTTTGGATCCAATTAAATTCAATCTGTTGATTCATTTTTATTCACTTCTTTGCTAAAAGATATAATTTTTTCGTGGGATAAAATAATTTTGTGAGCTTTATCGCATAATTGAGTAAAACAGTTTGCCATTTTAACCAAAGATTGCAAAATAAAGAAATTATCTTATGGAGTGATAATGAAGGGAATATATGAAAACCACTTCTAATGATTATAAATACCTACATCTTGGACAAGTTTACCAACTCATTGAACAATTTGAACTAATTTCCCGCACTGATATTGCAAAATTATCAGGGTATGCCCCCGCTTCTATTACGGGACTAACTAAAATTTTAATTGATAACCGCTTTATTTTAGAGAGAACAGCACAAAATTTACCTAGTCGTGGGCGTCCTGCTGTAGGCTTATCACTCTCCCCTTTTCACTGGAATTATTTATGTATCACGATTTCTTCAACAACACTTTCCATCTTTTTATGTGAGTTGTCAGGTAAACCGATTTATCAAGCTAAATACTCGCTGTCAGATGATTTGATGATTGATGAAATACTATTAAACGCATTAGATGATTTTCTAGGAAATTACCCGATAGATAATGAAAAGTTGTTTGCTGTTTCGGTCAGTGTTGTCGGCAAACTGGATAAAACTAAAAATGTTGTGACTCAATTAGGTAGTAAAACGTTACATTGTAACTTGCGTAATATATTAGAGAAACGTCTCAATAAACCTATTCTTATCAATGAACATTTTCAGCTTTGGCTACTTGCGGAATCGACACTAGGTAGCTTAATTAGTCACGATGATGTTATTTTTCTGCAACTAGATGAAGAAATCAATCTTAGTGTTCTACTGCGAGGGGAATTGCTTCATAAAAACGAATATAAACGAATGAATGTTGATCGAATGGTAATGCCTAAATTTAGTGAATTAAGCGATATCATTGGGCAAGATTTAAGTGATATTGAACGATATCAGCTTGTTAATCAAATTACTTTCTCAGCATTAGTCAAATTGATTGATCACTACTATCCTGATAATCAAAATACTTTGCAAACTAAAATTGATAGCTTATGTCGGGCTATTTTAGAAGAAGAACCTACCGCATTACTGATTTTAGAGCATATTTGCGATAATTTATCTTATGTGTTGCTCAATTTAATCAGTATCTTCTCAACAGAAAAAATTATGCTCTGCTCTCCTTTGCTATCAATTAAAAATATGTTGTTTGCAAAAATTGAACAGAAAATTACCGCTAATCTCCGTCAGGATGAGTTAAATATTGATTTGGTCACTAGCCAATACGAATGGGATAGTCCAGAAATTCCATCTGTAGCAATAAAATATGAAATTTATAACGGAAATTTGATTCAAAACATAATTCAATTGTAAATGATTTGTTAGACTGGGATTAAATCTATTCTGTAGAGAGAAGAAAAAATGCCAGCTTTATTTATTGCAGGAACCGATACCAATGTCGGTAAAACCATCGTAACTCGTGCATTATTACAAACTATTTCTCAATATGAAGTCCCTATTATCGGCTATAAACCCATTGCTTGTGGTGGTGACGATTCCCTACCAACAGAACCTAATCAAGACGATTATGCCTGTGAAGATAATAAAGACGTGTTAATTATTCAAAATAGTTGTATTCATCCTGTACATTATCGAGAAATTAATAGCTACTCTTTTATCCATTCTAGTACCCCCGTGTTTGCAGCCTTGGATGCAGTTCGTCATATTTCAGTGGATAAATTAAATAAAGATCTTGAGCGACTTCAACAAAAATATACGAATGTATTAGTTGAGGGGACTTATGGTTGGCTAACACCTATCAATAAAGAATTGAGCTTTGCTGATTGGGTCAGAAAAAATCGAATGCCGGTCGTTCTCGTTGTGGGAATTAAAGAAGGGTGTGTAAATCACGCTTTATTAACCGCTTATGCGATTCAAGAACAAGGGGGGACTTTAATTGGTTGGGTAGCAAATCGGATTAACCCAGGACTTCGCCACTATTCTGAGCTCATTGAATTACTAAGTAGACGTATTGATGCCCCTCTCTTAGGACAAATCCCTTATTTAGGACAGCCAGATAAAAAAAATCTTGCTGAGTATATTCAAAATCCAGATCCATTGTTGCATTATTTTAGTAAATAATGATCTAAGAAGTAACAAAAACCCCAGTAACGTCTTACTGGGGTTTAGATGAATTCACATCAAAGTAGAATTATTTACCTAATGCTTTTTTAATCTCTACAAGAGCCTGTTTGCAAGCTTCTTCTTGAGCATCTTTTGGAACTTCAGCGAATTGTTGTTTAATTACATCAAGAGCTGCTTTTTGAACTTCGCCTTGTTGACCAGATTTTTCTAGCCATTCAGCAGCTAATTCAAAGTATTCTTCACAAACTTTTGGGAAGTCAGCTGCCATTACATTTGCACTAAAACCTGCAGTTAATGCGAATACAGTTAAAAACTTTTTCATATTAAATCCTTAAAATTAAAATAAAATTAGCCCCAATTTAGGCTAAGGAATTATATTGGCAAGTTGGCAAGTATAATTTTCCACTCTTTTTTCAAAAAATCTAATTTATAATAAGGATATGGAATAAGTTCTAAATCTTTTAGCCCCCTGAGAATTTTACAATAAAGCCTTTCTGCTCTAAAATTTGCTTGAGTGTATCCCGATGATCACCTTGGATTTCAATAGTTCCGTCTTTAATTGAACCTCCACAGCCTGTTTTACGTTTTAATTCTGACGCTAAAGACATGAGCGCCTTATCATCTAAATCTAAACCAGTGATTACACAAACGCCTTTTCCTTTGCGTCCGTTTGTTTGGCGTTGGATTCGGACAATACCATCACCTTTTGGACGTTCAATTTTTTCTTTTTCAGGTTGAATACGGCCGACTTCCGTAGAATAAACTAATGTCATTGGTAAAATTTCCGTCTAATCTAACCGCTTATACAATAGAAGCATTGATTGATTTTAATACTGATAACGGGTCTTGTGCTTGAGTAATTGGACGACCAATTACAAGGTAGTCTGAACCGGTTTCAATCGCTTGTTTTGGTGTCATTACACGACGCTGATCGCCAAATCCACTTCCTTCAGGACGAATACCTGGGGTAACTAATTTGAAGTCTTTACCAAAATGGGTACGTAATACTTCAACTTCTTGTGGTGAACAAACAACACCATCTAATCCTGCACGTTGGCATAAATGAGCTAAACGGATAACTTGTTCCATTGGCGATGCATTAATGCCAATTTGTAATAAATCTAAATCTTCCATACTGGTAAGAACAGTAACACCAATCAATAAAGGAGCATCTTTACCATAAGGTTCTAAAATTTGTTTAGCAGTTTCCATCATTCTTAATCCACCAGATGCATGTAAATCAACCATCCACACGCCGAGATCAGCTGCAGAACGTACTGCTCTTGCCACTGTATTTGGGATATCATGATATTTGAGGTCTAAAAAGACATCAAATTTGCGTTCTTGTAATTGTTTTACAAACGTTGTCCCTAATGTAGTGAACATCTCTTTGCCTACTTTTAAACGACAAAGTGACGGGTCAACTTGATCAACGAAAGCTAAAGCTTCACGTTCTGTTTCATAATCTAATGCAACAATAATTTTATTATTCATAATTTCCTCACTTTAGATAACTTCATCAATACTCTGAATTGGTTTAATGGTTTCCCATTCACGACAAGATGGACAATACCAATTTAACCGGTAGCTTTGGTAGCCACAATTCAAGCACCGATATGGGAAGGCTTTTTGAATTCTGTCACCAACCATACTGTGCAGTAAAACTAAATTATCTTTCCCTCTACCATTTTCTGTTTGATTTATTTGATAATAAATAAAACGATGGAAAGTAATCATATTAGGGTATTGTCTAACTTGTTGATATAAACTTGATTGTGCAGCCTCTGAACCATCTTTTTTCTCAATAAATTCTGCTAACGCCAAATCAACACTACTATTATGCTTAATTTGATTAGCCCTAATTAAAAACAATTCAAATTGTGCTGATTGATTTAATGCATTGTAACAGTTCTTAATTTGATTAAGAACTTCGCTAATATAGCTTGGATCTTGTTCTAAAATATGTTCTAAATTTTTTAGAGCCAAGTGGTATTGTTCTTTTTGATAGTAAAATTCTCCCAACAGAATCGATGCTCTTGCACAAGAGGGAAAATATTCTAATGCTTTATTTAACGCATCTAAAAATGATTTAGTATCTTCTTTTATAGATTGAGCATACTCACAGTAAAAATGAGCAAGCGGGGTTCTATCTGTATCAGGCGCTATTTTTAGTAGTTTCTCTGCAACATTAATTGCTTTTTTCCACTCTTTCGTTTTTTGATAAATACTGATTAGGTGTATTAGAGAATGTGTTGCAAATTCAGGTTCATCAAGTAGAGTGATATAATAATTTTCTGCCCTATCATAAAAACCAGCACTCATAAAATCTTTTGCAAGCTGTTGTTTAGCTAGTAGTTTTTGTTCAAAAGAATAATTTTCATTATTTTCTAATGCTTGATGAATCCGCAATGCTCGATCAACCTCACCTCTTGAGCGAAATAAGTTCCCGAGCATTAGTTCTGCTTCAAACTGTGAATCAGTGGTGATTTGGTTTTCTGATTCTTGTTTTTGAAGCATGGAAAGGAAAAGATCTACTGCCTTTTCCTGTTGATTAGATAATAGAAAATTTAGCCCTGTGACATAATCACGAGAAAATTTATTATGGATGGTATCTTGATCTTTTTTAGCACTTCTCTGCCCCATATACCAGCCATATAAAGCTGCAATAGGAAGCAGAAGAAATAATAATTCGAGCATTACTCAGCCTTCGGTAAGGTTAACTCATTAATTTGTTGTGCTTGACGTTTGATACGACGATTTAATGCCATATTCTGTAATTTTAATTTTAGGTAGAAAAAACCTGTAATTAACCAACCTAATAAGAGACCAATACCAAATAAAACTGCAACTAGCGTTGATAAACGCAGCTCACTTTTAGCAATAAGATAATTGAATGTAATAATTTGGTCATTATTTGCACCAATAGTGACCGCAACGATGATAATAGCAAGAGTAATAACCAATCCCAAAATATATTTTATCATATGTTCTCCATTACTATTATTTGATGTGATAAAAAGTAGAATTAACGATGATCTACTCTTTCTTTTAAATCTTTCCCAGCTTTAAAATGCGGGACATATTTAGATAATAATTTAACACTTTCTCCCGTTTTAGGATTTCTTCCTGTCCTAGATTGGCGAAAGTGTAGAGAAAAACTACCAAATCCTCTTACTTCAATACGCTCACCTTGTTCTAAGGTTTGCATTATCTGTTCTAAAATTTCTTTTACGCTATCTTCAACCGATTTAAGTTGTAACTTAGGATTTTTAGCGGTTAAAATCTCAATTAATTCAGATTTAGTCATATTTTCTCCTTAAACGTAGGAAGCGGATATGCTTAACATATCCGCTTTATAAAGAGAGCTAATTACTCGCCTTTAGCTGCTTTAAACGCTTCAGCCATTGCATTTGGAATAGCTTCTTCTTGTTTATTTACTTGTGCTAATGCAGCTGATTCTTCAGCTTCATCTTTTGCACGAACAGATAAATTAACAACACGCGCTTTACGATCAACACCAGTATATTTAGCTTCAAGCTCATCACCAACGCTGATTACTGCAGTGATATCTTCAACACGGTCACGAGTTGCTTCTGCAGCACGAACATAACCTTCAACACCATCTGCTAATTCAACTTTAGCACCTTTAGCATCAACTTCTACTACTTTACCTTTAACGATAGCACCTTTTTTGGTACCTTCAACAAAGTTAGTGAATGGGTCAGAATCTAACTGTTTGATACCTAAAGAGATACGCTCTTTTACAGCATCAACTTGTAATACTACAGCTTCTACTTCATCACCTTTTTTGTAGTTACGAACAGCTTCTTCACCTGAAACATTCCAAGAAATGTCAGATAAATGTACTAAACCGTCAATACCACCTTCTAAACCGATAAAGATACCGAAATCAGTGATTGATTTGATTTTACCTTTAACTTTATCATTTTTATTGTGAGTTTCAGCAAAGTGTTCCCAAGGGTTAGCTTTACATTGTTTTAAGCCTAAAGAAATACGACGACGTTCTTCATCTACTTCTAATACCATAACTTCAACAACATCACCAACATTTACAACTTTAGATGGGTGGATATTTTTGTTTGTCCAATCCATTTCTGAAACGTGAACTAAACCTTCAACACCATCTAAAATTTCAACGAAACAGCCGTAGTCAGTTAAGTTAGTTACTTTACCTGTTAATTTGCTGTTTACTGGGTGATTTTGTGCAATAGCAGCCCAAGGATCTTGACCTAATTGTTTTAAGCCTAAAGACACGCGAGTTTTGTCTTTGTCAAATTTTAGTACTTTAACAGTAACTTCATCACCAACATTCACCACTTCACTTGGGTGTTTAACACGTTTCCAAGCCATATCGGTAATGTGAAGTAAACCATCTACGCCACCTAAATCAACGAATGCACCGTAGTCAGTTAAGTTTTTAACAGTACCTTTAACTTCAGAACCTTCAACTAAGTTCGCTAATACTTCTTCACGATCTTGGCTGCTTGTAGATTCGATTACTGCACGACGAGAAACAACAACGTTGTTACGTTTTTGATCTAATTTGATTACTTTAAACTCTAAAGTTTGACCTTCAAGGTTTAATGAATCACGTACTGGACGTGTATCAACTAATGAACCTGGTAAGAATGCACGAACACCGTTTAACTCAACAGTGAAGCCACCTTTTACTTTACCGTTTACTAAACCAACAACAGTAGCTTGTTCTTCGAATGCTTTTTCTAACGCAGCCCAAGATTCGTTACGTTTAGCTTTTTCACGAGAAAGTTTGGTCTCACCGAAACCGTCTTCTACCGCATCAAGAGCAACATCAATAACATCGCCAACTTGAACTTCAAGTTCGCCTTGTGCATTGAAAAACTCTTCAGCAGGAATTGCTGATTCTGATTTTAAACCAGCATCTACAAGTACATAGCCTTTTTGGATAGCAACTACAGTACCTTTAACAATAGCACCTAAACGAGTTTCTTGACCTTTTAGTGATTCTTCAAATAGTTGAGCAAAAGATTCAGTCATAATTTAATCTTCTTTAATAAAATAAAACGTCCATTTATATCCATTTAAATGGGGTTGATAATAAAAACCTAATCATCCATTACTAGGCAAACAATTCTAAATATGTTTTGCAACATAAGATAATGCTTGCTGAATTACTTCATCAATAGAAAGAGATGTAGAATCCAAAACAAGCGCATCTTTAGCTGGAACTAGAGGTGCAATCTCACGATTTCTATCGCGAAAATCTCGCTCTTTTATCTCGGCTAAAATCTCGTCAAAGTTAGCATTAAATCCCTTTTCTTGCAACTGTTTTACACGTCTTTTTGTGCGTTCTTCTGCACTTGCATCTAAAAATAGCTTAACTTGAGCGTCTGGGAAAACAATTGTTCCCATATCTCTACCATCAGCAACTAACCCTTTTGGCGTACTAAAATTACGCTGTCTTTGTAATAAAGCTTCACGAACTAAGGGGTAAATTGCAATTTTAGACGCATTTTGTCCCGCTTCTGCAGTACGAATTTGATCGCCAACATTTTCACCATCTAAGATAACGTGAATCTCCGTATTTGAAGTAATAAATTGAACATCAAGATTTCTCCCTAACTCTGCAAGTTTTGTCTCGTTTGTAAAATCTATCCCTGATTTCTTTGCAGCCAGTGCTAAGATACGATAAATCGCACCTGAGTCTAAAAAATCAAATTTTAACTTTTCTGCTAATGCGTGACATAAAGTACCTTTGCCTGCTCCACTTGGACCATCAACAGTAATTACAATATTTTTATTCATCTTCTTTCCTATATTTCAGGGAATTCACCTATAACAACATTCAATTCCATCAATTTTCCTTGACGAGAAATGAGTACTTTTACATCAGTCCCCGGTTTAATATCTGCAAGTGCTTCCATCATTTGAGCGGGTGTTTCAGCTTCAATATCAGCAATTTTTAATACAATGTCACCTTCAAGAATTCCACCTTTATCAGCCGGCCCATTCTCTGTCACACTTGTAATTAATACGCCTTTATCGCCTAAACCTAATTGTTTGGCAGAATAAAAAAGTGAGCTACTTACACCAAAGTATCCACGAATAACTCGTCCATCTTTAATGATCTTTTCCATTACTTTATTGGCTAAACTGATAGGAATGGCAAAATTAAGTCCTTCAGCTAATTCATCACTGTTCTTGCCAAAACTTAGTGTATTAATACCAATCAGTTCACCAGCACTATTTACCAGAGCCCCACCTGAATTTCCTTTGTTAATAGATGCATCCGTTTGTAAGAAATTTTGTCGCCCACCTTCAGAAAGCGCATTTCGTCCAGTTGCACTAATAATACCTTGTGTAATACTCTGCCCTAGATTTAATGGATTACCGATTGCTAATACAACATCGCCTACTTGAACTACTCGTTCTTTATTCTGTGGAATGGTAGGTAAGTTTTCAGATTGAATTTTGAGTACCGCAAGATCGGTTAATGTATCTGAGCCGACTAAAATAGCATTAGCAATCACACCTGATTGTAATGCAACAATAATCTGATCTGCATTTTGAATAACGTGTTTATTTGTCAAAATATAGCCCGATTTGGTCATAATGACGCCAGAGCCTAAATTATTGACTTGCAATTGATTATATTGAGAGCTATCTATCGATTGATTATAAACATTCACCACAGCTGGCGATGCTAATTTAACCGCCTTATGATAAGTCACTATGTCTTGATTAAAAAACTTGTTTGAATAAGTATTAACGGCAGGAGCAACATATAGAATCAACCCTGCAGAAAAAAGACCAAATCCAACCGCTTGTAATACTTTCTTTAACATCGTCAATCTTTTGAAGGAGATTAAAAAGACGCTAAATGCGTCTTTTTGATAAATTTACAAAGATTTTGCCAATTTTTTTAGATAAGCTTCAAATGCTTTTCCAAATTTATCGTGATTTAAACTATATTCCACGAAAGCTTGCATATAGCCAAGTTTGTCACCACAATCAAATGTTTTACCGGTCATATGGAAAGCTTCGACATCTTGTTGTTCAATTAACATATCAATTGCATCTGTTAATTGAATTTCATCACCCACACCAATCGGTGTTTTAGCAAGAAGATCCCAAATTTCTGCGGAAAACACATAACGTCCTACAACGGCAAAATTTGATGGTGCATCTTCTACCGCCGGTTTTTCAATAATATTGACAATTTTAGCAGTACCTGCTGGCTGGAGCTCTGCACCTTGATAATCTACTACACCATAACTGCTCACATCTTCTTTGGCTACTGGGGCAACCATAATCTGACTATTTCCAGTTTCTTTAAAGCGAGCGATCATTGCTGATAAATTTTCTGATTTTTGATCTGCTGTAAAATCTGCCAATAATACATCTGGTAATACTACTGCAAATGGCTCATTACCTACTAATGCTCGTCCACATAATACGGCATGCCCTAGGCCTTTTGCTTGTCCTTGACGAACATGCATAATAGTAACATCTTTAGGTACAATAGAGCGCACTTCATCTAACAACTGGCGTTTAACACGTTTCTCCAGCATTGTTTCTAATTCAAAAGACGTATCAAAATGGTTTTCGATAGCATTCTTAGAGGAGTGAGTAACAAGAACAATCTCTTTAACACCAGCAGCAACACATTCATTAACAATATATTGAATCAATGGTTTATCTGCAATTGTCAGCATCTCTTTTGGAATTGCTTTAGTCGCTGGAAGCATTCGAGTACCTAACCCTGCAACAGGAATAATTACTTTCATTGGAAACCCTTATAATAAAAAATAATCAACCGCCTACCAACGTAAGCGGTTTCTTTGTTAAAAAATTTTGCAATTATTGACGAAGTAAGGCTAATACTTCATCGGTTTTTTGTTGCATTAATACTTTATCACCTTTTGTTTCAAGGTTTAAGCGAACAACAGGCTCAGTATTTGAACTTCTTAAGTTAAAACGCCAGTCTTCAAATTCTACACTAATCCCATCTAATGTCTCGACTGATTTTGCATTTTCTTTATAAGCATTTAATACACGTTCAATTGCCACTTTAGCATCAGCTAATTTACTGTTGATTTCACCAGGTGATGGGTATTTATCTAGGCGTTCTCCCACTAATTCACTCAAGGTTTTTCCTGTGGTACAAAGTAATTCTAAGGTTAATAACCAAGGAATCATACCGCTATCGCAATAGAAGAAATCACGGAAATAGTGATGAGCACTCATCTCTCCACCATAAATAGCATCAACTTCACGCATTTTCTCTTTGATAAATGAATGTCCTGATTTAGACATTACGGCTTCACCACCACTTTCTTTAACAAGCTCTTCCGTATTCCAAATTAGGCGTGGATCATAAATAATCTTAGCCCCTGGATTTTTTTGTAAGAATGCTTGCGACAGTAGACCCACCACATAATATCCTTCAATAAAGCCTGCTTTTTCATCAAATAAGAAACAGCGGTCAAAATCACCATCAAAAGCAACCCCCATATCCGCTTTATGCGTCAAGACTGCATCAATAGAATCTTGACGATTTTCGTGTAAAATCGGATTAGGAATACCATTTGGGAAATTGCCATCTGGATTATTGTGTACTTTAATAAATTTAACAGGAACATTATTTGCTTTGAATTGTGATTCAATCGCATCAATAACTTTACCTGCAGCACCATTCCCTGAATTGATAACTAATGTCTTTGGTGTGAGTTTTTTAATATCAATATAAGAGAGTAAATGTTCTACATATTCGCCTAAAACACTTTTCTGTGTATAGGTACCACGTTGAGTAACTGTTGGGAAATTGTTTTCTTCTGCAAGGCGTTGAATATCCGCTAAACCACTTTCAGCACTAATAGGACGAGACCCCGCACGAACTAACTTCATTCCATTATAATCCATCGGGTTATGGCTTGCTGTTACTTCAATGCCCCCATCTGCTTGTAAAAATGAAGTCGCAAAATAAACTTCTTCTGTACCTGTTTGCCCCAAATCAATGACATCAACACCTGAATCCAATAGTCCATTTGTGACAGCACTTTTGAGTTCATTACTGGTTAAACGAACATCACCACCTACTACAATATTTTTTGGTTTTAAAAATTGACCGAATGCTCGACCAATACGGTAAGCAATATCGACATTCAGTTCAGTTCCTAATTGTCCTCTAATATCATAGGCTTTAAAGCAAGTTAATTTTTCCATAATGATTTCCTTATATGAAAAGATAAGATTTTTTGTATCTATTTATTTTGTATCTTCAGTCGTTTCTTCCGCTAGGGCTTTAATTCGCTGATAGATCTCTTCACGATGTACAGAAATTTCTTTAGGTGCTTTCACACCTAATTTAACCTGACTACCACGAACACTTAATACAGTGATTTCAACATCATCACCAATTAATAAACTTTCTCCTATTTTACGCGTTAAGATCAGCATAACTATCTCCTTTTAATTTGTATCAGCAAGGTAATGTCATTTACCTTGCATTTTTATTATTAAAGTTTTGCTTGAATCCAGTCTGTTGCAAGAGTTAAGGCATTATTGATATGCTCAGGTTGATTACCACCAGCCATAGCCATATCGGCTCTACCGCCCCCTTTACCACCAACCTCTTTTGCCATTAAACCAACTAATTCACCCGCATTAATTTTTGTGGTTAGATCGCTAGTTACTCCGACAATCAAATTCACTTTACCTTCAGAATGTGTTGCAAATGTAATTACAGCTGAACCTAATTGATTTTTCAAATCATCTACCATTGTTCTTAATGCTTTTGCATCTACATTTTCTAATTGTTGAACTAAAACATTTACACCTTTGATTTGTTTAGCTTGTTTGGCTAATTCACCCCCCGCTTGAGACGCAAGTTTTTCTTTCAGTTGTTGTAGTTCTTTTTCAACTTTCTTACTCTTCTCTTGTAATTGCTGGATTTTTTCTACTAAAGTATGGCTATCTGCTTTTAACAATTCGCTACTTTGGTTCAAAATCTGTTGTTGTTGGTGCAATAAATCGATCGCATTTTCGCCAGTTACCGCTTCTACACGACGAACTCCTGCCGCCACAGCACTTTCAGAGATAAATTTGAATAAACCAATATCACCCGTTTGCTTAACGTGTGTGCCTCCACAAAGTTCAATGGAAAATTCACCCATATCAACGACACGAACTTGATCACCGTATTTCTCTCCGAATAAGGCCATCGCACCTTTCTGTTTAGCCGCCTCTAAATCCATTATTTGAATGGTTACAGTATTATTTTGACGAATTTTACGATTAATGATACGTTCAATCTCTTCCAAATCTGATTTCGCAATGGCTTCAGGTTGAGAAAAATCAAAACGTAATGTATTTTCTGAAACTAGAGAGCCTTTCTGTGCTACATGCTCACCTAATACTTGGCGTAATGCCGAATGAAGCAAATGTGTTGCACTGTGATTCAAGGTAATAGCGTGACGACGTACCGCATCAACCTGTGCTAAAACTTTGTCGCCAACAGATAATGAACCTGATGTTAATTGACCAATGTGTCCGAATACTTGCCCATATTTTTGAGTATCTTTTACATCAAAATTACAAATTTCTGATGAAATTAGACCGCTATCACCAACTTGTCCACCTGATTCACCATAAAATGCAGTTTGATCCAGAATAATCACTGCATTCTCGCCAGAATCAATACGCTCTACGGCTTTACCATTACTAAATAAGCCAACAACTGTTGCTTCTGTTTCTGTAACCTCATAACCTTTAAAAATCGTTGAGCCATCTACTTTAATCACACTATTATAGTCTGTACCAAAATTACTACTTGCTTGTGCTCTTGCACGCTGAGCCTTCATTTCTTTTTCAAATCCAGCTTCATCAATAGTAATATCACGTTCACGACAAACATCAGCGGTTAAATCGAGTGGGAAACCGTAGGTATCATAAAGTTTGAAAGCAACTTCGCCTGAAAGCTGATTATTTTCAACCTTGGCTAAAGCATCTTCCAGTAAGGTTAAACCACGTTCTAAAGTACGAGCGAACTGCTCCTCTTCTGCTTTTAAGGCTTTCTCAATATGTGCTTGTTTTTGAGTGATAATCTCACCTGCTTGCCCCATTGCTTTTGCTAAGGTCGGTACTAATTTATAAAAGAAAGCGGATTTTGCACCTAAAATATTACCATGTCGCACCGCTCGGCGAATAATACGACGAAGTACATAGCCACGGCCTTCATTTGATGGAATAACACCATCAGCGATTAAATAAGCACAAGAGCGGATATGGTCTGCAATAACACGTAGTGATTTATTATTTAAGTCTTGAACATTCAACAGACTAGCAATTTCTTTAATGAGCGATTGAAAAATATCAATTTCATAGTTTGAATTAACGTGTTGCAATACCGCACTAATACGCTCTAAGCCCATACCTGTATCAACAGACGGCTTTGGTAATTTTTCCATCGTGCCATCAGCTTGACGGTTAAATTGCATAAATACCACGTTCCAAATTTCGATATAGCGATCGCCATCTTCTTCAGGTGACCCTGGTGGCCCACCCCAAATGTGATCACCATGATCGTAGAAGATCTCAGTACAAGGCCCACAAGGACCCGTATCGCCCATCTGCCAGAAATTATCCGATGCATAAGGTGCACCTTTGTTATCGCCAATACGAACAATACGTTCTGCTGGAACACCGACTGCTTTGTTCCAAATATCGTAGGCTTCATCATCAGTTTCGTAAACGGTTACCCATAATTTTTCTTTCGGTAAACCCAACCATTTTGGTGAAGTTAAATATTCCCACGCAAACGCAATTGCATCATTTTTGAAGTAATCACCAAAACTAAAGTTACCCAACATTTCAAAGAATGTATGGTGACGAGCGGTATAGCCTACATTTTCTAAATCGTTATGTTTACCACCTGCTCGTACACAACGTTGCGAGCTAGTTGCTCGGCTGTAACTACGTTTATCCAAGCCTAGAAATACATCTTTAAACTGGTTCATTCCAGCATTGGTGAATAATAATGTTGGATCATTTTCGGGAACAAGCGAGCTGCTTGGTACAATAGTATGTCCTTTACTTTGGAAGAATTCTAAAAAGGATTGTCTAATCTCTGAAGTTGTTTTCATTTCAATACTCTAATATATAAAAAATTGTGTAAAACCTGTATTTAAACAGTAACCTGTCTATTCTACACATTTTTTTAGACACTGTACTCTCTTATCCATAAAGAAGTAAAAAATTTATAGAAACTCACCGCTTGCATCCCTTACAAGCGGTCAATTTTTGCGATTTATTTACTATTCATTAGTCAATGGCACAACTAACATATCTACCGATACATTATTCATCACCTGACGAGTTGAGGACATAAATTTACTCCAGAAATCTTGGTGATGACCTGTAATGAGTAAATCAACATTGTATTTCTCTACCGCATCTTCCAAAACCTGACTGAAATCACCGCTACCATTTAAACATTCTGTCACAGGATATTCCACTTTATGTGCCAACTCTTCTAGAGCTTTAGTGGTTTCTTCAGATACAGAATCTTGAACTGACGACATATTGATGTCAATTAAACCAGTATAGAGATCTGAAAAATTGACATCCACATGAATGAGCGATAGTTTCGCCTCACATTTTTCTGCAAGTTTTGCTCCCTTGCGTAACAAGACAAGACTTTCTTCTGAAAGATCAACGGCAACCAAAATATGTTTGTACATAATAAGCTCCTTGCTGTATGACAATTTAATTGTCTCGAATACTACCATACTCTTATGGTTTAAAATTTGAAGCAGATCGCAAATTTGACAAATCGTTTAGAAAAATTTGAAAAGATCAGATAGTGGTGGGCCATAAACCCACCTAATAAAAGAAAAAAGTAAAACTAAGCAACAATACTCACTTTCTCAAATTCATCAAAGAAAGTCGGGAAAGTTTTAGCGGTACATTTTGGATCCAAAATGGTAACTGGTGTATTGGATAATGCAATCAATGCAAAGCACATTGCCATTCTATGATCATTATAAGTTTCAATGTTTGCGTGTTTAAAATCCGCTAATGTAAGAGGCTGAATGCGAATAAAATCTTCGCCTTCTTCCACTTCTGCTCCAACTTTGCGTAGTTCTGTTGCCATTGCTGTTAGTCTATCGGTTTCTTTAACACGCCAGTTATAAATATTACGAATAACCGTTTCACCTTGAGCAAATAAAGCTGTTGTGGCAATTGTCATTGCAGCATCGGGAATATGGTTCATATCCATATCCATGCCATTTAGTTCACCTTGTTCAGCTTGAATAAAATCATCACCCCAAGTAATTTTGGCCCCCATTTTTTCAAGCACATCAGCAAATAAGCGGTCACCTTGAATAGAATTTTTACCAATTCCTGTTACTTTTACCTTACCCTTAATCGCTCCAGCAGCTAAAAAATAAGATGCTGAAGATGCATCGCCTTCCACTAAATATTGCTGTGGGGAATGATATTTTTGCTGACCTTTGACCGAAAATAATTGATAGTTTTGATGAGACACTGTCACGCCAAAATCACGCATCATCGCTAAAGTAATATCAATATAAGGTTTTGAAACCAGATCACCAATAATCTCAATCGTCATATCATTTTCAGCTAAAGGTGCTGCCATTAGCAATGCTGTTAAAAATTGCGATGAAATTGAACCATCAATTTTAACGTAATTGCCTTGTAACCCCGTATTACGAATAGCGATCGGTGGATATCCTTCATTTTCTAAGTAAGTGATATTCGCCCCAAGCTGACGTAACGCATCAACTAGGTGCAAAATTGGACGTTCTTTCATTCTTGGTTCGCCCGTTAAAATCACTTCACTTTCATTTTTTCCTTTTAAACAAAGTGCTGCAGTTAATGGACGCATTGCTGTGCCCGCATTACCTAAAAATAACGCTAACCCATTTTGCCACTCAAATGCCTCACCAACTCCGGTTACTTCACAAATAGTTTTATCATCTGAAAGTTGGTAATTTACACCAAGTTGCTTTAATGCATTGAGCATATGACGAATATCATCACTATCTAATAAATTAGTGACTTTTGTCGTGCCTTCAGCAAGAGCTGCCAATAATAAGGCTCGATTAGATAAACTTTTTGAACCTGGCAAATTAATTTCGCCTTGCACCTGACTAATTGGGTTTAATGTTAATGTTTGCATAGAAATTCCGAGTGATAAATTGATGTAGGAAGCGGTAAGATGAGTACAATATTTTGCAAAAAATAGTGGCAATCTTACCGCTTGCTCATTAGTTTAATACCTTGAGAAGAGCATCAAAGAAACGATCATTCTCTTCAGGTAAACCAATACTAATACGTAAATGGTTTGGCATTCCGTACCCAGCAATAGGGCGTACGATGACACCTTGATGAAGTAATTTCTCGTAAATAGGGGCTGCTGGTTGTTTCAGATCAACGGTAATAAAATTACCTTTAGAACGAATATATTCCAAACCATTTTTCTCGAAAAATTGTTCATAGCGAGCCATTTCAATGCGGTTATTCTCCGCCACTTGTGCCACAAACGCATCATCTTGCATTACCGCAATCGCTGCTGCCAACGCTAAACTATTACAGTTAAACGGTTGGCGAACACGATTGAATAAGTCAGCAATTTCATTATTTGAGACTGCATAACCAATGCGTAACCCTGCTAAACCATAAGCCTTAGATAACGTGCGACAAATTACCAAATTGGAATGTTGTTGTAAAAGTTTGAACGAATCTACCCGCTCATCTGGGTGCGTAAATTCTGTGTAGGCTTCATCAAGGACAACAATCACATTTTCAGGTACTTTTGCTAAAAATTCAGCAATTTGTTGATGCGTTAAAAATGTCCCCGTAGGATTATTCGGATTTGCCACATAAATCAATTTTGTTTTAGGCGTAATAACCGCAACAAAGGCATCTAAATCGTGTCCATAATTTTTAGCTGGGATTACAACTGATCTTGCATTGATCGCTTGAGCCACTAACGGATAAACAATAAACGCATATTGTGAAAAGATAATTTCATCTTGCTCTGTCGCAAAGGTATGTGCAATTAACTCTAATAAGTCGTTTGACCCATTGCCCAAGGTAATTTGATTTAGTTCAACACCAAATTTTTTTGCAATGACATCTTTAAGATAATAGCCGTTTGCATCAGGATAACGAGTTAAATCTGCTAATTGTGCTTGAATTGCTTGCTTTGCACTTTCTGGGAAACCAAATGGATTTTCGTTTGATGCTAATTTAATAATGTTAGAAATACCGAGTTCACGCTCTAGTTCTTCAATCGGTTTTCCAGCTTGATATGGAGATAAATTTTTAACGCCTTCATTGGCGATGTTGATAAATTGCATACAAGGTCCTTAATATAAAAGCGGTAGGATTGATAGGATATTTTGCAAAATATCTCCCCTATCCTACCGCTTATCTTAATTATTATTTATTTTCTTCAGCAAATTTTTGCATAAATGCAATTAACGCTTGAACACCTTCAATTGGCATTGCGTTATAAATTGAGGCACGCATTCCACCTAATACTTTGTGTCCTTTTAAAGCTTGTAAACCATTAGCGGTTGCATCTTTAACAAATTTTGCATTGAGTTCATCATTCCCTGTGGTAAAGGTAATATTCATCAATGAACGGTTTTCGATTGCAACAGTATTACGATAAAACTCGCTTTGATCTAAATAATCATAGAGTAACTTAGCTTTCGCTTGGTTACGTTGCTCAACAGCTTTAACTCCCCCTTCTTTCAGGAGATGTTTAAACACTAAAGAACATAAGTACCATGCAAATGTAGGTGGAGTGTTGATCATCGAATCGCTTTTTGCTTGCACTTCATAGTTCCAAATACTTGGGGTTGATTTGCGAGCTTTACCGATTAAATCTTCTCGAACAATCACAATAGTAATCCCTGCTGGACCTAAATTTTTCTGGGCACCTGCGTAGATAATACCAAATTTGCTAATGTCAATTTCACGAGAAAGAATGTTTGATGACATATCTGCAACTAACACGCTATTTCCAACATTCGGTACGTCAAAAATTTCTACGCCGCTAATTGTTTCATTTGGACAATAGTGAACATAATCATATTGTTCTGCAACGTTGCTGAAATCTAAATTTGCCACTTTGAGTGTGTCGCTTTGTTCTAAAATGTTGATTTCATCAATTTCACAAAATAGACGCGCTTCTTTCGCCGCAGTCGCAGACCAATGACCACTCGTTAAATAAAGTGCTTTACCTTTTTCACCAATTAAATTCATTGGAATAGCGGCGAATTGGCCTCTTGCTCCACCTTGCAAGAATAAAATTTTGTAGTTTTCTGGAATGTTATATAACTCACGAAAATCTTTATCCGCTTGCGTAATCAGTTCTATAAACAATTTACCACGATGACTGACTTCCATTACTGAAGTTTGTTGTTCTTGCCAGTTAAGTAACTCAGCTTGAGCTTGTTCTAAAACCGCTTTAGGCATCATTGCAGGGCCTGCACTAAAATTAAATACTTGTGTCATTATGTTTGTTCCTGTTGCTAAAAATCATAAAGGCAGAAATCATAGCGTAAAATAGTTCGTTATTGTGGGATTTTTGAAAAATTTTCGCTCATTCCTACCGCTTTATTTCTATCTATTGAATAGGTTAATTACTTGCCATTAGGGCTTCAATCTCATCAATCTCTTTTGGCACAGCACTTGTCAGATTTTTATTGCCATATTCGGTAATAAGTAGGTTATCTTCAATGCGAATACCGATGCCTTTGTACTGCTCTGGTACATCTGCACTTTTAGGAATATATAGCCCAGGTTCAAGAGTCAGTACCATTCCAACATCAAGAGGACGATCTCTTTCATTACCATAGTCACCAACATCATGAACATCTAACCCAAGCCAATGTCCTAAACCATGCATATAGTAGGCTTTATACGCTTTTTCTTCGAGTAGTTTATCGACATCGCCTTTCAATATCCCTAAACGAACCATTCCTTCGGTCATTACACGAACAACTTTCTCATTAGCTTGATGAATAGAACCTTTTGGCACAAGCAATTTTGCAGCTTCTTTCATTGCTTCTAAAACAATTTCATACACTTCACGTTGAGCTTGACTAAACTTTCCGTTAATAGGGAAAGTACGAGTAATATCCCCTGCATACATTGCAAATTCCGCACCCGAATCGATAAGTAATAAATCACCATCTTGAAGTACTTGATCATTTTCGTTGTAGTGGAGAATACAAGCATTATCTCCTCCAGCAACAATTTGATTATAAGAGGCAAAACGTGCCCCAAAACGTGAAAATTCGTATTGAATTTCGCCTTCTATTTCCATCTCATATCGATTTGGGCGAGTTTGTTTCATTGCTCGAACGTGAGCTAGTGCAGAAATATGGCAAGCCTGTTGTAATAAAGCGAGCTCATTTTCTGATTTGAATAGACGCATTTCCGATAGCATCGGTTGCCAATCAATTAAGGTAGTTGGGTATTTTTGGCGTTTAGCTTTGATAGCATCTAAACTGGCAAATACAATACTATCGCCCCATTCTTGAACACCACGAGCATAGTAGCAAGCGGTAAGATTTGCCATTTTTTTTGCCAATACGCTCTGAATTTCTTCTATATCACAAGCTTCATTTACTTCTAAAGTGCTAGGCGCAAGCTCTACACCTAAACGGCGACCATTCCAGGTTTCCATTAAAGGATCTTTTTTACGCAAAAAAATGGTGCTTTCACACTGCCCTGCTTTTTTCACTAACAATAACGCAGATTTTGGCTCAATAAAGCCTGTCAGATACCAAAAATAACTATCTGGACGGAATAAATAATCGCAATCGCTATTACGACGTTTTTCGGTTTCGGTAAAGACAATCAATGCAGAATTATCTTGCATTTGTTCAAACACTCGCTGACGACGCTGGGTAAATTCTGCTTGTGGCATTTTTTGAAGATAGGCTAAATCCATAGTGAATCCTTAGGCATTATGTTTTAAAATGTAAAGATTGTAACATAAAAGCATGCGTGTTTTGGGAGAATAAAATGGTAAATATTCAACAATTTTTAGAGGTGGTAGAAAAACTACGAGATCCGCAAACTGGTTGCCCTTGGGATATTAAACAAACTTTTGATTCAATGATTCCTTGTTTACTGGAAGAAACCTACGAGGTAGCAGAAGCAATACATACCAAAGATCATACCGCTTTACGTGAAGAATTAGGCGATTTATTACTTCAAGTGGTCTTTTTCAGTCAGTTAGCCAAGGAAGAAGGCACTTTTACCTTTCAAGATGTACTAAACGACATTCACGAAAAACTGATTTATCGCCACCCTCACGTTTTTGGGGATAAATCAGCCAGCAGTAGTGAGGAAGCCTTACAAAATTGGGAAGCTCAAAAAGCTAAAGAAAAAGCAGCTAAACAGCAACAATCTATTTTGGATGATTTACCTTTTGCTTTACCTGCTTTAACTCGTGCGACCAAACTACAAAAACGTTGTGCCAAAGTGGGTTTTGATTGGGATAATCCACAAGATGTCTTAGCAAAAGTGGAAGAAGAATTAGAAGAGGTGCGTGAAGAATTATATGCTACTCCAGTTGAGCCAGAAAAACTCGCAGAAGAATTGGGCGATTTACTCTTTGCCAGCGTAAACCTTTGTCGTCACCATAATATTGATGCTGAAACGTGTTTGCGAAATGCTAATGTAAAGTTTGAAAATCGTTTTAAACTCGTTGAAAAGAGAGTCAAAGAAGAAGGGAAAAGCCTTGAGGAATGTTCTCTCGTTGAGCTAGATTTAATTTGGCATCAAATAAAAACAATGGAATAAATTGACAAATTTGTTTAAAGTAGTAACTTTAATGGCTAAAATGTCAAGAAATGCTAAAATAGCGTAATGAATTTTTATAATTAAAATGGGAAACCGTCTATGCCTAAAATTTTACTTGTTGATGATGATATTGAATTAACAGAGCTTCTCGCTGAATTATTGTCATTAGAGGGCTTTGATACGCAAGTGGTGCACAATGGTCAAGATGCACTACAACAGCTCGAATTACAGCAGTATGATTTAATGTTACTTGATGTAATGATGCCTATACTCAATGGTATTGAAACTTTAAAGCAAGTTCGTCAAAAGTACAATTTGCCGGTGTTGATGTTAAGTGCCAGAGATGATGAAATCGACCGAGTATTAGGCTTAGAATTAGGTGCCGATGATTATTTGCCAAAGCCATTTAATGATCGTGAGCTGGTCGCTCGTATTAAAGCTATTTTACGCAGAACAAATGCGACAAAAGAGACTATGGATTTACCAAGTGAGAGCGAAGATGAGCGTAAATTACTGCAATTCGGAGGTGTTGAATTACATCCTGGACGTCAGCAAGCCATCTTCGAAGGGCAAGATTTAGATCTAACTGGTACAGAATTCGCACTACTACAAATTTTGATGCGTAACCCAGGGCAAATTCTCTCTCGTGAATTATTAAGTATTGAAATTTTAGGAAAACGCTTAACGCCTTACGATAGGGCTATTGATATGCATATTTCTAATCTGCGTAAAAAATTACCTGAACGTAATGATAACTTACCTTGGTTTAAAACCTTACGAGGTCGAGGCTATCTGCTAGTCACTGAAAAATAATGGATAATCCCCCAATAAATAGGGGGATTTTTGTTTTACTCATTTGGAAATTCTCTATGGTGTATTTGTGGAATAAATTTAAAGCATTACGTAATTATTTGGCATATCAAATTTTTGCTTATTTTGCTTTAATGATTGTATTAGTACTCAGCCTTGCTCTAGCATTACCTAAATTTGATGCTCGTATTTTCAATCCTATTGAAGATAAAGAATTACATTTTTTTAACCAAGAAAGCCAAAATACTCAATTAGAATATAATTTAGATGAAATCTTTAATAGAAATCTAAAAGTTACTACCTTACATGGTTTCAACGTTATTCTGTTTGATCAAGATACGAATACCGTAGTAGGTGTTGATAAAAAACATTTAAATGCATTAAGAGCGTTTATATTTAGAGCAAACAACCCTTTAGAGCCGCTACAAAGACGTTTTGGTATCATTGAGATTCATGGTCCATTTTTAGTCAGTACTGGTAGCCAAAACTATTACCAGTACTTTATTGATCAAGTTGATCCACAAATGGAAGTATTCAATGCAATTTTTGACTCACCAATTCTCATTCTACTCATTTTATTTGCAATTTTTACCCCTCTACTCATAGGGCTTTCTTTACGTATAGCTAAGCCAGTTAAAGCATTACGACTTTCCGCAGATGCCGTTGCCACAGGGAATTTGACAATTGATGAAAAACTTGAAACTGAAGGCATTAGTGAATTAAGACAAGTTGGTAAGAGTTTCAACCGCATGATTTTATCCTTACAAAAATTAACTAGCTACCAACAAAGACTACTATCAGATATTTCCCACGAATTAAAAACCCCTTTAACTCGTATGCAGCTAGCTGTTTCTCTTATTCGTCGCCGTAATGGTGAATCTAACGAATTAACCCGTATTGAAAATGAAATACAAAAATTAGATACAATGATTCACGATTTGTTATCTCTTTCTCGTCAACAGGTTAATTTACATCTACGTCGTGAAATCTTCCCTATCAATAAAATTTGGGAAGATATTTTTGCTGATGCTAAGTTTGAATTAGAACAACATAATCTAGATTTTTTAGTCAGTTTAAGAGTTCTACACCCTGAACGATTTTATATCAACGGAAATGTTGCAACCTTATCTAGTGCGGTGGAAAATGTCGTGCGTAATGCCAAAAAATATGCGACAAGCTGTATAAAAGTGATTATTTATATCGAAAAAAATGATTTGGTTATTATTATTGATGATGATGGAACTGGTGTACCTGATGATCAATATGAAGAAATTTTCAGACCATTCTATCGAGTAGCAGAAGATAGAGCCAGACAAACTGGGGGAACTGGGCTTGGATTAGCCATTGTGTATAACGCTATCCAACAACACAAAGGTATTGTTGGTGCAGAAAAAAGCCCTTTAGGTGGCTTAAGAATAAAAATTCAACTACCATTGTGGTTGGAATAAATTGATGTTGTTTAATACACCTAAATGTTAAAAAAGTGACTTAAAAAACTTAAAGGGCTGAAGTAGATTAGCAAGTATGTTAATCTATGAAAATGAAGATAACTCATTGTAAATTAAAGAAATCCATACAAAAAAGACTGCTTGAGTTTTTTGTACTATGACCGCTTGTTCAGCTGCTGATATTCTTGGTATTCAACCTAACTCAGCGATTTTTTTTATTCTGAGATATTTACAGAGCGATAAAATCACATTAACGGGATTGAAAATTTGGGGAGTCAAACCAAGCGAGTACTTCGAAAATATAATGGCATAAACCGAAAAAACTTTCCTTTATTCTTGAAGGAATGTGAATTTCGGTTTAATGTTGGAACACCTAAAATGCAGCTTAAAATCTTGCGAAAATGGTGTGAAATTTAGGGTTAATCTACTGCAGCCCCTTAAAATCATCTAGGCATTGATTTAGGTGAAACACCTGAGGAAATTCTACAGGATCTACAAGAAAATCGTTATCAACGTAAAGATATTCAACAAAATTGTGGTAAAGGACACGATCACGCTTATTGCATCACGTCCGTCAAGTAGATGAAGACTCCCCTGCTCGATTTAATGCCGATCCTGCTCGCCATTATGAGGCTTCTGGCTGTGCAGGTAAATTAGCGATTTTTGCAGTACGCTTAGATACGTTCCCTCTTGAGAAAGAAACTGCTGTATTTTACATCGGCACAAACCAAACTGAATCCTTAAATGATATTCGCCGTCATATGTTAGCGAATTTCCAACAGTTGCCTATTTCTGGTGAATACATTCATCGAGATGCCTTTGATATTGCTGCTAAGTACGGTAAAGATACTTTCTGGGTAATCAAAAAATTAGGTACTCATCGTTTACCTCAGTTATTTGCTTTGAAATCAAAAGTAGATCGATTGGCGAAAAATTTTAGTTTTTTACCTCATCACTTGAGTGATAAAACATTGCAATTCATTTCAAAAATACTGCCACAACATTTACCCGAAAAACTTCGTCAATATCGCGATCAATATGAACACCATTTAATTTTGAAAATGGGGGGAATTGGCGTAAAAGAAGCAAGAGAATTTCTTAGCAGCTACTTTGTAGATAAAAGTAAGGGTGCTTTCTTTGAATGTAATGCGGTAGAAAGTCAAGCTGCAATGTTGCATCGCTTTGCGGTTGCTTCTGCAGCTGTTCGTTATCGTGCGGTAAATGAGAAGGAAGTTGAAGACATTGTTGCTTTAGATGTTGCATTACGCCGTAACGATAGAGACTGGCTTGAAGTATTACCGCCAGAAATCGATGATAAAATCAGTCATAAACTTTATTATGGACATTTTATGTGTCACGTTTTCCATCAGGATTACATCGTGAAAAAAGGTAACGACTGTATTGAATTAGAGCATCAAATGTTAGCTTTACTCGATAAACGTGGTGCTCAGTATCCTGCAGAACATAATGTTGGACATCTTTACGAAGCCAAACCTGAATTACGCAAGTTCTATAAATCATTAGACCCTACAAATAGCTTTAATCCAGGAATTGGACATACTTCTAAGAAAAAATATTGGCAATAGCTATAAATTCAAAATGCCTCGAATGAGGCATTTTTGCAAAACTTTTCTGTAATCGTACCGCTTATTCTGGGCGAACACCTAAAGTATGACAAATTGCATAACTTAATTCAGAACGGTTCAACGTGTAGAAATGGAAGTCTTTTACCCCCTCTTTTGATAAAATCTTCACCATATCCATTGCAATACTCGCTCCAACCAAATTACGAGTTGTTTGGTCGTCATCTAAACCTTGATACATTTTTGTCATCCAACTAGGAATTTTTACATTAGTAATTTTTGACATCTTTTCAAGTTGTTTAAAGTTAGAGACAGGTAAAATCCCTGGTACAATTTCCACATCAATTCCCACTGTTGCACAGCGATCTCGGAAGCGTAGGTAGCTGTCAATATCAAAGAAGAATTGTGTAATAGCTCGGTTTGCGCCTGCATCAATTTTTTGTTTTAGGTAAAGTAAATCAGATTGTGCCGATTTAGCTTCAGGGTGAACTTCTGGATACGCAGCAACAGAAATATCAAAATCATCTACCTCTTTTAATAATGCCACCAAATCTGACGCATAAAATGGTTTTTTCGTATAGCCAGCAGGTTCATCGCCACGCAATGCGACAATATGACGAATACCGCTATCCCAATAATCTTTTGCAATTTGGCGTAATTCATCAGCGGTTGCATCAATTCCTGTCAAATGTGGTGCTGCGATAATCCCTGTTTCTTGCTGAATTGTTTTTACAATAGAGTGAGTACGATCACGCTCTCCTGAATTTGCTCCGTAAGTTACAGAAACAAATTTTGGCTTAAGTACCTTTAAGCGATGAATTGAATCCCATAACAAAGTCTCCATTTTCTCATTTTTCGGTGGAAAAAATTCGAATGAAACATTGATTTTGCCGTTTAAGTCAGCAACACTTTGATTTAAGAGATCAATTTCTTTTGCGTAACTCATAAATACCCCATTAATACAAATGTTATTAGTTATGTTTTATTTATATGATGTTTAGTTTGCATACTGCACGTCTTTCTAGACGTTTAGATGGCTAAACTTTAATGAGATATATCTATGATGTCAATTACATTATTTTCATTTTTTTATGAATAAAATTCATAATTAAAACGCTTCTGTTATAAAAAGAAAAAGGCTGTTTTTTATTAACAGCCTTTATCAACTAACAAGTCAAATTACGAAAGATATTTCGCTTTTAATTGTTTAACTACAGCTTTTTGCTCTGCATTAAGCTCTTTAGTCATTGGTTCACGACAGTATCCAGCTTGAACGCCTTCTTCTTCTAATAAACCTTTGATCGTTTGATATAAACCATTACCTAAAATGCCTTCGATTAAATCGTTAGTCACATTTTGGATTTCAAAGGCTTCTTTAATTTTGCCTTGTTGAGCTAATTCAAAAATTTGACGAGCGCGCACACCATTTACGTTGAAAGTTGAACCGATTGCACCATCTACACCTAATACCGTTGCTGGTAACATCATTTCATCGAAACCAGCATAAATTAAATGCTCTGGGAATGCTTTACGTAAACGCTCAAGTAAGTAGAAATCGCCTGCTGTGAATTTAACACCAATAATTTTCGGGTTTTGGAATAATTCAGCAAATTGAGCAACACCAATGTTTACCCCTGTTAAGAATGGGATTGAATAAACGATCATCGGGCTACCTGTTTCACGAATAATTGTTTCATAGAAGTTTTTGATTTCTGGGAAACTAAATTTATAGTAGAAAGGTGTTACCGCAGATAAGCTATCATAGCCTAATTCTGTTGCATATTTACCTAATTCAACCGCTTCTTTTAAGTTTACGCTACCGACTTGAGCAATTAATGCCACTTGGTCTTTCGCTTCATCTTTTGCAATACGGAAGATTTCTTTTTTCTCTTCAGTTGAAAGCATAAAGTTTTCGCCTGTTGAACCACCAACATATAATCCATCGACTTTCATTTTATCAATGTTGTGACGGATAATTTGGCGTAAACCTTTTTCATTGATTGTACCATCTGCATTGAATGATACTAATAATGCACTAAAGATACCTTTTAAGTTTTTCATTTTGTTTGTCCTTTAAGGAAGTTAAGTTAAGTAAGCGATCTGATTTGTAAAAAATTTTGCAAATCTCACCGCTTGTGAGTTTGATTAAATCTTACTATTTAATGCGTTGTTCTAAAATTACATCTAATGTTTTTTGTTTCTGCTGAATCGCTTTATTTGGTTCAGCTCGAACTAACAAGGTATAAATAAGATCAAGCACAAATAATTGAGCCATTTTTGTACCAATAGAATCGCCTTGCATATGCCCTTGTCGATTACCATTGATTAACACATAATCTGCAACTTCGGTAATTGGAGAACGCAGATTATGCGTAAGAGCTACCGTGGTTGCTTCATTTTGTTGTGCAATGCGTAATGCTTTTGCAGTTTCTTCCGAACTACCTGAATGACTAATACCAATAACAACATCGCCTTTTTTCAATAACGATGCTTGCATATACATAAAATGGTTATTGGTGACCGCATCAGTCTGTAAACCGATACGCATTAGTTTATGTTTGGCATCTTCTGCAGTAAGGCCTGAAGAACCTACCCCAAATAAGAAAATACGTTTAGCTCGGCGCAAAACATCAACCACTTTTTCTAATTCATTGAAATTCAATAAATTTACGGTTTCTGTAATTACGTTATTTAGCGTAACTTGCAATTTGGCTGCAATTTCCTTAGATGTATCAGTTTCCGCCACATCAGTATCTAATAGAGCACTGCTCTCTTTCTCTTGTGTCGCTAACTCAATGGCCAAATCTAGTTTAAAATCGGTATAACCTTTAAATCCTAATGTACGGCAGAAACGGATAAAAGTCGCTTCACCAACATCAAGCTGAGTGGCAACTTCCGATAATGAACATTGATTTAGTAGATCTGGTTGCGACAAAATAGCATTAGCAATTTTCTTTTCTGTTTTTGTTAAGCTATTCTGCAACGCTCCGATTGTATCTAATATTTTTCCACGAGATGACATTTTGCCTCCTAGATCAACTCCACGGGCACTTTCACGACTAATTTTTTCAATAAACGATTACCATTGACAGAAATACCTGGTTTATGCGGTTCATTTGGCAAGAAAATAGCAAACATATTTGGTTTTAAGATCAATAGATTTTTATTTTCAAGCTGTTCTGTTAATTGATAGTCATGTTCATCATGATACTCTTCATATAGTGCTAAATTTGGGTAACTTAAGCTATATTCAACCGCTTCTTCACCTGCAATCAATAGCTGAATATCAATAAATTTACGGTGTAACTCTGCTTTTTTCCCTTCTGCTGGAGCGGTTTCAAATTCCATTACATTCATTCGCACGCCCTCTTCAAGATCTTGCCAACCTAATGGTAAGTTCACTAAATCAAGAGTTTTGAGCTTGCCACATAAACGAGCAAAAACAGGGGGTAATGATTTTGCATAATCATCACGAGATAAATCACCTAACAGCATAAAGCCTCCACGCTTTTTGGAATAATATGTACAATGACTATATTACTCCATAAAAATAAAATTAAAAGAAGATATGCTCCATAGATTAAAATTTTCTAGCCGTAATAACAAGAGAGAAAGAAAAAAAATGAGAGATAGATCACTTTATTTTATAAAAAAGAGACAATTTGCAAAAAATTTAGGCAAAACCACCGCTAATAAAGCTAGTTTATTAGCGTGGCAGTTTGAAACACTGATTTTGTCTGGCGAAAAATACGATAGTCAGCAATTACAATATAAGTAATGGCAATTCCAAACGAGCTAATAGTTTCTGTTCATCTTCCAAATCAGCTACTACAAGTGGATTTTGGCGTAAAAATTCAGGCTCAAATTGAAGTTGCCAGTGGTTTGATTGAATTTGCAGTAATAATTGCTGGGGAACTATCGTAGCTTGTCGAGAGCGATTTAATAAGACAGCCAAGCGAAATATACGTAATAAAGTTAAAATATCTCGGTGTTGAAAACGATTTATTCCTCTAATATCGCTCTTTTTAAATCCTTTAAGATGATAACGCATCAACAAGGTGAGTAAATTTTTTTGTTCACTATCAAACCCAGGTAAGTCTCTATTAGCGATAATATAGGCTGAATGTCGATGTACATTATTATGGTTAATCGTAATTCCTACTTCGTGTAACATACTTGTCCAAGTCAGAATGGATCGCAATTCGTTAATCTGAAACTTATTTTTCCAACTTTTCACCTGTTCAAAAAGCTGTAATGCCGTCTGTTTGACTCGTTCAGCTTGTTGCTGATCGATATTAAACTGCTCTGCTAAAGCCTCTGCTGTTCGCTGACGAATATCGCCGACTAGAAAACTTTTCTCCAAACCGTACATAACGCCTTCTCGTAAAGCACCATCGGAATAACGCATTGAACGAATTTGGAAAGTATGAAATAAAGCGAGTAAGATCGCTAAGCCAGGTACAAGTATATCGGCTCGTTCCTCGACTAAACCTTTTAACTGAATGTGTTTTAAGTTATTAAATTTTAAGCAAATTGCAATCAATTCTTGCAGTCGAGTTTCATTGATCACACCGTCACGGTAATGATTTGCTAGGAGCACCTTACTCACAGTCTTAATTGTACCCGATGAGCCTAAAACGTGTTCCCAACCAAGCTCTCGATATTCCCAAGCAAGATCTTCAATTTTTTCCATTGCGGATTGATAAGCGGTATCAAAACGACTTTGTGTTAATTCACCATTAGGAAAAAATCGTTTAGCAAAACTCACACAACCCATATGGCGACTTTCTGCTCGTAATGGTGTAAAACCATCACCAATAGTCATTTCCGTTGAACCACCACCAATATCGACCACAAATTTTCTGCCATTTTCTGGTTGCGTATGGCAGACACCTGAGTAAATCAATTTTGCTTCTTCAGCACCCGTTATGATATGAATTGGGAAAGGAAAAACAGCTTTGGCTTTTGCTAAAAATTCTTCATTATTCACCGCTCTGCGTAAGGTATAAGTTCCGACCACTTTAACATTTTCAGGTGAAAAACCTGTTAATCGCTTTGCAAATAACCCCAAGCAAGCAACACCACGATCTATCGCATCTTGGCTGAGGACTCGATGTTCATCTAATCCATCGGCTAAACGTACTCGACGTTTAATTCGAGAGAGAATTTGGATAGATCCGTTCACAATACGAGCGACAATCATATGAAAACTGTTTGAGCCTAAATCAATGGCTGCAAATTCACGAGGTGGCTGAAATTCAGATTGCATAAGATGTCCTTTGTGAGCGAATAAAACAAGATGAAGTGTAACATTTTTTTCATCAGGAATGGATAATTTCCTTATCTTTCATAGTGATTTCTAGTAGAATGTAGAAGTTTTTTCTAACAAAATAATTTTTATATTTAAACTATTTGAGGTTAATATGTCCAAATTTCCATCAATATCAGAAATTCTCTCTGGTAAAATTGCTGTAGGAGAAGAAGTTTCTGTTCGTGGTTGGGTGCGCACTCGTCGTGATTCTAAAGCGGGTCTGTCATTTTTAGCCGTATATGACGGTTCTTGTTTCGATCCCATTCAAGCAATTATCAATAATGATGTCGCAAATTATCAAGATGAAGTATTACGTCTTACAGCAGGCTGTTCTGTTATCGTAACAGGTAAAATTGTTGAGTCACCTGCTGAAGGGCAAGCTGTTGAACTTCAAGCAACCCAAGTTGAAGTGGTTGGTTGGGTTGAAGATCCTGATACTTATCCAATGGCAGCAAAACGCCACTCGATTGAGTATTTACGTGAAGTAGCTCACTTACGCCCCCGCACTAACTTAATCGGCGCAGTCGCTCGTGTTCGTCACTGTTTAGCACAAGCAATTCATCGGTTCTTCCACGAGCAAGGTTTTTACTGGGTGGCAACTCCATTAATTACTGCCTCGGATACCGAAGGTGCAGGTGAAATGTTCCGAGTTTCAACCTTAGATTTAGAAAATTTACCGCGTGGTGAAAACGGTAAAGTTGATTTTAGCCAAGACTTCTTTGGTAAAGAATCATTTTTAACCGTTTCAGGTCAATTGAATGGTGAAACCTACGCTTGTGCCTTAAGTAAAATTTATACTTTTGGTCCAACATTCCGTGCGGAAAATTCAAATACAACTCGTCACTTAGCGGAATTCTGGATGGTTGAGCCTGAAATTGCCTTTGCAAACTTAGCAGATAACGCTAAATTAGCTGAAGATATGTTGAAATATGTTTTCCGAGCAGTTTTAGCAGAACGCAAAGACGATATGGCTTTTTTTGCAAAACACGTTGATAGCAATGTTATTAACCGCTTGGAACAATTTGTAAACTCTGACTTCGCTCAAATTGATTATACTGATGCTATTGAAGTGTTGCTCAAATCGGGTAAAGATTTTGAATTCCCTGTTGAATGGGGTATCGATTTATCATCAGAACACGAACGCTACCTTGCTGAGGAATATTTCAAATCACCAGTGGTTGTAAAAAACTACCCGAAAGATATTAAAGCATTCTATATGCGTTTAAATGATGATGGAAAAACGGTTGCAGCAATGGATGTATTAGCTCCAGGAATTGGAGAAATCATCGGTGGCTCACAACGTGAAGAACGTTTAGATGTGTTAGATCGCCGTATGGTTGAGATGGGTTTAAACCCTGAAGATTACTGGTGGTATCGTGATTTACGTAAATATGGTACTGTTCCACATTCAGGTTTTGGTTTAGGTTTCGAACGTTTAATTGTTTATGTAACAGGTTTACAAAACATTCGTGAAGTTATCCCATTCCCTCGTGCACCAAGAAATGCGAATTTCTAATTTGCAGATCTTATAGTATGTCATATTATCTTAGGAGCGGGAATTATCCCCTCCTATTTCCTAAGTTAAGTTGATGTAATAAAGAAACGTTATCTTATCAACCAGTAGACTATCTTAATTTTGTCATCAGTAGGTATAAGTCCTATACACAAAGGCAGCTATTAAAATCAATAACATCACTATAATTTGTGCCAATCTTTTCTTCGTTAATTTTTCTGCTGCCATTTTATTGTCCTTATTCCGATAAAATATATTAGTTCTCACTGCCCTAAAAAAATGTTAAAATTTGCCCTAAATCAAATTTTGAGGCGATCGTAGTATGAAAATTGTATCTGATTTAAAAGCAAATGGAAGAACAGCTTGCACAATTCACTGCCAAAATTGCAGTATAAGTCAGCTTTGCTTGCCTTTTACACTAAATGAACACGAACTAACACAGTTAGATAACATTATTGAGCGTAAAAAACCCGTTCAAAAATCTCAGATCATCTTTAAATCTGGAGATGAACTTAAAGCCATTTACGCTATTCGATCAGGTACAATTAAAAGCTATACCATCAGCGAAAATGGCGAAGAACAAATCACAGCATTCCACTTGCCTGGTGATTTGGTCGGTTTTGATGCAATTATGGATATGAAACACGTCGGTTTTGCTCAGGCTCTTGAAACATCAATGATTTGTGAAATTCCATTTGAGATTTTAGATGATTTAGCGGGCAAAATGCCAAAAATTCGCCATCAAATTATGCGTCTAATGAGTAATGAAATTAAAACCGATCAAGAAATGATTTTATTACTTTCCAAAATGAGTGCAGAAGAAAAACTCGCTGCATTTTTACATAATTTATCTCAACGTTATTCAGAACGTGGTTTCTCTGCTCGCGAATTTCGTTTGACGATGACACGCGGTGATATCGGAAATTATCTTGGGTTAACCATTGAAACAATTAGCCGTTTACTTGGTCGTTTTCAAAAAAGCGGTATGATTAGTGTTCAAGGGAAATACATTACCATCAACAAAATGGACGAATTAAGTGAAATGGCTGGGGTTACAAGGCCTCAAATCCCTGTAGCTGTTCGAGCATAACTAAATGATATCAAATAATGGCAATGTAAACACATTGCCATTTCATTTTCCAAAATAGTTTTGATACCAAGGACTCCATTTTGTTCTTGCTGTATTGATTTTATACCCTCTCTCATCAAAACTCACTTTGACCATTCCTACTTTGGCAGTATTTAAACTTGTTACACCATAATTTGCTAAACGTTTTTCAACTTGCAAATTAGGTAACCGCCAGGGGTTCCACCTTCCTGCTGAAATAATGGCAAACTTTGGTTGGCTATTGGCTAATAATGTTTGGCTAGTACTCGTATTACTGCCATGATGCCCAACTTGTAAAAAATCAACACGACCAACCTGATGAATAAACTGTCGCTCTTGCTGAATACCACTATCCCCTGTAAAAAGCAGCTTATACTCACCCAACTTAACCACAAGTACACAAGAATCCGCATTCTTAGCTCGTTCAACTTGCTGTATTGGATAAATCGCCTCCAACTTAACTCCACCAAACTGCCACTGTTTTCCGTTAATACAAGGTGTGGATAACGTTTCGTTGTAACGTTTATTACTTGGGGAAATAAACGTTGCGTGTGGAAATACCTCTAATAAATCTTCCACACCACCAGCGTGATCATTATCATCATGACTAATAAAAATGGCTTTAACATCAACCCCTTCTCGTTTTAGATAAGGAATAATTTCAAGCTGAGCCATTGATCCGCCTCGCCAACTTGCTCCTGTATCATAGAGAATTGCTTTTTTCTGATTATCTTCCCAATAAATCAATGCCATTGCCAACCCTTGCCCAATATCGAAATTAAGCCATTCGACTTGTGGTATCCTTCCCCAGAAGTGAGGAATAACCTTTACAGTATAGAAAGAAAGTGCGATAAGCGGTGAGATCCACCACTTTTTTTGCCATTTTTGCCTAAATTGCCACATATAAAGTAACGTCAATATAAAGAGATTTAGACTTAATAATTGCCATTGTTGTTGGTAATTCAGCTCAACCCAAGTAGCTAAAGGTTCAAGTAAAACAATGCTCCAGTTGGCTAGCCAATCTGCGATTTGCCAAGTGTAAAACAAGTTATCTGTGATCAAACTGACTAAAATTAAAGGTACTAATACCATACTGTATAAAGGAACAATGATGATATTTGCCAATAAACCAAAGGTAGCAATGCCATCAAAAAAATAGAGTTGCACTGGGGAAAAGATTAGCCAGATACCAAGCTGTAAATGCAATAACCCGCAGGCAAAGCGGATAGATTTTATTGAAAATTTACCAATGCCTTTTGCTTGCCATTTGACAGGTAAATATTTCTCCATCGGAAAAAACTGATACCAAGTAATCAAACTGGCTATGGCAAGAATAGACAACCAAAAACTATCAGAAAGTAATGCCATAGGGTCAAGTAAGACTAATAATGCGACACAACGCCACCAGAGTTGCCAAGATGTGTAATACCTTCTAACAACCTGACAAAGCAGCACCAAACAAATTGCAATTAAGGCTCTTACTGTTGGGATAGCAAAGCCAGCTAAAAAGCTATAACCCAAAGCAAAACAAAACCCGATACTTTTTGCAAAAAATGGATTAAATCTTACCGCTTGGTCAATACCCAAACGACATAAAAACCACTGCCCTATTCGTGCAAATAGCACACCAATACCCATTGCAAGTGCAATGTGTAACCCTGAAATTGCGATTAAATGTGCAGTACTAGTTTGTTGAAAAATATCCCAATGGGCTTGCTTTAACCACGCTCTTTCACCAAAAGCTAGGGCAAGTAGTAATCCTTGTGTATCTAATTCACTAGTTGCCATTTTTGCTCTTTCTAACCAAGCAGTACGAAATGGCACTGACTGTTGTTCAAGTAAAATTGCGTTTCTAACCGTAGAGATTTGCTGAATATTTTGTGCAAAATACCATTTTTGTCGATCAAAATTCCCTTCATTTAAACGACTAGAAATTGGACGAATAGTTAATTCTGCTTGATAAAAACGATCTAAATACAGTGGTGTTTCACTCTGCCAATTCAAATAAATGCGTACCCCATTTTCTCGCTTGGCGATGGCTGTTTGATATTCTTGTTGTTTCAAAATCTGGACAATTTGAATTTTCTCACTCAGTTTCTCGACTTGAACAAGCTCAGCTTGTGAAATTTTCCAAAGTGTAATGGCATAGCTCAAAGCAACTGCAATCGCCAAAAACATATAGCGAAGTTGCTTTTTGTATAAAGCTAAAACAAAGAAAATACCTACGCTCCCCATTCCTCCATATAAAAGCACTTTAGGTAAAACAAGGATAGGTAGCGTGGCAAATAGATAATAATAACAAAAACGATCTAAATTCATTGCGTGATACTCAATTAGCGTTTTTAGTATTACGCAAAATCGTCAAGATAAAAGTAAGAAAAGAGAGTTTATCGATCGACATCACAAAAAAAGCAGACCATTATGATCTGCTTTTAAAAGATTTGCTTTTGAATAAGCTAATTTTTACTGTTTTTCTTCATCAGACAAACTTACTGCGGCAGTGAAAAGCACGTCTGTTGATGAGTTTAATGCTGTTTCTGCTGAATCTTGAATAACGCCAATAATGAAACCAACACCAATAACCTGTGCTGCCACATCATTTGGAATGTTGAATAAGCTACACGCAAGTGGGATAAGTAATAAAGAACCACCTGCAACACCTGATGCACCACAAGCACAAATTGATGCAACAAAGCTTAATAATAATGCTGTCCAGAAATCAGGCACGATACCTTGAGTATAAGCTGCTGCTAACGTTAAGACAGTGATAGTAATCGCAGCACCCGCCATATTGATATTCGCACCCAATGGAATGGAGATTGAATAAATCTCTTCTTTTAAACCTAAACGTTTGGCAAGGTTCATATTCACTGGGATGTTTGCTGCTGAACTACGAGTAAAGAAAGCAGTTACACCACTTTCACGCAAACAAGTCATTGTAAGTGGGTATGGGTTACGGCGAAGTTTCCAATACACTAAAGCTGGATTTAATAAGAACGCAACAATTGCCATCGCACCGAGTAATACCGCTAATAATTTTGCATAACCTGCGAAAGCGTCTAAACCATTCGTTGCGATAGTTTCAGCGACTAACCCGAATACCCCAACTGGTGCAAATGCAATCACGATTTTTACCACAAACGACACTGCATCAGCCATATCATTTAATAACACTTTTGTGCTAGGTGCTGCGTGGCGTAATGCAAGACCTAAACCAATTGACCAAGCTAAAATACCGATAAAGTTACCGTTTGTAATTGCACCTAATGGATTATCTACTAAGTTAAAAATAACGGTTTTTAAAACCTCACCAACCCCTTGTGGCGGTGCTAAACCATCTGGACTTGTTACTAATTCTAACGTGGTTGGGAATAGGTAGCTTAAAATTACCGCTGTTACTGCCGCTAAGAAAGTGCCAACAAGGTATAACACCAATACTGGTTTTAAGCGACTATCGCTACCGACCTCTTTATTGGCAATCGCCGCAAGAACTAAGGTGAAAACTAAAATAGGAGCAATAGCACGCAACGATTTAACGAAAAATTGCCCTAATACACCAACGCTTTTCGCCATATCAGGGAATGTGAGGGCTAAGATAACCCCACAGAATAAACCTGCAGCGATACGCAATACTAAATTACCGCCAAGGATTTTTGAAAATACACAGTTACTCATAAAAATTCCTGTAAGAGAAAGAAATAATAAACGCCTAGACGTCTATCCACCTAAAAAATTAGGGATGTGAGATTATCTGAAAAATAGCAATAAGGGAATAGTCAAGTGATAAATTCTTATTAGAAATTATAAAAATTTTTGATTTCATTCTGGCTAAATAAAATAACGAACCATTTAATCAGTACATTATACAAAAACGGAAACCGATAATGGTTTCCGTTTGATATATCAGACTCTAAAGAACTACAAGCAGTTCTTCTCGCCACGAGATAGGCTAATCACCCCCGAACGAACAATCTCAATAATCGTTGTTTCAGCTTTAATCGCTTCAATAAACGCATTGAGTTTTTCACTCGTACCCGCTAACTGGATTGTGTACTGTTTAGGGGTAATATCTACGATTTGCCCGCGGAAAATATCCACCATTCTTTTTAGCTCATCTCTTGCACTGCCAGTAGCTCGGACTTTGAGCAGTAAAACCTCACGTTCAACGTGTTCACAATGACTTAAATTAATCACCTTGAAAATATCAATTAGCTTATGTAATTGCTTTTCGATCTGCTCTAGTACCTTTTCATCGCCTTGTGCAACAATCGTCATTCGAGAAAGACTTGGATCGTCAGTTGGTGCTACGGTTAAACTTTCAATGTTAAAACCACGTTGAGAGAAAAGGCCAACCACACGAGATAAAGCCCCTGATTCATTCTCTAATAATACGGATAATGTTCTACGCATCTGTTCTCTCCGTTTTGCTAAGCATCATATCTTTCATTGACTCACCACGAATTTGCATCGGGTAAACATGTTCTGTTTCATCGACTAATACATCGACAAAGACTAATTTATCTTTAATCGCAAAGGCTTGTTGAAGTTTTTCTTCCAACTCTTCTGGTTTCGTAATCTGAATACCAACGTGCCCATAGGCTTCTGCTAGTTTTACAAAGTCAGGTAACGAATTCATATAAGATTGCGAATGGCGACCTGCATAAATAATATCCTGCCACTGTTTTACCATTCCTAAGAAACGGTTGTTTAAGTTGATGATCACAACTGGTGTATCATACTGTTTTGCTGTTGAAAGCTCTTGGATATTCATTTGAATACTACCATCACCAGTGACACACACAACGGTTGCATCAGGATAAGCAAATTTAACCCCAATCGCGGCAGGTAATCCAAAGCCCATTGTGCCTAATCCCCCAGAATTAATCCAACGGCGTGGCAAATCAAATGGATAATGTAATGCGGCAAACATTTGGTGTTGTCCCACATCAGATGCGACATAAGCTTCACCATGAGTGATGCGATAAACGGCTTGAATCACTTCTTGTGGTTTAATTACTGCACCTTTTTCAAATTTTAGACATTGACGAGCTTTCCAGCCATCAATTTGCTCCCACCAAGCGCTAAGATCCGCTTGATTTTTTGCAAGATTTTCTTCACTTAATAATGCTAAAAATTCATCTAGTACATTCTCCGCACTCCCCACAATTGGAATATAGGCCGGTACGGTTTTAGAAATTGATGCGGGATCAATATCAATATGAATAACTTTAGCATTCGGGCAATATTTAGCTAAATTATTGGTGGTACGATCATCAAAACGCACACCGATACCCAAAATCAAGTCACTTTCGTGCATTGCATTATTGGCTTCATAAGTACCATGCATTCCTAGCATGCCTAAAAACTGTTTATTTGTACTTGGGAATGCACCTAAACCCATTAACGAGCTTGTTACGGGTAAATTCAGTTTTGTAGCAAATTCAGTCACCTGCTCGCTCGCATTGCCTAATACAACGCCACCACCCACATAAAGTACGGGTTTTTTAGCAACCAATACCGCTTTTAAAGCCTTCTTAATTTGCCCTTTATGCCCTTGCACATTTGGGTTATATGAACGCAATGAAACATCTTTGGGATATTCATAGCTAAATTTATTTGCAGGATTTACCACATCTTTAGGTAAATCAATCACGACCGGGCCAGGACGACCTGTTGATGCAATGTAAAAAGCCTTTTTGATAATTTCAGGAATATCTTCCGCACGTTTTACTAAGAAACTATGTTTTACCACAGGGCGAGAAATACCAACCATATCACATTCTTGGAATGCGTCTGAACCAATTAAGTTTGATGGTACTTGTCCTGAAAACACGACTAATGGAATTGAGTCTGAATAGGCAGTGGCGATCCCTGTAATTGCATTAGTCGCACCGGGTCCTGATGTAACCAATACACAACCCACTTTTCCTGTAGCTCTGGCATAGCCATCCGCCATATGTACAGCACCTTGCTCGTGACGTACAAGCACATGTTTTATCCCACCTAGAGTATGAATCGCATCATAAACATCAAGCACTGAACCACCTGGGTAACCGAAAACGTATTCTACGCCTTCATCACGCAAGGATTGTACAACCATTTCTGCACCAGAAAGTTTTTTCATTAAATCCTCCAACGACTAAAACTTATCACAGCAACATTTTGCTATAAATTGAATGATGCGGATTGTGCTAAAAAACCTAGAGATTGTCTAGTATGTAAAAGGCATAAATTTGGCAATTAAATAGTTTAAAATTTCGGAAAAATACAAATTATGGATTTTTATTTCAAAAAACAAATAAAAAAAACCAATTAAAGAATATAAAACCACATTTTATAAAAACAAAATTTTAAAACTAAATTTTCTAATTTTGAGAGATTGTTCACACTTATAAGTAAATTGAGTCCATAAAGTGTAAAAAAATTAGAACTTTATCACAAAAAAAATTGCAGAATTCAGTTAGAATATCACCGCTTTTTGTACGGCTTGCCGATACATAAATTTTACTTTTATCATTCATAGAGAGGATAACAATATGGATAATTCATTACGTCAAGCAGCTCTTGATTTTCACGAGTTTCCTGTTCCAGGGAAAATTGAAATTACGCCTACCAAGTCACTGGCAACTCAAAGAGATCTTGCCCTTGCTTACTCTCCAGGGGTAGCAGAGCCTTGTTTAGAAATTGAAAAAGATCCACTTGCTGCTTACAAATATACAGCAAAAGGGAATTTAGTTGCGGTTATTTCAAATGGTACAGCTGTATTAGGTTTAGGGAATATCGGTGCATTAGCCGGTAAACCTGTAATGGAAGGGAAAGGTGTTCTTTTCAAAAAATTTGCTGGCGTAGATGTATTTGATATTGAAATCAACGAAAAAGATCCTGAAAAATTAGTAGATATTATCGCATCACTTGAGCCAACTTTTGGTGGTATTAACTTAGAAGATATTAAAGCGCCTGAATGTTTCTACATTGAACAAAAATTGCGTGAACGTATGAATATTCCTGTATTCCACGATGACCAACATGGTACGGCAATTATCAGTGCTGCTGCAGTCATTAATGCATTACGTATTATTGATAAAAAAATTGAGAACGTCCGTTTAGTTGCATCAGGTGCTGGTGCAGCCTCTATTGCGTGCTTGAATTTATTACTTTCATTAGGAATGAAACGTGAAAATATCGTAGTTTGTGATTCTAAAGGTGTCATTTATAAAGATCGTGATGATCGTATGGACGAAACCAAAAAATTCTATGCGATTGAAGATAATGGCTGGCGTACACTTGCAGATGCGATTCCAAATGCAGATATTTTCTTAGGTTGTTCTGCTGCAGGGGCATTAACACAAGATATGGTGCGCACAATGGCCGCTCACCCGCTGATTTTAGCATTAGCTAACCCAAATCCAGAAATCACTCCACCAGAAGCTAAAGCTGCTCGCCCTGATGCGATTGTTTGTACAGGACGCTCTGACTATCCAAACCAAGTAAACAACGTGCTTTGTTTCCCATTCATTTTCCGTGGAGCATTAGATGTAGGGGCAACAACAATCAACGAAGAAATGAAACGTGCGGCAGTTTATGCAATTGCTGACTTAGCCCTTGAAGAGCAAAATGATGTTGTGACATCAGCTTATGGTGATGAAGGAACAGAATTTGGGCCAGACTACATTATTCCACGCCCATTTGACCCACGTTTGATTGTTCGTATTGCACCAGCCGTAGCAAAAGCAGCAATGGAATCTGGCGTAGCAACTCGACCAATTCAAGATTGGGATACCTATATTGAAAAACTCACACAGTTTGTTTATAAAACAAACCTATTTATGAAACCCATTTTCAGCCAAGCGAAAGCAGATAAAAAACGTATTGTATTGGCAGAAGGTGAAGAAGCAAAAGTATTACACGCCACACAAGAAATCGTTTCAATGGATTTAGCTTACCCAATTCTCATTGGTCGTCCCGCTATTATTGAAGCTCGTATTAAAAAATTAGGTTTACGTCTCGTTGCGGGTAAAGATTTTGAGATCGTCAATAACGAACACGATGATCGTCACGAACTATTATGGAAACGCTACTACGATTTAATGAAACGTCGTGGTATTACGGAAGCAATTGCAAAACGTGTTACCACGTCAAATACGACAGTTATTGCCTCTTTATTGGTTGAAATGGGCTATGCTGATGGGTTAGTTTGTGGCTTATTTGGTTCTTATAGCCGCCATTTAGAAGCGATCAAAGATATTATCGGCGTAAAATCAGGCGTGAAAGTGCCAGCTGCACTGAATAGCTTAGTTCTTCCAACAGGTAACGTCTTTATGACTGATACCTATGTAAATGTTGATCCAACAGCGGAAGAATTAGCGGAAATCACCACAATGGCATCAGCAGAAATTAGACGTTTCGGTATTGAACCAGCTGTGGCACTTATTTCTCACTCTAACTATGGCTCATCAAATGCACTTGGTGCACCAAAAATGCGTAAAGTGTTAGAATTAGTTCAACAACGTGAACCTGACTTGATGATTGATGGTGAAATGCACGGTGATTTAGCGCTCTCTGAAAAATTACGTCGTGATCATATGCCTGACAGTCCATTAAAAGGTGCAGCCAACTTATTAGTGATGCCAAATGTAGAATCTGCTCGTATTAGTTATAACTTACTGCGCGCAACCACAACTGCTATTACGGTTGGACCAATTCTAATGGGTATGAATAAATCTGCACACGTTCTTAACCCTCAATCCTCTGTTCGCCGTATTATCAATATGGTGGCATTTGCAGCGGTGAAAGCACAAACGCAAGAGTAATCTTGAATAACTAATTACGACAAGCGGCCGGTTTGAGTTGACAAATTTTCTGCTCAAACCGACGGCTTTTATTTGCAGTCAATTTGTCTCTTTAATCATCAGCAATGGAAAATATCGCTGTAACTTAAATCTCAAATTTCTATATCTACAAAAATCTCTTCTTTCTCGTAAAGAATTAGCAAAATCTCACCGCTTGTTTTCTCATTTCTTTGAGTTAGATCGCATTTTTTATCTTTTAGGTTTGTTAAAATAACCCCAGTTTATTTTTATTGTGAGGCTATATGAGCGAAATTGCATTAACTGTTAGCCTGTTATCCTTAGTCGCTGTGCTAGGACTATGGATTGGGCATATTAAAGTTCGGGGTGTTGGTCTAGGAATTGGTGGAGTATTATTTGGGGGCATAATCGTTTCCCATTTTATGACACAAATGGGGATAAAACTCGACCCTCATACACTTCATTTTATTCAAGAGTTTGGACTTATCCTATTCGTTTACACTATTGGTATTCAAGTTGGTCCAGGTTTTTTTGCGTCACTGCGTCAATCAGGGCTAAAATTAAACGGTTTTGCACTATTGATTGTAGCTATCAGTGGTCTGCTGGTTGTTTTGTTACATAAATTATTTGATGTACCACTTCCTGTCATTTTAGGCATTTTCTCAGGTGCTGTTACCAACACGCCATCATTAGGTGCAGGACAACAAATCTTATCCGAATTAGGTAGCGATACCTCCGTAATGGGTATGGGGTACGCCATTGCCTATCCGTTTGGGATTGTTGGTATCCTCTTAGCGATGTGGATAATCCGTATTCTATTTAAAATCAATGTCGATAAAGAAGCCGATGACTTTGACCGTACGCAGAACAGCAAAAAAGAAGGGTTAAGTACCTTAAATGTTCGAGTAACTAACCCTAATCTTAATGGTTTAACGCTGAAGCAATTCCCTGATTTTGATTTGCACGATGTTGTTTATTCACGCTTAAAACGAGGTGAAGATCTCTTCGTACCTAAAGTCGATACGCAAGTTTATGTGGGCGATATTCTGCATATGGTAGGTGAAAAATCAGCATTGAGCAAAATGCACTTAATTATTGGTGAAATGGTCGATACATCAGTTTCTACCAAAGGCACTCTCTTTCGTAGTGAACGAGCGGTGGTTACCAATGAAAAAGTCTTTGGTAAAAAAATTCGCCAACTGATGCTGAAAGGTAAATATGACGTGGTGATTTCTCGTCTCAATCGTTCTGGGATAGAACTTATCCCAACAGGCGAAATGACGCTACAATTTGGTGATGTGCTGAATTTAGTTGGTCGCCAAGAAGATATTGAAGCAGTCATGGCCATTATTGGTAATGCTCAACAAAAATTACAACAAGTACAAATGTTGCCAATCTTTATTGGAATTGGGCTAGGGGTATTGCTCGGTTCTATTCCAATTTATATCCCTGGTTTCCCTGTTGCCTTAAAATTAGGTTTGGCTGGCGGACCATTAGTCGTGGCACTGATCCTAGCTCGCATTGGTAGTATCCGAAAACTTTATTGGTTTATGCCACCAAGTGCCAACCTTGCATTACGAGAAATTGGTATTGTGCTGTTTCTTGCAGTAGTTGGTTGGAAAGCTGGTGGTAATTTCTTAAATACCTTACTCAGTAATGACGGCTTAGCGTGGATTGGTTACGGTGCGTTAATTACCTTTATTCCGTTAATTGTGACAGGCGTTATCGCTCGTATTTATGGTAAGTTAAATTACCTTACACTCTGTGGCCTACTTGCTGGCTCAATGACCGATCCTCCTGCTCTTGCATTTGCCAACGCAATCAAAGAGGGAAATGGTGCAGCCGCACTCTCTTATGCAACGGTCTATCCATTGGTAATGTTCTGCAGAATTATTTTGCCACAATTACTGGCAATTTTACTGTGGAGTGTCGGTTAAACTGCTGACCACCGAATAATAAAAGCGGTATGATTCTGTAAATGTTTTGCAAAATCATACCGCTTCGTCGTTTCAGAATGGGCGTAATACTACTCAAACACAGCCCAAACTGGTGCGTGATCGGACGGCTTTTCCATTGTACGAATTTCAAGGTCAATACCTGTTTCAACACAACGCTCTGCCAAAGAGTGCGAAGCCAACACTAAATCAATGCGTAAGCCACGATTATCTTCAATCCCTTTTGAGCGATAATCAAACCACGAGAATTTATCATCAGCATTTGGATTCATTACTCGGAAGGTATCCACTAAACCATAAGAATGTAATCGCCCTAACCATTCACGCTCTTCAGGTAAAAATGAACATTTACCATCACGCAACCAGCGTTTACGGTTTTGCTCACCAATACCAATATCTAAATCGGTTGGGCTAATATTCATATCCCCCATTATGATAATTGGGTTTTCTGGGTTTAATTCTGTTTCTAAATAATGCTGTAAATCTGCATAGAATTTTTCTTTTGCAGGGAATTTAGTTTCGTGGCTACGGTTTTCGCCTTGTGGGAAATAACCGTTTAACACCGTCAATACCCCAAATGGCGTTTCAATATCCGCCATAATCATTCGTTTTTGTGCATCAGTATCATCTGTTGGAAAGCCTTTTCTCACAGCAAGTGGCTTTTCTTTGGTCAGTAATGCTACACCATAATGCCCTTTTTGCCCGTGATGAAAAACGTGATATCCCAAATGTGAAACTAAATCATAAGGGAAATCTTCATCCGCGACTTTAATTTCTTGTAAGCCGATGACATCAGGTTGATGTTTTGCAATCAGTGCTTCTAACTGGTGTGGTCTGGCTCGCAAACCATTGATATTAAATGAGATAAATTTCATTATTTGTCCTTTTCCGCCTGTGTAAAGCGGTCTGTTTTAGTGATTTTTTTGCAAGAGTTTACTCTACTGCTTTAAAATTGATGATGCCATTTTCGGTATAGTCATTCACATCATCTTCATCTTGTATTACGGGTGTAGTTGGAATTTCTGCTTTGTCAAAAGCAATATCCCCTTCAATGCCCTCAAGTACAGCACCACGCTGAATATTTTTAAAATCAAACAGTTTAGGATCACATAAATGAGATGGAGTTACATTTTGTAATGCACTAAACATTGTTTCAATTCTACCAGGATATTGACGATCCCACATTTGTAGCATTTCTTTAACGACTTGACGTTGTAAATTAGGTTGAGAACCGCATAAATTACAAGGAATAATCGGAAATGCTTTAGCCTGAGCGTATTTTTCAATATCTTTTTCTTTGCAGTACGCTAAAGGGCGGATCACAATTTGTTTACCATCATCACTAATCAATTTAGGTGGCATACTTTTCAATTTACCACCGTAAAACATATTCAGAAATAAGGTTTCTAACATATCATCACGATGATGCCCTAATGCGATTTTAGTCGCACCAAGCTCTGTGGCAGTACGGTATAAAATTCCTCTACGCAAGCGAGAGCAAAGCGAACAGGTTGTCTTCCCTTCGGGGATTTTCTCTTTCACAATGCCATAAGTATTTTCTTCGACAATTTTATATTCCACGCCAATGCTATTTAAGTATTCTGGCAAAATATGCTCTGGAAACCCCGGCTGTTTTTGGTCTAAATTTACTGCAACAATATCAAAATGAATAGGCGCGTTAATTTTTAAGTTCAGCAAAATATCCAATAATGTATAGCTATCTTTACCACCAGACAAACAAACCATTACCTTATCGCCATCTTCGATCATATTAAAATCTGCAATCGCATTGCCAACATTACGGCGTAAACGTTTTTGTAATTTATTTAAGTTATATGCAATTTTTTTCTCTTTTTGCGTGTTTTGTTGCGACTCTTGGTTCATAATGTGAAAAATTTCGTGTTGAGATATTCATAATTCGAAAAGCTCAACATAGTAAACGTTTCTTAGGCTTTTTCAAGTTTTTCACTCATTTAGGACAGAATAATGACAACTCAACGTATAATTATTGGGATTAGTGGTGCAAGTGGCTTTCAATATGGCTTTAAAGCCTTGCAATTATTAAACCAAATTCCCCATATTGAAACGCATTTGGTGATGTCTAAAGGGGCGGAACTCACTCGCCAATATGAAACACAGATTTCCGCCGAAGCAGTGCTTGAGCTAGCTGACGTAGTTCATCACAGTGAAAATGTGGCTGCGAGTATTTCAAGCGGTTCATTCAAAACGTTGGGAATGTTGGTTGCACCTTGTTCAATGCGAACTTTAGCTTCCATCGCTCACGGGTTTAGCGACAACCTGCTCTCTCGTGCGGCTGATGTTGTCTTAAAAGAACGCCGAAAATTAGTGTTAATGGTTCGAGAAACTCCATTACATCTCACCCATTTAGATAATATGCGAAAAGTGACAGAAATGGGCGGCATTATTTTCCCCCCTGTTCCAGCCTTATATCATCAACCGCAAAGTGTTGATGAAATTATTACCCATAGCGTTAGCCGAGCGTTAGATCAATTTGATTTAGCCATTGATATGCCACGTTGGGAAGGCAAATAAGAAAATCAGGTGCAAATTATGCAAAAAATCCCACCGCTTATTACAGCGTTTATCCAACAACAGCATATTGTTAGTTTGGCTTGCCAACATTTAGGGGAAATTTGGTGTGCCAACTGTTTTTATGTGTTTGATGAAGAGCTTTCTCGTCTCATTATTTTCACGAATCAAACTACACAGCACGGAAAATTGATGTTAGCTACCCCCCAAATTGTAGGCACGATTAGTCGTCATACCGAGAATATTCGAGAAATCGAAGGTATTCAATTTAGCGCAACAGCTCAACTGTTAGACGATAAATTAGAAAAGCAACAAGCAATTTTAGCTTATACTGCTAAATTCCCCGTTGCTAAATTGATGAAGAGTGATGTGTGGGAAATTCGCCTAGATTTTATCAAACACACCACAAATAAATTGATGTTTGCTCAAAAAACAATTTGGCAGAGAGAAATTACCTAAGGGTTATTCGCAATAATAACTGCTCGTTTGGGAGCTGGATAGCCTTCGATTGTTTTAGAATGGTCGTTCGGGTCTAAAAAGTCGATTAAGGACTCATTTTCTAACCAATCGGTTTTGCGTTGTTCTTCTAATGTCGTAATCGCTTCATCAACACAACGCACATTTTTAAAGCCAACTTTTTCCAACCAGTTGATTAAGGCTGCCACAGACGGAATAAAATAGACATTTTTCATTTTGGCATAGCGGTCTGCTGGCACAAGCACATCATTCACACCACCATCGATCACTAACGTTTCTAACACCAATTCTCCACCTTTTACGAGTTGATTTTTGAGTTGTGAAAGATGGTCTAGGGGCGATTTACGATGATATAGCACACCCATTGAGAATACAGTATCAAAAGCGTGTAGCGGTTGCATTTGTTCTATACCAAGTGGAATTAAATTTGCTCGTCTGTCGTTATTTAGCAATTTTCTGACCGCTTCAAACTGGCATAAAAACAGCTCTGTTGGGTCGATTCCTACTACCATTTTGGCACCTTCACCCACCATTCGCCACATATGGTAACCACTTCCGCAGCCAACATCTAAAATAGTTCGGTCTTTCAGAGGGGATAAATGAGGTAAAACACGATCCCATTTAAAATCAGAACGCCACTCACAGTCGATATGTACACCATACAAATGATATGGCCCTTTACGCCAAGGCATAAGTTGTTTGAGATGATAAACTAAGCGTTGAGTTTCCCCCTCGCTTAATGGCGAATCTAATTTTGCCTCAACCTTTTCTCGCAAATCAATTTCAGCGGGATAATTTGGTAAAAAACTCACAATTTTTGCCCATTTCGCATAATCACCGTGAGTCTGTTTCTCCCACTGTTTCAGTTGTAAAGGAAGTGTTTCAAGCCAAGCTGAAAGTGAAGTAGTTGCAATTTGTTGATAAAAAGGGCGAAAATCGATCATAAATCTCTAAAATAATGTATCTAAAGGAATAAAAGCGGTGCGATTCTAACGAAAATTGACAAATCCTGCAAAATAAAAAATGGCTAGTGGTTAGCCAGCCAAAGATTTTGAATAAAATTTGGATCTAAAACAGATCCCTGCCAAATATTTTACAGTTTGCGAATTAACCCTTCTTGTTGATAACTAGCTAACAACTTACCATCTTTATCAAACACCTCTCCCCTAGTGAGCCCTCTAGCCCCAAAAGCATTTGGGCTTGTGAGAGAGAAAAATAACCCATCATTCCAATTGATTGGGCGGTGAAACCAGATACTGTGGTCAATAGTGGCAATTTTCAGCCCTTGTTGCATAAAACCACATTCATGGGGGTGTAACATCGTTAAAATACAGTGGAAATCACTGAAATAAGCCAATAAACATTGATGTAGTCGATAATTATCTACGGGAACAACTCCGTTTGTTTTTACCCAAAGTTCTTGTTTTGGTGGAAGTTTATGCCCATTAAAAGGGTCGTTTGGGTATTTGATACGCACATCAAATGGACGTTCTGCAGAAAATTTTTCTCTCAAGGGCGAAGGTAACATCAACGCTAAAGATTGAATTAAATCATTCTCCGAATAAAAACTTTCAACATCAAAATGTGGCATTGTAATTTGATGTTCAAAACCACTTTCTTGATTCTGAAAAGATGCCATCACACGACAAATAATCTCGTTATGCTGCTTGGCATTGATAGTTACTAGCGTGAAATTATTACCTTCTCGCAAAATTTCAGTTTCATAGATAATAGGGTATGCAGCATCTCCCGCTCTTATAAAATAAGTATGGCAAGAATGTAGCTCTCGGCCATTTTCTACCACTTGCATTGCAGCCATTAACGATTGTGCAACAACTTGTCCACCAAATACTTGGGGGAAACCTAAATCTTCACTTTCGCCACGAAAAAGCCCATCATCTAAACGCTCTAACGTCAATAATTGAATAAGATGTGAAAGTGCCGAATGTGTTGTTGGCATAGACATAAGAACTCCTAAATATATTGATGAGAAATTGCTGTCAATTTAAACGGTTTGATCTGTTTTGCAAAAATTTAACGCAATCAAACCGCTTATTTTGCTTTTTACTTGTCTTTTCAAAGATAAAAATCTATAATCCGAACCCTTACATCGCTAGATGTAATCCTATGGGGCGTTTTTGGTTCCTCGCAATGGTGTTCAGTTTACTTGGTCAGGTTCGGAAGAAAGCAGCCAGAATTGAAATTTCTGTGTGCCGAGATTTAGCTGAAAACGCCCCACCTTTTTTGCCTAAAAAGCGATTGTCTGTTTTAACATTGAATCCCATCACTTGTTTATCCATAACATAAAATCTGCAACAGTATGGAAAGAACCAAACACTAAAACAATGTCCTCACGACCTGCTTGCAAAAATGCGCTTTCAGTTGCTTGAGCAACGCTATTGAAACTGACTGCATTAGCATTAGGCAATACATTATGCAATTTTTCAAGTACCTGTTCGCCACGCTGACCACGATAGCCCTCTAATCCTGCACAATACCATTTATCCACTAAAGTCGATAACGGCTCCACAATACCAGATAAATCTTTATCAACTAATACACTAAATACGGCATATAGTTTTGATTGTGGTTGTTTTAACGCTTGTAACCGCTCTGCTAAATAACGTGCTGCGTGTGGATTATGCCCCACATCAACAATCACTTGGGCAAGCGGTGGTTTTCGTGAAAATTTTGCAAAATCCTGCTGAGTTAGCGTTTGAAAACGCCCTACCATTTGCGTTTCCACAATACTTTGTTGCAAAATCTCATTGGTTATTGCAAAAGGCAATTGCGTAAGCACTGCAACCGCTGTTGCACAATTTGGCACAGGAATTTTTGGCAGTGGTAAATCTAGATTTGCATTTGCAGACTGCCAATGTAAGCGGTTGGTTTCGACAGAAAATTTCCAATCAACATCTCGGCGAGAAATTTGGCAATTCAAACTATTTGCATATTGTAAGATACTTGCTGGGCAATCAGGTTCGCCAATCACCACTGGAATATTTTGACGGAAAATGCCTGCTTTTTCTCTCCCTATCACTTCTCTATCGTTGCCTAGAAATTCAATATGGTCAATATCAATGGACGTAATCACTGCAAAATTAGGATCCACGATATTTGTCGCATCTAAACGCCCACCCAATCCTACTTCCAAAATCGCAACATCTAGTTTAGCTCGGCGAAATAGATCAAATGCCGCTAAAGTCCCAAACTCAAAATAAGTTAAAGACTGTGATTTATGCTGTTCAATATAATCAAAGGTTTGAATAAAATCCGCATCGCTTACTGGTTGCCCTTGAATTCTCACACGCTCATTGTAATGAATTAAATGTGGCGAGGAATAAACACCGACACGCAACCCCGCTTTTAAGAGTGCTGTTTCGAGTAATTTACAGGTTGAACCTTTGCCATTTGTACCAGCAACAGTAATGACATAAGGTGCTGGATTAAGTAAATTTAACTTTAACGCAACATCACGAATACGCTCAAGCCCCATATCAATGGGTTTGAAATGGCTTTTTTCTAAATAGGAAAGCCACGTTTCCAATGAATCCGTGGCTTTTGGTGAAGTTAATGTTGTCATTTATGCTTCTTCTGACTGTACTAATTCTTCTGATTGAATTTCTTCAGCTTCAACCAACTCGCCTGTTTTAAATGGCGTTGGTTGATTCGTTAATTTAGCAACTAAACGAGTTAGCGTATCACGCATATCTTTACGATGAACGATCATATCAATCGCCCCTTTCTCAAGGAGAAACTCACTACGTTGGAAACCTTCTGGTAATTTCTCACGCACTGTTTGTTCAATAACACGTGGCCCAGCAAAACCAATCAACGCTTTTGGCTCAGCAATGTTAATATCGCCTAGCATAGCCAAACTTGCAGATACACCACCTAAGGTTGGGTCTGTCAATACCGAAATGAAAGGTACACCCTTTTCACGCATTTTTGCTAATACCGCACTGGTTTTTGCCATTTGCATTAACGAGAAAAGAGCTTCTTGCATACGAGCACCACCCGATGCCGAGAAACAGATGAAAGGCACATTATGTTCTAAGGCATATTCTGCGGCACGCACAAATTTCGCCCCAACAACAGATCCCATCGATCCACCCATAAATTCAAAGTTAAAAGACGCAGTTACTACAGGCATATCATACAACTTACCCGTAATCACGATGAACGAATCTTTTTCTCCCGTTTGTTTTTGAGCGGCAGTTAAACGATCTTTATATTTTTTGAGATCTTTAAACTTCAAAATATCTTGTGGTTCAAGATCAGCGGCAAGTTCTTCTGTCGAACCTTCATCTAATAATGTGATTAGACGAGTACGAGCATCAATACGCATATGATGCTCACATTTTGGACAAACTTGCATATTGCGTTTTAATTCTTCGGTATATAACACCTGCTCACAACTTGTGCATTTTGTCCAAACACCTTCTGGAATTTTTGACTTACTTGTTGAAGATGAAGATGTTCTACCTAAGATTTTTTCAATCCAACTCATTTTTACACCTTATTTTGTGTTGAGAAAATTGCCTGTATTAAAGCACAAAATTGCTTTTTTGGGTATGGAAAAAATCGAAAATGTGACTACTCCGACAAGAATAGATAATTTTGTAAATTTTCTTCAAGAACAGACCGCTTGACACTTGCTAAAAAGTCAAATTAGTCGTATAAAATAACAATTTTGCAACACAACTCAATGAGGAAATCTAATGTCTATGTTTAGTCATATTCAAGCAGCACCTGCCGATCCAATTTTAGGTTTAGGCGAAGCATTCAAAGCTGAAACTCGTGCTGAAAAAATCAATTTAGGTATCGGTGTTTATAAAGACGCCAAAGGTCAAACCCCGATTGTTAAAGCAGTAAAAGAGGCAGAGACTCGTTTACTCGCGAATGAAAATACCAAAAACTATTTAACCATTGATGGTATTGCGGATTTCAATAAACAAACCCAAGGACTACTTTTTGGTGAAAATGCCGATGTGATTACATCTGGTCGTGCAAAAACCGCTCAAAGTTTAGGTGGAACAGGGGCATTACGCATTGCAGCCGAATTTATTAAACGCCAAACTAGTGCAAAAAATGTGTGGATTTCAACACCAACTTGGCCAAACCACAATGCTATTTTTAATGCGGTGGGTATCAATATTAAAGAATACCGTTACTATAACAAAGAAACAAAAGCGTTAGATTGGGATAATCTCCTTGCCGATCTTAGCCAAGCTGAAGCTGGCGACGTTGTCTTACTACACGGTTGCTGCCATAACCCAACAGGGATCGACCCAACACCTGAACAATGGCAAACATTAGCAAATCTTTCTGCTGAAAAAGGTTGGTTACCATTATTTGACTTCGCTTACCAAGGTTTCGCAAACGGTTTAGAAGAAGATGCGTTCGGTTTACGCACATTTGCTAAAAATAATCCTGAGCTTTTAGTAGCAAGTTCATTCTCAAAAAACTTCGGTTTATATAATGAGCGTGTGGGTGCATTTACCCTTGTTGCAAAAGATGCTGAAACAGCAAATAACGCATTCAGCCAAGTTAAATCAATTATTCGTGTACTTTACTCTAACCCGTCATCTCACGGTGCAAGTGCAGTGGCCACAGTATTAGCTGATCCAGCATTAAAAGCAAATTGGATTGCAGAATTAGCCGAAATGCGTAACCGTATTAAAGAAATGCGTGCTAAATTCGTTCAGCTTTTAAAAGAGAAAGGGGCAACACAAAACTTTGATTTTATTATTGCTCAAAACGGTATGTTCTCTTTCAGTGGTTTAAGCCCTGAACAAGTGGATCGTTTACGTGATGAATTTGCTATTTATGCGGTTCGTTCAGGCCGTATCAATGTGGCTGGTATTACTGAAGATAATATCGACCGCTTATGTGAATCTATCGTAAAAGTCCTATAATCTTCGATTATTCAAGCCACCTTTAGCTTTAAGGTGGTTTGAATATCAGCATAACTACTCTACTTTTCTCCCTTTCAATAATTGACGTATCCAACTCCGATTTGGGCTAAGTGCGTGTAAAATGTCTTGGCTTATCGGCAAAGGCTCTTTGCAAATTTGGCTTGCCAGTAATTCCCCTAGTAATGGTGCGGTAGTTAGCCCACGAGAGCCGAGACCAGCAATTAAATAAAGATTTGTGTAATTTTCCGCCTGTTTAAGAGGTTCTTTACGGCGAAGTTGATTATACAGATTCTGAAATTGTCTTTTTTGTTCCGCAAAATGAGGTACTGAACCAACCATTGGCACTCGATCACGAAAAGCAGCCCGAATCCCGACTTTTCCTTTATTCTCAGAATTGTCGATATTCAATGTCCAATCACAAGCGGTTAGATTTTGCTGAAGTTTTGCAATATTTTGCTGATGTTCAGCCAAACTAAATGCCATATCCGCATTATCTCGTAAATGGCTTGCACCAATGCAATGGGTTTCAGATGCAGATACTGGCGTAAGGTAACCGTCATAACACACTACACATTTTAAGGCGCTTAATGCCGTATTGGTTGGCACTTGACTAACTTGCCCACGTACAGGATAAAGTGGAATGCCATCTGTTTGTTTAAAGGTTTTCAGCTGGTGTCCATTAGCCAGAACCACAACCGAATGACGAAATACTTCTCCACCTTGTTGCCACTGCCACGCATTTTGTTGCCAAGTTAATTCCGTCACCTGATGATTTAAAAATAGTTTTAAGCCTTTGTTTTGTAAATAAGCAATCCCATTTTGTACGAGCTGAATCGGTGAAAGCCAGCCGCCTTGTGAAATAAAAGCCCCGCCATTTTGAACAGGCAAACCAATTTTTTCACTCAGCTTTTTTGCATCATAAAGCTGATAAAGTGAATGATCCCAATCTTGCTGCGCCATTTTTGCTAATTTTTGTGCTGTTTTTTCGTTATACGCATAAAGAGCCACCCCTGTAAATTGATGCTCAAACTCCACCGCTTGTGCGAGTTTTTTTAAACGTTGTAAGGCATAATCAAAGCTATGCACATAAAAACGAACATTTCGCTCATCGTCATCACTTAATTGGGGATAAATTGCCCCTTGTTGATTACCCGACGCATTTTGAGCCACTTGTTCATCTTGGCAATATAAAGTAACTTTTTTACCTTTTTCTAACAGTGAATATGCAAGAAATAAACTTGCAACACCGCCACCAATAATAGCAATATCATCACAACTAGCAGAATGGTTAGGGTAAAAATAAGGATACTGTGAAATTGCTGATAGGCTTTCTTGCGGTTTTTCGCCCCATAGCATTTCTCGCTTTTTGCCAAAACCCTTGCGTTTCTTCACATCAAAACCAACCGCTTGCAACCCTTTTCGTACTGCACTTGAGGCAGTAAATGTCGCAAAACTTCCGCCATTTTGTGTTAAACGAAACATTGCTTGATATAGCCCTGTGTTCCACATTTCTGGATTTTTATCTGGTGAAAAACCATCTAAAAACCAACAATCGACTAAACCGTTATAACTATCACCTAGCTGCTCCAAATTTTCCGCCATTTCGCCAAACCAAATATCTAAATAGACTTGTTCAAAATGGTAACGCTGACAACCAACTTGACGAGGTTGCCAATAAGCGGTGAGTTGCTGAGAAAGTTTTGCAAATTGTGGGTAAAGTTGATGAATATCGGCTAATTGATTTGCCGTTAATGGAAATTTTTCAAAAGAAATAAAGTAGAGCCGTTTTAATGGAGAATCAGGATGTTCCTGTTGAAATTGTTGAAATTTTTCGGCAACCGCTAAAAAATTTAACCCTGTACCAAAGCCCGTTTCCGCAATGATAAATGCAGATCTTGTATGATCCTGCCATTTTTGCCAAAGTTGATTGCCTTCTTGAAAAACATAATAGCTTTCTGCCAAGCCGTCTTGAGTAGAAAAATAAATATCGTCAAATTGTTCTGAAACGGGAGTTTGCGTTGCATTAAACGCCAAAGATGCAAAAGTGAGTTTAGCCATAAGTGAATAAAGCAATAAAAAGAAAGAGCGTCAAATGACGCTCTCATTGAAAATGTTTAATTTAGAAAATATTGATTGCAAACGTCACAATCATACCTAAAGCAAGTGCAACCACTAACATAGAATAACCAAAAGTACCCATACCATCTCCTTCAACATAATAAATAATCATCCTATTTTAAAAGGATTTACTAAAAATGCAATGCAAGCGGTGATTTTGTTTTAGCATTTTGCAAAATTGGCTATAATGGCTCAATTTTTTATGGTGAGGAATTTTGAATGGCTACGATTAAAGATGTTGCCAAACTAGCGGGCGTGTCCACTACGACAGTCTCTCACGTGATCAATAAAACACGTTTTGTATCAGAAGATACCACAAAAATTGTTTGGCAAGCTGTCGGTGAATTAAATTATTCACCAAGTGCCGTTGCTCGTAGTTTAAAAGTGAATACGACTAAATCAATTGGCATGATCATCACAACCAGCGAAGCTCCCTATTTCGCTGAAATCGTATTAGCAGTGGAAGAATACTGTTATCAGAAAGGCTATTCATTATTTCTCTGTAATACACAAAACCAGTCAGAAAAAATTCAAAACCATTTAGATATGCTGGTTAAAAAACGAGTCGATGGTATTTTGGTAATGTGTTCAGAATATACTGACAATTCATTTTCACTCTTTAACGGCACAAATGTGCCAATGGTGGTAATGGATTGGGGTCCAAACGACGGACAAAGTGATCGTATTCAAGACCATAGCTTTGATGGTGGCTATATGGCAACTCAGTATTTAATTGAAAATGGACATCGTGATATTGCAATCATTACGGGCGATTTGTTTAAAACTATCTCAAAAGCTCGCTTTGATGGCTTCGTTAAAGCGATGACAGATGCAGGGTTGCTTATCCGAGATGAGTGGATTTGCGAAAATGATTTTGAACCTGAAGCTGGCTACGAAAGTATGAATAATTTACTTAAACAAGAAAAACTGCCTACGGCGGTTGTTTGTGCTTGTGATGTCGTGGCTTTAGGTGCAATTTCTGCAATCACAGAAAAAGGCTTATCTGTCCCGCAAGATATTTCGATCATTGGTTACGATAATATTCATAACTCGCGTTTCTATGCGCCGCCACTTACCACTATTCATCAATCTAAAACACGCTTAGGGCAGATGGCATTAGATTTACTGCTTGAGCGTATTGAACATAATGAACAAAGTCACGAGCCTAAGGTCTTAGAATTTTACCCTGAGCTCGTTGTGCGCAGTTCTGTCCGAAACCTAAATCAATAAGAGGAATTGTAATGGAATTACTAATTGAATTTTTCAGTAGCTATGGCTACTTTGCTGTATTTTTTGTGCTGTTAATCTGTGGATTTGGCGTACCTATTCCTGAAGATATTACCCTTGTATCAGGTGGTGTAATCTCTGGCTTAGGTTACACAAACGTACATTGGATGCTTGTCGTCAGTATGATTGGTGTATTAGTTGGCGATAGCACAATGTATTGGCTTGGACGCATTTATGGTGAAAAAATCCTAAAATTCCCACTTATTCGCAAAATTGCCACGCCAGAACGATTTGCAACAGTACAAGATCGCTTTGAAAAAGAAGGTTGGAAACTCTTATTTGTTGCCCGTTTTTTACCTGGGCTTCGAGCGGTGGTTTATTTAGTATCAGGCATTACTCGCAAAGTGACTTTTACTCGTTTTGTTTTAGTCGATTTCTTTGCTGCAATTATTTCTGTTCCAATTTGGGTCTATTTAGGCGACTTCGGAGCAAAAAATTTAGATTGGTTACACGCTCAAATTCAGAAAGGACAAATGGTAATTTGGGTTATTTTAATTATTGGTGGAATTTTTGTATTTTGGAAATGGAAAAAGAGCCGTAAAGCCAAATCGGTAGATAGCCCAACGCAAAATACAGATAATCAACCTTAATTGATAACAAAATTCAAACAATGCTCTGCATTTCAACAAATTAGACTACACTAACTAAAATAGTTGCTAATAATGCTCTCTTCCCTTTATTAGCAGCTTTTTTTACAAAATCAATTATAGACAATACCTCACTTCATTTCTTTATTCCATTATGATGAGTTAATTGGTAAAAATCTCTAATAATGTAAATGGTAAACGTTACCAAAGAATAGCATTTGTAGCAGGGAAATTATAAGCAAAACCCCAAATTTGATTGTCTCGATCATTCATCCAAAGACAATGACAAGCAATCTATTTGAGCATTGGATCAAAAAGATACGATTGCAATCGTTACTTAGAAAATACTTGATTTCATCGAATAGAAAGATTGTAGGCGTTTGTCAATGTGTAACAGAAAAACGTCTGTAATCATCAAGAAATGACTTAGAAGTTATTTATCTAAGTTAAAAGGTATGGAAGAGGGATTAATGTTTATTTTGATAGAAATTAAATACTATCAGCATATCAATAAAAAACAGGGCAAACATTACGTTTGCCCTGTTACTGTCAATTAGCTAATTCCAGTGATTACCAGAATACGCGTAAACCTACACCGATATTGTTTTCTGATGTTTTAGTTTTGATTGCTTTATTACCTTCATAAGCTGTAGTTGTTACTTTACCTACGCCACCTTCAACATAAGTAAACACATTTTTATGCACTTGGTAAGATGAACCTAACATAAATTTGTGGAATACATCTTTAGATACTGTTACGTTGTTAGCTTTATCCTTAGATACGCCATAGCCGTAGTTACCATATACTGCAACAGCTGGAGTTACTTGATACTTAGCACCAACACGGAAACCGTTGAAACGATCTTTATCTTTACCTTCCTTAACAAAAGAGCCTGCATAGTCTGCCGCTAATGTTAAAGCATCAACACTATAAGATGCACCAAATGCCCAAGCATCTTTATGATGTTTATTTTTTGTATCAGTTACAAAATTATCACGAGTATAACCTGCTGCTACTGTTGCTGATTGGCCTTCGGCAACTTTCAACTCATAAACAACACCAGCACCATAACCTGATTTTAATTTACCTTTTTTAACTTCGCCGTTTTCATCACGATCTTCTGCAAAACGATAATCTACACCAACATGTAAACCTTCTACGCCTTTATAGTCATAACGAACAACAGATTTACCTGCACCTGTTAAAGTGCTATCAAATACACCATAAGCATTATCAAAACCTGCTTGTGTAATATCATCACCAATAGTTACTTGGCGACCAAAAGACACTTCACCATACTGTTTGCTACCAATACCAACATAAGCACGATGTGCATATAAATCACCGAATTGATCCGTTGACTTCGCTCTGTCACCGCCATTAAAACGGAATTCTAAACGACCGAACGCAAATAAATCATCGCCAAGAGTATGTTTTGCTTTTACACCGAAACGTGAACCATCATTATGTAAGTTTGTGTGTGCACGTTTTGTAGTTTTATTATCTGTTTTAGATTTTTCGTTATCTAAACGTAAACGGATAGAACCATCAAAATCTACTTTTGTACCTTCATTTTCATAAACAGTTAATGCTGAAGCTGAAGTTGCGAATGCTGTTACTGCTAATGCTACTAGTGTTTTTTTCATAGTGTTCACCTTAAATTTATTTTAGTTTCGTCAAATTACTCTCGTTAAGGTATAAGAGTAATGGCCAAGTACACCATTTACATCCATTGTCAATTTGGGTAAATGCTGATTGCGAGCGCATATTGTCAGAATAGCGATAAAGTGTCAATATCTAGGGAACTTTTTTTATGATAAAAAATTCACTTAAAAAACAATAGTTTAAAAAGACTCACTTCACATAGAGTAAAAAATCATTTTGAGCTGAGAATTACTTCATAATTTTATCCCCATGTAAATCATTGATAAATAATATTTTTTTATTAAATTATAATTTCAAAGAAAAGTTCAAAAAAAATGTGAGCTATTTCACAATTTGAGAAAATAGCTACAATTTTGAGTGTTATTTAATCAAAAATAATGAATTACAAATATATTTTTCTTGTTTATAATTATCAGAAATCCAACAAAACCGATGTATTTATGACAGATTTTACCCTTGCCATTCAGCAGCAGTGCCAAATCTTTTCCCCTTTTTTAGCAAATAAAGTGGAAATTTCATCGGATATTTTTACGCTTTCTAAAGGCAAAGTGAGTGATTTTGTGCAAGAAATACTCCACACTTGTGAATTGATCAATCAGCAAAGTAACCTATCTTATGTCGAGATTTATACTCAACGTTTAGTACAGCAATTTGATACCTTAAAGAAGGTGGTTGATAGGTGTTGTCAAGTGGAAAGCGAATCTGCCCCCCATTTCAAAAGCAAATACCGATTTGCAAAAAATTTGCATAAACTGCCCGCTTCACAACAGATTATCGAATATCAAAAAATTCATCGAGCATTAAACGAGAAATTGAGCTGGTTATTTGAGTTAAATCATCAAACTGTCGATGTCCAGAAAAAATTATCTATTCAAACCCAAATAAAAGAAACGGAATATCGTATTCAGAAGTGCCTAGAAAAATTAGCTGAATTGAATGATTAGCCATTAACTCGTTATAAAAACGGATTTTGTAAACAAAAAGTTGCTAATAAAGGCAGGAGAGCATTATTAGCAACTATTTTGGCTTATATGCCCAGTTTTATGGTAAGCAAATTCAAAATATGCCTACCATATATTTTGACTATCTAATTGATATCATAGGCTTCTGTATAAGGAATAATTCCTCGTTTAAGCATTTTTGAAACTCCGCTATTGTAATTATTACCAAAGCGTAATTCAAAATTAATACCAAAACGATTGTCATAATAGAAATCTCTGATGGTATCTGATTTACCTGTTGGCGTTGCAACTAAGCGTCTTGCAGTGTAAAGAGATACATTCCAGCAGCAAGTGTTATATGTAATGCCTAATTGACTTTCTACTGGTTTTTTCAACGCTATATCGTGATAGTGAGATGCCATTATTCCTACTTTGTCTGTCACTTCCCAGCCTATCACTGCACCAACTTGTTTAATATCTTGACCATAACGGTTGGCACTTAAGTTTTGATCAATATAGTTCCGGCTTGCGTAACGGTAGTTGAGCTGCACAAGGTTATTCTGCTTAAATTTATATTGTAGCGATGTATTGGCTAATGCAGTTTTATTTAAACGAGTATCATATTGGTAAGAACCGTGCCAATTCCATTTCGTATGGAACTTCCAGTTTGATTCTAATGATAAAGATGACGAACGTTTAGTCGTGCTGTTGACAGAAATATTATCAATCTTAGAAGGCGACAAATAATAGATTTGTCCTGCACTAAAGTTAAATACTTCACTACCCGTCTGGTTGTTAAAGAAACGAGTTGTTCCACCCACGGTAATTTGGTTTGCAGACGCAATTCGGTCTAAGCCACTATAACGGCGATCATTAAAAAGTGAAAAATAATCTTGCTGTAATAGTGCAGAGTCATAACCTAACCCTAAACTTTGCTGACGTTGCGAACCAATGTTTGATTGGTCTTTATAAGGGCGATAAAGATACTGAATTCGTGGTTCTAAAACTTGGTCAAAACCATCAAAAAGATTTCTTTTTGCTTCTAATGTTGTCTTCAAGTCTAATTTAAATTGTGGTAATACACGCGTTACGTTACGCTGAATATCTTCAGCACTTGAATTTTCGCCCTTTTTCTGAAGGTATTGCGTTGCATATAATTTGGTTTCTAAATTAATGCTCCCAAAACGATTTGCAAATGGAAAATTCATTGCAGGCTCTGCGTGAAAACGCCAAGCTGTTGGCATTATTTTACTATCATTAGCAAAATATGACGCTTGCCCAAAGAAGGAGAAATCCCCATTTTTTACTAGATCGTTTTTGTAATAATGGAAATCAATTTGTGGAAATACTCGATATGGCTTGCTACCTGAATCATCAAAGGTTTGGAATCGTTTGGCCGCAATTGAGATATTATAGTTTGGCTGATAGTAACCTAATTTGAAATTTTGGGTAGCATAACCATCGGTACTATTTCCATAATTTGATACAAAATCAGAGAAATAACGTCTATCACTTACTCTAGTGTAGTCTGCAGAAAAACGCCAGTTACTTGAGAAATTCACGGTATGTTGCCAAAAAAGTAAATGGCGAGATTTTTGTTTTTCCGTCCAAGCAGGTAAACGATCTTTCTGCATATACTCTGCCGCAAATTTACCTTCACCCAATTTTGTTAAGTAACGAAATTCGGGGCTAAGTTGCCAACCACGACGACTAAAATAGGTAGGAGTAAAGGTTGCATCCATATTCGGAGCAATATTCCAATAAAATGGTTGAGAATAGAAATAACCATCTCTGCTTGAATGTCCTGCATTTGGAATAAGTAACCCTGAACGGCGTCGATCACCAATTGGGAATTGTAAATAAGGCGAATAAAATACTGGCACACCTAAGACTTTAAATCTAGCGTGCCATAACTCTGCATATTCATCTTTAACGTGTTGAACCATTTCATTTGCTTCAATCGACCAAGACTCGTCATTTGGTAAACAAGAGGTAAAAGTCGCATTTTTCATTACACGTTGTTCATCTGTAACTGAAACATTCTGAGCTGTTCCACGACCTTGGCGACCAACTAATTGGTAATCGGCATTAGCCAAATTAGACTCTTTACTCATTAAGTTAATTGTCGCATCACGCCCTTTGGCATTGATAATATTGTCACGATAATCAAATGAACCTTGTAAATAAGCATAACGAGCATTATCACCATCTTGCTCCACTCGAACTTGCTCAGCTGATATCGTACGATTACCTTGCTGAATATTCACATCACCTGTGTAGGTTGCATCTTTAGGTTGATTGATTAAAGCGCTATCTGATTCAATATAGACAGGTAATTGTGTTTGATCACCTTTCACAACTTCGCCGTGAAATTGTGGAACACCAAGCAAACATTGTGCTTGTAAAGCATTGGTTGGTTTCTCTGTCTCTTTTTCTGCCATTGCATAATTGCTATAACAAGCCGTCATTACAGCAAGTGAAAGTAAATTGTAATGGTGCTGTTTCATATATCGTCCTATCATTTTGTGGAACAGCAAGCGGTCAGTTTTGCAAAAAATTTGACAAATCTCACCGCTTGTTTAATTAAATAATGCGTGAAAACTGTTGTCTTCTCGCTTGTTGTCTTGAATAAATATCAAAACACATACAGATATTACGGATCAGTAATCGTCCTTTTGGTGAAACTTTAATCCCTGTTTCGCCAATCTCCAATAAACCATCTTGTACTAATGGAGCAAGTAGTTCTAAATCTTCTTTAAAATAAGTTTTAAAATCAATTTGATACTCTTGCTCAAAAGGAACGTAATCTAATTTAAAATTACAAATAAGAGCTTTGATTACATCTCTGCGTAAACAGTCATCTTTTGTCATCGTAAGCCCTTTTTGCAAAGCAATCCCTCGATTTTCAACTTCAGCATAATACTGTTTTAGTTCTTTATGGTTTTGAGCATAACTATCGCCCAATAAACTAATCGCAGATACGCCCATTCCTAGTAAATCCGCATCTTCTTGAGTGGTATAGCCTTGGAAATTACGATGTAATACCCCTTGCTCTTGAGCAACCGCTAATTCATCATCAGGTTTGGCAAAGTGATCCATACCGATAAATTTATAACCTGCTTTGCCTAAGGTTTCGATTGTCTTTTGTAAAATATCTAACTTAGTTTGCGGTGGTGGCAACATTTCATCTTTAATTTTGATTTGAGCTGCAAATCGACTTGGTAGGTGTGCATAGTTAAACACACTCATTCGATCAGGATTAAGCTCAATCACTTTCTCTAATGTAAAGAGAAAACTTTCTACCGTCTGTTTTGGCAAGCCATAAATTAAATCAATGTTAGTAGAGGTAAAACCTAACTCTTTTGCTCGTTTCATCAAGGCAAATATAAAGTCTTCGTCTTGTTCACGATTAACGAGTTTCTGAACTTCTTTATTGAAATCTTGAATACCCATACTAATTCGGTTAAACCCGATTTGACGTAAGTGATCTAACATCTCCAACTCAATCTCACGCGGATCCATTTCAATACTAATTTCCGCATCTTCACTGACATCAAAATGTTTACGCAACATTGCCATTAAGCGAAGAGATTGATCTTCATCGAGATAAGTTGGCGTACCGCCACCCCAGTGGATTTGGGTTACTCGGCGATTTTTAAATAGCTCAGCACGATATTTAATTTCTTTCTCTAAATAATCTAAATAAATATCTACTTTATGCTGGTGGCGAGTAATAATTTTATTACAAGCACAGAAGTAGCAAAGTTTATGACAAAATGGAATATGTACATAAAGGGAAAGCGGTTTATCTGGGTAGCGTGCCGCGGCAATTCGGAAATCATCATCATTATAAGATTCATTAAATTCCAATGCCGTCGGGTAAGAAGTATAGCGTGGCCCAGATTGATTATATTTTTGAATGAGATTAAGATCCCAAATAATTTCTGACATTGATAACCTACTTCAACTCTTGTTTAAATTGCTCCATTTCAGCCAATAGCTGTTGGAGTTCTGTTTTAATCTGTTCAGCCAATTCCGCTTCTTTTGCTTCACGCTCTAAATCAAGCTTCATTCGTTCATTACGCTTAAGTGTTTTACGTTCTTCCAGAATAGGCATTGACTCCACCACTTGATATAACTCCCACATCGCAGGAAATTGAGATAATTTCTTGCCTAATACATCAAGTAAAGGCTTTATTCGTAAGACACCTTCGGAAAAATCACACTGTTCAACAAGCATTGCTCGAGCAATTACATCTATGCTCTCTAAAATATTAATATAACGAGCATTTTTCGCCTGTTTTAATTGCTTTTGCTGACGATTTAATTTCATCAATAATGAAATCGCATAACCCGCCATTGAGATAAGAATTAAAACAGCCAAAATAATTAAGAAAAAACGCATCATTGGTTAAACTCTACATTAGATGCTAATAAATTAGCGGAATTTATTTATATCCATTGTTTCAAATTGACGTAATAAAGCTTCAGAATCATCTTCTTCGTCTTCAATACCTAACTCTGTCATTAATTCGTGAACTCTATCTAAACATTCATCAACAAATTTTTGATCTTCGGCAGATAATGTTTTTCCTGCTTCCAAATCATCTAATAATTGATTTAGACATTCATTATTTTCTAACTGCTCTAATTCTAACTCGGGTGAAAGACGTGGTTTTTCCACTTCTAATATTACAGGTTTGATCGTTTTACCTTTTTCTGGCTGATTTACAAATTCCACCATCAAAGGAACTTTTTTACGGCTACCAATTCGAGGATCTTTAACTTCTTTTGCAACTGCTTTTTTCTGTTCTAGACCTTCGTTAGCACGAGAACCTGACGGCAACCCTTTATGTTTACGCTTTTTCTTTTCTTCACGAGCTTGTAGATCCAATTCATAACGGCTGGGTTTTCGGCTCTTTGAGGGGCTGGCTTTTTGCTGTTCAAAAGGTTTATCTGCTTTTCTTGCAGGCATAATATCGGTAATTCGACGTGTTTTTTTTGTACGACTCATAAGTCTTCTTCGGTTAATAAAAATAGTTGAGGATTGTACCACTAACTGCACCGAATGAAAATTGAGAATATGAAATGCTTTGAATGGTGAAATCTTTTATACGTATGTGAATAAAAATCTTGATAAAAATTACACTAACGCCATACGGTAGCAAGCTTTAGCACAAACTGTTGAACTATTAACTTAAAAACACATTCGCGATCAACAAAAAACGGCACAGATATTGTGCCGTTTAATGAGATTATTTCTTGCGTTCTACCCATTTTCCATCGAGGTAATCCACAATCCATTTGGTTGCTTTGCCTTCTTTTTCTGAGGTAACGTATTGGCGTTTTTCTTTACGACTAAAGCGAATAATTGCCTCATTCCCTTCTGGGTCTCTTTGTGGTGCATCTGCAAGATACTGTAATTTCTCTGGTAAACGTTCACGATATTTAGCTAATTCAACCACTTTCGGTGCGCGACTTTCTCTAGATTTTGGGAAATTATGTGCCGACATAAAAACGCCACTTGCCCCATCACGCAGTACAAAGTAGGCATCTGATTTTTCACATTTCAATTCTGGGAAAGCAACGGGCTCTTCTCGTGGTGGAGCAACTTCACCATTTTTCAGAATTTTACGAGTATTATCACATTGCGTACAGCCCATATATTTTCCAAAACGCCCTAATTTTAGGTGCATATCTGCACCGCATTTATCGCATTCAACAACTGGACCATCATAGCCTTTAATTTTGAAAGTCCCTTCTTCAATTAAATAGCCATCACAATTCGGGTTATTACCGCAAATATGAATTTTACGAGCAGGATCAATTACATAGCTATCCATTGCTGTATCACATTTCGGGCAACGTTTACGTTGCATTAGTGCGTTAGTTTCGGAATCTTCATCTAACACATTCAATAATTCGGCTTCTGGAATTAAATTGATTGTGGTTTTGCAACGCTCTTTTGGTGGTAAGGCATAGCCTGTACAGCCTAAAAATACCCCTGTGCTTGCGGTACGAATTGCCATTGAACGTTGGCAAGTTGGACAGTGAATATCCGTTTCCACTAAATTGTTTGGACGCATTCCACCTTCTAATTCGTTTAGCTCCGCCGTTGTCAGTTTTTCTGAAAAATCACTAAAGAAGCGGTTTAATTCTTCTTTCCAATTACTATTTCCTGATGCAATTTGGTCGAGAGTATCTTCCATATTGGCGGTAAAATCGTAATTCATTAAATCTTGGAAGGATTCATTTAAACGATCTGTAACGATCTCCCCCATTTTCTCCGCATAGAAGCGGCGGTTTTCAACTCGCACATAACCTCGCTCTTGAATAGTTGAGATAATTGCAGCATAAGTTGATGGGCGACCAATCCCCCGTTTTTCTAATTCTTTTACTAATGCCGCCTCTGAATAACGTGCTGGCGGTTTAGTAAAATGTTGGCTTGGAATAACTTGATTTAGACTTAAAACCTCATTTAGTGCAACTTCAGGCAATTCTTGATCTTCAGCAGTTTTACCTTGAATAGGCAAGACTTTTGTCCAACCATCAAAACGCAACACTCGCCCTTTTGTTTTTAATTCATACTCACCTGCTGTAACCGTAAGACTCGTTGAATCATATTCTGCCGCAGTCATTTGACAAGCAAGGAATTGTCGCCAAATTAGATCGTATAAACGCTCTGCATCTTTTTCCATTCCTTTTAAGTCAGTGATTTTTACATTAACATCTGACGGACGAATAGCCTCGTGTGCCTCTTGTGCTTTTTCTTTACTTGCATAGAAATTCGGTTTGGTTGGTAAATAGGCTTTGCCGAAGGTTTGTTCAATATACCCTCTCGCCATCGTCAGTGCATCTTGGCTGAGATTGGTTGAATCCGTGCGCATATAGGTAATGTAACCCGCTTCATATAAGCGTTGAGCTAGCATCATTGTTTTTTTCACGCTAAAGCCCAAACGTGTACTTGCAGTTTGTTGTAACGTTGAAGTAATAAAAGGCGCTTTGGCTTTTGATGAAGTCGGTTTTTTCTCAATATCTGTGACAATAAATGCAGAATTTTGTAATGAACTGACCGCTTGGTCTGCCTGTTTCTGATTTTTGGCAGAGAATTTCTTACCTTTAGCGTGAGTTAAATCAAGAGCAAGCTCACCATTTTTAGCGGTGGTTTTTGCTACAATCTCCCAAAACTCTTCAGGTTGGAAAGCTTTAATTTCTCGCTCACGCTCTACCAATAGTTTTACTGCAACGGATTGTACTCGCCCAGCAGATAAGCCACGAGCAACTTTTTTCCATAGTAATGGTGATACCATAAAACCAACAACACGATCTAAAAAACGGCGGGTTTGTTGTGCGTTCACGCGATCAATATTCAGTTGTTCTGGCTTTTCAAAGGCTTGTTTAATCGCATTTTTGGTAATTTCATTAAATACAACACGACTAAAACGTGCATCATCGCCCCCAATCACTTCACGCAAGTGCCACGCAATCGCCTCCCCTTCTCTATCCAAGTCGGTTGCGAGATAAATATGATCAGCTTTCTTCGCAAGTGATTTCAGTTCAGACACCACTTTTTCTTTACCTGGTAGAATTTGGTAATGTGCTTTCCAGTCGTGGTAAGGGTCAATCCCCATTCGCTTAACTAAAGCGGTACGTTCTTTTTCAGATTTTACTCGTGCCTTTTGCTCTGCACTCATTCCTTTGGTTGAAATCGGTTTGGCTTTTTCGGTTTTTTCTTCCTTTTCCGCACCGCTTGTTGGCAAATCTCGGATATGCCCCACACTTGATTTCACCACAAAATCGCTACCCAAATATTTATTAATTGTTTTGGCTTTGGCTGGCGACTCAACAATAACTAATGATTTTCCCATTGTTACACCTAAATTGTTTATACTCTCAAAATTAGAAATAATGAACACAATAGACTAACTATTGTTTCTCATTCGTTTATATTTATTGCTTTTTAAAATAAAATGATGAAGACAATAGCAAGGCTTTCTACAAAATACAATATCAAAAGGGATAAAATGGATAAACTACACGCAATTAACTTATTTTGTCGAGTAATTGAAACCCAAAGTTTCACCCAAGCTGCTCAACAAGAACAAATTTCGCTCGCAATGGCAAGTAAATTGGTGGCACAGCTTGAAGCACATCTGAATGTCCGACTCCTGCAACGCACCACTCGCAAAATTACCCCGACAGAAGCTGGACTACTATTTTACCAACGCTGTTTACCTATTTTAAATGAACTCAAAGAGGCAGAAGCCTGTGTAACCGATATTACGTCCACCTTACAAGGCAAGCTTACGATCTCTGTACCAATGGATTTCGGCTCTCGCTTTATTGCCCCCCATTTAGGCAAATTTATTGAAACTTATCCCCATCTTCAACTTAACTTGGAATTTAATGATCGCCGAGTTGATGTGGTGGCTGAAGGTTATGATCTGGTGCTACGCATTGGCAAGCTAGAAGATAGTTCTATTGTGGCAAAACGTATTGCTCAAGCAGAGCATTTAATTGTCGCCTCTCCTCAGTATTTAGCTAAATATGGCGAACCCCAAGCAGCATCAGAATTACAACAACATCAATGTCTGCTCTACGAAGGACAACAAACTTGGCAATTTAATGAGAACGGACATCATATTAAATTTAAACCGCAAAGCCGACTATATAGCAATAATGGTTATGCTCTAGTGCAAATTGCAAAAGCACACTTGGGTATTATTCAGATCCCAAAATTCTTAGTAAAAGACGAGTTAGCATCAGGCGAACTGATTCCAATCTTAAATCATTTGGAACAGGAAAAACTGGATATTAGTTTGCTCTACCCACACCGCCGCTATCTATCCCCGAAAGTTAAAGTGGCTATGGAATTTTTTAGCACGTTAATGAAAGAACAAAAAGCGTATTTATAATTTATGCCTGATACAAGCGGTGTAATATACAAAGAATTTTGCAAAATTTTTATATAAAGTCACCGCTTTCAATCTTCGCAAAAGGCATCATTTTACCCACTCATCTCAGGCTTATTATTTACCATCACAGGAATAAATTCGGATTTCTTCAAGAAATTCTGCTCACGAAAGTTAATCGGGAAATGACAAGCAAATTCGTGTTGGCGGAACTTTCTTAATGGCGGTTTCACCACACATTTTTTCTGAGCAAAAGGGCAACGTGGCCCAAGACGACAACCAATTGGCATATCTTTGAGCATTGGCACAGAACCTTTTAGGGTGTTGAGTCGTCCTTTAAATGGATAAGGCTGAGAAAAATCGGGAACACTATGTAATAACACCGAAGTATAAGGGTGAAATGGCGTTTCCATTATGGTTTCTTTCGTGGCAATTTCCACTGTTTGACCGCAATAAAGCACATTAAAGGAATCAACCCATTTTTGAATACTCAACATATCGTTACTGACTAAAATGATTGATGTGCCTAAATTCTTATTCATACTGGAAAGCAATCGATAAATTTGTAGCTGCGTTGTGGCTTCCATTGTATTTGTTGGCTCATCAGCCACTAATAAACGGGGCTGATTAGCCACAGCCATTGCAATCATCACTTTTTGGGCTTCCCCTTCGGTTAAATCCGTTGGGTAGCTACGCATTACATCTTGGTGATCTTTAATGCCCACACGATGTAGTAACTCAATGGCTTTACGTTTTTTCCAGCCGAACCATTGCCACCATTTGCCTTTAAAGCGGATAGTTTGGCTTAATTGTTTACCAATAGGCAAACTTGGGTCTAAACAGGAAAGTGGATCTTGGAAGATCATTGAAATATCATCACCCACTAGCTTCCTACGTTGTGATGGTGAGAGTTTTAAAAGCTCAACATCATTAAAACGAAATCGATCAGCGGTAATAATCCACTCTTCTTTAACCAATCCGCAGATAACTTTGGCAATTAAACTCTTACCTGAACCTGATTCGCCAACTAAGCCACAAATCTCACCGCTGTCAAGGGTGAGATTGACGTTGTCCACCATTTTGATTCGCCCTTCTGGTGTTTCAATTTCAATGCTTAAATGACGAATATCTAACAATGCCATAATTAATACCGATATTTTTCTAAAACACGCACAATACTATTACCGAGTAGAGTAATAATTAAAATCACAAAGACGATTGCAAGCCCAGGTAGAATCACTGTCCAAGGGGCAATATAAACTAATTCCATTGAATCTCGAATCATTGTACCCCATTCAGGTGTTGGACTTTTTGCCCCCAGTGAGATAAAACTTAATGCACTAATATCCAATACTGCGATCACAAAAATATGAGACAGCTCTTTCACTGCAATCACTGTTAAATTTGGTAGGATCACTTCCTTGACTAAATCTTTAAATTTTGCTCCCTCTAAACGAAGAGTCACAACATATTCTCGTTTTAGCTCCTGCTGGGTAGTTTGATAAATTTTATGGATAAAATGTGGTAGCATCGCCAAAAAAATAGCTAACATAGCATTCGGTAAACTTGGCTCCATTAGCGTGGCGATAATAATCGCAATTAACAGAATAGGGGTAAATAAAAAGGTATCAAACAAATGCGACAGAATAAAAAAAGAACTCCCTTTTTTTGCTCCGGCTAAAATACCAATTACCCCGCCAATAACAGCAATCGCCAACGTAATTGTCAAAGCTGAGCCTACAGTGTAATAGAACCCCGATAAAATTCGACTAAAAATATCTCGCCCTAAATCATCAGTACCAAAGAAGTGACTAATTTGCCCTTGATCGTTCCAAGACGGTGGCATCAATTCTAAACCGACAAACTGTTGTTCAGCAGAATACGGGGCTATCCAGTAGCCTAATAATGTTAAACCAAGTAATGCAAAAAATAGATTAACACTAACCAATGCAATAGTATCTTGGCGCAGCACCGCCCAAAATTGAGTAAAATAGGCAGACTCTCTAAATTGTTCAGGATCTTTATTATTTAGCATACCAATCTTTCTTCTGTGAAGGGTCTAATAACGTGGTGATTAAGCTTGCTAGTAAATCCACCGATAATACGAATAAACCGATTGCCACTACCCCTGCAGAAATGGCGTGATAATCTTGAATAGATAATGCGTTAATCATCCAGCGTCCAACGCCGTCCCAGCTCACTACATTTTCAATTAACATTCCAAAAGCAAAAATAAGCGTTACATTGCGTGCAATCATTGGAATTAAGGCAGGAAGCGTATTGCGAATAATATGATTGCACCAAATTTTTAATGGTGACCAGCCTCGCACACGAGCCACTTTGACGTAATTCTGTTTCATTACATATAGTGTCCTTTGCTCTGTAATGCGTAACGTTTCTAGGGTTGCAGGTAATGCTAGGATTAAAGTAGGTAACGCCAAATGTTGTAACGCACTTTGCATCATTTTTAATTTATAAGGGGAATCAGAGAGTAAAATATCAATAAAAGTCACTCCCGTAACTGCTGGCACCGCATAAATTGGATGAATTTCCCCCACTGCCGAAATTGCCCAATGATTTATTGAAGCATAAGCGAGTAATAAAATTGCTAACCAAAACACAGGCACTGCTAAACTGAGTGAGCCTAGTGTTGAAAGTAATTTTCCAACCAAATGTTGCCGTTGTGTTGCCGAAAAAAATCCTAAGGGAATGCCTAGCAATAAGGATAAAAAAGTTGCCGATAAACAGAGTGAAATCGTCGCTGGAAACACATTTAAGATCTGTTTAGCTAGTGGCTCACCCGTGTTGTGGTTAATCCCCCAGTCCCCTTGTAATAAAGCCTGAACATAATTGAAATATGCAGTGAAATCATTACCCACTAAGTTATTTAACGGATCTCGTAATAAAATATGGTAGCTGATAAAAGATAAAATAATCAGCGTAATCAAAGTTAAAAATAATTTTCTAATCAATGCAAATAACATTCTTCAATTTTCTCGTGGCATATTCTGCTAATGTGTAGGTAACGCTAAATGAATTTCTGCTAATTTAACTTGCCCAAAATGGCTAATATTGACCTTAGCAACTTTCGGGCTAACTAATAATACCCGTTTAGTATTCACAAGCGGTAGGATTGGCAATTGCTGTTGCAATAATTCTTGTGCTTGACGATACAGTAGCCGTTGTACAAAGTGATCTTCACTTAACCTTGCACTTTGTAACAATGCATCAAAATCGTGATCGCACCAATTTGATAAATTCGTCACTGCATTTTGTGCATCGCAACTCAGGATAGGTGATAAAAACGCATCAGCATCAAAATTATTCGCCAACCAACCACCTAAAATGAGATCGTAGTCTGCTTGATTATTCTCTAATTGCTGGACTAGATAAGCCCGGCTAACTTGACGAACCTTAACAGTAATCCCCACTTTAGCCAAATCTGCCCGAATTAGCTCCGCCATTTTTAATGGATGGGGATTATAAACTTTTTTCTCGTCCACCACCCATAAATTCAAGCGGTCAGTTTCATCTGATTTTTTGCGAATAATATGCGGATAAAGATAACCATCTGGATTTGTTTCAGGAAAAATCGCTTTAGGTAATACATTGTCGGCAACGTCCGCCATTGAATAAAATAGTAATTTTGCTAACCGCTTGCGATCAATGGCTTGTGCAATTTGCTGACGAAAGGTAACATCTCGCATCTTTTCTTGACGGAAATTAAAGGCTAAATAGGCTAAGTTTGCCCCATCACTTTGCACAATCGCTTGCTTGTCGGTTAAAACGGATAACTGGCTTGGCTCAGGAAACGCTGATATATCACACTCTTTATTTAAGAATTTTGCCATTCGCCCCGTTGCTGTCGTTGAAAAATCCACAATCATATGCCCAATATGCGCTTTTTTCCCCCAGTAATGTGGGTTTGGAATGAGACGAACGTGATCATCTTGCTCATAGCGTTCAACTTGATATACCCCTGTGCCAATAGGAAAGCGGTTTAATTGCGCGAGATTTTCATCAGCGTTTAGTTGTAAAGCATACTCTTTCGACAAAATAACGGCATACTGACTAGCCAAATGGTGCAATAAAGAATTATCCGCAGCCGCCAATTTAATCATTACAGTGTGACTATTAAGTGCAGTAATTTCTTGAATGCGATGTTTTAGCCTCACACTGTCAAAATAAGGGAAATAGGTTCGTTCAGCAATTTCATTATTGATACGATAACGTGCTAAAGTCGCTTGCTGTTCGGCACTTAATTCTGGTAATTCAAACTCCTTCGCCATCATTCGATTTAACGAAAATACAATATCTTCTGCATTTAGCTTACGGGTTGGTGTAAACCAAGGGGTATGATGAAACGATACATCTTTACGCAAATAAAATGTAATGGTTAAACCGTCATCGCTGATCGTAAATCGCTCTGCTAGTGCGGGTTTTAATTTATTGCTAACTGGGTCAAACTCAACCAATTTATCGTAAAGCTGTTCCGTTACAATATTCATATTGCTCCCCACTTCTGCACGTTGCGGGTTAAACGAAAAATCTGAACCATCCGTACAATAAACCACGCTGTTATTGAGCAATTCTTGAGGAATACTTGGCGCTGAATAAGCGCTTTGATTTAAGCTAAATATTGCAAAAAAACTGCATAAAGCAACCGCTTGTCGATAGCATCTCATTATTTACCAATTCCATATTGTCGTAATTTATTCGCCACCGCAGTGTGAGAAATGCCTAAACGCTGAGCGAGTTTCCGCGTACTCGGATACTCTGCATAGAATTTGCGTAATAATGAAGACTCAAACTGATTAACTAATTCATCGAGCGATGCTTGTTCTAAATCTAACATTTCCGCATCCGGCAAGGACTCTTCAGGCAAATCTAAATCTTTGACTTGAAGTTGTTGATTTGCCAATGAACAAGCACGATAAATGGCATTATAAAGTTCTCTCAAATTTCCTGCCCAACGGTGTCGCTGTAACGCTTGCAAGAAAAATTCGTCATAGCTCGGTTCTTTAATACCGAGTTGTTGGCTAATTTGGCTAATAAAATGATCGGCAAGTAAAGGCAAATCAGCTTGTCGCTCACGCAATGGCGGTAAATTTAATGTCAGAACATTTAAGCGATGATAAAGATCTTCTCGTATTTTTCCTTCACTGACAAGCTGAGCTAATGGTTTTTGTGTAGTACAAATCACCCTTACATCAACCTGAATTTCACGCTCTTCACCCACTCTACGAAATACGCCGTCATTTAAAAAACGCAATAGCTTGGCTTGCATATCTAAGGATAGCTCAGCCACATTATCTAACAGAACAGTGCCACCATTGGTATATTCAAAAAAGCCCATTCTTTCTTTGCCTTCAACACTGTAACCAAACATTTCACTTTCAGCATCTTCTTCGGGCAAGCCTGCACAGTTTACGGCAATAAAACGTTCATCTCGTCTAAAACTAAATTGATGACAAGCCTTCGCAAATAAATCTTTACCTGTTCCAGTTTCACCTTGAATCAGTAAAGGTGCTTTCAATATGGCAAATTTCTTGGCTTGTTCAATAACGAGTTTCATTTTAGGGCTACTTGCGATCATTGCATCAAATTCACTGGTTTGATTAGCCATAAACTGATGTAAATCGAGTTGCATTGCTTGTTGTGATTGTAGAGCCACCACATAACCTAACGGGCGATTTTGATCCGTTTCCCATAATTCAATAGGAAGTAAATCAATACGCCACATCTGATTATCAAATTGAATTGGGTTCGAAATCGGCTGTAAGGTATCTTGCTGTGCAGTAGCACCTTGCTCAAGGAAAGCTTTATACCACTTTGTTTTATTTAAATTGGCTAATACGTCATTTAGGGGGATTCCATTGAGTGTCTGTAATTTTTCTTGCTTACGTTTAGACAAATTTTGTTTATACGCTGGCAATAAAGAGTTGATCGCCTGTTGATTAGCAAACTCAATATTCCCTTGTAAATCAATGGATAAAACAGGATTAGGTAAAGCACCCAATACCGCTTGTAGCTCTAAATTTTTACGCTCTTGAGGTAAATGATGAATATGCTGAACCTTCGTTATGCCTGAGATTTTGGCAATTTCTTTGAGTAATTTAGGCTGTACATTTTCATCTACAGCTTCGGTGCGTAAATATACTACCCCTTTATCCGCAAATTTTTGCAGTTCAATACCTTCTAAATTTATCTGATTTTTTACTAATAAACTTAAAATATCTTGGGCTACGCCTACTCTCTCTACACAAGTTATCGCTAGTCTCATTGTTTATCCTTTTGCAAGTTTTAAGCTAAATCTTACCGCTTATGGACAACTATAATAACGCCAAATTCACATTTTGGAAATTTTTGTTTACAATAAATTCAATAATCTGTTTGTAAATATTGATTATCTAATTCATGCATAAAAAACATGTGAGTAAGAGCACAAAACATAAAAATCACCCGCTATCAACTTATCCCCCTATTCACATATTCCAAAACAACATTTAAAATAAATCAATCATAACAATAAATCATATAAAAGGATAAAAAATGAAAATTATTCCATCAAGAGAAGCAAAAGAAATGTGTATGCAAGGAGCGATATTGATTGATATTCGTGAAAGTGCTGAACACAAGCGTGAACATATATCGGCAGCAATTTCTTTCCCTTTATCTCAATTACAAACAAAAAGTATTACTAATTTTCCCCAAAATGCAGTAGTTATTTTCCATTGCAAATCAGGCGTAAGAACAAAACAGTCACAATCACAACTTTATGAAGTTGCCCAGAAGCATAATTGTGATGCATATCTACTTGAAAATGGTATTGATGGTTGGAAACAAGCAGGGCTAGAAACCATACTAGATCGCACGCAACCTATTGACTTAATGCGACAAGTACACATTACAGCAGGTTCATTCGTATTATTAGGTATGATACTGGGTACATTTATCCACCCTTGGTTCTATTCTATTTCAGCATTTATTGGAGCTGGCTTAGTCTTTGCAGGGGTAACTGGATTTTGTGGAATGGCTCGCCTATTAGCCAAAATGCCTTGGAATAAATAAACTTGCAAAATTATCTCAATATCTGACCGCTTATAAGCGGTTAGATCTTAGGTTATTTTTACAAGTTAATCCGATACAGAGTTAAACCATTGAAATCGGTAATGTAATTAAATCCCTCTACCCCATGAGTTTCCAAACTCGTGCCAAAAAATCTTTTGCAAAAAATTGAACATATTAAACCGCTTGTAAGAATCCGAAAACACCCGTGTGGACACGGGCGTTATCGAGGGTGTATCAAGCGGTAAGATCAGCTTAATTTATGACAATCTTACCGCTATTTAAGGCTTAATGAGCCTCGTCCCAGTTTTTCCCGATACCGACTTCGGCGATTAGTGGGACTTCTAGGGCAATTGCTTTTTCCATTTCAATTTTAATAAGCTGGCTGTAATGCTCTACTCTGTCTGCTTTGACTTCAAATACAAGTTCATCGTGTACTTGCATAATCATTTTTATATCATCACAATCTCGAATTGCATTATCAATACCGATCATTGCCACTTTGATAATATCGGCTGCTGTTCCTTGCATTGGAGCATTGATTGCCACACGTTCGGCAGCTTTACGGCGGATTTGGTTACTTGATTGAATATCGGGTAAATATAAACGACGTCCAAATAAGGTTTCGACATAGCCTTTTTCAGCAGCTTTTTCACGAATATCCATCATAAATTGCTGTACCGCAGGATAGCGTTGGAAATAGAGTTCCATATATTTTTTCGCTTCTGCTCGCCCAATACCCAGTTGGTTAGATAAACCAAAATCGCTCATTCCATAGATCAAGCCGAAGTTGATTGCTTTGGCACTACGGCGTTGTTCACTTGTTACTTGTTCTAATGGCACATCAAAAATTTCCGCTGCGGTGGATCGGTGAATATCTTTCCCTTCCGCAAAGGCTTTAATCATATTGGCATCTTTTGCCAAATGAGCCATTATGCGTAGCTCAATTTGCGAATAGTCTGCCGCTAAAATTACATAGCCTTCTCGAGCAATAAAGGCTTGGCGAATACGTCTGCCTTGTTCGTTGCGGATTGGAATGTTTTGTAAATTCGGATCACTAGAAGAAAGTCGCCCTGTTGCCGTTACCGCTTGATGATAAGAAGTATGTACTCGTCCTGTGGTGGCGTTAATCATCTGTGGCAATTTGTCGGCATAAGTGGATTTCAATTTACTTAACCCACGATGTTCCATCAATAATACGGGTACTTGATGCCCCATTTGTGCTAATTCTTCAAGAACTTCTTCATTAGTTGATGGTGCACCTTTCGGGGTCTTCTTCAACACAGGTAAGCCTAACTTAGTAAACAGAATTTCTTGTAATTGTTTGGTGGAAGCTAGATTGAAAATTTCGCCTGCTTCTTTATGCACTTGTTGTTCTAATTCGGCTAAACGTTGTTCAATTTCAATAGAATGTGTGCGAAGCAATTGCGGATCAATCAATACGCCATTGCGTTCAACACGAGATAATACCGCAACTAATGGCATTTCAATCTGTTCAAATAGTTTCAATAATTCAGGTTCTTTGCTCAGTTCCTGACTAAGTACTTGATGCAATTTCATTGTAATATCCGCATCTTCAGCAGCATATTCTGTGGCTTGTTCTAATGAAATCAGATCAAAGGTTTTCTGATTTTTGCCTTTTCCTGCAATCTCTTCAAAAGGAATGGTTTGATGCCCTAAATAACGTTCAGCAAGATCGTCCATATTATGTCTGCCTGTACTATTTAAGGTGTAGGATTCTAACATTGTATCGAATGCGATGCCTTGTAGTTCAATACCATTGCGTGCAAAAATAGTTAAATCGTATTTAATATTTTGTCCCACTTTTTGAATGCTTGGGTTTTCTAAAATAGGTTTTAACTGAGCAAGACACTGTTTTTTATCCAGTTGTTCAGGTAATAAAGCCAATTCACTCTGCTCTGCTTGGCTTTCATCACCAAATAAATCAGTTTGTGCTGGCTTGCTAATACCTTTATGGGCAAGAGGAATGTAGCAAGCCTCGCCATTTTCTAGCCCAAAAGAGATTCCGACTAATTCCGCTGACATTGGATCTAAACTATTGGTTTCGGTATCGACCGCAATCACTTTCGCTTTTTGTAATTTTTCAAGCCATTGAGCAAACTGCGTTTCTGTCTTGACACATTGATAAGCGGTACGATCAATCTCAATTTTTGCAAATTGCTGTTCGGAACTGACCGCTTGAGTGGCTTGATATTGGTTTGGTATTTTTTCGGGTGCTGTTTGGGTAACAGGATTAGTATTATCCATCACTTCGTTTAACCAACGCTTAAATTCGTAACGACCAAACAATTCCACAAGCTGATCTCGCTGTTGTGGCTGTGTGAGTAATTGATCGTGAGTCACATCAAGGGGAACATCAGTTTTAATCGTAGCCAGTAGATATGAGAGATCGGCAGTCTCTTTTTCTGCGGCTAACTTCGGTGCAAAGGTTTTAGCTCCACGAAAAGAGAGTTCTGCAACCTTATCTAAATTGGCATAGATTGTTTGCATTGAGCCAATTCCTTGCAGTAAAGCGATAGCGGTCTTCTCACCCACCCCTTTTACACCGGGAATATTATCCGATGAATCGCCAAGTAGGGCTAAGTAATCAATAATTAGCTCTGGCGGAATACCATATTTCTCAATAACGCCATCTCTATCAAGTAACGTATTGTTCATTGTGTTGATCAACATAATATGATCGTTCACCAGTTGTGCCATATCCTTATCGCCTGTGCTGATTAACACATTCTTACCTGTTTGAGCGGCTTGTACCGCTAATGTACCAATCACATCATCAGCTTCAACGCCTTCAATAGAAAGCAAAGGAATGCCTAAGGCTTTGATCATTGCGTGTAGAGGTTGAATTTGAGAACGTAATTCATCAGGCATTGGTGGTCGGTGAGATTTATATTGTTCAAATAATTCATCTCGAAATGTTTTCCCTTTCGCATCAAAAACCACAGCAATATGGCTAGGTTCAACCTGTGCAATCAAACTTTTTAACATATTTAATACGCCATACATTGCCCCGGTTGGCTCACCTTGTTTATTGGTTAATGGTGGAAATGCGTGAAATGCACGATAAAGATAGGACGAACCGTCCACTAAAACGAGTGGGTTTTGTGCGATAGTAGCCATTTAGATCTCTTTCAATAATAACAATTTAGGCTCATTATACCGAAATATTTAGCAAATTTCGCCTCTATCTCCTCGGCTGAACCGATAGCAGTAATAGTGGCTTTATAAGTCGAGATAATGTACTGAAACATCACATTCTCTCTGTCAATATAACCCATTGTTATAAATAATCTTTTATACTCATAGCAAAATAAGGCGATTTATCTGATAATAGCGGTTAGTTTCCTTCATTTTTTACAAATTGTTATGAATAAAACTATCGTTATTAAACTCGGAACAAGCACGCTCACTCACGGTACAAAAAGTTTAAGTCGCCCACATATGTTAGAAATTGTTAAACAACTGGCGACATTACATCAACAAGGTTTTCGCTTGATTGTTGTCTCTTCTGGGGCGGTGGCGGCTGGACGTGATTATCTCAACCATCGGGAACTTCCTCAAACCCTTGCTTCTAAACAGCTATTAGCTGCTGTTGGACAAAGCCAGCTTATTCAAGTGTGGGAAAGTTTATTTTCTATCTACAACATCAAAATTGGTCAAGTGCTATTAACTCGGGCAGATATTGAAAACAAAGAGCACTTTCTGAATGCAAGAGATACGCTAAATGTCCTACTCGATCAGCAAATTATCCCAATTATCAACGAAAATGATGCAGTCGCTACGGCAGAATTTAGAATTGGCGATAACGACAATTTGTCGGCATTAGTGGCCATTCTTGCTCAAGCGGAACAGTTAATTTTATTAACGGATCAACAAGGGCTATATGATAGTGATCCGAGAAAGAATCCAAATGCTCAACGTATTGCGGTTGTGGATAAAATCACCCCAGAAATTCGCCAAATGGCAGGTGGTAGTGGAACAACACTCGGCACAGGAGGAATGAGCACAAAAGTTATTGCCGCAGATATTGCAACGCGTTCTGGCGTTGAAACTTTGATTGCCTCTGGCGAGCTGGAGAATGTGATTGTTAAATTGGCTCAAGGAGATGGGATCGGCACACGTTTTCTCGCTCAACAGGATAAATTAGAAGGACGAAAACAGTGGTTATTTGGTGCACCACCAGCAGGTATCCTTATAGTTGATGAAGGTGCAGAAAATGCCCTATTAGCTCAACATAAATCCCTTCTTCCTGCTGGTATTCAGCATATTGACGGACAATTTGCGCGTGGTGAAGTAGTTAAAATCACCAACCGTAATGGTAAATTATTAGCCTTAGGCATTAGTCGCTATAACAGTGATGCGTTGCAACGTATTAAGAGTAAAAAATCTAATGAAATCGAAACCATTTTAGGCTATGAATTTGGTTCAGTAGCGATTCATCGTGATGAAATGGTCGTTTATGCTTAGATAAAAGTAAAATAAGGAGAGAAAATGGAACTCACATTTGATGTTTTGGCTCTACTGTTTACCGCGGCATTGGTGGCAGGTACTATTGATGCGATCGCTGGTGGAGGTGGTTTAATTACCATTCCCGCCTTGCTTGCCGTAGGCGTTCCGCCTGCAATGGCATTAGGCACAAATAAACTACAAGCCTGTGGCGGTTCTTTTTCAGCATCTCTCTATTTTATTCGTCAAAAAGCAGTTGAAGTAAAACAGATTCGTTTGCTTATTTTGCTGACTTTTTTTGGGGCATCACTCGGTGCTGTTTTTGTACAAATGCTAGATGTGGAACAGCTTAAAACGATTTTACCTTTTTTAGTTTTTATTATCGGTGGCTATTTTTTATTTAGCCCAAGTTTGGGCGATGAAGATCGCAAACAACGAATTAGCTATCCATTATTTGCTTTTACTGCTGCATTAGGTATTGGCTTTTATGATGGTATGTTTGGGCCTGCAACAGGTTCATTTTTTACTTTAGCTTTTGTATTATTACTTGGTTTTAATTTAACAAAAGGCGTGGCTCACGCTAAAATTCTTAACTTTACCTCTAATTTTGCATCGCTGATCTTCTTTATTTTAGGTGGGGCTATCTTATGGAAAGTCGGCTTTGTGATGTTAGTTGGGCAATTTATTGGTGGGAACATTGGTGCAAGAATGGTGGTAACGAAAGGTAAACACATTATCCGACCGCTTATTGTAACAATGTCATTTATTATGGTCTGCAAAATGCTGTGGGATCAGGGATATTTTTAATGAATAAAGAAAAACGTGTAGAAATTTTAACAAGATTACGAGAACAAAATCCACACCCGACAACCGAATTAAACTACAACAACCCTTTTGAATTATTGATTGCGGTTATACTTTCCGCACAAGCCACTGATGTGGGAGTGAATAAAGCCACTGCAAAGCTCTACCCTGTGGCGAATACGCCACAAGCTATTTTAGATCTTGGCTTAGATGGGCTAAAAGAATACATTAAAACCATTGGGCTATTTAACAGTAAGGCAGAAAATATTATTAAAACCTGTCGTGATTTATTGGAAAAACATAATGGTGAAGTACCACAAACACGAGAAGAACTTGAAGCACTTGCAGGCGTAGGCAGAAAAACCGCCAATGTGGTTTTAAATACCGCCTTCGGTCAGCCTACTATTGCGGTAGATACCCATATTTTCCGAGTCTCCAATCGCACTAACTTTGCTCCAGGAAAAGACGTGGTAAAAGTCGAAGAAAAATTACTTAAAGTAGTTCCTGATGAATTTAAAGTTGATGTTCACCACTGGTTAATCCTACACGGTCGCTATACTTGCATTGCAAGAAAACCTCGTTGTGGCTCTTGTATTATTGAAGATCTTTGTGAATTTAAAGAAAAGACAGATATTTAGCAAAATGATATTACCCCGAGTTATTCGGGGTAATACGGTCTTTAATCTTTTAGTTGGATATTCCTTACCAACTGCTCAATCAATTTCGGCCCTTGATAAACCATCGCAGAATAAAGTTGCAATAAGTTTGCCCCGACGTCAATTTTTTCTTGTCCCGATGCAACGGAGTGAATCCCACCACTGCCAATAATTGGGAGTTTTCCTTGTAGTTCTTGGCTAAGTTGGTGAATAACTTGAGTACTTAATTGACAAAGTGGTTTTCCACTTAGTCCACCTTGCTGTTCCGCATTAGGTAAACCCGCTACGCTTTCACGAGATAAGGTGGTATTGCCAGCAATGACCCCGTCAATTTTGTGTCTGACAAGACTATCAGCAACTGAGGCTATTTCATCATTATTCAAATCAGGTGCAATTTTCAATACAAGCGGTTTGTAAGCCCCATTTTTTTGCGAAAGCGCCTGTTGTTCTGCTTTTAAGGCTTGCAGTAAATCATCAAGAGCTTCACCGTATTGGAGTGAGCGTAGATTTTTCGTATTCGGTGATGAAATATTTACAGTAATATAACTTGCATATGAGTACACCTTGCGTAAACAGATAAGATAATCATCAAGGCTATTTTCAATAGGTGTTGTCGCATTTTTACCGATGTTAATCCCTAATACGCCGTTATATTTTGCTTTTTTAACATTCTCAACGAGTACATCAACGCCTAAATTATTGAAACCATTACGATTAATGATGCCTTCTGCCTCAGGTAAACGGAATTGGCGTGGGCGTGGATTTCCATCTTGTGCTACTGGCGTAACCGTGCCGACTTCAATAAATCCAAAACCTAATTGGGCAAACCCATCAATCGCTTCTCCATTTTTATCAGCACCTGCAGCCAAACCAATCGGATTTTTAAAGGTTAATCCCATTACATTGACAGGATTATCAGGGAGCTTACGACAATTTGGGAGATGTCTCAATAATTTTAACGCTTGAATGGAAAAACGATGCGCCTGTTCTGCGTCTATTGCAAACAGCGCTTTACGAATTAAGGGATAAATCATTTGCAAAAAATTCTCAATATCTGACCGCTTGATGTAAAAAAGCCCAATCATTCGACTGGGCTTAGCAAATAGCAATTAATGACTAAACATTGCTGAAATAGATTCTTCGTTGCTAATACGGCGAATTGCTTCAGCAAGCATTCCTGAAAGGGTTAATACGCGTACTTTATTTAATGCACGAATTTCTGCTGAAAGTGGAATCGTATCCGTAATCACAATCTCATCTAAAGCTTCATTTGCAAGATTTTTCGCAGCTGCCCCAGAGAATACAGCGTGCGTTGCGTACGCAAATACACGTCTTGCACCACGCTCTTTCAATGCTTCTGCCGCTTTGACTAATGTACCCCCTGTATCGATCATATCATCAACTAAGATACAATCACGTCCAGCAACATCACCAATAATGTGCATAACTTGTGACACATTTGCTTTTGGACGACGTTTGTCAATGATTGCCATATCTGCATCATTTAATAATTTAGCGACCGCTCTTGCACGAACAACACCACCAATATCAGGAGATACTACGATTGGGTTCACAAGATCGGTTTTTTTCAAAATATCATCAAGTAGAACAGGTGAACCAAATACGTTATCAACAGGAACATCAAAGAAACCTTGGATTTGTTCTGCGTGTAAATCACAGGTTAAAACACGATCCACACCAACACTTGATAGGAAATCAGCAACGACTTTAGCGGTAATCGGCACACGTGCTGAACGAACACGACGATCTTGTCGAGCATAACCAAAATAGGGAATAACCGCAGTGATACGACCCGCCGATGCACGTCGTAGTGCATCAACCATTACGACGAGTTCCATTAAATTGTCATTTGTTGGTGCACAGGTTGATTGCACAATAAAAATATCCCCACCGCGTACATTCTCATTGATTTGTACTTGGATTTCGCCGTCACTAAAACGACCAACGGTTGCATCGCCAAGGGAAATATAAAGACGTTCAGCAATTCGTTTTGCTAATTCTGGTGTAGCGTTTCCTGCGAAGAGTTTAATATCAGGCATTGTTGGGGAACCTCTAGGTTATAAATTAAGCATTAGGAAATAAATTCAGTTTTTGGTGTAAAGGAGAAATATTTTGCCCTTTTGCGACAAAACCTTGAATATGTTTTGGTTTCTGATCGAAAACGTTTAATGCTTCTTCTTTACTATCAAATTCGGCAAAGACACAAGCACCTGTGCCCGTCAGCCGAGATGGTGCATATTGTACCAACCAAGCGAGTAGATCATCAACCTCTGAATAATGATCTCGGACAACTTTTTCGCAATCGTTTGCCCAATTTGTCGATAATAATTCGCTCAAACTTCGTTTCGGTGTATTTCTCGGTAAATCTGGGTGCTGAAAAATTAAGGCCGTTGAAATAGACACATCGGGTTTAAGCACCAGATACCATTTTTCCACAGGATTGCACTGTGTCAGTTTTTCCCCTACGCCTTCAGCAAAAGCGGCAAAACCTCGTACAAAAATCGGCACATCAGCCCCTAGAGATAAGCCAATTTCAGCCAGTTGCTCTAAGGATAGCCCGGTTTGCCATAATTGATTTAGTGCGACCAAAATAGTGGCAGCATTTGATGATCCACCACCAACGCCTCCGCCCATCGGTAATCGCTTGGTTAAGCGGATTTTTGCCCCAAGAGAACAAGCGGTCTGTTGTTGCAAAAGTTTTGCAGCTCGATAAATTAAATTCTGCTCAACAGGCACGTTCTCAAGTATTTCGGTAAGAACAATTTCAGGATCTTGACTAATCTCAATCTCAATGTCATCACCAAAATCTAAAAACTGAAATAGCGTTTGCAATTCGTGATAGCCATCTGCCCGCTTGCTCGTGATATATAAAAATAAATTGAGTTTAGCTGGGCTAGGAAAAGAAAAACGTTCGGTCATTAGTAGGCCCAGTTATCAATACGAATTTTTAAAGTTTGCTTACCATTTTGGAGCACAATCAGCTTAGGCAGATTAGGTTGGCGATCTTCGTGATATTCAACAAAAGTGGCTTTCCAAACGGAACCATTCACAGGATAATCAAATTGCGATAGCTGACGTTTTTCATTGACAATATAGTTAGAATGTTTTTCAGGCTGACCTTTCACCCAGTAGGCAAATTGATCGATAGGAAAAGACACGCCGATGATTTCTTTCATTAACAGATCAATATCCGATTCAGTACGGCTACGCCCTTCGCTATCTGAAACCGTCATTCCCAATTCATTACGTTGCAATTTTAACGATTTACTTGAAAGATTTGATGACATCGTCAGCCCAAAATTCGTTGGTGTTTTATATTGCCAGTCAAAATGCGATGAAAAACGCTCTTCGGGCGAAATATAACCAAATTGCCCTTTGGCTGAATAACCTTTAATTTTCTGTAATTGAGCTAAATGTTGTTGCCATTGAGGATCGCTGTGAGAAATCGCAACCTCTGGTTTTGCTACTTCCGTTGGAGCGTTATAGATAGAGTTACAGCCTGTAAGTACAATCAAAGTAGTAAGTGAAAGGAGTTTAGTGAGTTTTTTCATATGTAGTCCTATTAAAAATATGCACCAGTATAATCGAAATATACTAATTTTCCGAATAACTACTCATTACCTAATGTTGCTACCATTACAGCCTTGATGGTATGCATTCTATTCTCTGCTTCGTCAAAGACGATAGAGGCATCAGATTCAAACACTTCATCGGTTACTTCTAAGCCATTCATCCCATATTTTTGCGCAATTTCTTTCCCAACTGTAGTTTGATCATCGTGGAACGCTGGCAAGCAATGTAAGAACTTCACATCAGGGTTACCCGTTTTTTGCATCAATTCACTATTAACTTGATAAGGTTTCATTAGATTGATACGAGCTTCCCACACCGATTCTGGCTCGCCCATAGATACCCACACATCGGTATAAACGAAATCGACATCTTTAACCCCTTCTGCCACGTCTTCCGTACAAGTGATTTTTGCTCCTGTTTTTGCGGCCATTTCTGTGACTTCATCAAGTAACGCTTGTTCTGGGAAGAATTGCTTTGGAGCAACTAAACGAAGATCAACCCCCATCAATGCAGCCCCTTCTACAAAAGAGTTCCCCATATTGTTACGAGCATCGCCTAAATAAGCGAGTTTAATCTGATTTAGCGGTTTAGTTGAATGTTCTTGCATTGTTAAAAAGTCCGCTAAAATTTGAGTTGGGTGAAACTCATCGGTTAAACCGTTCCACACAGGTACACCTGAATAATCCGCTAATGTTTGGACTAATTCCTGTCCATAACCGCGATATTGAATACCATCATACATTCGACCTAATACACGAGCCGTATCTTTCATTGATTCTTTGTGCCCAATTTGTGATCCACTTGGCCCGATATAACTCACGTTTGCCCCTTGATCAAATGCCCCAACTTCAAAAGCACAACGAGTGCGAGTTGAGCTTTTTTCAAAAATTAATGCAATATTTTTGCCTTTTAATGTCTGTTTTTCCGTTCCCGCTTTTTTATCTGCTTTCAATCTTGCGGCAAGTTCAAGTAAATAAAGAATTTCATCTGGTGTAAAATCCATCAAACGTAAAAAATGACGATTTTTCAGATTTGGTTGTGTGTTTGCAGTCATAAAAGCTCCTGATTATTGAAATTGCGTGAGAAATTATTAAAGATTCTACTAAAATTAACGCATTTATGGTATCTTCTCAAAAATTTTTTATCCTTAAAATCAGTGTTTTTAAGCGGTGAGTTTAGCGAGATTTTTTGCAAAATTTTCGATAAATCTCCCCGCTTATCACAACGGGAGAATACGATGTCTAAACATCTTACAGAACAACGTTTTATTGATTTCCCTATTCACGATCGAGTGCTTGCAGCACTTGATGATAAAGGCTTTGAATTTTGTACACCAATTCAAGCCAAAACCTTACCTTACACATTAGTAGGGCAAGATATTGCAGGGCAAGCACAAACAGGGACAGGAAAAACTCTTGCCTTTCTTGTGGCAACCTTTCACCACTTGCTTTCTCAATATATTCCAACAAAACCAAACCAACCACGAGCATTGATTTTAGCACCTACACGCGAATTAGCAGTGCAAATTGCATCAGATGCAGAAATTCTTGTTAGTCATACTGAATTTAAACTGGCACTAGCTTATGGTGGCGATGGTTACGATAAACAAATTCAAGCAATTGAAAAAGGTGTTGATATTTTAGTCGGTACGACTGGACGTATTATTGATTATGTCAAACAAGGTATTATTGACCTAAATTATGTACAAGTTGTGGTGCTAGATGAGGCAGATCGTATGTTTGATCTTGGGTTTATCAAAGATATTCGCTATCTAATGCGAAAATGCCCTTCTCCTGAAAATCGCCTGACAATGCTCTTTTCTGCGACACTTTCTCATCGTGTACGAGAATTAGCGTTTGAAGATATGCACAATGCTGAATATGTAGAAATTGAACCCCTTCAACGTACAGGCCATCGTATTAAAGAAGAACTATTTTACCCTTCTAATGAAGATAAAATGGCTCTTTTACTCACGTTGATGGAAGAAGAATGGCCAGAACGTTGTATTGTGTTTGCTAATACTAAACATAAATGTGAAGAAATTTGGAGCTATTTAAATGCAGATGGACATCGTGTTGGCTTATTGACTGGCGATATTCCACAGAAAAAACGCCTTGCACTGCTTGATAGTTTTACCCAAGGCGATTTAGATATTTTAGTCGCAACAGATGTAGCAGCAAGAGGCTTACATATTTCTGATGTTACCCACGTTTTCAATTATGATTTACCTGATGATCGTGAAGATTATGTACATCGTATCGGGCGTACGGGGCGTGCTGGGGAAAGCGGTTCTTCAATTAGTTTTGCTTGCGAACGCTATGCGATGAATTTACCTGCAATTGAAGAATATATCGGACATCGTATTCCTGTTAGTCAATACGATAAAGAAGCTTTACTTGCATTGCCAAAACCAACACGAAATAAAAGCTCATCAAAATCGAATAATTGGAAAAAATAATGCTATTAAGCCATAGAGATATTTTATCTCTGTGGCTATTTCTTTATCTTAAATACAACCACAATATGACGAATAAATTTAAAACGACTTTAATTGCAACCTTTACTTGCTTACTAACCGCTTGTTATAGCAACACTGAAAAGCAAAACGTAGGGGTCGCTACACATAACCAGTCTTTATCTAATAATATCCCAACAAAACGAATCAATACAACTGACTGTAAGGATTCTGATGATTGGTATTTAGATGGCTACCGCGTTGGGAAATCTTTTACACAGCAAAAAAATGAAATGTTTAATCAACGAGTAAATTATTGCCAATTTAGCATCAAACAATTACCAAGCCACTTTAAATCAAACTGGGAACGTGGCTTTAACATCGGTATTAATGATAATAAGCAGCCTTCAAAAAGACAGGCTAAAAAGAAAAAAGCCTAACTTAATTTTTATAACGCTCAAGGAGCAATTCTATGAATTACCCAATCGCTCAATCTAAAGAAGGCAAAGAGTTATCGCTCGTTGCCAAAATGGCAAACCGCCACGGCTTAATTGCAGGAGCAACAGGAACAGGTAAAACCGTTACCTTACGCAAATTAGCAGAATCATTCAGTAATGCTGGCATTCCTGTCTTTCTTGTTGATGTAAAAGGCGATCTCTCAGGTTTAGTACAAGCGGGCAGTTTCCAAGGGAAAATTGCAGAACGTATTGAGCAATTCCAACTTGGTGGCGAAGATTACTTAAGCGGTTTCCCCGTTTCCTTTTGGGATGTTTTTGGTCAAAGTGGTATTCCATTACGCACCACCATTTCCGAAATGGGACCAATGTTATTAGCTCGTTTACTTAACCTAAACGACACTCAAGAAGGCTTGTTAAATTTAGTATTCCGCGTTGCCGACGACAAAGGATTACTGTTAATTGATCTCAAAGATCTGCGTGCCATGCTAAAATTTGTGGCGGAAAACGCTAAAGTATTCCAAGTTGAATATGGTAATGTTTCTGCTGCAAGTGTTGGAGCTATTCAAAGAGCATTACTCACACTGGAAAATGAAGGAGCAAGTAATCTATTTGGCGAACCTGCTCTAGACTTGAATGACTGGATGCAAACGCGTGACGGTCGTGGTGTTATTAACGTACTCAATTCCGAAAAACTGATTAACTCACCAAGAATGTATGGTGCATTCTTACTTTGGTTTATGGCAGAGCTATTTGAGCAACTTCCTGAAGTCGGCGATCCTGATAAACCTAAATTTGTATTATTCTTTGACGAAGCACATTTAATGTTTGATGGTGCACCAAAAGTATTAGTCGATAAAATTGAACAAGTTGTACGTTTAATCCGCTCTAAAGGGGTGGGGGTTTATTTTGTGACACAAAATCCATTAGATTTACCAGAATCGGTATTAGGACAGCTTGGTAATCGTGTTCAGCACGCATTACGTGCCTTTACACCGAAAGATCAAAAAGCAGTAAAATCTGCGGCTGAAACTTTCCGAGCAAATCCATCTGTCAATGTGGTGGAAGCCATTACCCAACTTGGTGTTGGAGAAGCGTTAGTCTCTGTTTTAGATGAAAAAGGTATGCCAACGCCTGTGGAAATTGCCTATATCTACCCACCACAAAGCCAACTTAAACCAATATCGGAACAAGAGCGTCTATCTCTAGTGAAACAAGATGATCTCTACCTTCATTATAGCCAATTTGTTGATAACGAATCTGCTTTTGAGCTATTAAACCAACAAGTTCAGGCTCAACAGCAAGCAGAACAAGAAGCGAAGGAAGAAGAAAATGGTTTCTTAAATGGCATTTTAGGTAGCATTTTTGGTACGAAAAAGAAAAGCGAACAATCTATTGCAGAAAAAGTTGTTGGTAGCGTTGCTCAGTCTGTTGGACGTAATCTTCGTAACCAAGTCACAAAACAAATTATGCGTGGAATTTTAGGGGCAATTACTAAAAAATAAGTCCACTTGTAATGTAAAGGCATAGTTTCCCACTATGCCTTTTCTAATTTAGTTATTTATCAATATGACGCTCTGTATAACCTGTATAAATTTGTCTTGGGCGGACAATTTTCAGGCTTTCTTCGCACATTTCTTTCCAGTTTGCAATCCACCCTACTGTTCTTGCTAAAGCAAAAATAACCGTAAACATTGAGGTTGGAATACCGATTGCTTGTAAAATGATTCCTGAATAGAAATCGACATTTGGATAAAGTTTACGTTCAATAAAGTATGGATCACTTAAGGCGATACGTTCTAATTCCATTGCCACTTCAAGTAATGGTGTAGTAACACCCAGCTCTTTAAGCACTTCATGGCAAGTTTCACGCATTACTTTCGCTCTAGGGTCATAATTTTTATACACTCGATGCCCAAAGCCCATTAAACGGAATGGATCATTTTTATCTTTAGCTCGAGCAATAAATTCTGGAATACGATCAACTGTGCCAATTTCTTCTAGCATTTTGATACAGGCTTCATTTGCACCACCATGTGCAGGTCCCCAAAGAGATGCAATACCAGCAGCAATACAAGCAAATGGATTAGGGCCAGATGATGCCACACTTCGCACTGAAGATGTCGAGGCATTTTGTTCGTGGTCTGCGTGTAAGGTAAAGATACGATCCATCGCACGTTCTAATACAGGATTTACCACATAAGGCTCACAAGGGGTCGCAAACATCATATACAAGAAGTTTCCTGCATAAGAGAGATTATTTTGCGGATACATAAATGGACGACCGATGCTGTATTTATAACACATCGCAGCTAATGTTGGCATTTTAGCCAACAAACGAATCGCAGTTTTATCACGAGATTTTTGACTATCTTCTAAAATATCGTGATAGAAAGCCGCTAATGCACTACTTGCTGCACACATCACCGCCATTGGGTGCGAATCTCGGCGGAAACCTTGAAACAATCGGGTAAATTGTTCATTCACCATATAATGTGAGCTGATCTCTTTTTTAAATGCGTCTAGCTCTTCTGTATTTGGTAATTCACCATTTAATAATAAATAAGCAACATCAAGGTAGCTTTTACGCAATGCTAATTCATCAATCGGGTAGCCACGATGCAACAAGATCCCCTGATCACCATCAATATAAGTAATGCTAGATTCACATAACGCCGTAGAAGTTAGCCCCTGATCGTAGGTGAATAATTTCTCTTTTTGTAATGATTCCACTCCGATTGCATCATAACCTAAGTTACTTTGATACACTGGCAAACTAAATTTACGTCCATCACTGAGTTGTAACTCTGCGGTTAAAGTTGGATGTAGTTTAGGCATATTCATTCCCCCTGTTTATTGTTATTTTCAAGCGGTAAGTTATGAGTAAAATTTTGCAATAATCCGACCGCTTGCCTTGTCTTTTATTTGCTATGCGACAGTCTGGAAGATAACTTCATCAGCTTTTTTCATATAGCTATTGATTTCGTTGAAATTCATATAACGATAGGTATCTTCTTTATCGTTATCCAAACTGTGTACATAACTTAAATATTCATCTAGTGTCGGAATTCTACCCAGTAAGGCACAAACCGCCGAAAGTTCTGCTGATGCTAGATAAACAAATGCTCCTTTTCCCATACGATTTGGGAAGTTACGAGTAGAAGTTGAAACAACCGTTGAGCCATCTGCCACTCTTGCTTGATTTCCCATACAAAGTGAACAACCTGGAATTTCAACCCTTGCCCCGCTTTTACCATAGATGCTGTAATAGCCTTCTTCCGTTAGCAAAGCTGCATCCATTCTTGTTGGTGGCACAACCCATAAGCGTGTCGGTAACATTGCCGTAGATTGACTTAATAGTTTACCTGCTGCTCGGAAATGCCCGATATTTGTCATACAAGAACCAATAAAGACTTCATCAACTTTATCGCCTTGTACATCTGAAAGTTTTCTCGCATCATCAGGATCGTTCGGTGCACAGACAATCGGTTCTTTGATTTCATTCAAATCAATCTCAATAACCGCTGCATATTCTGCATCGTCATCTGCTTCCAATAATTGTGGGTTATCTATCCAAGCCTGCATTGCGTTGATACGGCGTTCTAAAGTACGCACATCACCGTAACCTTCCGAAATCATCCATTTGAGTAACACAATGTTTGAGTTGAGATATTCGATCACAGGCTCTTTATCTAATTTAATGGTACAAGCCGCGGCAGAACGTTCAGCTGATGCATCGGATAATTCAAAGGCTTGTTCTACTTTCAGGTGCTCTAACCCTTCAATTTCAAGAATTCGCCCCGAAAAAATATTCTTTTTACCCGCTTTTTCAACGGTTAGTAAACCTTGTTGAATGGCATAATAAGGAATGGCGTGAACTAAATCGCGTAATGTGATGCCTGCTTGTAATTCGCCTTTGAAACGAACAAGGACAGATTCGGGCATATCCAGTGGCATAACGCCTGTTGCAGCGGCAAAAGCAACCAAGCCAGAACCAGCAGGAAATGAGATCCCAATAGGAAAACGAGTGTGAGAATCGCCACCTGTCCCCACTGTGTCTGGTAGTAACATTCGATTTAGCCACGAATGAATAACCCCATCGCCAGGGCGTAACGAAACACCCGCTCGGTTCATAATAAAATCAGGTAATGTATGATGCGTTACTACATCAACAGGTTTTGGATAAGCTGCTGTATGGCAGAAAGATTGCATTACTAAATCTGCGGAGAACCCTAAACAAGCGAGATCTTTTAATTCATCACGCGTCATTGGCCCTGTGGTATCCTGAGAACCAACGCTTGTCATTCTTGGTTCGCAATACTGCCCTGCTCTAATACCTTCTACACCACAAGCTCTTCCTACCATTTTTTGAGCTAAGGTATAACCTTTAGTCGAGTCTTGCGTTGCTTTTGGTTTCACAAAAACATCGCTTTCAGGTAAGCCTAATTCAGTTCTTGCTTTATGTGTTAAACCACGTCCGATAATCAACGGAATACGCCCACCAGCACGCACTTCATCAAGCAAAACGTCTGTTTTTAAAGTAAAGGTCGCCAATACTTCATCGCTATTGTGTTTACAAATTTTGCCTTGATAGGGATAAAGGTCGATCACATCGCCCATATTAAGTTGGCTAACATCAACTTCAATCGGTAAAGAGCCTGCATCTTCCATTGTATTGAAAAAAATTGGAGCAATTTTACCGCCTAAGACCACGCCACCAGCCCGTTTATTTGGAATGTAAGGAATATCATCCCCCATTAACCAAAGTACTGAGTTAGTTGCTGATTTGCGTGAAGAGCCTGTTCCCACTACATCTCCCACATAGACAAGCGGAAATCCTTTCTCTTTTAACTGTGCAATTTGTTGCATTGGACCTACAACACCAGCCTGATCAGGTTCAATACCATCACGCTCATTTTTTAGCATTGCTAAAGCGTGCAGTGGAATATCAGGGCGAGACCACGCATCTTGAGCTGGCGATAAATCGTCCGTATTGGTTTCCCCTGTTACTTTAAATACAGTTAGCGTTAGTTTTTCAGCTAATTTTGGACGAGATAAAAACCACTCAGCATCAGCCCAAGACTGCAAGACTTGCTGTGCAAATTGGTTGCCTTGTTTCGCTTTTTCTGCAACATCGTGGAAATTATCAAACATCAATAAAGTATTAGATAATGCAGTAACAGCAAAAGGGGCTAACCTTTGGTTATCTAACGCATCTAATAAAGGTTGAATGTTATAACCACCTTGCATTGTGCCAAGTAATTCAACCGCTCTCTGCGGTGAAATTAAGGGCGATTGCACTTCATCTTTGATAATAGATGCTAAAAAAGAGGCTTTAACATAAGCAGCTTCATCTACCCCTGCTGGAATACGATTTTCAAATAATTCAAGCAGAAAAGTGGCTTCAGATTGAATAGGATTTTTGAGTAATTCAATAAGTTCAGCAGTTTGCTCTGCATTGAGTGGTAAAGGTACAACCCCCAATGCTTCACGTTCTGCCACAAGTTTACGGTAATCATTTAAGAAAGACATAAGAAAATCTCCACTTCAAAAATAATCTATGAGAGATGTCTTCATCATAATGCTAGAAAATAAAAAGGCAAGATTAAATTTTACAATTTGATAACAAAATCACAAAATTTTGTAACATTTGGCAAATTTGTTCAAAAAGAAAAGCCATTCAATGATGTGAATGGCTTCAAAACTACTTTAAAAGTATACTATTTTTTGCATTGAGCTAATATATCTAAATGCACATTATAAGATCCTAAATCAGTATCCATATCCATTAAACTAAACATTGTATGAAATAGATTATCGTGTGAGTAATTTTGTTTTTGGCTATTTTCTCTTAAGCACTCAAAATCAAAAGGTTCATTCTTTAAAAATGCTTTTGAAAACCACATTATCATAGGAACTTTTGTTTGATAATCTGGCGCAATAGAATAAGGTGCACCGTGTAAATAAATGCCACTTTCCCCTAAAGACTCACCGTGATCTGAAACATAGAATACAGCACTTTCCCAATTATCTTTATTTTCTAAACGCTGAATAACTTTATCAATAAATTGGTCTTGATACACAATGGTGTTGTCATAAGTATTCACTAATTGCTGATCATTACAACGGTTAATTTCATTAGTATCGCAAGTTGGTTCAAAATGTCTATATTCTTTAGTGTAACGTTCATAATAAGTTGGACCGTGACTTCCGATTGTATGAAGAATAACGACTAAATCTTTTTCATTCTGCTCATCTAAAACTTTATCTAATTCTGGTAACATAATATTATCTAAGCATTCACCATTACGACAAAATTCAGGTAAATTTAGGTTAATAACTGTTTTATTCGGAATTCTCTCGCATACTCCCTTACAATCACTATTATTATCAATCCACATTAAATCAATATTAGATCGTTGTAAAATATCTAAAATATTATCTTGTTTCGCTGCTTTTGCAGCATCATAATTTTCTCGAGTAAATGCCGAAAACATACAAGGTACTGATATTGCTGTCGCTGTACCACAACTAGATACTTTTGAGAAATTAAAAATTTCCTCTCCTCGTTTAGCTAATAACGGTGTAGTTTGACGTTTATAGCCATTTAACCCCCAATTTTGAGCCCGAGTCGTTTCTCCAACAATTAAGACGGTAACGTGACGATAATTATCTGGTTTCTCTTGCTGAGCATCAACATCAATTTGAGTATAAGGAATATTCTCACGTTGTAAATGACGTATTTTCTTAATACTTGATGCAACGAAATTTGAAGGTAATATTAAATGTGCTACATTTTTATTATTACGAAAAAAAGATGCATAATCCTGATAAAAGAATTTTGCCACACCTAAAATAATTAACATACTTAATAGAATGGTAGCAATTCTTGTCATTATTTCTCTTAAAAAAGATTTATATTTAACTTTTGTAGCAATATACAATAATGATGGAATAATCCCTAAGATAACAATCCAGCTAATATATGAAGTTGTCATCATACGCATACTTTCAGCAGTATTGGTTTGCAATACATTATCAAGCATATCTTTATCAAAAAAGATACTGAAAAATATCTCATTATAACTAATAGCGGAACTAATAATTAATAAAAAAGGAATAATTACTTTGTGAAGTATTGGCAACGATAGTATTTGAATAACAATAATTAAAGCACAGAATAAAACTAATGGAATAGTTAGAACAAAATAAGTTTCAGGTAAGTTAACATTAAAAGATTGTAATGAAATAACTTCTCTATAAAATGCATAATTCAAAATTGTTGCGAAATAAAGAGAAAGGATAATAACTAATTGGGTTGAAGATAAACTAAAGCGTTTGAAAATAGAAAACATAATAACTCCTATAAAGTAAAATTACTCTATAAGAGCATTGAGTAATAAAAAAGTTCATACACTAGAAATTTTATTTCTTTGTATGAACTTATTATTTTCAAGCGGTCAGATTTTATAAATTATTTACAATATCTTGTGCAAATTCCGATGTAGAGCGTAATGTTGCTCCGTCTAAGGTTTCTGCAAAATCAAAGGTAACTGTTTTATTAGCAATCGTTTTAGATACCGCATTCACAACAAGATCCGCTGCTTCTGTCCAACCTAAATGGCGTAACATCATTTCACCACTTAAAATAATTGACCCCGGGTTTGCTTTATTTTGCCCCGCAATTTTAGGTGCTGTACCGTGTGTTGCTTCAAAAATAGCTGCCTCAAAACCAATGTTCGCCCCTGGCGAGATCCCAATTCCGCCTACTTGAGCAGCTAACGCATCGGAAATATAGTCGCCATTTAGGTTTAAGGTAGCAATAACATCATACTCTGTCGGGTGTAACAGAATTTCTTGTAAAAATGCATCAGCAATAGAATCTTTAATAATAATCTCTTTGCCTGTTTTCGGATTAACTAAACGATGCCAAGGTCCATTATCAATAGGCTCTGCCCCAAACTCTTTTGCAACTTGGTAGCCCCACTCTTTAAATGCTCCTTCGGTAAATTTCATAATATTACCTTTATGCACGAGAGTAAGTGAATCTCTATTGTTATCAATAACATACTGTAATGCAGCTCTCACCAAACGTTGCGTACCTTGTTTAGAAACAGGTTTAATACCAATGCCACACTCTTGAGGGAAACGAATTTTCTTCACCCCCATTTCTTGTTGTAAAAATGTGATCACTTTATCTGCTTCTGCCGAAGCAGCCACCCATTCTACACCCGCGTAAATATCTTCGGAGTTTTCACGAAAAATCACCATATCAACTAATTCAGGGTGCTTCACAGGGCTTGGCGTGCCTTCATAATAACGAATCGGACGCAAGCAATTATAGAGATCTAACCCTTGACGCATTGCCACATTTAATGAACGAATACCACCACCGACTGGTGTCATCAAAGGGCCTTTAATCGCAATATGATATTGTTTAATTAAATCTAATGTTTCATCAGGCAACCAAACGTTTTCACCATATTTTTGATTAGCTTTTTCGCCTGCATAAATTTCTAACCATTCAATTTTACGCTTACCCTGATATGCTTTCTCAACAGCTGCATCAATCACCGTTTTCATAGCTGGTGTAACATCTACGCCTATACCATCACCTTCAATAAATGGAATGATTAGATGATCGGGCACAATTAAAGAGCCATCTTCATTTAGTTGAATGGCTTCTCCAGCTTTTGGTTGTGTAACGTGAAATGACATAGTTCCCCCTTATTCTATCACTATTGTAAATAACATTTTATTAACAAATCTTTAACCAAAGGTAATTTGTATTACTCGGTAAGTCAATGAAAAGCGGTACGATTAGTAAAATTTTTTGTAAATTTGCTGATTAGATCACATTTTAAAATAGAGATAATTTCTACTGACTAAAAATAAAAAACCGAGCAATTTATCTGCTCGGTTTTCGGTTTTATGTTCATTTATTGATTATTTAACATCAGCTTCACTGTCTGACACAGTACCGACATTCTTATCGGTAGGTTCTGCTTCAGAGAAAGTATCATCAACTTTAGTTTCTGATGGTTTTTCATCGGAAGAAGATGGTGGCGTGTTATCGCTACTATCATTCCAACCCGCTGGTTCACCAACAGGTTTGCGTTCCATTAAGTTTTTGATCTGTGGCATATCGATTGTTTCATATTTCATTAACGCATCTTTCATTGCGTGTAAAATATCCATATTATCAATCAATACTTGTTTTGCACGTTCATAGTTACGCTCAACAATTTTACGCACTTCTTCATCAATCAGTTTTGCTGTCGCTTCTGATACCACTTTTGGTGCACCAAAACCCTCTTCTTCTTTATATAAGATAGGTCCAAGGTTTTCAGAAAAGCCCCATTCAGTCACCATTCTACGAGCAATATTCGATGCAACTTGAATATCACTTGATGCACCAGTGGAAATATTCTCTTTGCCATAGATAAGCTCTTCGGCTAAACGTCCACCATAGGTGCTTGCTAATTTGCCTTCTAATTGTTTTTGGCTAATACTGATTTTATCGCCTTCAGGTAAGAAGAATGTGACACCTAACGCACGTCCACGTGGAATAATTGTTACTTTGTGCACTGGATCATGTTCAGGCATCAAATAACCTACAATAGCGTGTCCTGCCTCGTGATATGCTGTTGAGATTTTTTGCTCGTCAGTCATAATCATTGAACGGCGTTCTGGACCCATATTGATTTTATCTTTAGCCTTTTCAAAGTCATTCATTGTAACAACTCGTTGGTTAGCACGAGCAGAGAATAAAGCTGCTTCGTTCACTAAGTTTGCTAACTCTGCACCAGAATATCCTGGAGTACCACGAGCAATAATCATCGGATCAACATCAGGCGCAAGAGGTACTTTTCTCATATGAACTTTTAAGATCTGCTCACGCCCTTTCACATCAGGTAATCCAACCATCACTTGACGGTCAAAACGCCCTGGACGAGTTAATGCGTTATCTAACACATCCGCTCGGTTAGTTGCTGCGATAATGATAATCCCTTCTGAGCCTTCAAAACCATCCATTTCCACCAGCATTTGGTTTAATGTTTGTTCACGTTCATCGTGTCCGCCACTAAAACCCGCACCACCACGTTTACGTCCTACGGCATCAATTTCATCAATGAAAATGATACAAGGCGCATTTTTCTTCGCTTGATCGAAAAGATCACGTACACGAGATGCACCGACCCCAACAAACATTTCAACGAAATCTGAACCTGCCATTGTGAAGAAAGGTACTTTGGCTTCACCTGCGATAGCTTTCGCTAATAAGGTTTTACCTGTTCCCGGTGGTCCAACCATTAAAATCCCTTTCGGAATACGTCCACCAAGTTTTTGGAATTTACTTGGGTCACGCAAGAAATCGACCACTTCCGCAACTTCTTCTTTTGCTTCATCACAACCTGCCACATCAGCAAAAGTGGTTTTAATTTGATCAGGTGCGATCATTTTCGCTTTGCTCTTACCAAAGCTCATCGCACCGCCTCTGCCACCACCTTGCATTTGACGCATATAGAAGACCCAGAAACCGATAAGCAATAACATCGGGAACCAAGAAATCAAGATTTGAGATAACAACCCACGACGTTCTGCTGGCTCACCTACAACCGTAATATTTTTATTTAAAAGATCGTTTAATAAATCTCGATCATAAATCGGCATTACGGTTTGATATTCTGAACCATTCGATTTGGTTACGGTTATTACTTCATCATTATTCTTAAAGTTGACCGATTTTAAACGGTTTTCTTTTAAGTCATTGATAAATGTCGAATATTCGACAGTGTTTGTACTGCCAAAATTCGTATTAAAACCTTGGAATGCAGTCATTAGCGTTAAGCCAATCACTACCCAAAGTAGAATATTTTTAAACATATCGTTCAAGGTTTTACCTCTTTTTAGGATTAAAAAATTCTGTAAAGATTACTATAAAATGAAAGGATATTCCACCTATCCTTTATAGCCTGTAGCGACAATATAAACTTCACGCGAGCGGTCTCGAGATGCTTCAGGTTTACGCACTTTTACCACGCTGAATAACGCTCTGATTTCACGCAAATAGTTATCAAAACCTTCGCCTTGGAATACTTTGACCACAAAACTGCCTTTTGGTGCTAATACTTGGCGACACATATCTAACGCCAACTCAACCAAATACATTGCTCTAGGAATATCAACCGATGGCATACCACTAAAATTCGGAGCCATATCTGACATTACCACATCAACTTTATCTTCCCCAACTCGCTCTAATAAGGCATTCAATACACTTTCTTCACGAAAGTCGCCTTGTAAAAAATCAACCCCAGCAATCGGGTTCATATCCAAAATATCACAAGCAATCACTCGCCCTTTACTGCCAATTTGTGTAACCACATATTGCGACCAACCGCCAGGAGCAGCGCCCAAATCAACGACTGTCATTCCATTTTTAAACAAGCGGTCGGTTTGTTGAATTTCATCTAGCTTAAAATACGCTCTTGAGCGTAATTTTTGTTTATGTGCTTTTTGCACAAATTGATCTTTAAAATGCTCTGCAAGCCAACGTGATGAACTTGCACTCCGTTTTTTTCCCATTCTTTTTCTCTTTCATTTCTTTGATCTGAGTATAATAAGACCGAAATCCCTGATTTCAAGGGAAAAGTGAAATTTTTGTAAATAAGTAATAGAACAAATGATTCGCTTTGCAAAAAACTACTCCGATCTGACCGCTTATATTTCCCGAAAGGGTAAAATTTCGTTATAATTTGTCCGTTTTGCTCATTTTGAGCTATTTTATCACTAATATAGAGGAATTATTTATGGGCTTTTTAGCAGGCAAACGCATTTTAATTACAGGATTAGCAAGCAACCGTTCTATCGCTTACGGTATTGCAAGTGCAATGAAACGTGAAGGTGCGGAATTAGCTTTTACCTACTTAAATGATAAATTAAAAGGTCGAGTTGAAGAATTTGCGAAAGAATTTGGTTCAGATATTGTACTACCAATGGATGTTGCAACGGATGAAAACATTAAAGAATGTTTTAAGCAGTTAAGCAAACATTGGGAAAAATTTGATGGTTTTGTTCACTCAATTGGTTTTGCTCCAGCAGATCAATTAGATGGCGATTATGTGAATGCTGCAACTCGTGAAGGTTTCCAAATTGCCCACGACATCAGTGCATATAGCTTTGTTGCAATGGCAAAAGAAGCTCGTGCAATGTTAAACCCAAATTCAGCACTTTTAACCCTTTCTTACTTAGGGGCAGAGCGTGCAATTCCAAACTACAATGTAATGTGTTTAGCTAAAGCATCACTTGAAGCAAGTACTCGTGTAATGGCAGCAACTTTAGGTAAAGATGGTATTCGTGTTAATGCGATTTCTGCAGGTCCAATCCGCACGCTTGCGGCATCAGGTATTAAAGACTTCAAAAAAATGTTATCTAACTTTGAAAAAACAGCACCATTACGCCGTACAGTAACCATTGAAGATGTAGGTAATTCTGCTGCATTCTTATGCTCTGATTTAGCAGGCGGTATTACAGGTGAAGTTGTTCACGTTGATGCAGGTTTTAGCATTGTCGCAATGGGCGATTTAGACGCAGAATAATCTGCCATTTTTTTACCACGGAAAATTTAACCTTTGCAAGCGGTCCGATTGAGCGATTTTTTTGTAAAAGTACGTTAGAGTTTCCGTGGTTTATTATTTTCTGGATAAATACAAAATGTTTCAAAATAACCCCCTTTTAGCCCAATTAAAACAACAAATTGAAGCAAGTAAAGAATATGTTGAAGGTGTCGTTAAAACTACAGATAAAAGCTACGGTTTTTTAGAATGTGATAAAAACAGCTATTTCATTCCGCCCCAAGAAATGAAAAAAATTATGCACGGCGATAAAATTCGTGCCGTGGTAAAACGTGATGGCGATAAAGAACAAGTTGAAGTGGATTCTCTCCTTGAACCGATGCTAGATCGCTTTATTGCCCAAGTAAAATTTAATAAAGATGGCAAACTACAACTTGCTGTCGATCACCCAAGCATTAAATCTCTTATTCCTGCCAACACTCACAAAAAAGTTGAGCATAAATTAGCGGAAAATGATTGGGTTGTCGCACAATTAAAAACACACCCACTGCGTGATGATCGTTTCTTCTTCGCTCAAGTGACTCAATTTATTTGTAAAGCCGATGATAACTTCGCACCTTGGTGGGTAACTTTAGCTCGCCACGAGCAACCTAGAGAGCCCGTTGCTGGCGAGAAATCTTACACTTTAGCGGATAGCTTAGAACGTGAAGATCTCACTGATCTTTACTTTACGACAATCGACTCGCCAAGTACGCAAGACATGGACGATGCCCTTTACATCGAGCCGATCGAACAAAACGGAGAACAAACCGGCTGGCGTTTAGTAGTTGCGATTGCCGACCCAACCGCTTATATTCCGCTTGATTCCAATATTGAAAAAGCCGCTCGCCAACGTTGTTTTACCAACTATTTGCCCGGGTTTAATATCCCAATGTTACCACGCGAGCTTTCTGACGAACTTTGTTCATTAGTGCCAAATGAGAAACGCCCTGCATTAGTGGCTTATATTGAAGTCGATTTACAAGGAAATATCTCAGGCGAAACTCGCTTTACATCTGCTTGGGTAGAATCAAAAGCAAAATTGGCCTACAACGATGTTTCTGATTTTATTGAGAAAGTCGATAACCACTGGCGACCAGAAACTGAGCAAATTGAACAACAAATTAACTGGTTACATCAGTTTACTCTCGCTCGAATTGATTGGCGTAGTAAAAATGCCCTCTTATTCAAAGAGCAAGGCGACTACTATTTTGAGCTCAACGAAGATGGTTCTGTGCGTGATATTCACGTTGAATATCGCCGCATCGCAAATCAAATGATTGAAGAATCAATGATTTTAGCCAATATTTGTGCCGCACAGTATTTGGATAAATATGCTCACACTGGCGTATTCAATACTCACTCTGGATTTGATATTAAAAACCTTGAATTAGTGCAGAAATTCTTACTGGACACCCTTGGTAATGAGCAAAATTATAAAGAGCTATCTCAACGATATGCCCCTGAGAGTCTTGCTACTCTAGAAGGCTATTGTGAAATGCGTCGTGATATTGAACAGTTCCCTGAGAATTTCTTAGAAATGCGTTTACGCCGCTATCTCACTTTTGCGGAATTTAAAACAGAATGTGCTCCACACCTAGGCTTAGGAATTAGCCACTATGCGACGTGGACATCGCCTATCCGTAAATATGGCGATATGGTTAATCACCGCTTAATCAAACAAGTATTAGCTCAAGAAAATCCAACTGCGGTTGATGAAAGCATTTTAGTGCGTTTACAAGAAGCCCGTAAACAAAACCGAATGGTTGAGCGAGATATTGCGGATTGGTTATATGCTCGTTATCTTGCCCCAATGGTTGAGAAAAACATTGAATTTGAAGGAGAAATTCACGATGTGTCTCGTGGTGGATTGCGTGTAAAAGTACTCGAAAATGGGGCATCTATTTTTGTGCCATTCTCGACTATCCACCCAAATAAAGAAGAAATGCTCTATAACCCAGAAGAAATCGCGCTTTACATCAAAGGCGAAAAAAGCTATCAAATCGGACAACAGGTTAAAATTAAACTTAAAGAAGTCCGTATTGAAACTCGTTCTATCGTCGGTGAATTAGTGATTTAACCTAACAAGCGGTCAGATAGGCTTAAAATTTTGCAAATTTTTCTATCTACCTTACCGCTTGTACCTAAAAAATAAGGCTTTCAATGAAAGCCTTATTTTATAATTAAGCAAAACTAAAATTCATAACGTACACCGACATTAAAATTACGACCCAATGCTGAATAGGTATCCACATTTTGTTTATTTAAAGTTGCTGTACGATCTGCTGATGCAGAAGAGCTTTGAACTGCAAAATATGAAATATCAGACCAATTCCAATATTTTTTATTGAAAACGTTATTCACATTAGCTGATAAAGTTAAATTCTTAACTGGTTTCCAGTAAGCACCTAAATCAATAATATTAACCGAAGTAGTTGGATTATAAATTTTACCATTGATATCTTTATTCGATTTCGCACTAATGTGAGTAAGTTGAATATCTGTACCAAATTGTTGACCTTCATAACCTAAGCCTGCTTTTAATTTCAACGGCTGGATGGTATTAATTGGTGATTTTTTACCCTTCTGATCAGATTTACCTTTTGCATAAGCCAGTCCACCTGAAATAAAGAAATTATTCCAAGACCATTTTGCATCTGCAGTAACACCATAAATACGAGCTTTATCTAAATTATGGTATTGAATAAACGGATTAAAATTACCAACTGCACTAGACATCGAATCAATAAAATTACGATATTTATTGTAATAACCTACAACGTGATATTGAATATTATCTGATTTACCTTTGACACCTAAACTAAAGTTATCTGCTGTTTCAGGACGTAGATTTGCATTACCTACCACAGCATATTGACGAATAATACGCCCTCCAGCTACCACCGTATTACCAAAAGATGAGGTTAATTGTTGAGCAGACGGTGTTTTAACGCCTCGAGAATATTGGAAATATGGTTGGAATATTTCATTCATTTTCCAAGCTAGCGTGATTTTTGGTAGGAATACTGTTTGTTTCTGTGATTTTACCTCAGTATGTTGTGCAGCAGCTTGAACATAACCTGATTTAGATGGATTTAAACGATAATGTAATACGCCTAAATGCGGAATGATAGTGAAGTTATTTAATGCAATTTCATCTTCAATGTAGAAGTGTGTTTTAGATTGTTTTGTATCTGCAACAGGATCAAAAGTTAGTGATTTTGAGCAAGTTGAACAAACTAAATCACTTTTAATATGTGAGTAATGATAAGCAAATCCATAACGAATAGCATTTGGAATAGTTGCATCCACTAAACTGATAAAATTAGAACTTATTCCAAAGTTTTTATTACTATATTTACCATTTTCAACACGAGAAGAGCGAATAGATTCACGTTCACGATAATTTTGTGTCATCGCATTTTGATAATAAATATTGCTATCTATTGTATTGATAAAACCGCTATCATTTTGATATTGATGTCCTAGAGATATTCTAGAACGACGAGTCTTATCTTCAGTAAAGCCTGAAAGCTGTTCACCTGCTGCCCTATCAATAGAAGAACCATTGTTAGATAATAGAGAGGTGTCTTTAATTTTTTGTTGATGCTCGAAAGTTAATTTGAATTGGTTTTGATCATTCAAACGATAAGCGTTTTTAACTAGAACATAACTATTTTTGTAATCTACAGGATTAGGCTTGGTACGAGTATCACCCTCTCCACCAACTTTACCATTGTTCCCTTTTTCATTTCCCCAACGAGCAGTGGTTAATACAAGACCTTGATAATTTTCATTTTTGGCTGCACCTGCAACAGAACCATAAATAGATCTATCTGAACTATCATAACCCGTTGCTACGAAACCACCAACGTTACCAGATTGGATAACATCGTTTGCTTCTAATGTTGCAAAACTTACACTGCCTGACAATGACTGGAAAGAACCACTATGTTGTACTGTCGCAGAACGTAGTGATGTAGGTTCAACACTATTCCCTGCTCCAAAATCTTGTCCTAGTGCAACAAATAATTTGTTTTCTTGAGTTTCAGGGAGTGGAACACCATCAATGCTCATCGCAACTCGATTTCCTTGTAATCCTCTCACATTCACACCATCATTACCTGCACGACTATTTTGTAAATCGTTAACTTGCGCATCGAGTTGGTTAGCAAATAAAGCTTTAAGATCACTTGGCTGTTTACGTTGAATAGCTTGTTTGTTGATCTGAGTATTAGTAATTTCTGTATCTACAACACTTTCAGTCACTTTGATTTCAGGTAATACTCCCATTTGCTCTGCAAGGGCACTATTTAGAGCCAAAGCGGAAGCGATAAAAACAGCAATTTGCTTTTTTCTTAACATCATTTTGAACTTTTCCTTTTAAAATAAACGATAAGTATTCTTATTTAAATTTAAGTGAATTGCAATCTTATCTCAATAAATTTTGAAAATTTTTCTATCTATCTTACCGCTTGTTGCCTAAAATACTCCGCTCTATCTCTTTTTTTCTTATTACATTATGGCTACTTATCTTATTGGCGATTTGCATGGTTGTTTTGATGAATTTCAAGCATTACTGAAACAAGTTAATTTTGAACCCACTCACGATGAATTATGGCTAACCGGGGATTTAATTGCTCGTGGTGAAAATTCCCTTGCTTGCCTACGATTTGTCAAAGATTTAAGTGAAAAAGCCACAGTGGTATTAGGCAACCACGATCTGCATTTATTGGCAACTTTACAAGGCATTAAAAAGGTAAAACCAAAAGATAACGTCGATGCCATTTTTATGGCCGAAGATCGCGAGGAATTACAAAATTGGTTGCGAAACCGACCGCTTGTTGCTCAACACCCAGCGCATAAATTTATTATTGCTCACGCTGGGATTAGTCCTGAATGGGATCTTCAAACGACTTTTGCTTGTGCTAATGAAGTCGAAGATATATTAAAGAGTGAGAATTATGTTGAGCTTCTCGCCCAAATGTATGATAGCCAACCCGATAGCTGGAACGATAATTTAACTGGGGTAGCACGCTGGCGTTATATTATCAACGCATTTACTCGCATGCGTTTTTGTTACCCAGACAAGCGGTTAGATTTTGAATGTAAATTACCTGTTGAACAAGCTCCTAGCGAATTAAAACCTTGGTTTGAACTAGATAACCCACTTTACCAACAATACCCTATTATTTTCGGGCATTGGGCGAGTTTAATTGGTTATGCAACACCACCAAACATTTATGCACTAGATACAGGCTGTGTTTGGGGGAATCATCTCACTCTATTACGTTGGGAAGATAAAGCTATCTACACACAGCCGCGTTTAACTCGCTAAATATGGATTAAAAACAAGCAAATGAAAAGGTAAACTATTGCCTAAGTTTACTTTTTTCATTAGAATTAGCCTCGTTTTTAGTTACCAAATGCGACTATAGCTCAGTTGGTTAGAGCACCACCTTGACATGGTGGGGGTCACTGGTTCGAGTCCAGCTAGTCGCACCAAATTCCAATCCCTAGTCTTACGACTGGGAATTTTTTGTTGTGTTTATACAATATAACTATTTGATTTATTAAATTTTATATTCCCCCATCTTGCTTTAGCTCAAAATATCGAAGCACTATTACGTTGCCAACAAATATCCCTTGAGAAACAGTATAAGCTAGCAAACAGGTTTTATTAAATCTGACGGTAGAAAAGCTGAAAAGAAGTTAGAAACTGAATCTCGAGAATGGAAAATAACTAGTTGTAATTGGATAAATATTTTTTAACAAGTTAGGTAATTTGCCAGTAACCGCGATTAAACCTAACTTGCTAATAGAAGCCGTAAAACGTTTAGATAAAGAGAAAAGAAGCGATACATTTTTGAAAATACCAGCTTTATCAACTAATTTTGTTCCATACGCCTTTTGGCTGTCTAATATTTCTAGTTTACTACTGCATCACAGATGAAGATTTGGTTTTCTTCACTTTAATACTTTTTGTACTTGGTGGAATAATTTCAATTCCTGTTGGTGGATTTTCTAATGCTATCGCTAACACTTCATCAATAGTTTCAACAGGGTGAATGGCTAAGGCTGATTTAGCATTTTCAGGGATTTCTTCCAAATCTTTTTCATTTTCTTTTGGAATAATCACTGTTTTTATGCCACCACGATGTGCTGCCAATAGTTTCTCTTTTAAGCCACCAATTGGTAACACTTTTCCGCGTAAAGTAATTTCACCTGTCATTGCCACATCAGCACGCACAGGGTTGCCTGTTAAGCTAGAAATCAATGCGGTACACATTGCAATACCTGCACTTGGCCCATCTTTAGGTGTTGCACCTTCAGGCACGTGAACGTGAATATCTCGTTTTTCATAGAAATCTTCTGCAATGCCTAATTTTTCTGCTCTTGCTCGTACCACCATCATTGCGGCCTGAATTGACTCTTTCATTACATCGCCTAGTGAGCCAGTGTAAGAGAATTTGCCTTTACCTGTTACTGATGCTGTTTCAATGGTTAATAAATCGCCACCTACTTCTGTCCAAGCTAAGCCTGTTACTTCACCAATACGATTTTGGTTATCCATTTTACCGTAGTCAAAACGCTGTACACCCAGATAATCTTTAAGATTATCTTGATTTACTGTAATCGATTTGAGTTTTTTATCAATCACGAGCGCTTTTACTGCTTTACGGCAAATTTTAGCGATTTCTCTCTCAAGGTTACGCACACCAGCTTCACGAGTGTAATAGCGGATAATACCAAGAAGTGCACTGTCTTCAATCGTCAATTCATTGTCTTTGATACCATTACTTTCTTTCTGTTTTGCAATAAGATGCTCTTTCGCTATATGCATTTTTTCATCTTCGGTATAGCCAGAAAGACGAATAACTTCCATACGATCTAATAATGCAGGGGGAATATGCATTGAGTTAGAAGTTGCTACAAACATTACATCGGAGAGATCGTAATCAACTTCTAAATAGTGGTCGTTAAAGGCTTTGTTCTGTTCAGGATCAAGCACTTCTAATAGCGCTGATGCAGGGTCACCACGCATATCCTGTGCCATTTTATCAATTTCATCTAATAAAAAGAGCGGGTTACGCACGCCAACTTTTGCCATTTTCATCATTAACTGACCAGGCATTGAGCCAATATAAGTACGGCGGTGTCCACGAATTTCGGCTTCATCACGCACGCCACCTAATGCCATACGCACATACTTACGCCCAGTGGCATTGGCAATAGATTGTCCTAAAGATGTTTTCCCTACTCCTGGTGGTCCAACTAAGCAAAGAATTGGGCCTTTTAGCTTATTCAAACGGCTTTGCACCGCAAGATACTCTAAAATACGTTCTTTCACACGTTCTAAGCCATAATGGTCTTTGTCTAATACTTCTTGGGCTTTTTGCAAATCTTTTTTCACAACTGACCGCTTATGCCAAGGCATTTGCAAAATCCAGTCGATGTAACCACGCACAACAGTCGCTTCAGAAGAACTTTGTGGCATTGCTTTGAGTTTATTAAATTCGCTCTCTACCTTTTCTTTTACTTCAGCAGGCAGTTTTGCTTCTTCAATTTTTGCTTTTAATTTATCTAATTCACTCTGTTCTTGTTCTTCGCCATTGCCAAGCTCTTTTTGGATCGCTTTGATCTGCTCATTGAGATAATAATCACGCTGATTTTTTTCCATTTGTTGTTTTACACGATTACGAATACGTCCTTCCATTTCTAACGTATCCATCTCTGTTGCCATTGCAACCAACAAAGCTTCAAAACGAGCAATTAAGTTTACTTCTTCAAGTAGTGCTTGTTTTTGTTTTACTTGAGCGACTAAATTGGCAGCCATTGTGTCAGCCAAACGCTCTTCAAAGGTGATTTTTTGTAGCTTTGGCAGAATTTCTGCCGGCACCTTTTTATTACTTTTAACGTAATTTTCAAATTCTGTTAATGCTGTTTTCGCAATCGCTTTTAATTCATCGTTATCTTCTTGAGATTCAGACATTAACGGTGTAACACCCGCCCAAAAACCATTTTCATCATCGTGAATATGCTCAGCTTTCGCTCTTACTTGCCCTTCAACCAAGACTTTTACTGTGCCATCGGGTAAATTTAACATTTGGATAATGTTTGCCATTACCCCTACATCATAGATATCTTCAACTGTTGGATCTTCTTTATTAGGGTCTTTTTGTGTAACCAAGAAGAGTTGTTTATTGGTTTCCATAGCTGCTCGTAAGGCTTGGATAGATTTATCTCGTCCTACAAATAACGGCATTACCATAAATGGGAACACCACAACATCACGCAATGGTAATAACGGTAATTCAATCGGTTTCTTTTTTCTTGCCATTTTCTTTACTCTCCGAAAAATGTAATTCGCTCATTATGGGGGCTTATTTTGGAAATACAAGGGAAAAATAGGAGAGAATTGATAATAAAATAAAAGCATTCAAAAAGACTTGAAAAAATGCTATATTCCTTAGCAATTTATAACATCTAGTGATCGTTTTTAAACACAATTATCAACATAGCGATAAATAAAACCACAAAGAAAATTACATAGAAAATGGCGAATTATTCAGATATTAGTATTGCCCTAGCAGGTGTTTGCCAAGCGGCGAGTTTAGTCCAAAATTTTGCACATCAAGGTAGTGCAGACAGAGAAAGTCTTGCTCAATCTTTAAAAAGTCTACTCGTTTTACAACCAGATTCAACCGTTGCCGTATTTGATAATGACCTCAAACATTTAAAGCTTGGTTTTGAAACTGTAATAGCTCAATTTGGTGGTAAACAAGGGAAGTTAGATACTGAAATTGGGCGTTATTGGGTTGGCATTCTAGCATTAAGTCAAAAACTAGATAAAAATCCCCAAACTAAAAGTGAACTAGCACAGCGTTTGCTCCAACTTGAGCGTCAATTATCATTATATGACAATGATATTTTACACGAGCAGATGATTGCAAATATGGCGAGTATTTATAGCGATTTGATTAGTCCGCTAGGCTCTCGAATTCAAGTATTTGGTCGTCAAGATCTGCTTTCTCGCCCTGATATTCAAAATCGCATTCGTGCCACATTATTAGCTGGTATTCGTGCAGCTATTCTGTGGCAACAAGTCGGGGGAAGTCGTTGGCAGTTATTCTTCTCTCGTAAAAAAATTCTTAATGCAACTCAATCTTTATATTCATCGTTATAACTGGAGAACATTTTATGCAACTCAATGCACTTACTGCATTATCCCCGATTGATGGTCGTTACCAAGATAAAGCAACGGCATTACGTCCTATTTTTAGTGAATTTGGTTTACTCAAATTCCGCGTTACGGTGGAAGTTCGCTGGTTACAAAAACTGGCATCTCACGCTCAAATTCAAGAAGTTTCAGCTTTATCTCAAGAAGCAAACGATTACTTAAACCAAATTGTTGCGAATTTCTCTCTTGAAGATGCAGAACGTATCAAAACTATCGAACGTACCACTAACCACGATGTAAAAGCGGTGGAGTATTTCTTAAAAGAGAAAAGCGAAGCCTTACCTGAATTAGCGAAAGTAAGTGAGTTTATTCACTTTGCTTGTACTTCAGAAGATATAAATAATACATCTCACGCGCTGATGCTCAAAACAGCGAAAGAAGAAGTGTTATTACCAGAATGGAAGAAAGTGATTGATGCAATCAAAGAATTAGCAATCCGCTATAAAGATATTCCATTACTTTCTCGTACACACGGACAACCTGCCAGCCCAAGTACCATCGGTAAAGAGATGGCGAACGTAGCATATCGTTTACAACGTCAATATAAACAGCTCGAAAACTTAGAAATTTTAGCGAAAATCAACGGTGCAGTAGGTAACTACAATGCTCACCTTTCTGCTTACCCTGAAATTGATTGGCATACTTTCAGCCAAGAGTTTATTGAATCGCTTGGGGTAACTTGGAACCCATATACCACGCAAATTGAACCACACGATTACATTGCCGAATTTTTCGATTGCGTAGCTCGTTTTAATACGATCATTATTGATTTTGACCGTGATATGTGGGGCTATATTGCTTTAAATCACTTCAAACAACGCACAATCGCAGGTGAAATCGGCTCTTCTACAATGCCACATAAAGTAAATCCAATTGATTTTGAAAACTCAGAAGGGAATTTAGGTTTAGCGAATGCTGTAATGAGCCATTTAGGACAGAAATTACCAATCTCACGTTGGCAACGTGATTTAACGGATTCAACGGTATTGCGTAACCTAGGGGTTGGCTTAGGCTATGCGCTAATTGCTTATGCTGCAACCTTAAAAGGTATCAGCAAATTAGAAGTAAATGAACAGCACTTACGTGATGAATTAGATCAAAACTGGGAAGTGTTAGCAGAGCCAATTCAAACCGTAATGCGTCGTTATGGTATTGAAAAACCATACGAAAAATTAAAAGAATTGACTCGTGGTAAGCGTGTTGATGGCGAAGCAATGCGTCAATTTATTGATGGCTTAGAACTACCACAGCACGAAAAAGATCGTTTAAAACAGATGACTCCTGCAAGCTATATTGGCTATGCTGTGGAATTAGTCGAAAAATTGTAAAATTTCGCTGTCATCAGACCGCTTGTAAGCGGTCTGATTTAGGCAAAATTTTGCAAATTACAAGCAGGTGAAGAAAATGAAACAGTCTATTCGTCATCAAAAGATTATTGAACTGGTCAATCAATCAGGGTATGTCAGCACTGAAGAACTTGTTAATATTTTAAATGTGAGTTCACAGACTATTCGTCGTGATTTAAATGATTTAGCAGAAAAGAATCTTATTCGTCGTCATCATGGTGGAGCAGCCTCTCCATCTAATACAGAAAATAGCGATTATAGTGAGCGTAAACAATTTTTCTCAGAGCAAAAAAGTCGAATCGGGAAAAAGGTTGCTGATATGATTCCAAATGGTGCATCGCTGTTTATTGATATTGGCACAACGCCTGAAGCGGTGGCTTACTCATTGCTTAATCATAAAGGTTTAAGAGTAGTGACTAATAACTTAAATGCCGCACATATCTTATTACAAAAAGATGATTGCCAAGTCACTATCGCTGGCGGTGAATTACGTGCTGATGGTGGTATTATTGGCGAAGCGACAGTAAACTTTATCAATCAATTTCGTTTAGATTACTGTATTTTAGGCATTAGTGCAGTGGAGTCAGATGGTTCAATGATGGATTATGATTACCACGAAGTGCAAGTTAAACGAGCTTTAATGCGTAATGCTCGCAATATCGTATTAGTCACTGATCACTCTAAATTTACACGCAATGCAATTGTGCGATTAGGCGATATCAAAGAGGTAAATTATTTATTTACTGATCGCCCGTTACCTTTAGAATTACAACATTATTTAAGCCATAGTGATGTGGCAGTTTATATCTGTAACGAACAATAATGAAAAATCATTTTACTCGAGATAAGTGGCTTGCGTACGCTCAGCTAATGCGTTTAGATAAGCCTATTGGCACATTATTACTATTATGGCCAACGTTATGGGCTTTATTTACCGCTGCTAAAGGTATTCCCCCTTTATCTATTTTAATTGTCTTCATATTAGGCGTGATTGTGATGCGTGCAGCTGGCTGTGTTATCAACGACTACGCTGATAGACATATTGACGGCAACGTTAAACGCACATCTCAACGCCCACTTGCCACAGGGCGAGCCACAGCAAAAGAAGCTAAGATATTGTTTGCTACATTACTTTTTATTGCGTTTTTATTAGTTTTACAATTAAATTTTTATACTATCGTATTATCTTTTATTGCCGCAGGACTAGCTATTATTTACCCTTTTATGAAACGCTACACGCATTTGCCTCAGTTTGTGTTAGGAATGGCATTTGGGTGGTCTATCCCGATGGCTTTCGGTGCAGTAAATCAGAGCCTCCCCCTTGAATGTTGGTTACTCTTTTTTGCTAATTTAGCTTGGACAGTGGCTTATGATACGCAATATGCAATGGTTGATCGTGATGATGACTTACGCATTGGCGTAAAATCTACGGCTATTTTATTTGCACAATATGATAATAAAGTTATTGCACTATTGCAGTTCATTACTTTAATTCTCTTAACTTTATTTGGAAAATGTCAAGGCTATCCAACCGCTTATTTTATTGCGCTCGCATTTACAGCGACTCTTTTTATTTATCAATGTAAATTGACTAAACAGCGTGAACGAAATGCTTGTTTTAAAGCATTTTTGAATAATAATTATGTGGGGTTAGGAATCTTTATCTCTATTTTAATCGGGATTTTTACTCAATAATGTCGAAAATAACTACAACTGAATTATTCTCGACATTTCTTGCTTGCATAAAGATAGTTAGGTTTCTATAATTGCATCCGTTATCACTTCTTAAAGCCAGTGTGACGAAATTGGTAGACGTAGCGGATTCAAAATCATCTGCGTGATTTAGTCATATTGGTAATCACAAAATTAGTAAAGACACTCGCCTGAGTGACGAAATTGGTAGACGTAGCGGATTCAAAATCCGCCGATGAATAATCGTGTCGGTTCGAGTCCGACCTCAGGCACCAATTAAGAGTGAAATTACTAATGTCCAAGAGCATAGGCTCTATTAAGTTAATTAATTTTTTAACTGGTAGAGGACCACTTATGCAAAATCTATCTTCCAATCAAAAAAATCCTTTTGTTGTATCTATGATTTCAACTAAAGGTGGAGTAACAAAATCAACTAATGTGGCAAATATCGGGGCATTTTGTGCTGATCACGGTATTAGAACACTAATGATTGATACTGACATACAACCAACCTTATCGTCTTATTACCACATTTCCAATCAATCGCTATTCGGTGTTTATGAACTCTTTAATCGCCCTGATTTACCGATTGAACAAATTATTACTCAAACAGAATTTGAGAATCTTGATATTATCCAATCCAATGACCCTAGAGACCGCTTAACGACAGAGTTAAACGGACTTCCTGGAGGAGTACTTAAATTTAGAGAGTTGATTAAAAACATTAAAGGCTATGATCTTATCATCATAGATACTCGAGGTACTCGGGGGATTACTGTCGATATGACTGTTCTTGCTAGTGATCTTGTCATTTCCCCAATCAAACCTGAATTAGTTTCAGCGAGAGAATTTGTGAGAGGAACAATTAATCTCTATGAATCACTCAGTATCTTCACTAACTATGGGATTAGCCTTCCACCATTAAAAGCTGTTATCAATTGTCTTGATCATACTCGTGATGCTAAAGATATTGTGACAAATCTTTATGATATTTTTTCGAAGCTATCCGATGAAAACCCTCATATTGAATTAATTAACTTTGAAATCCCAAACCGAGTTGCCTATCGTGAGGCTGCGAGTCGTGCTTTACCTGTACATCGTCACAGTAAAATTGAGAGTGAAAATATTCGTAAACTTTGTTCGATTTTATTTCCTCAATGGTCCGCTCAATTAGAGAACGAGTAAGGAGAAAAGAATGGTCACAACCTTGCCCGAATCATCTCATTATTCTTTATCGGCTGAGCAAGCTGTTATCGGTGGCTTGTTATTAGCTAACGAAAAGTGGGATGAAATTACGCCTATTGTCAATGAAAGCAATTTTTACCTTTTTGCACATAAAATCATTTTTTCTGCTATCCAGTCTTTATGTGAAAGAAATGTACCTGTAGATATCATTACGATGGAGCAAGTATTAAAAGACAAGGATAAAGAATTGCTTGAAAAAGTCGGAGGGCTAGCCTATCTCGCTGAACTTGTCAAAAATACGCCTAGTACATCGAGTATTGAAAGCTATGCTCATATTGTAAAAAGAGATAGCCAAGTCAGACAGTTAAATGCATTAGGTAACACATTGCGAGCAGAGACAAACAAAATCTATTCGCAAGAGAGTTTAGATGATCTCATTGAACAAACAGAGAAAGCATTAACGGAAATTACGCTTAATGTTGATGCAGATTTAACAAACGTATCGGTTATTAAAGCAATGCAGTCTGTTGTAACTAAGATGGAGAGATGTTGCCAAGATAAAAGTCTTGTGACAGGTGTCCCTTTCGGTATTACTCAGCTTGATTCAAATACATCAGGTGCTCAATCAGGGGACCTAATTATTCTTGCCGCTCGCCCTTCTATGGGAAAAACAGCTCTATCGCTCTGTTTTGCTAATAGTGCATTAGAAACTATCAATAAACCAGTCCAGTACTACAGTCTTGAAATGCCTGCAGAGCAAATAATGGAAAGGTTTTTGGCGATGAGAGCAAACTTAAGTTTAACCAAAATTCGTCAAGCCATATTAATGGATGATGAAGATTGGGCTCGTGTGGCAATGTCGATGGAATACATCCGAGACAATTGGGAAGATAAACTATTGATTGATGACAGTAGTTATCTTACTCCTCAGATGCTCCGTACTCGTGTTAGACGGAATATGCGTAAATATGGTCAGCCATCCATTGTGATAGTCGATTATCTTCAATTAATGTCTGTACCCTCACTTAAAAACAGCCAAAACCGTCATTTAGAAATCAGCGAAATATCTCGTTCCTTGAAAAATTTGGCGAAAGAAATTGGATGCCCTGTTATTGCCCTTTCTCAATTAAATCGAAATTTAGAACAGCGAGCAGATAAACGCCCATTAAATTCAGATTTAAGAGAATCAGGCTCATTAGAACAAGATGCTGACGTGTTGCTTTTTATCTATAGAGATGAAGTTTATCACGATAACTCAGATCTCCCTGGTATCGCTGAAATCATTATTGGTAAACAACGTAATGGTCCAATTGGAACAATATTTTCCCGCTTTCGTGGCGAATATTCTCGCTTTGACAGTATTCCAGAAGATGAATATGAACGAATTAAGAGTAAATAGATATGAAAAATAATAAAAATCCTTTAATTAGCCATCGTTCCACTGAAGAACGTAGAAATAATATGCGTGAGCAATTATTGAAGCCCGCTATTCAAAATATTTCACCAAGTTATAACCAAACAATGCCGTCAATGCCGACACAGAAACAACTGATTGTTGTGACATTGGATAAGTTACGTCCGTATGAAGGCAATCCTCGAAGAACTAAAAACCCTGCATTTGACGAGATAAAAGCCTCAATTAAAGCAAGAGGATTAGATCACGCTCCAAATGTAACTCAGCGACCTGGTGATGATTTCTATACGATTGCTGATGGTGGTAATACTCGTTTACAAGCTCTCAAAGAACTATTCCAAGAAACACAAGATAGTCGTTTTTGGTCTATTGAGTGTGTGTTCAAGCCTTGGAATGGTGATATTGATGATATTAACTCCAAGTTAAATATTTTGATTGGGCATTTGGCTGAAAATGATATCCGAGGTGATCTAACTTTCATTGAGAAAGCATTGGGTATTCGGGAAGTTAAAAAACTATATGAGGAAAAATATCAAGAGTATTTTTCACATCGAAAACTAGCAGAGAAATTGGGTGAAAATGGGTATCCGATTTCACATCAAATTATTGCTCGAATGGAGCAATGCTTAACATATCTATACCCTCATATTCCCAATATTCTATTGAATGGGTTAGGGAAACCTCAGATTGATAAACTAGTCAGTATTCATAATAAAGCAAAAATTTCTTGGGATAAGTATCAAGTAGAATCTTCTAGTTCCCCATCTTTTGATGAGATTTGGATGGATACATTATCTCCTTTTGATGAGGATGTTGCTAATTTCTCCATCAGTGACTTGCAAGATAACCTTATTGGCAAAATGGTCGAAGACTTAAATTATCAAGTTTCCTATGATGCATTAAAACTCGAGATTGATCTTGAAGAGCGTAAACTCCAAAAATTGATAGAGAAACAAGCTGAGATCACTCAAAAAGCAGCGGAGTGTGAACAGCATATCCAAGAGCACCACGAACTGTTAGAAAGTAAAGCAGTAGCGAAAACTCAGCAGCCTAGACAAGCAACTAGCAACGAAGAGCATAATCCATCTAGCATTTCTGTTCCTGCTGAATTGCATTCGATAGAAACAATGGATGAAGAAAATATTGAACACAACAACATTACTAACATTCATCAAGAAGATCAATTACCACCATTAGGCATTGGCAACATTTCTGCGGTAGAAATGGAAAATGCAATTACCAACCATTTAGCTGGATTTGGTATTGTGCCTGAAGCGAAACGTATGGAAGAAGCGGTTACAAATGCATTAGAGTTTGCCAATACGGGACGTCAACCAATTACTAATCTTTGGAAAATTCACCCTAGCCGTAAGCATAAAATGGATGCTTATTCTATCGCTTTAGATATTGCTGAAGAATGTGGTTTAGCTCACCTCGTACAACACATTGTTTATGAACCTGTTGATTATAGCTTTGATGTGCTACCGCTAGATATTAGTGAACCCTCACCACTACAGAAAACTATTCATAGTCTTCTTTCAATGTTAGCAACGAATAGGGTTGCTATAGAAAATAATGAAAATCACCAATGTATCTTATCATCAGATTTATTATTGGGTGATTTATCTCATTCAGCAGCTATTTCAGATTTAATGTTAGTGCGAATATTTCGTTTAATTCGCCTAGTTCGTCATTTAAAACAAGAATCTCATCAAGGAGGACAAAATGCTTAATACAACGTTAAATCAAGCTATTCTCTCAGAGATCCTAATTCGTATCAGAAGAGGGGAAGTTAATTATTGCCAACAATTTGGTTTTGATGAATCCGAACTTGCAGAGATTACGAATTTATCAACACAAGAAATTCTTGATATGAGTGAAAGTAAAGCGTCTTTCGCCAAAATTCAAATTGATCACTCTGTATTTTGGTCATTATTGGAAACAGTACGTGAGGCTTCTCGACAACGGAACCAAATTGACCGAGCACTGACTCTAGGCATTTCTTCCGAGATGATCCATATATTCTTTGGCTGGAGTTCTGCAGAAGTGTCTGCAAGACGGAAGTTATTAGGTATTAAAGAAAATATGGGTAGAAAACCCAATGCAAATGAGGAAGAAGAAGCAAAAATTTGGGAACTCTGGCAACGCCATAAGACTGAAGAGGATTCAAGCGAATCATTAGATCTATTAATACTGATAGCGGAAGAAAGTGACACAAGTTTAACCGAAATTTATCGTCTTGTTTCACAATGGGAAAAAGAACGTCGATTACATAGCGTGAAGTAATACCAATAAAAAAGCGAGAAGTACGAATTCTCGCTTTTGATGTTCCTTTACATATCCAACCGAACTCTTCTTTGGAGAACCAGAATGGAATTGCAGAAAAGTATAAATCATCAAACAGAATTTGCAAGAAAAAAATTATCTGAAAGGAAAGAACAGAATTCTGAAGAAAATGGACAGTTTCAGGGATTACTCTTTATCGGTAATCGCCACGAAACGGTTCCATTAAGATTATTGACGGATAAATATTTGACGCCTAGAGCGAAGACTGCTTGGCAAATGATCAAGCTAAATGCACAACAATTTCAAGGTGCTGCATTTCCCTCTTATGAGGAGCTTGGATATTGGCTATCAGATAGAGCGTTTCAAAATAAAACCTTATCTCGTAAAACAATTAGCCAAACACTTTTACTATTAAGACTCACTCGATGGCTTACTTTATGTGAGACGGTACGTAACGAGAGAGGACAAATTCTTGGTAATGTTTATGTAATGAATGATGAACCATTAAGTATTTCGGATTGTTTGCAAATTAATGGTGATTATTTACGACTACTTGAAAAATCGAAAAAACATAGTGATCCACTCATTAAAGAAGTGGCAGATGCAATCATAGGCGAAATTGAAGCACAACAGTCATTAAGTCACTTTGTTTCTCATTTAGGAGTCATTACAGAGCGTTATTTACATTTTAAAGAAGGATTTGTGAAACCGAGACAAATAACTGAGCTGACCCCAAATATCGCTGAAGCAATAGAAAATGTTCAGAAAGACATCTTGAGTTCCAATATGGAACTCAGTCAAAAAATAGACAATTTACCAAGTTCCAATATGGAACTCAGTCAAAAAACAGATAAATCGCCGAGTTCCAATATGGAACTCAGTAAGAGGAGTAATTATAACTCATTGATTTCAAAAGAAGTTCCAAATTGGAACTCAGTAGATTGCCAGTACAGTACTAGTACTAATAGTATTAAGTACAGTACAAGTACAGATTTATCATTAGAGAATTTGCAATTAAGTATTTTAGAAAAAAATACTATTGCGAAAGAGTTGGAGGGATTAAGCGATGAATTGCGTAAAGCGGTACTGTTTGAAGCCGAACAGCGAATTTCTCAAGGTAGTGTGAAAAAACCCGTGGGATATTTAACAAGCTTGATTTACAAAGCAAAAGCAGGGCTATTTAAACCCTACTTGATAAACAAATCGCCACAGATTGAGCATCCAGGGAGTATGAGAGAGGTGTCTCATCCTGCTAAACGAGTTTTAAGTAGCACGATTCCTGATAAGAATACTCAGGTATCTCAGGATTTTATTAAAAAATTGGCACAGATGGTAAGAACGTAATTTGTGTCATTTTTGAACCGTGTACAAAAATTAACCCGTGTCGCCACTGGCGACAGTTTGTGTAAATTTTGAACTAAGTGTCGCCACTGGCGACAGTTTGTATGAATTTTGAACTAAGTGTCGCCCCAGGCGACAGTTTGTATGAATTTTGAACTAAGTGTCGCCACTGGCGACA
>NZ_LEKN01000033.1 GCF_009761395.1 Ursidibacter maritimus | reverse complement strand
ACCCTGATGGTGCCCTACTCTCACATGGCGAATCACCACACTACCATCGGCGTTACTGCGTTTCACTTCTGAGTTCGGTATGGTGTCAGGTGGGACCACAGCACTACGGCCATCAGGAAAATCCTGTTCTATCTATTTCCAGATATCTTATCTGTCTTCGCTATCTTCTAGCTTCATTCTTCAAAATTATAAACAAGCTGTTACCTGAGCTATCTTCTCTTTTCTCTCTGAGCACCTTAGTCTCTATTCCTAGCTCTTCACTAGTCACATCCAACCCAAAACACTTTAGGTTGTATAGTTAAGCCTCTCGGGCAATTAGTATCTGTTAGCTCAACGTATCACTACGCTTACACACCAGACCTATCTACGTCGTAGTCTCCAACAACCCTTACAGTCTTATAGACTGGGATGACTCATCTCAAGGCAAGTTTCGTGCTTAGATGCTTTCAGCACTTATCTCTTCCGCATTTAGCTACCCAGCAGTGCCTCTGGCGAGACAACTGGAACACCAGTGATGCGTCCACTCCGGTCCTCTCGTACTAGGAGCAGCCCCTTTCAATCATCCAACGCCCACGGCAGATAGGGACCGAACTGTCTCACGACGTTCTAAACCCAGCTCGCGTACCACTTTAAATGGCGAACAGCCATACCCTTGGGACCTACTTCAGCCCCAGGATGTGATGAGCCGACATCGAGGTGCCAAACACCGCCGTCGATATGAACTCTTGGGCGGTATCAGCCTGTTATCCCCGGAGTACCTTTTATCCGTTGAGCGATGGCCCTTCCATTCAGAACCACCGGATCACTATGACCTGCTTTCGCACCTGCTCGACTTGTTGGTCTCGCAGTTAAGCTTGCTTCTACCATTGCACTAACCTCACGATGTCCGACCGTGATTAGCAAACCTTCGTGCTCCTCCGTTACTCTTTGGGAGGAGACCGCCCCAGTCAAACTACCCACCAGACACTGTCCGAGACCGCGTTTCGCAATCTTCGTTAGAACATCAAACGTTAAAGGGTGGTATTTCAAGGACGACTCCACAATGACTGGCGTCACTGTTTCATAGTCTCCCACCTATCCTACACATCAAAATTCAATGTTCAGTGTCAAGCTATAGTAAAGGTTCACGGGGTCTTTCCGTCTAGCCGCGGGTACACCGCATCTTCACGGCGATTTCAATTTCACTGAGTCTCGGGTGGAGACAGCCTGGCCATCATTATGCCATTCGTGCAGGTCGGAACTTACCCGACAAGGAATTTCGCTACCTTAGGACCGTTATAGTTACGGCCGCCGTTTACTGGGGCTTCGATCAGGAGCTTCTCTTTCGATAACACCATCAATTAACCTTCCAGCACCGGGCAGGCATCACACCCTATACGTCCACTTTCGTGTTTGCAGAGTGCTGTGTTTTTAATAAACAGTTGCAGCCAGCTGGTATCTTCGACTGGTTCAGCCTTCGGAGGTAAACTCCTACAACTTACGCCAGCGCACCTTCTCCCGAAGTTACGGTGCTATTTTGCCTAGTTCCTTCACCCGAGTTCTCTCAAGCGCCTGAGTATTCTCTACCTGACCACCTGTGTCGGTTTATAGTACGGTTTAGATAAACCTGAAGCTTAGTGGCTTTTCCTGGAAGCGTGGTATCGGT
>NZ_LEKN01000032.1 GCF_009761395.1 Ursidibacter maritimus | reverse complement strand
TCCACCTACCAGTTTAAACAATCATATCCAACAGATTGCTCACCTAACCTTCTCCGTCCCCACATCGCAGTTTATCCAAGTACGGGAATATTAACCCGTTTCCCATCGACTACGCTTTTCAGCCTCGCCTTAGGGGCCGACTCACCCTGCCCCGATTAACGTTGGACAGGAACCCTTGGTCTTCCGGCGAACGAGTTTTTCACTCGTTTTGTCGTTACTTATGTCAGCATTCGCACTCGTGATACGTCCAGCGAACCTCTCGATTCACCTTCATCCGCTTACACGACGCTCCCCTACCCAACAGACTTACGTCTGATGCCGCAGCTTCGGTGCTATATTTTAGCCCCGTTACATCTTCCGCGCAGGCCGACTCGACTAGTGAGCTATTACGCTTTCTTTAAATGGTGGCTGCTTCTAAGCCAACATCCTAGCTGTCTAAGCCTTCCCACTTCGTTTCCCACTTAATATAGACTTTGGGACCTTAGCTGGCGGTCTGGGTTGTTTCCCTCTTCACGATGGACGTTAGCACCCACCGTGTGTCTCCTGAGTATCACTCTTCGGTATTCGCAGTTTGCATCGGGTTGGTAATCCGGGATGGACCCCTAGCCGAAACAGTGCTCTACCCCCGAAGGTGTTCGCTCAAGGCTCTACCTAAATAGATTTCGGGGAGAACCAGCTATCTCCCGGTTTGATTGGCCTTTCACCCCCAGCCACAAGTCATCCGCTAATTTTTCAACATTAGTCGGTTCGGTCCTCCAGTTAGTGTTACCCAACCTTCAACCTGCCCATGGCTAGATCACCGGGTTTCGGGTCTATACCTTGCAACTATACGCCCAGTTAAGACTCGGTTTCCCTACGGCTCCCTTATTCAGTTAACCTTGCTACAAAATATAAGTCGCTGACCCATTATACAAAAGGTACGCAGTCACAAGCTTACGCTTGCTCCCACTGCTTGTACGTACACGGTTTCAGGTTCTATTTCACTCCCCTCGCTGGGGTTCTTTTCGCCTTTCCTTCACAGTACTGGTTCACTATCGGTCAATCAGGAGTATTTAGCCTTGGAGGATGGTCCCCCCATCTTCAGACAGGATTTCTCGTGTCCCGCCCTACTTATTTTCAGCTTAGTTCCACACAGGACTTTTAAAGTACGGGATTATCACCCTCTGTGATTTAGCTTCCCAGCTAATTCCTCTAAGTCTTGTGCTATAACTGAATGGCTACTCCGCTTTCGCTCGCCGCTACTTACAGAATCTCGGTTGATTTCTTTTCCTCGGGGTACTTAGATGTTTCAGTTCTCCCGGTTTGCCTTTATTACCTATGGATTCAGTAATAAATAGTAGATTCTTCATCTACTGGGTTTCCCCATTCGGACATCTTGGATTAAACGCCTCTTATCGACTCATCCAAGCTTTTCGCAGATTAGCACGTCCTTCATCGCCTCTGATTGCCAAGGCATCCACCGTGTACGCTTAGTCACTTAACTATACAACCTGAAGTATTTTCAGGTATTTCATTATGACACTAAGACTTAACTGCTTTTGTTCAGTTAAGATTTCTTTACTCAGACTTTCTTTCGAAAATCTCTCAGTTTTTCAGCTTGTTTATACTTTTTTAAAGAACAAT
>NZ_LEKN01000031.1 GCF_009761395.1 Ursidibacter maritimus | reverse complement strand
GACCGTTGCTGCCAGTGTACCTTCGACCAACGGTGCAGCACACAAACGTACTTTTGCGGCGATCTCGGGAGCCAGCAATTCCAGCGCAGTTTCAGCACTCAATAATGCGCTACCCATATCCATCATGACCAGCACATGGTCGGCATCAGCAACAGATTCGATGGCCTCCATCACTTTGACGGCATCGGTACCAATGGGATTTTGTGGATCGTCAATTCCCGCGGCAATGGCGATTTTACAACTATCACTCATTAACATCTGACGGGCTAGTTCACCGACACCTTCTCCCAGTCGGCTGCTATGTGAAACTATGACCAGGTTTACCATCACCAATTCCTTACTCTTTTGCGGCTAACGCCAACATTTGCATCATAAACATCACCGAGG
>NZ_LEKN01000030.1 GCF_009761395.1 Ursidibacter maritimus | reverse complement strand
CGTAGCGAGCGAATCGACGAGGAAGCGGAAGAGAACCGGAAGCCACATTGAGCACTTACGCACTGATGCGGGGTGTCGGGGTGAAGCCCTGACCAGGTGGTAATCGTATCGGCGTGCGTGCGCGGTCATACGATTACACATCCTGTCCCGATTTCTGAGGCGTTTTAACGGTGAACGGACGGCAAAAACACGATAGAGCTGTTGAACGTGAAAACCACGAAATCTGGCAAAAATCACGGCTGGCGAGGCTTGCAGAGGAGTAAGCCAGTATACACTCCGCTATCGCTACGTGACTGGGTCAGGGCTGCGCCCCGACACCCCAAATGCTCGATAAACACGTTAAACCTTGTGCAACAAAAAAGTGCTTTGATAGATCTTTAGAGCAAAAATCAACATTTCGATTAATATCAATGACTTATGACACCATCATACGAAACGTTATTTGCATGTGTATACGCAAACATGTTTGCGTGTGTTGTTTCGTAC
>NZ_LEKN01000029.1 GCF_009761395.1 Ursidibacter maritimus | reverse complement strand
GACATGAGCAAAACTGTCACTGCAGAACTGCGGGCCACGATGATGGATGTGGCAAACTCCACCCTGAGCGCTAACGAGCCGTCAGGTGATGTGGTTGCTGATGGTCAGCAAGCCTACACGCTGACACTGACAGCGGTGGACTCCGAGGGTAATCCGGTGACGGGAGAAGCCAGCCGCCTGCGACTTGTTCCGCAAGACACTAATGGTGTAACCGTTGGTGCCATTTCGGAAATAAAACCAGGGGTTTACAGCGCCACGGTTTCTTCGACCCGTGCCGGAAACGTTGTTGTGCGTGCCTTCAGCGAGCAGTATCAGCTGGGCACATTACAACAAAC
>NZ_LEKN01000028.1 GCF_009761395.1 Ursidibacter maritimus | reverse complement strand
TAAAATCTGCGGTGCAGTTGTGGAGCCATTTGACTGGATGCTCTCTGTGGCGAAAAGAGAAACCAGACTGGCAGATGATGTAAGGCTCTTGCGCCAGGAGGAACGGGAAAGGCGAAAAAATATAGAAAAGCTAATTCAGATTGAGCGTAACGCGAAAGCGCGGATACGCAGGGCAACAAAAGCCAGAACTGAATATTAAATCAGCACTGTAAATAAAATTTAATCCTTAACCG
>NZ_LEKN01000027.1 GCF_009761395.1 Ursidibacter maritimus | reverse complement strand
GATGAAGCCAATGTCGTACGTTATGCGCAATTTTTACGTGATTTATCACATGAAACGCAGTTTATTGTCATTACGCACCGTAAAGGAACGATGGAAAAGTGTGACCGACTATATGGTGTGACAATGCAAGAATTAGGTGTTTCAAGACTGGTAAGTGTTAATTTAAATACAATTGATGATGTCATGAAGGAGGAACAAAGCTAGATGAGCTTTTTTAAACGACTTAAAGACAAATTTAGTGGACAAGACATTGAAAAAGATTTAGGGAAATTGGATGAATTTGAATCTGAACGTAAAAATGAATCCCATGAGGAAGTGGAGTGGCGTGATG
>NZ_LEKN01000026.1 GCF_009761395.1 Ursidibacter maritimus | reverse complement strand
CCAGGTAGCCCACTCACCTGTAGCCACATCCACCAACGTGAATCGAACCAAATAACGCAGTGACATCGTGTCAGTCAATTTTTGATTTTTATAATCTGTCCAAACTATTGATTTCAATCCAGAGTCATATTTTCCTGTCTGCAACGTATCCTGGAAAACAATAATCGCTTTCTGATGGCCTTTTGCTGCAACAAAACGCAATGCCTGCATCCAGTTCATATTTTCGGCATCTACAATATCCAGGCTTTCAT
>NZ_LEKN01000025.1 GCF_009761395.1 Ursidibacter maritimus | reverse complement strand
AGGGTCGCGGCCCCTGAAAACGTGATTGCAGACGTTTTTGCTCGCCAGAAACGCGCTCAGGCGTTTTTTAACGCATAGCGGGTGCGGTGTCGAGAAGGGGGTTTTTAAAACGGAATCCGGGTGCCGGACCGGGGGTGTCAGAAAACACCGGTTCGGATATGGGGGAAGAACGGAGTTCGGGAACCTTTGCCGGACATTCGCAAGAAAAACAACAGGTTTAATCTTTTAAAAGATGCACAACGCCCTCCGTTTGAACGAAAACACCCAAAGTACGTTTCTTTG
>NZ_LEKN01000024.1 GCF_009761395.1 Ursidibacter maritimus | reverse complement strand
CCGTTGTTGAGCGTGGTTGCCCCTGTAACTTCTAAGCCTTTGTTAGCGGTCACTTTGTCAGTAAAAGTTGCAGGGCCTGTTACAGCTAGCTCGCCACCAATTTCCGCTTTACCCGTTGTTTTTAACGTGTCAAAAGTTGGTGTTTTTGACGTCGCAACAGTAACAGTTTTGCCATTACGAGTAATGACAATATTGTCACCCTGTGCAAAAGTTACCGCTTCATCA
>NZ_LEKN01000023.1 GCF_009761395.1 Ursidibacter maritimus | reverse complement strand
AAGTTTTCAGCAACAAGCGGACATATTTTATCTCTATTTTGCAAAATGTGACTTATCTAACAAAATTCATTCTGTTTTCTTTATTCAGTTACTGATATGATTGACGAGATTTTCATTACATATATTAAGGAAGTTTTATGAACCAATTAGATGCTTTACGCGAAATGACAGTTGTAGTTGCCGATACTGGCGATATTGACGCAATCAAATTATATCAACCTGAAGATGCAACGACTAACCCATCTTTAATCTTAAGTGCTTCTGCATTACCACAATACGCTCCACTAATTGATGACGCTGTTGCTTATGCAAAAGCTCAAAGCAATGATAAAGATCAACAACTTATTGATGCAGAAGACAAATTAGCAGTTAATATCGGTTTAGAAATCTTAAAAGTAGTAAAAGGGCGTATTTCTACTGAAGTAGATGCTCGTTACTCTTACGATACAGAGAAAACCATCGCCAAAGCACGCAAATTAATTGCTTTATATAATGCAGCAGGTATCAGCAACGATCGTATTTTGATTAAGATTGCATCAACTTGGCAAGGCATTAAAGCTGCAGAACAGTTAGAAAAAGAAGGTATCAACTGTAACTTAACCTTATTATTCTCACAAGCACAAGCCCGAGCCTGTGCAGAAGCTGGTGTTTACTTAATTTCTCCATTTGTAGGGCGTATCTTAGATTGGTATAAAGCTAACTCAGACAAGAAAGAGTATGCACCTGCTGAAGACCCAGGTGTGATTTCTGTCACATCTATTTATAACTATTATAAAGAATATGGTTATAACACAGTTGTAATGGGAGCAAGTTTCCGTAACGCTGGCGAAATTACAGAACTTGCAGGTTGCGACCGCTTAACCATTGCTCCTGCATTATTAAAAGAGCTACAAGAAAGCAATCAACCATTAGTTCGCAAACTGGCATTTAACGGCGAAGTAAAAGCAAAACCAGAAAAAATGACTGAAGCTGAATTCTATTGGGAACATAATGCAGATCCGATGGCTGTTGAAAAATTAGCAGAAGGTATTCGTAAGTTCGCTATCGACCAAGAAAAATTGGAAGCAATGCTTGCTACAAAACTCTAAAAGTAAGCGGCTAGATTTCAGTTTTCTTTTGCAAAGAATTGCCTAAATCACCCCAGCTGTTAATCGGCATAATGGACAAAACAGTTGCTAATAATATTTTTCTTATGTTGTTAGCAACCCTTTTTATTTAAAAAATTCTGTATAAACAATACCTCATGCTTTCTTATTAATCCATTGTGATTATTTAATTTTCGCTTAAGTTCACTAAATAATCCTTCTAACCTATTTGTCGTTTTTCTATATTTAACCCAGTGTACTTTTCGAAGGTAAATAAATATTTTTCATAATATCTAAGGCTAGATAAAGCACTTCTTAATCCTTTATGTTTATAAGGAAAATAACCTTTCTCATTGCATTTATCTGGTCGTTCATTTAAATAGTCTTGATGAGTTAAATACCATAGGTGTAAATGGCGATAAAATTTATTTTTTGTGCATTCCTTGAGGGTTTTAACAAGTATTTTGAGCGCTTTTCCTGCCGCTAATTTATGTTTTTTTCTGAGTTTTCTCATCACCATTGCAACGAGATGAAAATGATACATCTGTGTCGGAGTATCGAATAAGTCCCTAAGTAATCCACGACACCCATCGCAGGTAATGGATTGAATGATGTAGCCTTTTTCTCTTAATCTATTTAATGCAACGTGATAATACTCATCTCATTCGGTCTTAACCAGTTGGTGATAAACGACCTTTTCGCTCAAGCTATCCATTATGACCAAAATACCAAATTCCCGACCAAAGAAAGTGGTATCCATAATATTTAAATGCGTTGAAATAGGCGTTTTTAATGCGGTTTTAGGGGCTTTATCAATATATCACTGAATAGTTTTAACTGAGCATTTATATTTAATAGCGAGTTCTTTGTAGCTCTGTTTTCCTTGCGAATAATCAAACCAAATATCGGTAGGGTTTATTTTATGTTGAAAGGTGAATGTTTTATTACAGCAATGACATTTATAACGTTCAGTGTTATTTCTAACACCATTCTTCTTTATATTTTGATTTTTACAAAAATGACACGTTTTTTATTTATTTTCAAAAAAATGGGTTAAAGCCTTTTACTATAAGCTCTTAACGCAATTTTTAGCAACCATTTTTCCATTTTGGAACAATAAACTGTAGAAGATCAGAATTGATCTTCTACACATTAACTTCCTTATAAATCAAAAGCCTGAACTACATTCACATGCAAACGCACATCCACATTACCACGAGTTGCATTTGAATATGGGCAAACTTCGTGTGCACGAGTAATTAAGGTTATTGCTTCTTCTTCCGTTAAGCCTTCTACTGTAATAGTGATATCTAAATCTAATGCAAATGCACCATCTGCTTTTTGACCGATACCCACACCTACTGTTGTGCTTGATTTGGTAGGTTTTAAACCTAAAGTTGGTGCAACGTGGTTCATTGCACTATCAAAGCAAGCTGCATAGCCCATTGCAAAAAGCTGTTCTGGATTTGTACCCACTTTACCACTTTGGTTGTGGAAGCCAACTAAGTCAAAGCCGATTGAACCGTCATCTATTTGAGTACGACCGTCACGACCGCCTGTTGCGGTTGCTGATGTTTGGTAAAAAATTTTCATTGTTTATTCCTTCTTCATATCAAAATTAAATATCTACTGGTTTCCAGTCGTGCCCTTTCACTGGTGGTAACCACGCTCCGCCTTGTTGGCATAAACTCCATAGAAAGTCTGGTATTCCGTATTGGTCTGCTCGTGTTGGATCAAGCTCGGTTGTGATTTCACTATCACGGTTCTCTTTCAGTAAGGTAGCAATATTTGGCGTTACCATTACTGCTTTACCTAAACCGATAAATTCCGCCCACCCTGTTTGGAATGCTGCACGAATTTGTTTGCCTGAAAGTAAAGCCCCCAAGCCGATTAATGGTAACTTACCGTTAATTCGTTCGTGAATAAGCTGCATTCGAGTAAGATGAGTATCCGCTCCACGACGTGCTTTTTTGTCAAATTCGTGAAGTGAAACGTGCAAGTATTGCAATGGTTTTTCCACTAAGGCATCGATTAAAGCAAAAGTATCTGTCATCGTTAAACCGTTTTCTCCTGGTTCTTCTGGAGAGAAACGGTAGCCTACAATAAATTCAGGTTTTGCATATTTCTCTTTTAATGCTACAACTGCATCAACAATCGCCAGCGGGAAGCGTAAACGTTTTTCAAGGCTACCTCCCCATTCATCTGTACGACGGTTAAATTGACCAGAGAAGAATTGTTGAATTAAATAGCCATTTGCACCATGAATTTCTACGCCATCAAAGCCTGCTCGTATCCCTAATTCTGCCGCATTCGCATAGGCTTCTATTAACGCTACCACTTCGTCAGCCGTTGCTGCTTTTGCGCCGCTTTCAGCGTGATCTGATGCACTAATCAACGCTAGTCCACCTGTTAAATTTGTTTGTGCATTCACGCCACCGTGATGAATTTGTAAAATCGCTTTTGCACCTTGTGCTTGAAGTACTTGTGCAATTTCACGCAAACTATCTAAGTGGCTATCATCAAGGGCTTCAGGTTGTCCCACAAAGGTTTTACCATTTTTCGCCACTAACGTTGCCGCTGTGATGAACATCCCCATATCCACTGCTCGATTGCTGATAAAGGTACGCTCTTGCTCGCTTAGTGTTCCGTCTTCGTTTGAACTGAAATGTGTCATCGGAGCAACAACCAAGCGGTTTTTAATTTCTACACCATTATTAAGAGTATAAGTTTGAAAAAGTGAATTCATTATATTCTCCTGTTAATCCTTATCCGTTAGAAGTGCGGTTATTTTAGTGGCAATTTTAAGTTTGTAGGTATATCATTTCTACAAGAAACTTGCCTAATTCTCTAAAAGTAAAAATGCACATTATTGATAAATTATTACCGCTTGTGCCGAAAAACCAATTTTGGCAGACTCCCATTGATGGACTTGTAATTCAACACACAGATCGCCCTACACCAGTGGCAAGTACCATTCTCGAGCCTCGCATTTGCATTGTGTTGCAAGGTGAACGAAAAATTTGTATTGGTGATCAATGTACGTTATTCAGTAATCAACATTTTATGTTCTGCCCAATAAACGTGCCGTTGTCTGCAGAGGTAGTGAAAGCAAGCCCTGAAAAGCCTTATCTGATGATGACGATGAAAATTGACTTAAAAATGGTGGCAAGCATCGTACCTCATATTCCAAAGACCGTTGCAAAAAATCAGCCAAAATCGACCGCTTTTTTACAATGGCAAATGGAGGAAAATCTACTGGAGCAATTTGAGCGCCTGGTTGATTTGCTCAAAACACCAGAAGATATTGATTTTCTTGCACCGCTTATTCAGCAACACATTTACTATGTTCTGCTAAAAAGCGATCAAGGACAAAAATTACGAGAATTGGTACAGCTAGGTAGCCACACAAATCAAATTGCTCAAACTGCACTATGGATTGAGCAACATTTGTCTGAATCATTGCGTGTAGATGATTTGGCGAAACAGGCGGGAATGTCGGTATCCAGTTTTCATTTACATTTTAAAAAAATGACCAATATGTCGCCGTTACAATATCAAAAATCGCACCGTTTACTGGCTGCACAAAAGCTAATCCAAACCAAGCAAAGCAATATTGCCAATATTGCGTTCCAAGTCGGTTATGAAAGCCCCAGCCAGTTTAGCCGAGAATATAAAAGACATTTTGGAGTAAGCCCTAAATACGATATTCAGTCATAAAGTGTTTGGGGCTGAAGTAAACTGGCATACTTGCTAATCTAATACAATCCCTCAAATAATCTTGATAGGTTAAATACGGTTGGTGTAAATACTATAAAAATGATTTTCGATCTTTTTTGTATTTTGACAATGAAATAGCTTCCATTGGATGTTATGAATCTACTTCGAGCCAATTTACTGCATACTCAAGTAATTTATTAAAAGACAAAACGCCAGAGTAACCAGTGAAAGAATGATTGTCAGATTTAATTATTAACCAATTATCTTCTGTATCTATCGAATTTGTAATGTCCCAAATTTCCTTGCTATTTTCCCCTGTAATTCTTATACACCAACCAGGGTTATCTATATTATCTAAAGAAAATCCATAAGAATGCTCCCAAACACCATCACATTTTGATTGATACCAAGTGTTTATGATGGTTAAAAAATCTTTCATTTGATTGGTCCTTTTTCTATATGCTTATTAGAGCAAACCTCTAGTGAGGTGCCTAGAGGTTTGTCTGAGATATCAAGAAGTTTTTGGTTAACGCAACGCAAGCTGAAATAAGACTGCTTCTGCTTGGCAGCTGAAATTAAATGTTGCATTAAGTGTAACGCCATTTTCTTGTGAAATGAATTGATGCGTTATTTGGCAAGGCTCATTTTCAATTTGTTTGGCTTTATTGACCAAGAAATCAAGTGTTTGCTGAGCAGTTTCTTGGTCTGGGTAATGTTGCTCAAAATCAATTTGAGAATCGGCATTATCAAACATTGCGGTACTAGTCGGTTTGCAATTTACTTTGCAGTTTTCTGCTTCATCGCTAAAAGTCTTGCTCATAATATCTCCTTAATCGATAAAAAGCAGAGCGTAGCAGAGACAATGATAAATTTCTTTGAGAAAGAACAAACCTACGATGACTTTATCCCGTTTTAAACATCATCGACTACATCAATGAAATAGGGTAAATTAGCTTATCTATTCTTTTTATTATGATATGTGATGCTACGCCGATTTACTGCTTTTTCTGCTTGGTCGATTTACACCATTATTGTGGCACTTTATGTGTTTAGTTTATGGGCGTTATTTGAACATCGTGCCGATGAAACTTTTTGGTCTGTTGGGGAAGCCTTACAAATTCTCAAACAGAGCTTATGGCAAGCACTACTTTCTGCATTTTTTTCTACAATTTTAGGCGTTTTTCTCGCTCGCAGTTTTTTTTATCTCAATTTTAAAGGTAAAGGCTTGCTCTATAAGCTCATCTCATTTGCGTGGGCATTGCCATCTTTAGTGGTTATTTTTGCCATTATCGGAGTATGGGGCAATTCAGGTTGGGTAATGCAGCTCTTAACATTTTTAGACATTCCCGCCACCTTTAATCTATATGGTTTGCAAGGTATTTTGCTTGCTCATTTATTCTTCAACATTCCGTTGGCGACTAAATATTGTTTGGACGCGTTACATTTAATCCCAAGTAGCCAGCATCAACTTGCCGCTCAATTAAATTTACAGGGTTGGCGATATGTGCAAATTGTCGAATTGCCAATGTTGAAAAAGGTATTACCTTATACCTTTATGAATATTTTTCTGATCTGTTTTACCAGTTTCCCGATTGTGTTAATGCTAGGTGGTGGACCGAAATATAGCACTCTTGAAGTTGCCATTTATCAAGCGGTGACTTTCGAATTTGATTTTGCAAAAGCGGTAATGTTGATTATGACCCAAATTCTAGTCGGGGTTATCTTACAAATTACGATGGATATTTTGACGAAATTTGCATTTTCTCAGGGGAAAAATACCGCTATTCCAGTCGATCATATTTGGAAACCACAAGCTAAGGGTGTTAATAAATGGTTATTACAAGGCATTATGATGCTAATGGGAATGATGATCTTAATACCTATCGCAAATGTTATCTGGACAGGCATTAGTGTTTCTCACTTCTTTACACGCTTAACCAACCCGTTACTTTGGGAAGCAACACGATTCTCGCTCTTAATCAGTGCGATTGCGGCGGTAACAGTGATTGTTATCGCCTATTTGATTGCCCTTGAAGCAAAGAATTTAGCTTATCAAAAACATAAAATTACCCATAGTTTTCTCGCCGGAGTAGCGACTTATCCGTTAATTATGCCTGTATTTATGTTAGCTGTCGGTCTGTTTTTATTATTGATAGATACACCGCTTTCTACTTGGCAACTTTTATGCTTAGTTGGAATATGTAACGGATTGATGCTACTGCCCTACATTTATCGCTTGTTATTTACGGCGGTTTGGGAAGCCTTTATTACTCACGATAAATTAGCAAGAGAATTAGGTATTACAGGCTTTCGCCGTTGGTGGATTGTGGAAAAAAATTACCTGATCCGACCGCTTCGTAATGCTTTTGCCCTTGCAATGTCGGCTAGTTTAGGCAGTTTTACCGTCATTGCCTTTTTCGGTAGCCCTGATTTTAGTACATTACCTTATCTGCTTTATCAACAATTAGGGAGCTACCGAATGGACGATGCTGCAGTGACAGCATTGATGTTAATGCTCCTTGCTTTTTTACCATTTTTGATTATTGAACAGCGAGAACAAAACAGATGATCCAAATGAATGTCGAATTTGACTATCCTGAACTGCCGATGAAATTTAAGTTAAATATTGCAAAAGGTGAGAGAGTTGCAGTTATCGGTGAAAGTGGTTCAGGAAAAAGCACGTTACTCAATTTAATTGCTGGATTTGAGCTAGCAAACCAAGGTGAAGTTTACCTTGCAGGGCAAAATCATACGCATACGCAACCAGCAGACAGACCTGTTTCAATGCTATTCCAAGACAATAATCTTTTTCCACATTTAACTGTTTCACAGAATATAGGACTAGGTTTAACCCCGAGTTTGCGATTAAGCCAATCCCAAAATAACAAAGTAGAAGAGATCGCTTATCAAATGGGGATAGCGGATTTCCTATCACGCCGAGCAGATAAATTATCGGGTGGGCAAAAACAGCGTGTAGCATTGGCAAGAACGCTATTACGAGATAAACCGATCTTTCTCTTAGATGAACCCTTTTCAGCTTTAGATCCAATCAGACGAGAAGAATTACAAGAGTTAGTTTATACCCTGTGTATCCAAAAAAATCTGACATTACTGATGGTTACCCACCAATTTGATGAAGTAAAACAGCTTTTTACGTCCGTTATTCAGGTTGAAAATGGGAATATTGTGTAATGATTTCACAGTCGATTCCCTAGCCAAAAACGGAAATTTTTAGTACTATTGTTCGATTATAAATTACATTTATTTAGGGGTCATTGTGCCAAATCGTGATTATGCTGCTCGTTCAAAAAACAAAAAGAGTGGAAATAAATTTCTTATTCTTATCATTATTATTTTGCTACTTATTTTAAGTGGTTTAGCACTGCTGTTGTTATCTGATAATAACAATAAGCAACCGACTGTGGTTGCCCCACAAGCTCAATCTCAACAACCGAAAAGTAGCTTACCAAGTCGCCCAGAAGAAGTGTATAGCTATATTAAAGATCTTGAAACACGTGAAGTGCCAGTCGATAAAAACTCAAAATTGGCTCAATTAACGAAAGAACAAGAACAAAAAATCCAACAACAAAAAGAGGCGGAAAAACGCAAATTAGAGCAACAAACCCAAGCTGTTGCTAATCAGTCAGGCACTCAAGAAACAGAAGATGTAGCCGAAGTTGCGACGCCTGAAGATACTCAAGCGGCGTTAGCGAAGAAAGCTGAAGAGCAAAGAATTGCTGAAGAAAAGCGTAAGCAAGCTGCCGAACTAAGAAAACAGCAAGAACAAGCTAAGAAAGCAGAACAACAAAAACAAGAGCAAGAGAAAACAACACAGAAAGATACAGCTCAGCAAAAAATTGTTGCAACCACTAAATCCGCTTCAGAAGCACCTAAATCAAGCGGTAAGTTTGGCTTGCAATGTGGTGCATTTAAAAATAAAGCTCAAGCTGAAAATATGCAAGCGCGTTTAGCAATGGCAGGTTATAACGCTCGTATTAGCAGCAGTGCTGACTGGAATCGTGTTTTTGTCGGTCCAATTGGCGATAGATCAGCAGCTTCAGCCGCACAGTCTAATGCTCGTAGCGTTGCTGAATGTCTAATTATTGGTATGTAAATTTAAGGAAAGTCTATGCAGTTCAAAGATTATTTATCAACCTTCCCTGATATTGACCATCTATCAGGTTTAGATGTCGCTGATTCAGACGGTAATGTTATTCACCATATTCCCGCCATTGAAGGTAAATTAGGTTCATTAAAGCTCTATAATGCATTAGCAGAAACCTTTGATAAACAACTTAATAAACAATCGGCTCAACAAGGTGTTGAGTGGTTTGCAGAACACGTCGAAGATGCCAAACTAAATATTGGCAAGCACCCTAATATTGATTTACTTCTTGATGTGATTGCATCAGATAAAACCTTAGTATTAAAACCGATTCGAAAAAGCTAATTTTTCTTACTGAATAAGATATAAGAAATGACAAAACCCGCACTCTTTTTTGCCCATCTCTGCCCCGATACTGAGCCTTTCGTGGCAGAGTTAGCCCGTTTAAACGTGGATTATGAAAGCGTAAATATTTTGGAATCAATGGCAAACTACAAACGTTTTCTATTCTTGCGAGATCGTCATTCTGCTTTCGACCACGCTAAACAAAACAGCCATATCGGAATTCCAGCTTTGTTATTGGCTAATGAGAGGGTCGTTTTGGATAAAGATGACTTAAGTTCAGTATTTAAATAAAAGTGCGGTGCTTTTTGTGAGAATTTTGTAAAATTTAAGGGAGACTTAATATGCAACCTTACTCAAAATCACTCAAACCACTCTCACAGAAACTTCGCACTGAACAAACAGATGTGGAAAGAAAATTATGGCAACGGATAAACCGAGATCAGCTTTTAGGTTTTCGTTTTAACCGCCAAAAGCCACTGTTGAATTACATTGTGGATTTTTACTGCCCGAAAGCAAAGTTGATTATTGAATTAGACGGTAGCCAACATTACGAACCTGATTATCAGGAAAAAGACCGCTTGCGTGATGCGGAACTAAACTCTCTAGGATTTACCGTAATGCGGTTTAGCAATGATGAAATATATTTTGAGATTGAAGCGGTGATAGAGCAGATTTATTTGTTTTTGGAGAAGGTTAGGACAAATCTCCCCTAGCTCCTCTTTACTAAATAGAGGGACCAGATCTCCAAGAATTTAGAGAATTGCGTTCTTCATCAGTAATAAGAACATTTAAAATGCAATGATGAAGTTTATTTTGAGAAGGCTAGGACAAATCTCCCCTAGCCCCTTAAAGAGGGGGATCGGATCTCCAAGAATTTAGAGAATTAAGTTCTTCATTGACAATAAAATTTAAAATGCAAAGTAGCTCACAGAACTTAATTTTTGCACAATTCCAGTCCCCCTCTTTAGCAAAGAGGGGCTAGGGGAGATTTGGCAGATGTTAAAACGAAGTGAGAGAATAAACAAGCGGTAGGATTTCTAACTATTTTTGCAAATTTTCTGAAAAATGTACCGCTTGTATAGATAAGATAGAGCTATTCTTTGACGAGTGCTGTAATTTTAAATAAAGAGTAAGTACTCGTGTGAACACGAGTGCTATCGGGGGTTGAAATAGCTAAAAATACTACCGACAGAAATTAAGAGATTCTTATGAAAATAATCACAACAAAAGCAGAATTAGAAAATGCAATTAAAAATAAAGAAATACATTTTATTGTAAAAGGTGAACTGGCAGAAAAAATTCAAAAGGGACGAAAAATTAATACACTTAGTAAGTGGTCTTTAGGTATTTTATCTGCGGCTATCGCTGGAATTGTTGTAGCTCCTGCAACAGGAGGTATTACTGGCGGATTAGGGGTTGCTACTGCAGGAGCTGTTGCAACATTGACTGGCTTGGAAATTGCGGTAATTATTGCTGTAGTCTTTGTTGGTATTGGTTTAATTATGGCAATTTATAAAGATTATGATGTTAAGTTTAAAATAAACCCTCAAAATGGCGAATTAGAAGGTGAATTTAATAGAAAAATAAATAATTCAAAATAGAGAAAACAAAATGACAACACAAAACTTCCTCGCCGAGATCGGCACTGAAGAGCTGCCACCGAAGGCACTCAAAAAATTAGCGACTGCGTTTGCAGAAAATGTAGAACAAGAATTAAACCAAGCAGGTTTAACTTTTGATAAAGTAGAATGGTTTGCAGCCCCTCGCCGTTTAGCGGTGAAAGTGCTAGGTTTAGCAACCGCTCAACCGAGTAAAGAAATCGAGAAACGTGGGCCTGCTGTGTCAGCAGCGTTTGATACAGAAGGCAAGCCGACCAAAGCGGCTGAAGGCTGGGCGAAAGGCTGTGGCATTACCGTTGAGCAAGCGGAGCGTATCGCTACTGACAAAGGCGAATGGCTAGTTCATCGTGCAGTGATTGAAGGTCAGCCGACCCGAAACTTGCTTGTTGGCATCATCAGCAATTCTCTTGCGAAGTTACCTATTCCAAAAACAATGCGTTGGGGCGATAAAACCGAACAATTTGTTCGCCCAGTGCATACGGTCACTTTATTGTTAGGCGATGAGTTAATTGAAGGCGAGATTTTAGGTGTAGCTAGCGGTCGTACCATTCGTGGACACCGTTTCTTAGGCGAACGTCAATTCCAAATCGATCACGCCGATCAATACCCACAATTACTGAGAGAAAAAGGTTCTGTGATTGCGGATTTCAACGAACGCCGTTCTGAAATTTTTGCAAAAGCTCAAGCGAAAGCAACCGCTTTAGGTGGTGTAGCAGATATTGAAGATGATTTACTTGATGAAGTCACCTCCCTTGTTGAATATCCGAATGTGCTTGCGGCAAAATTTGAAGAGCGTTTCTTAGCTGTTCCTGCGGAAGCTTTGGTTTACACAATGAAAGGCGACCAAAAATACTTCCCGATTTATGACAAAGACGGAAAACTTCTTCCACACTTTATCTTTGTATCGAATATCAACCCTGATGATCCAAGTAAAATCATTGAAGGGAACGAAAAAGTGGTTCGCCCACGTTTAACAGATGCGGAATTCTTCTTTAAAACCGACTTAAAACAGCGTTTGGAAGATCAATTACCACGTTTAGAAACCGTTTTATTCCAACAACAGCTTGGTACATTACGTGATAAAACCGCTCGTATTGAACAGCTTGCAGGCGAGATTGCAAAACAGATTGGGGCAGATGAAACTAAAGCAAAACGTGCAGGTTTACTGTCAAAATGCGATTTAATGACAAATATGGTGTTTGAATTTACCGATACGCAAGGCGTGATGGGAATGCACTATGCTCGCCACGATGGTGAAGATGAAGAAGTGGCGGTGGCGTTAAATGAGCAATATATGCCACGCTTTGCGGGCGATGCGTTGCCAAAATCACTGGTGGCAAGTAGTGTAGCTTTAGCCGATAAATTCGATACGCTCACAGGAATTTTCGGTATCGGTCAAGCACCAAAAGGCAGTGCCGACCCATTTGCATTACGTCGTGCAGCATTAGGTGCGTTACGCATTATTGTTGAGAAAAACTTACCGCTTGATCTGGCAGAAATTGTGAAAAAATCCACCGCACTTTTCGGCGATAAACTGACGAATACCAATGTGGTTGAAGATGTAGTGGACTTTATGCTTGGTCGTTTCCGTGCCTGGTATCAAGATGAAGGTATTGCGGTAGATGTGATCCAAGCGGTACTGGCTCGCCGTCCGACTAAACCATCTGATTTTGATGCACGAGTGCGTGCGGTATCGCATTTCCGCACATTAGATGCAGCAGAAGCGTTAGCGGCAGCGAATAAACGTGTGAGTAACATTCTTGCGAAAGCGGATATTGCAATTGGTGCGATTGATCTCACCGCTTGTGTAGAGCCTGCAGAGAAATCCTTGGCGGAAGCTGTGCTGACATTAGAAAAAGAAGTTCAACCGCTGATTGCTAAAGGCGATTACACTGCCGTGCTAGATAAATTAGCAAGTTTACGTCAGCCAGTAGATAATTTCTTTGATAATGTAATGGTGAATGCAGAAGATCAAAAACTGCGTCAAAACCGTTTAGCGATTTTAAATACGCTACAAAACTTGTTCTTACAAGTTGCGGATATTTCATTATTGCAATAATTCCCTTTAATCTGACCGCTTATGGCAACGTAAGCGGTCTTTTTTTAAGAAATTTTACTCATTTTATATAATCAGGAAGAAATTATGTCGAAAAAAACAGAACTTTTATTTAGTAATCAATGGGACGTGCGTATTAGTGACCCCGGTTTAGAAGGCGCGATGAGCCATTATTTTGAAACAGTTTATTTAAAGTTAGAAGCTCATATTGAAAATGCAAAAGTGTCTTACGAATTTACTCGTACCGTAGAAAAAGAACTACACACTCATTGTATTTTTCACGATGTTGATGAGTTATTCCGCTTTCTTGCCGAATATCTCGGCCCAGTAGCTCTAGGTAATATTGGGATGAAAATTGGTAAATTGGGTTTAGCATAATAGGGCTAATGAGCAAAAAATGCCTTTTTAGGTTTGATTTTATGCTCCCCCTTTTTACTATCAGGAATTAGATCGATATATTGGCAATTTTTCAAAAAATTAGAAAATTTGCCATATTTTTTACGTGTTTTCTCAGCCAAAAAGCTAGCAAAATTAGATTGCTTAGCATAGCCTTCATTATCTTTTTTCGACTTCTTATAAGCGGTTAGAACATCTTCTAATTCTGCATTTTTGGTTTTAGACTCTTTCTCTTTAACTTTAGAGACTGTATTTTGTGGAATTTTGGTGGAGTGTGGAATCAGTAGGAATTTCTCAAACAGATGCCTATAACTTTCATTAGGGGGAATATGGCCGATGCCAATGACTTGTTTTTGTGATTTTCTTAATCGTTGAACAAGACTGCTGAAATCACTATCACTCGAGAAAAGGCAGAAAGTGTCAATATCCTGATGGCTATACAATATATCAACTGCATCAATTGACAACAAAATATCACTGCTATTTTTAGTACAACTGAAATGATGGATAGTTTCAAAATTGTATTTAAAAGCAATATCTTTCCATTTTTGCAACTGTGTCTTAGAAAAATCACCATAGATGCGTTTGATTCGGACAGAGCCAAATTGTTTGAGATCACTTAATGCACCGTCTATGATATCAATACAGATATTTTCAGCGTCAATTAAAATTGCAACATTTTTCATTTCATACTCCATAAAATAAATGCACCGTTTAGCACTGACTATAGGTGCATTTCGTCTATGTAGAATTAGTAATCAAGCGCTAATTTCCCTGCCGCTTCAACCACAACATCAATGGCTTTACTCTCAGTGCCTTTGATGGTTGATTCATTCGGAATTTCTTGTTGAGTACGATTTACAATGACGCCAGATACCATTCCTGAGCGTAAGCCTAAAGCCGAGCACATTGTAAATAGTGTCCCAGATTCCATTTCAAAATTCATCACATTCAATTCTTGCCATTGTTGCAATGAACCGCGAAAATGGCGGTAAATTTTACCGCTGAACGTATCATAACGCTCTTGCCCTGGGTAGAATGTATCCGATGATGCAGTAATACCCACATAAGGTTCAACACCTTGATTTTTCGCAGCTGCATAAAGCTCATTAGTACAACTGAAATCTGCAACTGCAGGATATTCTAGTGGTGCAAAATGACGACTCGCACCATCTAAACGTACTGCACCTGTTGTAACAAGCACATCACCCACATTGATATGAGGTTGAATTGCCCCTGTTGTACCGATGCGTAGGAATGTACGAACACCCAATTGAGCTAATTCTTCCACACAAATTGACACTGATGGCCCACCGATACCTGTTGAGCAAACCACAATAGGTTGTCCATTTACATAACCAAGCCAAGAGGTATATTCACGCGTAGAGGCTAAAAATTCTGGATTTTCCATTTTTGCAGCAATGCGTTCACTACGAGCAGGATCCCCCGGAACAATCGCAACTTTTGCTCCTTTTAACATTGCTTTCGTTAACCCTAAGTGAAAAACTTCTGACATAATGCTCTCCTTTATTTTTATGTTTCTATTTGATGTTTTTATTCTATCAATCAAGCGGTGAGATCAGCGACTTTTTTTGCAAATCAATCTTCAGAAATGTGAAGTAGATCGAAGGAAAACGTTTGCCTAAGGTTTGATATCTCGCAAAATTGGGTTCTGCATTGAAATCAATGTTTCTGTTGATTGAATTTCATCAATAAGCTGGATTTTGGTTGCCAAAACTCGATGTAATTCTTCAATAGTATGAGTCATTACTTTAAGAAAAATAGAGTAATTACCCGTGGTGTAATAAGCTTCAACGACTTCATCAAATTGTTTTAATTTAGCAATAACAGCTTCATAGTCTTTAGCACTTTTGAGAATAATGCCGATAAAACAACATACATCGTAGCCAAGTTTACGTTCATTGATCCGAATTTTGGTACCTTCAATCACCCCAGATTGACGCATTTTCTCGACACGAACGTGAATTGTTCCTGGGCTTACCCCAAAATTTTTTGCCATTTCAGCATAGGGTGTGCGAGCATCTTGAGTTAAAACTCGCAAAATTTGTTGATCTAGCTGATCGATTTGAATGGTGGAATGATGATTTGTATGCAAAATTTGTTCCTTTTTTAACTCCAGTTAGAAATTAGATAAAATATAACACACATTTTTAAATATTATCTAAACCAATTGCTATTTTATTAAATTATTATTGAATAATTTGATATTTGAGTTAAATTACATTCATCAACTTTGAGAAATTATTAAATAAAGGAAACTATATGAAAAAGTCATTTATCTTACAGCAACAAGAAATTAGCTTTGTCAAAAACACATTTACTCAAAACTTGATTGAGCAACTAGATATTATTGAGGTGCAAGGCCCGATTCTAAGTGAAGTGGGGAATGGTATGCAGGATAACTTATCAGGTATCGAAAAAGCGGTGCAGGTAAATGTGAAATGTATTCCAAATGCAGTTTATGAAGTTGTTCACTCTCTTGCTAAGTGGAAACGCCACACACTTGCTCGCTTTGGCTTCCAAGAAGGCGAAGGATTATTTGTGCATATGAAAGCGTTACGCCCAGATGAAGATTCACTGGATCCAACCCACTCCGTATTTGTCGATCAATGGGACTGGGAAAAGGTGATTCCTGAAGGTCGCCGCAACTTTGAATATCTCAAAGAGACTGTTCGCTCAATCTATAAAGCAATTCGTTTAACTGAGTTAGCGGTGGAAGCTCGTTTTGATATTCCTTCAATTCTGCCAAAACAGATTACCTTTGTGCATAGTGAAGATTTAGTACAACGTTATCCAAATATGACAGGGAAAGAACGTGAAAATGCTATTTGTAAAGAATACGGTGCGGTCTTTTTAATTGGGATTGGTGGCAAATTATCTGATGGAAAAGCTCACGATGGACGTGCTCCAGACTACGATGATTGGACAACAGAATCAGAAAAGGGCTATAAAGGTTTAAATGGCGATATTTTAGTTTGGAATGAAGAACTTGGTACCGCATTTGAATTATCCTCAATGGGTATTCGTGTAGATGAGAAGGCATTACGCTTACAAGTTGCACTAACAGGTGATGAAGCTCGTTTAGAAATGGATTGGCATAAAGATTTATTAGCAGGTCGTTTACCGCTTTCAATCGGTGGTGGTATCGGTCAATCTCGTCTTGCTATGTTCTTACTCCGTAAAAAACATATCGGCGAAGTACAATCAAGCGTATGGCCAAAAGAGATGTTAGCGAAGTTTGAGAATATTTTGTAACAACTGAAAATATATCAATACAAAGAGCAAATTTATCATAATTTGCTCTTTTAATATTTACCATTTAATCCCTGCGAAATTTTAGCAGGGATTTCATTTTCTATCTGTGAAATAGCGTATTGAATGGCGTAATAGAATGCATTTATGTTTGCTCCACCGTGGCTTTTCACCACAACTGAAGATAGCCCTAAGAGCGTTGCTCCGTTATGTCTGTCGGGATTTATTTGCTGTAATTTACGGTAGTAACGATAAAAAATAAGCTGAAGCAAATAGCGTTTAGCTTGACGGCAGAGATGTGATTCTTCACTTGTTTTTTTAAAAAATGAGAGAAGATTTTTGGCGGCTCCTTCCAACGTTTTTAAAGCAATATTGCCACTAAAACCATCACAAACAATCACATCCGTTAAGTGGTTAAGCAGTTTATCCCCTTCAATAAATCCTTGATAATTAAGATGTTGTAATAATTTTAATTGCTGGTGTGATTCTCTTAGATGGATTGTGCCTTTATTTTCTTCCGTACCAATATTCAGCAATGCAATGCGGGGATAAACTTGTTCCAACATAATTTGTGCGAAAATATTTCCCATTTCGGCAAATTGCATTAGTAATTTACTGTCCGCTTCCACATTAGCCCCTAAGTCAAGCATTACGGTTGATTTACCATTTAGGGTTGGAATTAACGAAGTTAAGGCAGGGCGATCAATGTTAGGCAGTAATTCGATAAGTTGTTTGGCAAGCCCCATCAATAGCCCGGTATTGCCGCCGCTTACACAACCTTGTGCTTTTCCTTCTGCAACCGATTCAATGGTTAAGCGAATAGAACTACCTTTACTTTGGCGTAATGCTTGCATAAACGGTAAATGGGCATCAATAGATTTTGCAGTGTGTTTGAATTGAATACGTTGTTGTTGTTCTAAAGGAAGTTTATGGATATAAGGTAAGGATTCTACCTCGTTACCAAAGGCGATAACAGACAGCATCGGATTTTTCTCCAACGCTAGTGATAAGGCTGGGATAGTAATACGGGGACCAAAGTCCCCGCCCATCACATCTAACGCAAGGGTTAGACGAGTCAAATTATACCTCGAAAGATAAACTTGATTATTTGTTGATTACTTTACGACCACGATAGTAACCGTCAGCAGTAACGTGGTGACGTAAGTGAGTTTCGCCAGTTGTTTTATCTACTGATACTGCAGCAGTTGTTAATGCATCGTGTGAACGACGCATATCACGACGTGAACGAGATTTTTTATTTTGTTGAACAGCCACGGGCCTTCTCCTAGATCTAGTTTTTCTTTAAATTAGCTAATACGGCGAATGGGTTAGGTTTACTTGCCAGTTCTTCTGGTAATTCACCAAAAACCTGTTCTGCCACGGACACTTCACAGTGTTCAGAGTTATGCATCGGGACTAGTGGTAATGAAAGAATGAATTCGTCTTCTATCATATCTAGCAAACTTACTTCACCAAACTCATTAACTTCGATTGGTTCATAAATTTCGGGCAAGCTGTCCGCCTGATCCATATTTGACACTGGACTGAAACTTAATTCGCACTCCAGCGTCTGCTTAAAAGTGTTACTGCAACGTTGGCAGTCTAACTCCACATCAATCATTGCTCTGCCTTTAATCACAGTAAGACGTTGTGGATCAACATATAACGATAAAGTAACTTGTGCATCGCTTAGCACGTTACTAACCGATTCACTCAAACGGCTAAAAAGACTTACAGGAATGAAGCCTTCGTAATCCATTCGACGCTGAGCGTCTTTATATGGGTCAATGGTTAGGGGTAGTTTTGCTTTTTGCATAGGGTGCGAATATTACAGATTGAAAGCAAAATAGTCAAAGAGAAAATGGCTTTTTGCAAAAAATTTGCGGAATCAGATCGCATTTTCCCCTAACTTTATGATCTAATAGCTAATATCAATATAGTCATTTAAAATGAGCATTTTCCATTTTTGAGAATTTTTATCGCCTTCTAACATCTCAAGGAAATATATGCTGTTGTCCTTTTAATTTACTTAACAATTATGAACCTTTACGAAAATCTGTACCTTAGCTGATTTTTATCGAGCTAAAGTGCAGAAATTATTAATCTAGGAGTAGAGATTAGACTTGATCATCAAACTGTAAATAGACGACTTGAGTTTGTAGATATTCTTCTAAACCATGTTTGCCATCAGCACCACCAATTCCCGATTTACGCCAACCTGCGTGATATCCTTGCATTGCTTCAAAATTCTCACGATTGACGTAGGTTTCACCAAATTTTAAGCGAGAAATAATTTTCATCGCTTTATTGATATTTTGTGTATCAACCGAAGATGTTAAGCCATACTCACAATCATTTGCCAGAGCAATCGCTTCATCAAGCGTCTTAAATGTAGCAACAGGAATAACTGGGCCGAAGATTTCATAACGCATAATCTCCATTGAATTATCTACATTATCAATAATTGTAGGTTCAAAATAGTAGCCCGTTCCTTCTGCAATATTTCCACCAAGAATTAGTTTCCCACCTTGTTGTAAGGATCGTTCAACTAACTCTTTCACTTTAACTAAACCTTTTTCATTTACTAAAGGCCCCATATCAATATCTTGATTTTCTAGTGAATTTCCGTAACGAGCTGCTTTCATTCGTTCTACTAATTTCCTAAAAAATGCTTCTTTAACACTGCTGTGAACATAAATTCGTTCCGCACAATTACAAACTTGTCCTGAATTAATAATACGGGAATTAACAACAGCAGTTGCAGCGAGATCTAAATCAGCATCATCAAGAATAATCGCAGGAGCTTTACCACCTAATTCTAAATCCACTTTTACGATATTTTTACTTGCGGCTTCCATTACTTTACGTCCTGCAAGTTGGCTACTTGTGAAAGATACCATTACTACTTTCTCATTAGATGATAACTCTGGCCCTACTTCATTACCGAAACCTGTTACCACATTAAATACCCCTTTCGGTAAGCCAATTTCGTGAACAATTTCAGCAAATAAAATTGTATTATTCGGTGCATCTTCACTTGGTTTTATTACTATGGTATTACCTGTAACTCAGGCAGGTGCAGTTTTACGAGCAATCCATAAAGAACGGAAAATTCCAATGCAATATTTCTGCTGTTACGCCAATCTCTTTTGTATATAGGAAAATTTTATGAATTCGTTAGAAAATAAAAAACCCGATAGATTTGCTATCGGGTCTTTCTGAATCTTAAAGGAGGTAAAAGTATTCAAAAATTATTTGATATCTACTTTTGCACCAGCTTCTTCTAATTCTTTCTTAAGTGCTTCAGCTTCAGCTTTAGAGATACCCTCTTTTAATGCTGCTGGAGCAGATTCAACTAAGTCTTTAGCTTCTTTTAAGCCTAAGCCTGTTGCACCACGTACTGCTTTGATTACTGCTACTTTGTTAGCACCTGCTTCTGCAAGGATAACATCGAATTCAGTTTTCTCTTCAGCTGCTTCTGCTGGACCAGCTGCTACTGCAACTGCAGCCGCTGCTGCTGATACGCCAAATTTTTCTTCCATCGCTGCGATTAATTCAACGATTTCTGATACTGATTTAGAAGCAATCGCTTCAATAAGTTGTTCGTTAGTTAATGACATAACAATCAATTCCTAAAGTAAATAAGTTAAACGAGTTAAGAATACGGCGGATAAAAATTATGCCGCTTCTTGTAATTTGTCGCGTAATGCCGCAAGAGTGCGAACAAGTTTGCCTGCCGCAGCTTCTTTCATTGTGCCCATTAAACGTGCAATTGCTTCTTCGTAAGTTGGTAATGTTGCTAAGAATTCAACATCTTGCACTTTACCTTCAAAGGCTGCACCTTTAATTTCAAACTCTTTGTTTGCTTTTGCAAAGTCTTTGAACAAACGTGCTGCTGCACCTGGGTGTTCGTTAGAGAATGCAATAAGAGTTGGACCAGTAAACGTATCTGCTAAACATTCGAATTCAGTGCCTTCAACTGCACGGCGTAATAATGTATTACGAACAACACGCATTGAAACACCTGCTTCACGAGCAGTTTTACGTAACTCAGTCATTTTCTCTACTGTTACACCGCGAGAATCCGCAACAACAGCAGAAAGGGCACCTCTGGCAGCTTCGTTTACTTCGGCAACAATTGCTTTTTTGTCTTGAAGATTTAATGCCATTGGTTTAGCTCCTGATACACTCCACAAAAAACGTGGAATTTACAAAAAATCTCAAAAAAGTGACCGCTTGTCATAACTGGATTTTATCTAAGTTACAATAAGCAACGTTTTTGAGGCTAAGGTGTCCAGAAGCAGATTATTCTGTCTGTTCACCATCTACGTAGGGTTATTAAGAACCTAAGTTCACCTACGGTCTTGGATGGGGCTTGAAAGGCAAGCACCATCAGATGACCTAAAAGGTCAAAAAGAGCCGTAGATTATAGAGATAATCTACGACCTTGTAAAGATTGTTTTATCAACAATTATAGTGAAGACTGATCAACAGCAACACCAGCACCCATAGTTGTTGAGATGCTTACTTTCTTGATAAATACACCTTTCGCAGTTGTTGGTTTGGCTTTTGCTAAAGCCGCTAACAATGCGTTTAAGTTATCTTTTAATTGCTCTGGAGAGAAATCTGCTTTACCGATAGTTGTGTGGATAATACCATTTTTATCATTGCGGTAACGGATCTGACCAGATTTAGCATTTTTAACTGCTTCCGCAACGTTTGGTGTTACAGTACCCACTTTCGGGTTTGGCATTAAACCACGTGGGCCTAATACTTGACCTAATTGACCAACAACACGCATTGCATCTGGAGAAGCGATAACAACGTCAAAGTTCATTTCGCCTTTTTTGATCTGTTCAGCAAGATCTTCCATACCGACTAAGTCTGCACCTGCAGCTTTAGCTGCTTCAGCATTAGCACCTTGTGTAAATACAGCAACACGAGCTGTACGACCTGTACCGTGTGGTAATACAGTTGCACCACGTACGTTTTGGTCTGATTTACGAGGATCGATACCTAAGTTAACAGCAACATCAACACTTTCAACGAATTTAGCTGTCGCGAATTGTTTTAATACTGCGATTGCTTCGTTGATTTCGTATGCTTTAGTAGAATCTACGCCAGCTTTGATTGCTTTCATTTTTTTAGTCAATTTAGCCATCGTATTATTCCTCCACCACTAAGCCCATTGAACGTGCAGTACCTTCAATAGATTTCATCTTAGTTTCAATTGTTGCACCAGTCATATCAGCTGCTTTTGTTTCAGCGATTTGACGGATTTGTTCTTTAGTTACTTTACCTACTTTGTCTTTATTTGGTTTTGCAGAACCAGATTTAAGACCTGCAGCTTTTTTCAATAATACTGCTGCTGGTGGAGTCTTAGTAACGAAAGTGAAAGAACGGTCTGCATATACAGTGATAACAACTGGAATTGGTAAACCTTTTTCTAAGCTCTCAGTACGAGCGTTGAATGCTTTACAGAATTCCATAATGTTTACACCTTGTTGACCTAATGCTGGACCAACTGGTGGTGATGGGTTAGCCATACCCGCTGCAACTTGCAACTTAACGTAGGCTTGTACTTTTTTTGCCATTTTTAGCTTCCTCTGAAATGGGTAATAACGCTATTGCTAGCTCCCCTATGAATTAAATGCACTAAGTGCTACACAAAAAATACGAGCTAGCGATACTAGCTCGTAAATTAGGGAGCGAATTGTACAGAATTCGTGATCGTTTTTCAAGTTGTTTACAATAGAAATCAGTGTAACATCCAGGGCAATATCGCATTTTCTATCAATTTATATGTTGTGACAATAATACTCGCGTATCGTGATATGCTTTTGAAGTTTTCGGAAGTGGGAGAGAGGCTGTAACTAAAAAGCGGTAAGATTTTCCTTAATGTCTGCAATTGCAAAATTTTAGGAAAATCTCACCGCTTTATTGTCTTGGCTTATCGTACTAAATCACAATCTCTGCAACGGCAATACCCACTAAGCAAGCAACAACGACACCAATTAAACCTGGCATCATAAAGCTGTGGTTGAAGTAATATTTACCGATTTTGGTTGTACCTGTTACGTCAAAGTTTACGGTTGCGATATCTGATGGATAGTTTGGAATAAAGAAGTAAGCGTAAGTCGCCGGCATTAAACCAATCAATAATGGTGCTGGTAAACCTAGCCCAATACCCACAGGTAACATCATTACTGCTGTCGCTGCTTGGCTATTGATTACCACAGATACGGCAAATAGAGCAAGGGCGAATGTCCAAGGATAGGCTTCAACCATACCTGTAATGCCAGCTTTGAATTGTGGCATTGCATATTGGAAGTAAGTATCGCTCATCCACGCAATCCCGAAAATGGCAATCGCTGCAACCATTCCTGATTTAAATACCACGCCGTTTGGTACTGTTTGTGGGTTAGTTTTAGTCGCAAGTAAAATGATCCCACCAAAGCAGAGCATCATCATTTGAATAATCAATGACATTGAAATTGGCTTGATTTTATCTCCTTCACCGATAGTACGAATTTCAGGCAACATAGCAATAACGACGATTGCAATCAGTGAGAGTAAGAATAGATAAACAGCTCTTTTGGCATTAGGTGGCAATGTTTCATTTAAGGTTGTACTCGTTGTACTTAGAATGCGTTCACGCCAAATAGGATCTTGTAAACGGCGTTGATATTCAGGATCGTTCTCTAACTCTTTACCACGACGTAAACTATAAAGTGAAAGTGCCACAGTACCAGCAAAAGTCGCTGGCACAGTAACCGCAATAATGCTTAATAGGGTAACGTGTTCAAAGCCGGGTAAAGCAGAGATTTTTGCCAAATAAAATACAACAGCAGCAGAAAGTGGGCTAGATGTGATCGCTAATTGAGATGCCACAGAAGCCGCTGCCATTGGGCGTTCTGGGCGAATGTTATTTTTAAGTGCCACATCTGCAATAATCGGCATTACAGAATAGACTGAATGGCCCGTTCCAAGCATAAACGTCATTACATAAGTGACTAATGGCCCAAGTAATGTTACCCGCTTAGGATTTTTACGCAGAATTTTTTCTGCGACTTGTAACATAAATTTTAAGCCCCCAGCGGCCTCTAAAATAGATGCACAGGTTACAACGGCTAAAATAATTAGCATTACATCAATAGGTGCTTTTCCGACAGGCATTCTAAGAATAAAAACTTCCACAGCCAACCCAATTCCAGATACCACACCTAAACCAATACCACCGTAGCGGCTACCCGCATACAAAAACGCAAGTAATAGTAAAAACTCAAAATAGAGCATATTGACCTCGTTAAAATTAAAAAACTGACGCTATTTTACATTCAATTATTTTTATTTCCGAATAAATAGTTTTAACTAAATCAAAAAAATTGAAGATTATTCATTGAGAAGGAGAAGTAGGCTGATTACAATGGTCACTTCCTGCGTAATTATTAGAAGTTTGCAATGAAATTACTCACAAAAAAGACAAAAGAAAAACATTCTCCAAACCATTATAGTTACCTTAAAAATCAAAATTTCTGGCGAGAGAACAATGTTGGTTGAAATAAACATTCTATTTCCAAAAAGGTTGCAAGCGATATCAATAAAGGTTTTTTGATAAATACCCACAACTCACTGAAGCTTGCTGACATCCTCATGCCTATTAGCTTACAGATTGGGATATATTACCTAATTCTGCACCTACATTTACTAAACTAGTCTTATGTTTAATAAGGAGGGATTAGAATAAAATATGAGAGTTTCCTTTTTGTTTAGATTGAATTTAGACATTCATATTCTAAAGAGGAAGCTCTCACTTTTTATAGTAAATTGTCAGTTCAAGTCTGATCCTCTGCACATAAAAGCGGTGCGATACTTGCAAAATTTTGCAAATATCGAACCGCTTTTTTTAAAGAGCTTATTCTTCCGCGTCTTCTCTTTCCCATTCCAATGCGCGTTTTACTGCTCGTTTCCAGCCTTTATAACGTCTAGTGCGTTTTTCTTCATCGCTATCAGGAACAAACGTTGTATCTACTTCGGCTTTACCGCGCAATTCATCTAAACTGCTCCAGAATCCCGTTGCTAATCCTGCCAAATAAGCAGCACCTAATGCAGTTACTTCACGCACAACTGGGCGTTCAACTTTTGCATTTAAAATATCTGCTTGGAATTGCATTAAGAAATTATTCACAACGGCACCACCATCAACTCTTAATGTTTCTAGTGTTTCGCCACTATCTGATTGCATTGCATCTAAAACTTCGCGAGTTTGATAAGCAATAGATTCTAATGTTGCACGTACAATGTGGTTACGATTAGAACCACGAGAAAGTCCAACAATAGCACCACGAGCATAAGGATCCCAATATGGTGCGCCTAAACCAGTAAATGCAGGGACAACATAAACACCATTTGAACTTTTAACTTTAACCGCAAAGTATTCTGAATCTCGGCTATCGTGGATGATTTTTAATTCATCACGTAACCATTGAATAGAAGCTCCACCCATAAAAATAGAGCCTTCAAGGGCATAACAAGGTTCGCCTTTAGCATTACACGCAATTGTAGTTAATAACCCATTTTTAGATTCAACTGCTTTGTCACCCGTATTCATTAGCATAAAGCAACCGGTACCATAGGTATTTTTTGCCATTCCAGCATCGACACATAAATGACCATATAACGCTGCTTGTTGGTCCCCAGCAATACCTGCTACAGGAATACGTACACCACCCATACCGCCAATGTTAGTTTGTCCATAAATTTCAGATGAGTTTTTAACTTCAGGTAACATTTCTCTTGGAACATCTAATAATTCCAACATTTTGTCATCCCACTGTTTTGTATGGATATTAAACATCATTGTACGAGAGGCGTTAGTATAATCGGTAACGTGAACTCGACCTTGAGTTAATTTCCAAACTAACCAAGTATCAACCGTACCAAAGAGTAACTCACCTTTTTTAGCACGCTCACGAGCACCTTCTACATTATCTAAAATCCATTTTACTTTTGTACCAGAGAAGTAAGGATCAACGACTAATCCTGTAGTTTTACGAATATATTCTTCGTGTCCGTCCGCTTTCAATTTCGAACAAAAATCAGCAGTACGGCGACATTGCCACACAATCGCATTATATATAGGTTTACCTGTTTCTTTTTCCCATACGATAGTAGTTTCACGTTGGTTGGTAATACCGATAGCAGCAATTTCATCAGAAGTTACGCCTGCTTTCGCTACAACTTCGTTTAATGTTGAGCTTTGACTTGCCCAAATCTCCATTGGATTATGTTCAACCCAACCTGTTTGTGGATAAATTTGTGTAAATTCACGTTGTGCGACTTCAACAATATTCGCATTTTTATCCAGTAATACTGCACGAGAACTTGTTGTGCCTTGGTCTAAAGCAATAATGTATTGTTTTGTTGTCATAGGAATCACCTTAATTAAAAAGAAATTGTTACGTTATAATTTGCAAGGTAAATTTTTACCAATCAAACGAGTATAAAGAAAACCACCTAATAAAGCCCCAACGATAGGACCAAAGATAGGTACAAGGAAGTAAGGAATATCACGACCTCCAGTGAAAGCAACGTCACCCCAGCCAGCTAAGAATGTAAATACCTTAGGAGCAAAGTCACGAGCAGGGTTCATTGCAAATCCTGTTAGAGGACCCATCGCTCCACCAATTACAGCAATCAATAGTCCGATTAATAATGGAGCTATTGGGCCTCTTGGAATACCATTGCCATCATCAGTGAGGGCAAAAATCAATGCCATTAACACCGCAGTAATGACGATCTCAACTATAAAGGCTTGGAATACGCTAATATGCTCATTCGGATAAGTGGAGAATACACCAGCAAATCCAATACCTTCGCCACGCACGATATTTTGTGCTGCTTCTGCAGCAATAAAGAGATCTCTATATAAGAAATAGACCAATGCTGCCGCAGAAAAAGCACCGAGCATTTGTGATATGATATAAGGTAAGATTTTTTTGCCATCAAAACAGGCAAATTTCCATAATGCGATAGTCACAGCAGGGTTTAAATGGGCTCCTGATAACCCTGCAGATGCGTAAACAGCCATTGCCACAGCCAAGCCCCAAACAATCGAGATCTCCCATAGCCCAAATGTCGCACCTGCTACCTGAGCAGCGGCAACGCAACCTGCACCAAAGAAGATAATCAATCCAGTACCAATAAATTCACCAATACAGGCTGCTTTTAATGATTTATCCATAACTTCCCCCAAAAATTGGAATATAAGAACAAAGAAATAATCAAACCGTTTAAATTTTGTTTGAAAACGAAAAAAAAACAAAGCGAAATATAGTGTAATGAGTATTTTTGGCAAATAAAAAATGTTGTTTTTGTGACACACCCGACAAAAAATTGTTATTTTAATGTAAAAAATTTGAAGTTTGTCACATTTAGAAAACAAAAAAGCCATATTGGAATATTCCAATATAGCTTATGAAAAGATTGTTTAATTATTATTTACCGTAATGCTCACCTAGTTTTGCTTTATGCTTACTTTCTTCTAGCATTGTGATGAACATTAACAATACAGCTAATACACCACCAGCGATCATTACATAAAAACCGCCGTCCCAGCCGTAGTATTCTGCTGCCCAACCTACGACCGCAGATGCTGCAACCGTACCGCCAAGATAGCCGAATAAGCCTGTAAAGCCTGCTGCTGTTCCTGCAGCTTTTTTCGGTGCAAGTTCAAGAGCGTGTAAACCAATCAACATTACAGGGCCATAGATTAAGAAACCAATAGTGGTCATTAAAATGAAGTCCATTAACTGATATGGGTTTTCATACCAAGCGTGACCAGCATATTGTGCAAGTTCATTTTCTGGTGTTGCTGGGTTAAGCCATAATGCAACTACTGCTGCTGTGGTTAAAATCATAAAGATGAAACCAGTTAAACCACGTTTTCCTTTAAATACTTTATCTGATACCCAACCACATAATAGTGTTCCTGGTATAGCTGCGAGTTCATAGATAGTATATGCCCAAGCTGTTCCTTTGATATTGAAATGTTTAACTTCACCAAGGTAAACTGGAGACCATTTCAACACACCATAGCGAATTAAGTAAACGAATACGTTAGCAATTGCGATATACCACAACAGTTTATTTTTAAACACATAAGTGAATAAAATTTCTTTTACAGATAAGTTATTTTCGTAAGTTTTTTCGTTATAGTCATCAGGATAATCATTACGCCATTTTTCAATAGGTGGTAAACCACAAGATTGTGGTGTATCACGCATTACTAAATAAATAGGAATAGCAGCAATCATTGCAGCAATACCAGGATAGTAAAGTGCTTGTTGCCAAATATCTTTCGCTGTTGCTTCTACGCCATATTCACTGAAATAAATAGCACCTGCTAAAAGAACCATAATACCTGGTACAGTTCCCCCTACGTTGTGAGCTGTATTCCAAATAGATACGATTGTTCCACGTTCTGATTTAGACCACCAGTGAACCATTGTTCTACCACAAGGAGGCCAACCCATACCTTGGAACCAACCATTTAAGAATATCAATGCCCACATTACTGCGATGCCTGATGTCGCCCAAGGGAATAACCCCATCATTGTCATACATAAGCCAGAGAGTAATAAACCAAATGGTAAGAAAACTCTCGGATTAGAGCGGTCAGAAATGGTTGCCATAAAGAATTTTGACAAACCGTAAGCAAGACCTGCAGCTGTACCAATTACACCTAACTCGGCTTTTGTGTACATTCCTGCTTCAATTAACCCTTTCTGTGCCAAATCGAAATTTGCACGAACAAAATAATAGGCAGCATAACCAAAGAAGATCCCTGCAAACACTTGCCAACGTAAGCGTTTGTATGTGGAATCAATTTTTTCTGCTGGTAGCTCCGCGATATGCGGAGCTGGTTTAAATGGACCATACATAGTGAAAACTCCAACAAATTGTTGTTATTGATAGATAAGATATTCATTTACGAACATCGCCAACGATATCATATCAAAAATAAAAATAGCACCTAAATTTTTTATCGAATTTTGTGAAGTAATTCACAATTATTTTAATAATTTTTAACATTACCTACGTTATATTCTTTGTTTTTATTTAAATAGTGATCTAATTCACACTTTTTCGCTCATTTTGTTGTTCTATTTCGCTCATTAAAATACAATAATGTTATAATTTTGTTTCTTTATGATTATTTATTGCTTATTGTGGGGCGGCTATGGCTATATCACCTCAAATGTATCGAAACGTAGCGGATTTTTCTCCGTTAAGTACAGATGTCATTATTATCGGTGGCGGCGCAACTGGTGCGGGCATTGCTCGTGACTGTGCATTGCGTGGAATTGATTGCATTTTGCTAGAACGCAGAGATATTGCAACGGGAGCGACAGGACGTAATCATGGTTTATTACACAGCGGTGCTCGTTATGCTGTTAAAGACCGAGAGTCTGCTGAAGAGTGTATTGTCGAAAATAAAATTTTACGCAAGATTGCTCGCCATTGTATTGATGAAACCGAAGGGTTATTCATTACATTACCTGAAGATGATCTTGATTTCCAAAAGACCTTTATTGATGCTTGTACCGAGTCTGGCATTGAAGCGGTAGCTATTGATCCAAAACTTGCACTCCATATGGAACCTTCCGTTAATCCTGAACTAGTGGGTGCTGTTGTTGTGCCTGATGGCTCTATTGACCCTTTCCGCTTAACTGCTTCAAATATGCTAGATGCGACCGAAAATGGTGCCAAAGTATTCACTTACTGTGAAGTAAAAGGTTTGATTCGGGAAGGGGCAACGGTTATTGGCGTAAATGTATATGATCATAAAAATCGAGTAGATCGTCAATTTTTTGCACCAGTTGTGGTTAATGCTGCGGGTATTTGGGGACAAGGGATTGCCGAATATGCCGATCTTAAAATTAGAATGTTCCCTGCAAAAGGCTCATTATTGGTAATGGGACATCGTATCAACAAAATGGTGATCAACCGTTGCCGTAAACCAGCTGATGCAGATATTTTAGTGCCTGGTGATACCATTTCAGTTATTGGGACGACATCTAGCCGAATTCCTTATGATGAAATAGATAATATGATCGTCACGCCTGAAGAAGTGGATATTCTATTTCGTGAAGGAGAAAAATTGGCACCGAGTTTACGCCATACTCGTGTGTTGAGGGCTTATGCTGGCGTTCGACCTTTGGTTGCTACTGACGATGATCCTTCAGGACGTAACGTGAGTCGTGGGATTGTATTACTTGACCACGAAGAACGCGATGGTTTAAGTGGCTTTGTAACTATTACGGGTGGTAAGTTGATGACTTATCGTTTAATGGCGGAATGGGCAACAGATCTGGTTTGCAAAAAATTAAACAAAACCGACCGCTGTGTAACGGCAGAAAGAGCTTTACCAGGCTCAAGCGAAAGCCGAGCGGAAACAAATAATAAAGTTATCTCATTGCCAAGCACAATTCGTTATTCTGCGGTGTATCGTCATGGTTCACGAGCCACTCGTTTGTTGGATAAAGAACGTCTTGATCGTTCATTAGTTTGTGAATGTGAAGCGGTAACTGCTGGTGAAGTTCGTTATGCTGTTGACGAATTAAGTGTGAATAATTTAGTTGATTTACGCCGTCGTACACGAGTAGGAATGGGAACTTGCCAAGCTGAACTTTGTGCGTGTCGAGCGGCTGGTTTAATGACTCGCTTTGATGTCGCAACACCTCGTCAATCTACCACACAATTAGCTTCATTTATGGAAGAGCGTTGGCGTGGTATCGAGCCGATTGCGTGGGGCGATGCCATTAGAGAGGCTGATTTCACAAGCTGGATTTACTACAGTTTATTAGGTCTTAACAATGTTCAACCGCTTGAACAACAAGCACAGCAAGGGACGGATAGCAATGAATTTTGATGTTGTAATTATTGGTGGCGGGCTTGCTGGTTTAACTTGCGGCATCACGTTACAGGCACAAGGTAAGAGTTGTGTCATTATCAATAACGGACAAGCTGCGATTGATTTCGCATCGGGTTCAATGGATTTACTTAGTCAATTACCAAATGGTCGTAAAATTAGCCACTTTGAGCAAAACTATGCTGCACTCTATCAGCAATTACCGCAACACCCTTATTGTTTGATTGGTAAAGAAAAGACGATTGAGAAAGCACAACAGTTTGAAGATTTAGCTAAATCACTTAATTTAGGTTTACTTGGCAGTATTGCTGAAAACCATCTACGAGTTACACCATTGGGTGGATTGCGTGGTAGTTGGCTGTCACCAAATAGCGTACCAACAGTGCAAGGTAATGATGTTTTTCCTTATCACTCAATTGCGATTTTAGGAATTGAAGGCTATCACGATTTTCAACCGCAACTGTTAGCTGATAACCTAAAACAGAATGCACAATTTGCGCATTGTGAACTTTCGACCGCCTATTTGAATATTCCTGAATTAGATCAGCTTAGAAATAATGCTCGAGAATTTCGCAGTGTCAATATTGCACAATTACTTGAACATAAACTAGCCTTTTCGGATTTAGTCAAAGAGATGAAAACCGCAAGTCAAGGTGCTGATGCAATTTTTTTACCTGCTTGTTTTGGTTTAGACGATCAGAGCTTCTTTAATGCACTCAAAGAAGCGGTTGGATTAGCTATTTTTGAGTTACCAACCCTACCACCATCTCTTTTAGGTATCCGACAACATAAACAACTACGTCATCGTTTTGAGCAATTAGGTGGCTTAATGCTTAATGGTGATAAAGCACTCAAAGCGGAATTTGTAGATGGTAAAGTAAGCAAAATTTATACCCAAATTCATCAAGAAAACTTTATCACTGCCGAACATTTTGTGTTAGCAACAGGTAGTTTCTTTAGTAATGGTTTAGTTGCAGAATTTGAGCGTATTTTGGAACCTGTTTTTCACAGCGATATTATTGGTTGCCAAAAATTCGAACAATCTAACCGCTTATCGTGGACGGCGGAACGTTTTTCATCACCACAGCCTTATCAATCTGCAGGCGTTGCCATTAATGCTCATTGTCAAATTCAAAAAAATGGACAATTTATCAATAATCTTTACGCAGTAGGTAATGTGATTGGTGGTTTTAATAGCCTAGAACTTGGTTGTGGATCAGGAGTTGCGGTCGTGACCGCATTAACAGTCGCAGACGAAATTTTACGTCAATAACATTTTGTGGGAAATACGCTTTTTATCATTGGCGTAAATCAAAATAAGTGAGTGATAAGGAACCTATATGAATAATATTCAACGTTTAATCGAACAAGCACAGCAAAATGTAGCTAGTGCTGTTGTTCATCACGGATTTGATGAGTCCTTTGAAAGTTGTATTAAATGTACGGCTTGTACCGCAGTTTGCCCTGTTTCTCGTCAAAATCCAAATTATCCAGGTCCTAAGCAAGCAGGGCCTGATGGCGAGCGTTTACGTTTAAAAAGTGCAGAATTATATGATGAAGCATTAAAATATTGTACTAACTGTAAACGTTGCGAAATCGCTTGCCCATCCGATGTGAAAATTGGGGATATTATTGTTCGAGCAAGAAATAAACATCTTGATCGCCAAAATAAGCCATTTATGCATAAATTGCGTGATGCAGTATTAAGTAACACTGACTTAATGGGCAAAATAAATACACCATTAGCTCCAATTGTGAATACTATAACAGGTTTAAAAGCAACCCGTTTCTTGTTAGAAAAAACGTTAAATGTGAGCCAACACAGAACTTTACCAAAATATTCTTTCGGATCTTTCCGTAACTGGTATTTGAAAAAAGAAGCGGAACGCCAAAATCTGTATAGAGAAAAAATTGCTTACTATCATGGTTGCTATGTGAACTACAACAACCCTCAACTCGGTAAAGAGCTGATTGATGTTTTTAACGCAATGGATATTGGTGTTGTACTACTTGAAAAAGAGAAATGCTGTGGTTTACCGCTTTCTGTAAATGGTTTTCCTGAAAAAGCCAAAAAATTAGCGAAATTCAACTTAAAAGAGCTAGAAAAAGTTGTTGAACAACGAGAGCTTGATGTTGTAGGAACATCTTCAAGTTGTACGATGAATTTGCGTGACGAATATCACCACGTTTTAGGAATGGATAATGCGAAAATTCGCCCACACGTGAATATTGTTACTCGTTATCTATATAAACTGTTCAATGAAGGTAGGAAGCCTAAGTTTAAATCAATGCCATTACGTATTGCTTATCATACCGCTTGCCACGTTGATAAAGCTGGTTGGGCACCTTATACCTTAGATGTGTTAAAACATATTCCTGGTATTGAAATCGTGATGTTGCCATCACAATGTTGTGGTATTTCAGGTACTTATGGCTTTAAGGCAGAAAACTACAATACATCGCAAGCGATTGGCAATCCATTATTCGAGCATATTAATAATGGTGGTTTTGATTTCGTTGTTTCCGAATGTGAAACTTGTAAATGGCAAATTGATATGTCCACCAATCTAACTTGTTTACATCCAATCACTTTGCTTTCAATGGCGATTGAGAAGTAAGCTTCAACTCGAATAGAGAGTTAAAGGGAGCAAGATAAAGTATCTGCTCCCTTTATTATTGGCAAATAACCCTTGAAGTTACAGCCTAACTGCAACAATTAAAACCACTCCAAAATCATAAATTTCTTCTCTTTACACTTCTGTCATCATTTTGTCACATTTATTTCTTAGACTTTGCATTGTGAAATTACTTAACTCATTAAGGAGAAAACAATGTTATCCAAAGTATTCAAACCTTTAGCAGTATTAGGTCTTTCTTTTGCAATGATTCAATCTGCAAATGCAGAAACGATCACAGGTGCTGGGGCATCTTTCCCGTATCCGATTTATGCAAAATGGGCTGGTTTATATGAAAAAGAAACAGCGAATAAAGTGAATTATCAATCAATTGGTTCAGGTGGTGGTCAGCAACAAATTATTGCTAAAACCATTGATTTTGGTGCTTCTGATGACCCAATGAAAGCACAGGCATTAGCAGATAACCAGTTATTACAGTTCCCAGCGATTATCGGCGGTACTGTGCCAGTGGTAAATATTCCTGAAGTGAAATCAGGCGAGTTAAAACTTTCTGGTGCGGTGTTAGCGGATATTTTCTTAGGGAAGATCCAAAAATGGAACGACCCAGCAATTTCCAAGTTAAATCAAGGGATTGCATTGCCTGAGAAAAATATTTTAGTGGTTCGCCGTTCAGATGGTTCGGGAACAACATTTGGTTGGACGAACTATCTTTCTAAAATTTCGCCAGAATGGAAAGAAAAAGTAGGTGAAGGAAAATCTGTTAAATGGCCTGTCGGACAAGGTGGTAAAGGCAATGAAGGTGTTGCCGCCTATGTGAAACAGCTTAAATACTCTATCGGTTATGTGGAATATGCTTACGCCAAACAGAACGAATTATCTTGGGTTTCATTACAAAATGCAGACGGAAAATTTGTTCAACCATCTCGTGAAACTTTTGCTGCAGCGGCGGCTAATGCGAAATGGGATAGTGCAGCAGGAATGGGCGTTATTTTAACTAACGAAGTAGGTGAGCAATCTTGGCCGATCACCGCTGCGAGCTTTATCTTAATTCACAAAAATAGTGAAAAACCTGAGCAGACAAAAAGTGTGTTCAAATTCTTTGAATGGGCATTCGAACATGGGAAAAAATCTGCTTCAGAATTAGATTATGTTCCATTGCCAGATAACGTGGTTGAGCAAATCAAAGCACAATGGAAAAATGAAGTAAAAGATAAACAAGGCAAAGCCATATATTAGTCAAAAATCGAATTGCAAAAAATTCGATGAAACAGACCGCTTGTTGCAGTAGAACACTGCAACAAGCTCTTAAGAAGTAAATATTATGCATAAAATTGATAATAAATGCCTAAATCACCCTTGGATCGAGGGCTTATTTAAAAATACGACTCGCTTTTTTGCGATATTTGTTTTTGCAGCACTCTCTGCAATTTTACTCTCGCTTATTTTCGGCAGTTGGGATTCGATTACACGCTTTAATCTAGCTTTTTTATGGACGAATGATTGGGACCCAGTACAAGATAACTATGGTGCTTTAGTGCCGATTATTGGTACGCTTATTTCAGCTGGGGTTGCCTTATTGATTGCTGTACCAATTTCCTTTGGTATCGCCACTTTCTTAACAGAACTTTCACCAGAATGGTTAAAACGCCCTATCGGTACCGCAGTGGAAATGCTGGCGGCCATTCCATCAATAATTTATGGTATGTGGGGCTTATTTGTGTTTGTGCCATTATTCCAAGAATATGTCCAACCGCATTTAATTGAAGCATTTGGTGATCTACCTGTTATCGGTATTTTGTTTTCTGGCGCACCTTTCGGCATCGGATTATTCACTGCAGGCTTAGTGCTTGCCATTATGATTATTCCTTTTATTGCATCAGTGATGCGTGATGTTTTTAGTGTTGTACCACCATTATTAAAAGAGTCTGCCTATGGGCTTGGCTCAACAACTTGGGAAGTGATTTGGAAAGTTGTACTACCTTATACAAAAACAGGGGTTATTGGCAGTATTATGCTTGGACTTGGGCGAGCATTAGGTGAAACAATGGCGGTAACTTTTGTTATCGGTAATGCTTTCCAGTTGCCTGAATCCATTTTCTCGCCTTCAACATCTATTGCGTCAGCGATTGCAAATGAATTTAACGAAGCGGGTGGTTTACAAAAATCAGCCTTAATGGAACTTGGTTTGATTCTATTCTTAATTACCACTTTAGTACTTGGGGCTTCACGCTTACTAATTATGCGTATGACAAAACTAGAAGGAAAACGCTAATGAAGTCTTTTCAAAATCAACGTTTTTACTGTCGTAAAATTAAAAATCAAATAATGCTTGGACTGGCTTATCTTGCAGTCATCTTCGGTTTATTTTGGTTGGTTTGGATTCTCTATACCCTCGTGATGAAAGGAATTCCAGCGTTGTCTTTCGATCTCTTTACCCAAGCAACACCTGCACCGAATGAAAAGGGTGGCTTAATGAATGCCATTTTAGGTTCGATTTTAATGGTTTCGGTTGCAACCTTTATTGCAACGCCTATCGGCATTTTGGCAGGGACTTATTTAAGTGAATATGGAAGATACTCTTATTTAGCGAAAGTAACCCGTTTTTTAAACGATATATTACTTTCTGCACCGTCAATTATTATCGGTTTATTTATCTATGCGATTTATGTGGCACAGGTGCAACATTACTCAGGTTGGGCTGGTTCATTGGCTCTTGCAATGCTGGTTATTCCCGTTGTTGTGAGAACTACCGACAGTATGCTTAACCTTGTTCCGAATAACTTGCGAGAAGCTGCGGCTGCTTTAGGTTGCCCACAGTGGCGAGTGATTACAATGATCTGCTACCGAGCGGCTCGCTCAGGGATCATCACTGGGGTATTATTATCTGTTGCTCGTATTTCAGGCGAAACTGCACCCTTACTCTTTACTGCACTTTCCAACCAATTCACTTCGTGGGATATGAATGGACCAATGGCAAACTTACCCGTAGTGATCTACCAATATGCAGCAAGCCCATTTGAAGACTGGAATAATTTAGCGTGGGCAGGGGCAACACTGATTACCCTATTTGTCCTCTCGCTTAACGTATTAACGCGTGTTTACTTTAACAAACACAAATAAGGAATAAAAAGAATGAATAATTTACTTAACCAAATTGACGCAAAAATAACGGTAAATAACTTAAACTTTTACTACGGCGATTTCCACGCCTTAAAGAATATTAATATGCCAATTGCTCGTAATAAAGTGACCGCTTTTATCGGACCTTCAGGCTGTGGAAAATCAACCTTACTTCGTACCTTTAACCGTATGTTTGAGCTTTATCCAAACCAACGTGCAACGGGTGAAATTAACTTAGATGGCGAGAATTTACTGACTTCACATACTGATATTTCCATTATTCGTGCAAAAGTGGGAATGGTTTTCCAAAAACCGACACCTTTCCCTATGTCGATTTATGATAATGTCGCTTTTGGTATTCGCCTATTTGAAAAACTACCCAAATCAGAACTAAATGATCGTGTTGAGTGGGCTTTAACCAAAGCAGCACTTTGGAATGAAGTAAAACATAAACTCCACCAGAGCGGCGATAGCCTTTCAGGCGGACAACAACAGCGTTTATGTATCGCTCGTGGAATTGCGGTAAAACCAGACGTATTATTGCTTGATGAACCTTGTTCGGCACTTGACCCAATCTCAACAATGAAAATTGAACAACTGATCACTGAATTGAAACACGACTACACTGTGGCGATTGTTACCCACAATATGCAACAAGCAGCTCGCTGCTCAGATTATACCGCTTATATGTATTTAGGCGAGTTAGTCGAATTTGGCGACACTAAGCAACTTTTTGATAAACCAAAAAATCAACGGACAGAAGATTATATTAAAGGTAGAATGGGGTAATTAAGCTTACGCTTAAAAAGCCAAAATTGATTAATAGGGGTACCATATTGGGTATCCTTATTAGTCAGATGAATAAGGTAATTCTTCAATCATTTACACTTAATAGGAATTCATATAATGTCAAATAACATTCTTATCGTGGAAGATGAACGAGCAATCCGAGAGATGATCGCACTCTATTTACTCAAACAAAAATATGATGTGATTGAAGCGGAAGACTATCAAAGTGCGGTCAATAAAATGGCGTCAAAGCCAAAACTTATTCTGCTGGATTGGATGCTACCAGGACGTTCTGGCATTCAATTTTTGGAATATCTTAAGAAAAACGAAGAAACCGCAAAAATTCCTGTGATTATGCTAACGGCTCGCAGTGCAGAAGAAGACTGTATTACGGGACTTACTGCAGGTGCGGACGATTACATCACCAAACCTTTTTCGCCGAAAATCTTACTTGCACGTATTGAAGCGGTTTGGCGACGCAGTTACGATCCACCTGGTGCATTACTCAATATTGATAATTTAGTTATCGATCAGCAAGCCCAACGTGTTAGCTTTGAAGGAAAATCTATTGATCTAAGCGGAACGGAATATAAGTTACTGCATTTCTTTATGACTCACCCTGAAAAAGTGTATAACCGAGAGCAACTGCTTGATTTTATTTGGGGTAATGATATTTATGTGGAAGACCGAACGGTCGATTCCTATATCCGCCGATTACGCAAAAACCTTGAACCCTATGGTTTTGATCGTTACATCCAAACCGTTCGTGGTTCGGGGTATCGCTTTTCAACGCACTTTCAGGATAACTAATGAAGCTCAACATTTCACTCAAACATTTTATCCTTGAATTGTTATTATCGGCGGGGATCGCTTTCCTTTTTTCTCTCTTTGCTAAAGAATTTACCTTTTGGTTTTCAAGTATTTTAATTTTATTGCTTGTTTGGCATCACTATAATGAATTTAGCTTATTGCAAATTATTAACCCAAACCGACCGCTTGAGAAAGTGAAAAAGGTAAGCGGTATTGAGCATATTTCCCAAACGGCAGCTTACTATCAAGCACGCTCACGTCGAGAAAAAATCAAAACATTACGTTTACTGTCTAAATTAAACCGCAATATTCAATATTTACCAGATGCCATTATTATTTGTGAACATAATGGCGATATTTCTTGGTGTAATAATGTTGCCCAAGATATGTTTGATTTCTTTTGGGATAAAAAATCCCCTAAAAGCATTTTTAACGTCATTTTTTACCCTGAATTTAAACATTATTTTCGTCAGCCGAATCGTAACCGACCGCTTGTATTACTGACTCACAACCAACGTTATATTGAACTTAATTTAAACAGCTACGATAGTGAATCTTATTTAATTATTGCTAGAGATGTCACATCATTTATCCGCTTACTTCATACTCGTCAAACCTTTTTGGCGAATATGAACCACGAATTACGCACACCTTTAACCGTTCTTCAAGGTTATTTAGAAATGTTAGAAGGCGAATTGGATAACCCTGCGTTACAGAAAAAAGCCATAGAAGCGATGAAAGAGCAGAGCCAGCGAATGAATAATTTGCTACAACAGCTGAGTATTTTGGCGAAAATTGAAGGCTCTAATAATACGGAGCATCAAGCAATCGACCTTTCTCAACTGATTTTAACCATTCGTAAAAATACCGATATTCTGCACGATAGCCCGCAACAGATTGAATTTAATATCGAGCCAGATATTTTTGTGATCGGGGATGAAGGACAGTTACAAAGTGCAGTGTCAAACTTAATTTACAACGCTGTCCATCACGCAGGAAATGACGCAACGATTAAAATTAGCTTAGAAAAAACCGCACAGGGCATTAGGTTTTGTGTGGAAGATAATGGAATAGGGATCGAAGCTCAACACCTCGCTCATTTAACCGAACGTTTTTATCGTGTCGATGAATCCCGTAGCCATAAAACAGGTGGGAGTGGTTTAGGATTAGCTATTGTGAAACACGCCCTAGAGCAACATCACAGTTACCTTGAAATTCAAAGTGAAGTCGGCAAAGGCAGCCAATTCGCTTTTGTTATTAAAGATGAATTTATTACAGAGTCGCTGAAATAAACAAGCGGTAAGATCAACAGAGTAATTTGCAAAATTACTGGCAGATCTTACCGCTTATCGTACCGATAAACCCACTCTTGAAACTGAAAATCTTCAATTGTACGATACATCGCAATTTGAGTATTATAAAAACCTTGTCTTTCATAAAATTGACGTGCATTGGTATTTTTATCCGCCACCTTTAGATAAACACTTGAAGTAAGCTGTTTCAGCGCGTAATGCAGTAAGCTTTTCCCAATTTGTTGGCGTTGGTAATTGGGTAAAACATTTAAGGCATAAATTTCATTAGCTATCTGTAATTTAGGATCTCTTGCCTGTCCGAAACTAATCATTGCGAGAAGATCATTTTCAGTTTCCGCAACAATAATTGGTGTAGTTCCTTGAGATAAGGTATATTCAAACCCTTGTTGCCACTGGGTGTCGGTAAGATTATCTAAAAATGATGATGGAAAAATACCTTGATAGGTATTTTTCCAAACTTGTGTTAATAGTTTACTTAATGCTTCTGCATCTTTTACTGTTGCTTGTCGTAATTTCATAATATTCATCCGTAGTTATCTTATCCCTATTGGGATTATAGAAAATAGAAATAACCCAAGCTTACAATAATTAAATTCGACACTTTTGTCGGTTCAACCTTAATTTTTCACAATCAAATAAATTAATATATTTGTAAGTGTTACACTTGTAGTGTAAATTAAATATATATTTCTTTAATTTAAAATTCGTTAATTTTAAGGTATAATCGCAAGCGGTTAGTTCTGCTATAATTTTTGCAAATTATGGCAGTTTTTTATTTTATACAGAGGACAAAAAGTTGATCAAATTAGGTCGTGGGTTTTTAACCAAACTTATCGCAACATCTGTTGCACTATTTGCCATCACTGCTCAAGCAGCAGAAAAGTTGTATGTGTATAACTGGACGGAATATGTGCCGTCATCTCTTTTGGAACAATTTACGAAAGAAACGGGGATTGAAGTCATCTACTCAACCTTTGAAAGTAATGAAGAGATGTACTCTAAACTTAAATTAGCCGATAGCAAAGGCTACGATATTGTTTTTCCTTCAAGTTATTATGTCGGTAAAATGGCAAAAGAAGGAATGTTAGCAGAAATCGATCATAGTAAATTAAGCAATTTCGCTAATGTCAGTAAGACGTTGATGGGCAAACCGTTTGACCCTGAAAATAAATTTTCCCTCCCTTATGTGTATGGTTTAACGGGCATAGGGGTAAATGCTTCAGCGATCGATCCAAAAACTGTTACTAGCTGGGGCGACTTTTGGAAACCAGAATTCAAAGGCAAATTATTGCTAATGAATGATGCTCGTGAGGTGTTTCATATCGCATTATTGTTAGATGGTAAATCACCGAATACCAAAGATGAGAGCGAGATTAAAGCCGCTTATGAGCGTTTAACAAAACTTGTGCCAAATGTACTGATATTTAACTCAGATTCCCCTGAAATGCCTTACTTACAAGGTGAAGTGGATATCGGTATGCAATGGACAGGTTCGGCACATCGTGCGAAAAGCGAAAATTCAAACATTCAATTTGTATTCCCGAAAGAAGGAGCGGTTGTTTGGATGGATAATTACGCAATTCCTAAAAATGCCAAAAATAAGGCAGCGGCACATAAATTTATTGATTTCTTGCTGCGTCCTGAAAGTGCAAAAGAGGTGATTGAAACAATGGGATTCTCAATGCCAAATGAAAACGTCAAAGCGTTATTAAGTGAGAGCCTTGTGAATGATCCGTTGATTTTCCCACCTCTTGAAGAAATTGAGAAAGGTATTTTACAAAGTGATGTCGGCGAAGCGGTCGAAATCTACGAAAAATACTGGAATTTACTTAGAACAAATAACAAATAGAGGTTTTAATGTCTGCTCACAATACAGCAACAGCAAATCCGGGTCCATTAGGTTTATGTGGATTCGCATTAACAACTTGGTTACTTAGCTTAATCAATAATGGTACATTCTCTGGCGATAACGTTGGATTAGTCCTTGCAATGGGTTTTGCTTTTGGTGGTACAGCTCAAATGATCGCAGGAATGTTTGAGTTCTCAAAAGGTAATACTTTTGGTTTTACCGCCTTTACAAGCTACGGTGCATTTTGGTGGTCATTTGCATTATTTAAAGTATTTTTTGCATCAACCGTATCACCTGAGTTTATCGGTTGGTACTTGGTGGTTTGGGGTACATTCACGTTAATGATGTTCATTGGTACATTAACGAAACCTCGTGCATTACAAGCTATTTTCTTAGCCTTAACCATCACTTTCTACTTATTAGCAGCAGGTGATTTCACAGGTAACCACGCAATTACTCATATTGGCGGTAACTTTGGTTTATTGACTGCATTCTTTGCATTCTACTTGGCTGCGGCAGAAATTATTAACGAAAGTTTTGGCCGTACGGTATTACCAATTGGTGCACCAAAAGCTTAATCTACAACAATAGTACGTTAAACCTGTGGCTAGTCGCTTTTTAAGTGCCTAGCCACTTTTTATATTCCCCCCTTCGTTTCATTAAAATCAATCACCAACACCGCATAATCCCGCATTGAGTATCAAATATGATAAACTCTCCCATTATTTTTAAATGAGAGAATACTATGACGACAATTACGCTTGCCAAACAAGCTAAACAAGCAAGTATTGCCCTTGCTCAGTTTGGAAATACTCAGAAAAATCAAGCTTTATTCGCAATTGCCGATGCGTTAGAAGAACGCTGTGCGGAAATTTTGGCTGCCAATCAACAAGATATTGCCTATGCTCAAACACAAGGTATCTCTCCCGCGATTATTGACCGCTTGTTACTCACACCTGAACGTATTCAAGAAATAGCAAATGATGTGCGTAATGTGGCAAAACTGGCAGACCCTGTCGGGCAGATTATTGACGGTGGTGTATTAGATAGCGGATTAAAAATCCAACGACAACGAGTTCCACTTGGCGTTATTCTTACCATTTATGAATCTCGTCCAAATGTCACCATTGATGTGGCATCACTCTGTTTAAAAACAGGTAATGCCGTTATTTTGCGTGGTGGAAAGGAGACCAAGTTTACTAACGGTATTTTGGTTGATGTGGTACAAAACGCATTGGAGCAAGCAGGATTACCAAAGCTCGCAGTACAAGCCGTTACTGATCCTGATCGAAACTTGCTTTTAGCATTGCTTAAATTAGACCGCTATATTGATATGCTTATTCCACGCGGTGGAGCTGGCCTACATCAATTCTGTAAAGAGAATTCAACAATCCCTGTGATTGTTGGTGGCATTGGGGTTTGTCATCTTTATGTCGAACAGACCGCAGATTTATCTCGTGCGATTCAAGTGATTGCGAATGCTAAAACACAGCGTCCAAGCACCTGTAATACCCTTGAAACTTTATTAGTAGATAGAGCGATTGCCGAACGATTTTTACCGATGTTGGCAGAACAACTAACCACCTTAAATGTTACCTTGCATAGTGATGATTTCCCAAGTGAATTGCAAAAAAATGCCAATATCCAACCGCTTGATCCAGAGAAACTGTCGCAAGAGTGGCTCTCTTTAGATCTCAATGTGGTCGTTGTAGATGGGATTGAACAAGCGATTGAGCATATTCGTACTTACGGCAGTCAGCATTCTGAAAGCATCTTAACGGCAAATTACGCACTGGCTCAACAATTTGTGCAACAAGTTGATGCGGCGGCGGTTTATATCAACGCAAGTACTCGTTTTACCGATGGGGCACAATTTGGCTTAGGGGCTGAAGTGGCGGTCAGCACACAAAAACTGCACGCTCGTGGGCCTATGGGGTTAGAAGCACTCACTACTTACAAATGGGTGTGCGAAGGGGATTACTTAACAAGAGTTTAATATGACATCACGAATTCTTTTTTTCATCAAACTGTTTTTGCTTCGCTCAGAGCAGAACCGCATTGCGATCTACTCTGGTTACTTAACGTATAGTACATTGCTATCACTAGTACCGTTGATTATGGTGGCGTTTTCAATTTTTACCTTGCTCCCCATTTTCGACCAAGCTACTGCACAATTAAAAGAGCTCGCTTATGATAATTTCGCTCCGAATGCGAGCCATATGGTGCAAGAATATCTTGATCTGTTTGTCGAAAATTCCAAAAAAATGGGGATTATCAGTACTCTCGGTTTAGTAGTCGTTGCGGTAATGTTGATCTCTAGCATCGACAATGCCCTTAACGAAATTTGGCATAATACGAAAAAACGCTCCGTGGTGCTCTCTTTTGTGATCTACCTTGCGGTGCTAATTTTGGGCCCGATGTTTGCCGGTGCAAGTATTGCCATCAGCTCTTATATTTTCTCCTTAGAGATGTTTGAAACAGATGGCATCTTCTCATTTAGCCACCATCTTCTAAAGTTAATGCCTTTTTTCCTGATTTGGTTGCTATTTAGCTTTGTCTATCTGATTGTACCGAATACCAGCGTTAAATTTAAACACGCAGCTATTGGTGCATTGATGGCGGCATTATTCTTTACTTTAGGTAAACAACTCTTTGTTTGGTACATCGCAACATTCCCTTCCTATCAAGCGATTTATGGTGTGTTAGCGACTATTCCGATTATGATTGTATGGATTCATTTAAGCTGGAAAGTCGTGCTATCAGGCGGGCAAATTGCATCTGTGCTTAAAGATATGGAGATGATTAAACAAGGCACATTAGAAGACCCACTTGCTAAGGAGACAAAATGATCGCACTGATTCAACGTGTAAAATGGGCAAAAGTAGAAGTTGAGCAACAAGTTATCGGGGAAATTGCCACAGGTTTATTAGTGTTACTTGGTGTTGAGCAACAAGACGACCAAGCCAGTGCAGACAAATTACTTGAAAAAGTACTGAACTATCGTGTATTTGCCGATGAAAATGGCAAAATGAATTTAAACGTACAGCAAGCTCAAGGGAGTTTATTAGTCGTTTCACAATTTACTCTTGCGGCAGATACGCAAAAAGGCTTACGTCCGAGCTTTTCTCGTGGAGCATCGCCGACACAAGCGGAGGCTTTATATGATTATTTTGCAGATCAAGCACAACAGCGAATTACAACTCAAACGGGGAAATTTGCTGCGGATATGCAAGTCAGCCTGCAGAATGACGGCCCTGTGACGTTTTGGCTACAAGTTTAACCGCCGATAAATCGGTAAATTTTTTTGAAAAACTCACCGCTTACTATGTTAATTTCAACACTCCGCCAACAGTTAGCGATCCATACCCCACAGCAAACCGATTTTTTAATCGGGCTAAGCGGTGGTGTGGATTCTGTGGTGCTACTTCACCTACTGTGCCAACTTCGTCAAGAAAACCCGCTCAATTTACGAGCTATCCATATTCATCACGGATTAAGCTCAAATGCAGACAGTTGGGCAGAATTTTGCCAACATTTATGCGGAGAATGGCAAGTTCCCTTAACCGTCTGTAAAGTGAATGTATCAGGAAAACAAGGCATAGAAGCGAATGCTCGCCAAGCTCGTTATCAAGCGATTGCACAGCATATTCAGCCTAATGAGATGTTAGTTACCGCACATCATTTAGACGATCAAGTCGAAACCTTTTTCCTTGCATTAAAGCGGGGAAGTGGCATTACTGGGTTAAGTGCAATGAAGACAGTAAGCAGTTGGGGAAAAGAAATGTGGGAAGAAAATGCGAGAAATAATACACTGCAAGAATTTACTATTTTCCGCCCGCTTCTTACATCGCCCAAATCAGCCATTCAAGCCTACGCAGTGACTCATTGCCTAGAGTGGATTAACGATGAGAGTAATGCGGATAGTCGCTACGAACGTAATTTTTTACGCAATGACATTTTACCCTTGCTCAATCAACGTTGGCAGCAGTTTGACCAAATGGTAGCAAGAGCCGCACAACATTGTGCGGAGCAACAGCAATTAGTGGAAGAGTTATTAAATGATGAACTTCACGCACGTTTAAATCTTGCTGAACGGCGTTTCAACATTGAGGAGTTCAACCAGCTTTCTCATTTAAAACAGCAACAATTGATCCGTCTTTGGCTTGAAAAGTGTCAAATGCCGATGCCGAGCCAGATACAACTTGAGCAAATTATTACCAATGTGATTTTTGCCGAGCAAGATAAAAATCCTGAGTTTAGGTTAGCGGATAAAATGCTTAGACGTTACCAGAAACATCTTTTTATTACGGAGATATTTGCCGACACACCACCGTTTGAACAGATGTTATTAGCAAAACAGGCGGACGAATTTACCTTGCCTGAAAATATTGGTACCTTAGTTCGCACCAGTGATGCCCTCATTTTTCGCAAAAAATCGGGGCAAACACACCGCTTGTTATTGCCGACAGCATTACAGCAAGAACCATTAACCATTAAATTAAACTATCGTGGTAAAGTGCCTCTTTATCCACATTCAAAACGAGAAGAGATGAAAAAAATTTGGCAAAAAAATAACGTGCCAGTCTGGGAAAGAACTCGCACGCCATTAGTTTTCTTTAATCAACAGCTCGTTGCAGTACTGACAACGCCTTAAACGCTTTTCACAATATAAATAAACACCCCGTAGAAGAGTATAAAACCGAAAGTAAGTAACCTTTTTGCGAGCGGTTTATTGGTTTGATAAACCTTATGTAATATGCCTGAGAGTGCAAACAACACAAAAGGATAAACCCAAAATACAACAGAAAAACTATTGATTTGAAATTCACTTAAATTCGGACTATCCGAAAACTTAGGCGAGACAAAGAGTGCTAATGGCCATAATGCAATGGGTAAACAGAACAGTGCCAATGCCCAACTAAATTTAGAAAAACCTTGTTGCATATTATCCCCTTGGATGAAATTGTTGATGAAGTGATTTTAAACGTGCTTTGGCAACGTGAGTATAAATTTGAGTGGTGGATAAATCACTGTGCCCTAATAACATTTGCACCACACGCAAATCCGCCCCATTATTGACTAAATGCGTCGCAAAAGCGTGGCGTAGAACGTGAGGCGAGAGTTTATCACTATCAATCCCTGTTAGTAAGGCATAATGTTTAATTCGATGCCAAAACGTTTGGCGAGTCATCTGTTTGGCTAAACGGCTTGGAAAAACAATATCCGATTGCGTATCGCCTAGCAAAATGGTACGTCCGTACTGAAAAAACTCACGCAACCAGTAATTTGCCTCTTCCCCCATTGGTACAATTCGCTCTTTATCGCCTTTACCAATCACTCTAACTAACCCTTGGGACAAACTGATATTTTCAATGGTTAGTGAAACCAACTCCGTTACGCGTAAGCCTGTGGCATAAAGTAGCTCTAACATTGCTTTATCTCGTAGCTCAATCGGATCGGCAGTGTTCGGCATATTGAGTAAATCCAATACCTGTTCTTCACTTAATGATTTTGGTAAATGAACGGCCTTGCGTGGTGATTTTAGCGTTTCAGTTGGGTCATCACTGCGGTAATTTTCCATATAGAGAAAGCGGAAAAATTTGCGTAAACAGCTTAACATTCTTGCCGAACTTGATGATTTATAGCCTTGCTCCAACCGTTCGCCAAGAAAGGTTTGCACATCGACATAATCTACCGTTAAAAAAGCCCTAGCTTCAGGCAACCATTGCACAAAGGCTTCTAAGTCTAACCGATAAGATGCAATAGTATTTTCTGATAAATTATGTTCCAACCATAAATTATCTAGAAATTGTTCAATAATGGTATCGAGTTTGATCATACAAGTGGTAGGAGTTATACAAACATTTAATTTTTTCGTAGGGGTGAGATTTATCTCAGCCCATAAATGGGAAAGATATTCGGGTAAGGATAACCCTACCCATACGTAAATGGTCTTTGTAGTTTCAGACTATGGATTACGTTTAAACTTGCTAAAATCAGGTGCACGTTTTTCGTTAAATGCGTTACGACCTTCTTGTCCTTCTTCTGTCATATAGAATAACATTGTCGCATTACCTGCTAATTCTTGTAAGCCAGCCTGACCATCACAATCTGCATTTAAAGCTGCTTTTAAACAACGTAAAGCAATTGGGCTATTACGCAACATTTCACGACACCAGCGTACTGTTTCTTTTTCAAGCTCAGCATAAGGCACAACGGTATTGACTAATCCCATCTCTAAGGCTTCTTTTGCATCATATTGGCGGCATAAGAACCAAATTTCACGTGCTTTTTTCTGCCCAACGATACGAGCCATATAACTCGCACCCCAGCCACCATCAAATGAACCAACTTTCGGGCCGGTTTGACCAAAGATTGCATTTTCCGCAGCAATGGTTAAATCGCACAACATATGTAAAACATGTCCACCGCCAATCGCATAACCTGCCACCATTGCGACCACAGGTTTCGGACAGCTACGAATATCACGTTGGAAATCTAATACATTTAGGTGATGTACACCACTTTCATCTTTATAACCACCGTAATCCCCACGCACTTTTTGGTCACCACCTGAACAGAATGCCTTCTCGCCTTCGCCCGTTAGTACAATAACACCAATTTTCTCGTCAAAACGTGCATCCGAAAACGCTTGAATCATCTCTTTAACAGTTTGTGGACGGAAAGCATTACGTACTTCAGGGCGGTTAATAGTAATTTTAGCAATTCCATCTGTGGATTTATGGTAAAGAATATCGGTATAACCTGCACTGCAATCTTGCCATTCAACAGGGGCATAAAGCACATCATCTTTTGGATTTTGCATTCGTTCATTCCTTTTCGAGTAAAAATAAGCGGTGCGATTATACCTTAAATTTGCAAATTTTTTGGAAAATCTCACTGCTTATAAAAACAAGAAAGCTCAACATTATTGAGCAAATGCTATACAATAGCTTATCGACTTATTCACTAGGAATATTATGAAACTTAAAAAATCATTTTTTCAAATTGTTACCTTATCACTTTTATCTACCAATTTTGCTTATGCCACTAATGAACAAGATAAACTTTTTCAAGAAGGAATTGATGCATATAGCAAAGGTGATTATCGCACAACCGTTGAACGTTGGTTGCCTCTTGCAGAGCAAGGCTACAATAAAGCACAATACAATTTAGGGGTAATGTTCGAAAAAGGCGTGGGTGTGGAACAAAATTATCATCAAGCCGTTAAACTCTATCAGCTTGCCGCCAAACAGAATTACTCTTATGCTCAATTTAATTTAGCTGTAATGTACACCAAAGGATTGGGTATAAGACAAGATCACAATCAGGCCTTAAATCTGTATACATCTGCGGCAGAACAAGGGCTGGTCAATGCACAATTTAACTTGGCGGCTAAATATGAAAAAGGAGAAGGTGTTAAACAAGATCTTCCTCTAGCGGTTAAGTGGTATCAAAAAGCTGCAGATCAAGGTGATATAGGCTCACAATATAGGCTTGCACAACTTTATCTTAACGGGAAAGGGGTAGAACAAGACATCAAAAAATCAAAGGAACTGTTTGGTGTCGTTTGTGATAGCGGAGAGCAGAATGGTTGTGATGAATATCGTAAACTTAATGAGCAAGGTTATTGATTTAAAGTGTGGTGATTTTTAAAAAATAAGAGAAATCCTACCGCTTACTCTTGTATTTCAATTATTGATCGCCATATTAGGCACTCATTCAAACAATAAGGAAACATTATGTCTTTAAATTTAGATTCAGTCGCATTAGAGAGTGTGGAAGCAAAAGGTGGTTATGGTATCGGTTTGCAAATCGGTCAACAACTTTTAGGCAGTGGCTTAGATGTTAAACCTGAAGCGGTTGTAAAAGGAATTTTTGATGTATTAAATCAAAATCCACCTGCATTAGAACTAAATGAAGTGAGCCAAGCACTCCAAGAGCTTTCACAACGTGCAGAAGCAGCACAAGCGGAAGCATTCAAAGCGTTAGAAGCAGAAGGAAAAGCTTTCTTAGAAGATAACAAAAAACACGCATCAGTGAAAGAAACTGCAAGCGGTTTACAATACGAAGTACTTGTTGAAGGCACAGGAAAAGTACCGACCAAAGCAGATAAAGTGCGTGTACACTACACAGGCTCATTAATTGACGGTACAGTATTTGATAGCTCAGTTAAACGTGGCACACCAGCAGAATTCCCTGTAAGTGGCGTAATTGCAGGTTGGACAGAAGCATTAACAATGATGCCTGTTGGTTCAAAATGGCGTTTAACTATTCCACACAACCTTGCTTATGGCGATCGTGGTGCTGGTGCATCAATCCCGCCGTTTAGTACCTTAGTTTTTGAAGTGGAATTACTTGATATTGTTTAATTCCCAATAATAAAGAAGTTAGGGCTGTCCTAGATAACGACTTTTTCTCATTCAGATATTTTATCCTAAATAGAGTTTAGTCCATTATCTGGGACACCCCTAAGTTAAACTGATAAAAAACCACCTAATCGTAAGACAAGGTGGTTATTTTATGCCTTGAATTGTCAAACTAGGGTAAATTGCGTTGCTTCCAACTGCTGTAAGCCAGCAATGGTTGCAAAGTGGATCGCATTATCTACTCCCGTATTTTCACCGTTATAACGTAATTCACCACTCACTTGATCATAGAATAAATGGCTATTTAGATTACCTAAATCATCGTTTAGTGATGCAAAAATTGTTTTAGATAGCCCGATTTTATCTTCACCCGAAACAAAATCAGTAATAATATCGGCTTTACCATTTAAAGCACTCTCAAATACGAAAGTATCTTTTCCTGCTCCACCTGTTAGCGTATCAATACCTAATCCACCGATTAACGTATCATCGCCCTCTAAACCGTTTAAGGTATTGCCAGTGTCGTTGCCTCGAATAACATTACTTAAAGCATTTCCTTTACCTTCTTTGGCACTTGTGCCAATTAAGGTGAGATTTTCTACATTTTCATCAAGGGTATAGTTTACTAAGCTATAAATATGATCGGTACCTTCATCCGCTTTTTCTGTTACTACGTCGGCAACATTATCAACTACATAAATATCATTACCTTGTTCGCCAAACATCAGATCGGCACCTTCTCCACCGTTGATAAAGTCATTACCTAAACCACCTTTGATAATATCAACGCCTTTCCCTCCAAAAATTTGGTTATTGGCGTTATTACCTGTTAGAGTGTCATTGAATGCTGAGCCAATTAAGTTCTCAATTTGAGTACCGTAGCCAATAAATGATTGACCTTCTTGGTAGTTGCTGAATGTAACTTGTTGTTTCCCATTAAAAGACGATGAGCCAAAATTAGCATCGCTCGCTAAGTCAAAGTATTCACTCTTAGAATAGGTTGTTGGGTCTATACCTAGGAATTGCTTTTTCTTTTCTGTACCAACATAGTTCCACGAACCTGGGGTTAAATTAACTGTTACCCCTTCTTTTTCATTAGAGGCATCAAAGGTATCAACACCATTACCATCCCAAATATATACATCACCATCAGCTGAACGAGCATTATACTTTTTAAAGGTATAAACATCATTACCTGCACGATGTTCACGATTTACACCAAAACGATAGTGTAAATAGGCTAAATCATATAAGCGTAAATCTCGCATTTCAGAAAACATTGGATTTCTATTATAGGACATATGAATAAATTCAACACTTGCCTCAGAACCATACCCAAGATTTTTTAGTGGATCATCAACGTGTACCATATTCAAAGCGTGAGCAGTTTCGTGCAACACGAGACGGAAGAAATCATTATATCCTCCATTTTTGTAATTAGAAACGTTCCACATCACATTATCACCAGAATGACCAAAACCACCAGCCCACTCCCAAGCGGGCTTAAATTTTTCAACTCCAATGATTAATTGACCAGTACGCCCTTTAACATCTTGATAACTATTGACTTCTTCAAACCTTAAATTGGTATAACGAGAAATTACATCATAAGCTAATTTAGTGTACTCTTTTATATCATCATATCCATCTAAACCGATAAAGGCAGAACTAAGGTGTTTACCGTTGAAATTGCTCTCTAATATCGTAGATAACTCAGACTGTCTAGCAAAGTAATACTTTATCGTTAGCGGTGTTTCTGTTCCTCCTACTGGATAAGAACGATGGAACCCATACATTGCTCCACTTGTATCATCAGCAATATGAATTGGATAGAAGAAATTATAATCATCTTTTGTATGATCAGTTTTTCTTGCATTAGGCAAAACCTCTTTGTGTTGAGAAACAAATTTACTATCCGCTCCATTTTCAACAATATAACCTTCCGTATCCATCACAATTTGGCTTCCTGTATTTTTTAAGGTTGCTGTCACTGTTTTTTCGGAATTGGTGCTTAAGAACTCACTCGGCACATCGTAGCTAAAGGTCTTATCTTCTTTGACTTGCGTGGTAAAGGTTTGATTGCCAATTTTAATCTCCACATCCGCACCTACTTTTGCTAGGCTGCCTTTTACCACTCCGCTAATTTCCGTCGTTACTGGCTGTTCTTTAACTTGATAGCGATTATCTGCTGTTTTTACCAACGCATCACTTTCAAGTGTAAAACTTTTAGCTGTTGGGGTGCGGTTCACTTCATTCGCAATACTCCAAGATTTTTTTGCATCATTATAGGTTGCACCATAAATACGAGCATATTTATAAATAATATCATCTGCAAAACTAATCGAAATTTCCTTACCTGCTAAGGTTCTTAACTCGTCATTAGGAATATCCACTTGGAAAGTTTTAGTTTTACCATTAAAACCTACTTTATAGGTTTTATCGCCAATCATCATATTCACTGTACGAATATTCTGAGCATTCTGCCCTTCGTTATACCAATTACGTACTTGGTTATTTGATGTCCAGCTTTCAAATTCAGTAATAGAGCCAGAAATACGAGTCATTTGGTTGGGATTAAAAGTAAAATTCTCGCCAATCTTGGTAAGATTGATTTCAGAGTAAAGATCAAGTTCATAATTTAAACTTGCTTCATCTGCATCTGCTGTATTACCTACTTGATCTTCTGCGGTATAATTCGCTTTGATTTTGCGTTCAAGAGATTTCAATCTCGCATCAGCCAAACTGGTATCGCTTACTGTAACGGTAAGCTCAAATTTACCATCAACCACTGGTGCTTCAACTTCTTTCCAACCACTTGCACAAGAACTACAAGGACATTTTAGAATAACAGGACGATCACCTTCACTATTCTCTACAAGACCTTTAATCGTCACTGCGCCTTGAGCTTCTTCGGCATCAATCACATTATCATCAGCAATGCTCGTAATTGTTACCACAGGTTTCCCAATCACTGTATCTACCTGATAGCTGTGTTCCTTTTGGCTTTCTGCTTGATTGCTCACTTTATCTTCTGCTGAAATCTGTACCGTTAGTTTATTTTCACCTTGTTGATTCACCAAAGATTGCCCTGCAAGGGTTAAACTCCAGCTCTTATCCGCTTCATTAACTTCAGCAACTTGCGTTTCTCCGTTTACTAGTACCTTAATCAAAACTGTGCCATCTTTTAAATCTGCATCAGCTGTGTAGCGACCTGATAACGTAATAGCTTTGGCAGATTCCGCTTGGTTTAATGCATTATCATCGGTAATCTTATCAATGATTACACTTAGGTTAAGTTCGGTATCAACTGTCACAGCTCTAGTTTTTTCTGCGGTTACACTATTATTTACACTATCTTTTGTCAGCAAGCTGGCTGTGATATTTTTGTGATTCACTAAAGCGACAGTACTAACAGGTACACTAAATGTCAGTTGCTCCGTTAAAGGGGCTTCAACAATGAGTTCCCCCACTTGTAAATGAACAATATCACCTGCTTTCGCTTCTGAATTTTCTACATTAGCTACACTACCAGTCACTATGATTGTTTCGGTTCTGGCTTCCACTGCATTGATTACATCGTCTGTTGCAATCGTATCAATCGTAATTAAAGGTTTATCAATTACTGTATCGACACGATAACTTTTTTCAGTTTTTGTTGTAATTTTATTACCTGCAGAATCAGCGGTAACTAAAGCCACATCTAGTTTGTTATTTTCTGACAGAATCTGACCGTTTATTTCAACTGAGAATTGAAGGTTTTCATCAAGTTTTACATTAAATATATGATCACCTAACTGAATAACAACATTATCCCCTGCCTTAGCATTTGAACCTTCTGTATTAGTTACCTTACCACTAATAATTTGAGTATTTTGGCTTTCAGTGAGATTGATAACGTTATCTTCCGTTATCTCATTTAAACTAATTGTCGGGTGGGTTAAGATAATATCAACTAGATAACCTAAAGAGCTACTTGCCATTCCTTTAGACTTATCGTTTGTGACTTCAACAGTCGCATTGATTTGGTTATTTTCTGCTAATAAATTACCCGAAACTTCCGCTTTAAATTGATTACCTTCCACAATGGCATCTATTTTTTGTCCACCAATTTCAAGTACTACTTTTGCACTCGTAAGGGGTTGGTCTGCAGTGAAAGCTCCTGAAATAGTAATATTTGTAGCTTGTTCCACAATATTAATTACATTATCAGCTGTTACCGAATTTAATTGAATATTTACATTGATTGGCTCAATAGTTTCACTTGGTTCAGTTTGCGGTAATTGTCGAGGTTCTCTGGTAATAGGCGTAACAGGTTTTTCCTTGTTATCAGGAATAGCAGGTTTTTCTTTAGTATCAGGAATAGCAGGAGTAACAAGTTTTTCTTCAGGTTCAGTACTCTCAGGTGCACCTTTCCTAGGGTTGCTACTACCTGATTTAAAAAACGTAAAAACTGAGCCTAATGTTGCAACCGCACCTAGACCATACAAAACAGCTTTTGATAAACCACTAACACCAACTTCGCTAGCTAAGACAAATGGAGAATCTTTACTTGCTGTTGCCAAGCTTGCCGAAATATCAGACAAATATTGTGGGTTCTCAATGGGATAATGTGCATAATAATTTTCTAAAATCAGATTAGGCTTATTTACCGAATCTAAGTAAATAACAATATTCTCTTGATTTACTTCAGCTTTTTTAAACTCGTTAATGAGCTCACCTTGTTCATTAAATATTTGATATTTAGTATTATCTTCAGCCAAAATTCTGACTGTTTGATTTTGGGATAATACAACGTTTCTTTCTGATGTTTTAGTGGTAACTTTTAAATGATAAACGGACATAATTTTCTATAATAAAATGAATTCTGTTTGAGTCGTTAAGCTAATAAGCGGTTAGATTTATTCAATAATTTACACCCTATTAACTAATGCTTAAAATAGAGGGTTATTAGATTAGCCCTAAATTCCACCTCATTTTAACAGATAACCTTTAGAAACGCCTAGCTTATTTACTCGACTGTAAAGAGTCTGTTTACAATAAACCTGAACATCGTAATACGGTTCAATGGATTTTTATTGATGGAAATATCGTCAAAGCCCACCAGCACGCAACAGGTACAAGCATGTCAAAAAATAGGCAAAAGTGTGGCATGTAATATCACAAAAATGCATTTAGCTGTGGTTAGTTGTAGCAATCCTATTGATTTCATTCTGACTGGTGTTTGAAGTTCAGGACTGCAAAGTAGCACCTGAATAGGCGGCATTGTTACCGCCATTTAGTTGAAAATCAAATTTCCGTTTCAAAAAATTAGTTAGAAAACATTTATTCTAGCTATCTAGGATAGCCCCAAATTATTTTACCAAACTGACCGCTATTTCGTCTCACATTACTCCAACCTCAGCGAAACCTCACCAATAGCAAAAGGCTCAATTTTGTCGTCTTGTTGAAGTAATAATTCCCCTTTTTCGTTTACTCCTTGAGAAACACCAATGATTTCTTGGGTTGGGGTGATAAGTTTGACATTCTTTTGGTAGAAACAATCAAACTGATGCCAACGGGCTAAATAATCACTAAAGGAATGTTGTGGATATTCTCTTAAGGTTTGTTGTAGTGAATAGGCGAGTTGTGTAGCAAGTTTATTGCGATCTAAGTGGTAAGCGGAGAGATCAGCCCACGCTTGAGTAACAATACTCGGATCAATAGAATTCATCGCAAGATTTAGCCCAATACCTATCACTAGATGAACACCAGAGCGATCTATTTTACTTTCAATTAAAATACCACCCATTTTTTTCCCTTGATAATAGATATCGTTAGGCCATTTGATCTGTATATGCTCAATACCAATTTTCTGAAATGTTTCAGCAATCACCAAAGCAACCACAAGGCTTAAAGATGAGAGATTGTCATTCTGTTGCGGATAATGCCATAACATTGAGAAGTACAAATTTTGCCCTAAGGGAGAATACCACTGCCGCCCACGTCGTCCACGCCCTGCGGTTTGGCTTTCAGCAAGACAAATCGATCCAGAAGGCAGAGTATGAATCTGTTTCAAGAGAAATTCATTCGTTGAGTCAATTTCATCAAATACAAGAACTTCCCCACAAAGTAAACCTTGTTGAATTTCAGCTTGATTTAAACGGATCATCGTGTGATTTCCTCACTATCCACTTCTCCTGTACGCCCAATAAAACGAACTTCTGGGTGAATTTCCACCCCAAATTTTTCACGCACTTTTTGGCGTACTGTTTTTGCCAACAAGACAACGTCTGCACCAGTAGCATTTTGTTTATTGATAAGCACTAAAGCCTGCTGGGTATGTACCGAAGCTCCGCCAATTTGAAAACCTTTTAATTGGCATTGGTCAATTAGCCAACCTGCAGGAATTTTTACTGAACCGTCCGCTTGTGGATAGTTTGGCATTTGTGGGTAAGCGGTCTGAAGTTGTGAAAATTTTACAAAGGATATAATTGGGTTTTTAAAGAAACTACCCGCATTACCAAATTCATCAGGATTCGGTAATTTTGCTGAACGCACCGCACAAACTTCATCAAAAATTTGTTGTGGCGTAACCGAATTGGGTTCAAACGAGGTTAAAGAGCCATAACTTAATACAGGTTGCCAATTTTTTGCCAGCTTTAAGCCAACTGACACAATCGCATAGTCATCTTTATATTGATGCTTAAACACACTTTCACGATAACCAAATTCACATTGTTGAGCTGTTAAGGTAAAGGTTTTGCCGGTACTCAATTCAACAACTTCTACAAAATCACAGATTTTTTCAAATTCCACACCATAAGCCCCGATATTTTGGATAGGTGCAGAGCCAACACAGCCCGGAATAAGTGCTAAATTTTCTAACCCACCAATCTGTTTCGTTAATGTCCACTTGACTAACTCGTGCCAATTTTCCCCACCTTGAATATGCAAATAGTGAAAATCCGCATCTTCTCGATGCTCAATACCTTTTAATTGATTAATCAACACTGTCCCTGCAAAATCATCTAAAAATAGCACATTACTTCCTTGCCCGAGTAAAAGCACTGGTTGATTAGCTTGGTTAGCGTTTTGCCATTCAGCAATCAGCTCTGATTTATTCGTAACAGGAACAATAGCTGTCGCTTGAGCAGGTAGATGAAAGGTATGGAATGAGGTTAAGCTGTGGCTCATAAAAATATCTCGTGATAAAACTAAAACCGCTTTAGTTTACCATTTTCTCTCTCTAGTTGTGTAAAAGTACAATTATTTTCAAACTATTTTGCAACTTTATTGATTAAATATGCCATAATTTGTTCTCGCATTGATAGGAGGAATTGATGAATATAAGAGACTTAGAATATCTCATTGCATTGTCTGAATTTAAACATTTCCGCAAAGCGGCAGATGCTTGTAATGTGAGCCAACCTACACTAAGCGGTCAGATCCGCAAACTAGAAGACGAATTAGGTGCGGTGTTACTTGAACGTACAAGCCGTAAAGTGCTATTCACTCAAGCAGGATTAACCCTTGTTGAACAAGCTAAATCAGTACTTCGTGAAGTGAAAATTCTCAAAGAAATGGCAAGTAATCAAGGTAAAGATATGTCTGGCCCAATTTTAATTGGTGTTATCCCCACTCTTGGGCCTTATATATCACCGATTATTTTACCTAATCTGCAATCGCTGTTTCCTGAATTAGAAATCTATATTTATGAATTGCAAACCAATGAGTTACTAGAACATCTTGAATCAGGTCAGCTAGACTGCGGTATTTTATCTTTATCAAAAGAAACCGAACCTTTTATTGAAGTCCCTATTTTTAACGAAAAAATGCTACTTGCAGTATCCACTCAGCATAGCTGGGCAAAAGAAGAACAACTCGATTTAGCTCGCTTACGAGATAAAGAAATGTTGATGCTAGATAACGGGCATTGTTTAAGAACACAAACGATGGATTATTGTTTATCTATCGGTGCAAAAGAAAATCGCCATTTCAAAGCGAATAGTTTAGAAACTTTACGTAATATGGTTGCAGCCAATATTGGTATTGCATTGATGCCTGAATTGGCAACTCGTAATTTAGCCATTCCGTCATTAAAGTATATCCCTTTTGCAGATCCAGAACCTTTTAGAAGTATCGGCTTAGTTTACCGTCCTGGCTCGCCATTACGCCTACGTTATGAGCGTTTAGCCAAAGAGATTGAGAAAATCATAGCAGGTTGTGAATGAGTATTGGTGTTCGAGCAGTTCAGAAAGAAAAAACTCGCAGAGCCTTAGTTGATGCGGCATTTAATCAATTAACCGCAGAAAAAAGTTTCTCAAACTTAAGTTTACGAGAAGTTTCCCGAGAAGCAGGCATCGCCCCAACTTCCTTTTACCGCCATTTTAAAGATATGGACGAATTAGGATTAACTATGGTGGATGAATCGGGACTTATCCTACGTCAGCTAATGCGAAGAGCAAGAAAACGTTTAGAAAATGGAGGTGGCGTTGTCGCGACCTCCGTTGAAACATTCTTTGAGTTTATAGAAGAACGCCCAAATATGTTCCGTCTATTATTGCGTGAGAGCTCAGGCACATCACAAGCATTCCGAACCGCCGCCTCTCGTGAAATCCAGCATTTTGTGGCTGAATTGGCGGAATATATTCAAACACGCAATCCGAACATTGATCGAGATTTAGCTTATGTGGAATCAGAAGGGTTTGTTACGCTCGTTTTTACCGCCGGCTCTCACGCTTTAGATATGAATACAGAGGAACGAACCAAACTAAAAAAACGTTTAATTATGCAGTTAAAAATGTTAGCTTCTGGTGCCGCATTCTATGCTCAACGCACAAAAGACGATAAATAAAAGGAGAGAAAATGCCAAAAAAATCCACTCTGATCAGCCGTTTACTAAAAAATATTCTGCTCTTTGGCAGTCTATTCATTATCCTTAGCATTGTAATGGATTGGTACCGTAAGCCAACCGCTCCAGCTCAATTTGCGGAACAAGTTCTATATGATATTGAACAGCAACCTAAAGTGATTGCACAGTTAAGTCACAACAAACCGATGTTACTCTATTTTTGGGGAAGTTGGTGCCAATTCTGCGATTACACCTCACCCGCCATTCAGCAGCTTGCTGAACAAGGTACAGATGTGCTTGGTGTTGCACTAAAATCAGGATCAGACAGTGAAGTAAAACAATACCTTGCCAAAGAGAATTATCGCTTTGCGACTTTAAATGATCCATCTGGTAAATTTTCAAAAAGTTGGGATATTCAAGCAACGCCAACGATCTTGATCATTAAAGATGGCAAAATTATTAACCATACCACAGGACTAACAAGCTATTGGGGGCTAAAAGTACGTCTGTGGCTGGCTGAATTCACTCAGTAAGTGGCAATAAGCGGTCGGTTTAAACTAGAAATTTGCAAAATATACGATGAAACCTACCGCTTAAGTGTAATGAACAAAAAGGCTGATAAAATTTATCCGCCAAATGCCTCAATTAGCTCCCCAGCTTTTTTCACCATTGCCGTTGAACCCACAAAGAATGGTACTCGTTGATGCAATTCGGTTGGTTTTATGTCTAGAATTGCGTTCGTACCATCCGTTGCCATTCCCCCCGCTTGTTCTGCCAAAAATGCCATTGGATTTCCTTCATAAAGTAGGCGTAATTTGCCATTTGGGTGGCTTTTCGTCGTTGGATAAATATAGATACCGCCTTTGAGTAAATTACGGTGAAAATCAGACACCAAAGAACCGATATAACGAGAAGAATACGGACGACCCGTTGGCTTATCTTCCTCTTGGCAGTATTTAATAAATTTCTTCACGCCATCTGGGAATTTAAGATATTGACCTTCATTAATGGAGTAATACTTACCTTCATAAGGCATTTTCATATTTGGGTGAGAAAGAATAAACAGCCCTAAAGAGGGATCATAAGTAAAGCCATTAACACCATTCCCAGTGGTATAAACGAGCATCGTCGATGAACCATAGGTAACATAACCTGCGGCAACTTGTTTACGACCTGGCTGCAGAAAATCTTCCATGGTTACGGGTGTGCCAATAGGCGAAACACGTTTATAAATAGAGAAGATGGTGCCAACAGAAACATTGACATCAATATTTGATGATCCATCTAGCGGATCGGTCATTAAAATATATTTTGCATTACGTCCACGCTCTGTATCAAAAGCGACAAAAGTATCATCTTCTTCTGAAGCAAAACCCGCCACATCGCCACGAGCAATTAAGGCTTTTTTCATTGTTTCGTTGGCGAACACATCTAATTTCATCTGTGCTTCACCTTGAATATTTTCATCGCCTGATACACCTAAAATATCTTGGGTTAGCCCTGCTCGGTTAATATCCCGATGAATAATTTTGGCAGACAAACGAATAGATGAAAGAATACCGCTTAGCTCCCCCGTTGCTCCTGGGTATTCTGCTTGTCTTTCTACAATAAATTCCCCTAACGTTTTCATTTTCATCTCCTATTAGCTATTCACAACGCTTTGTTTTATTATAGCGTTCATTAAACTTTGCTTTGGAAACAAAGTCTTGTTTTGTGAGCTCAATCACACTTTTTCGTATTAAGGAATCCAATGAAACAAGAACACATACATATTTTAGGGATTTGTGGCACATTTATGGGGGGCGTTGCGATTATCGCCCGTGAATTAGGCTACAAAGTAACGGGGTCGGATACGAATGTATATCCACCGATGAGTACTTTTTTAGAAAAAAGTGGTATTGAAATTATCCCGAATTATGACATTGCTCAGTTAGATCCTGCTCCTGATATGGTGATTATTGGCAATGCAATGAGCCGTGGTAATCCCTGTGTCGAATATGTCTTAAACAATCAATTAAATTTCACCTCTGGCCCACAATGGCTACACGATCATCTACTTAAAGATCGTTGGGTATTAGCCGTATCAGGCACTCATGGTAAAACCACAACCACAGGAATGTTAGCATGGATTTTAGACCAAGCAGGTATTGATACAGGTTTTTTAATTGGGGGCGTAGCAGGCAATTTTGGTATTTCTGCTCGTGCAGGTAGCAGCCGTTATTTTGTAATTGAAGCCGATGAATACGATTCTGCCTTCTTTGATAAACGTTCTAAGTTTGTACATTACAATCCAAAAACCTTAATTATCAATAATATTGACTTCGATCACGCCGACATTTTTGATGACTTAAAAGCCATTCAACGTCAATTCCACCACCTTGTGCGAGCAATACCACAAAATGGTTGCATTTTATCCGCGAAAGCCGATGATAACGTACAACAAACCTTAGCAATGGGACATTACAGCGCCTTGCAATTTATTGGTAAAGAGAATGAGTGGTACGCTGAAGCGATTAGCAAAGATTGCTCTCACTTTAGTGTGTACCATCAAGGGCAAAAAGCAGGTGAAGTACAATGGGCAATTTTAGGCGAACATAATATGCACAATGGTTTAATGGCAATCGCAGCTGCACATCACGCAGGTGTCGCCATTGAAACAGCTTGCCAAGCATTGAGTTCCTTTATCAATGCCAATCGCCGTTTAGAAGTCAAAGGCAAAGTGAATGACATAACTGTTTATGATGATTTTGCTCACCACCCAACCGCTATCAATGCAACCATCAACGCTTTGCGTAGTAAAGTGGGAACTGAACGTATTCTGGCCGTTCTAGAACCTCGTTCAAACACAATGAAAATGGGGGTACATAAAGATGACATCGCTCCATCATTACAGAATGCAGATAGTGTCTTTGTTTATCAGCCAGACACGATTCCTTGGCAAGTGAGTATCATCACTGAGGCATTAACTCAGCCAGCTTACCATTCGCCTGATTTGGATCATTTAGTCGATGAAATTGTAAAATACGCTAAACCAACAGACCATATTTTAGTGATGAGCAACGGTGCTTTTGGTGGTATTCACCAAAAATTGCTTGATAAATTAGCCAAATGATCCTAGCAAGGAAAAATTGATATTTTTCCTTGCTTATTGTTTAAATAAAACGCTTTTTAGATTAGTATAAGCCTACATTTAATTAATAATGATTTTTTAATTAAGTGCCTAGTATCAATCTCGTACTGTTCAGTAAGAACATGACATTTTTTGGAGAATAAATAATGAAAAAAATTAGTATCTTAGTTGGTAGCCTACGTAAAGGTTCTTATGCAAGAAAAGTTGCATCAAATGTACTGACAATGTTTCCAGCTGGCTATCAAGCTGAGATTGTCGAAATCGGACACTTACCGCTGTACAATTTTGACTACGATGACCCAAATGAAACAAGTGTAACTTTACCGGAAAGCTACACACAATTTCGTGAAACGCTAAAACAATCTGATGGTATTTTATTCGTAACTTCAGAAAACAACCGCACTATCCCTGCGTGCTTAAAAAATGCGGTTGATATCGGCTCAAAACCGAATGCAGATGTCGCTTGGAAAAACAAACCAGCCGCTATTATCAGCCATTCTGTTGGAAAAATGGGCGGATACAGTGCAACTAAAAACTTACGTTTAGCACTTTCTTATTTCGATATGCCAATCGTTGGTCAGCCAGAAGTATTTTTAGGTAATTCACCAAGTTTATTTGATGAACAAGGTCAAATCAACGTTCCTTCTACGATCGAGTTTTTACAAGGCTATATCAATAAATTCGTTGATTTAATCGAACAGCAAGAAAAACTAAAATCCCTATAATTTGAAAATAGGTTCAAGCGGTTGGTTTGTTAGTTTTTTTTGCAAAAATCCGCTACAATCCCACCGCTTGTTAATGGCTCATTTTGAGCCTTTTTATTTTCAGGAATTTTAATGTTAAACCAAGTTTCACAAAGTCTGCTACTGCCTAGTGGGCTACAATTATCTGATCTCACTCAGGTGTTAGATCATTTTTCCACTCGTCATATTGATTATGCCGATCTCTATTTTCAATTTAGCCAAGACGAAAGCTGGTCTTTGGAAGATAGCATTATCAAAGAAGGCGGATTTTATATCGACCGAGGCGTTGGTGTGCGAGCAGTTTCGGGTGAGAAAACGGGTTTCGCCTATGCGGATCAGATTTCACGTCCACAGCTTGAGCAATGTGCAATGGCGGCTCGTAGTATCACTCAGGAAAGCGGTTCGTTATTGATTTCTCCTTTCAAAGAAACACAAGCCATTAAGCGTTATGCATCAATCAACCCGCTAGATACACTCAGCCGAGAACAGAAAGTCGAGCTATTACATTTGGTGGATAAAGTCGCTCGTGCAGAAGATCCTCGAGTGATTCAAGTGAATGCGAGTTTATCTGCCGTTTACGAAGAAATGCTTGTTGCTGCAACAGATGGCACTTTAGCAGCAGATATCCGCCCACTTGTTCGCTTATCTATTTCTGTTTTAGTCGAACAAAATGGAAAACGGGAACGTGGTGGAGCAGGTGCTGGTGGGCGTTTTGGTTTAGACTGGTTCTTTGAGCCACATCACACAGGCGATAGTAGAGCGGTTTATTTCGCAAAAGAGGCCGTTAGACAAGGCATTATCAATTTAGGGGCAATAGCTGCTCCAGCAGGAACTATGCCGATTGTACTTGGGGCTGGTTGGCCGGGGATTTTATTACACGAGGCGGTTGGGCATGGTTTAGAAGGCGATTTTAACCGCAAAGAATCTTCCTTATTCACTGGCAAAATTGGCGAGTTAGTCACTTCTCCGTTCTGTACGATTGTTGATGATGGCACAGTTGCCAATATGCGAGGTTCAATTACCGTTGATGATGAAGGTGTGCCTTCACAACGTAATGTGTTAATTGAAAACGGTATTTTAAAAGGCTATATGCAAGATAAACTTAATGCACGTTTAATGGGCGTTGCACCAACGGGAAATGGTCGCCGAGAGTCTTATGCACACTTACCAATGCCAAGAATGACAAACACCTATATGACCGAAGGCGAACACGAATTTGATGAGATGATTGAATCGGTGGAATTTGGACTTTATGCGCCACACTTTAGCGGTGGGCAAGTTGATATTACATCGGGTAAATTTGTGTTTTCTACCGCAGAAGCTTATCTAATTGAGAAAGGGAAAATTACCAAGCCTGTTACAGGTGCAACATTGATTGGGAGTGGTATTGAAGCAATGCAACAAGTCTCAATGGTGGGTAAAAAAATGGAGCTTGACCTAGGTATCGGCACTTGTGGTAAAGAAGGGCAAAGCGTGCCTGTCGGAGTCGGACAACCTACGGTAAAATTAGATAAAATCACCGTTGGTGGACGAGGCTAAGACGTCAATTTTCTGACAAAACTGACCGCTTATTATGAATATAAAAAGGAACTAAAATGGCGTGGGTACAAATTCGTTTAAATAGTACAGATAAACAAGCTGAACAGATCAGCGACTTTTTAGAAGAAATCGGGGCAGTATCGGTTACCTTTATGGATAGCCAAGATACCCCTATTTTTGAGCCACTTCCTGGCGAAACTCGCTTGTGGGGCAACACAGATGTGGTGGCGTTGTTTGATGCTGAAACGGATATGCAACTTATCGTAGATGCGTTGATCACTAGCCAACTGGTCTCGGCAGATTTTGCACATAAAATTGAACAAATTGAAGATAAGGATTGGGAAAGAGAGTGGATGGATAACTTCCACCCGATGCAATTTGGCAAACGCTTATGGATCTGTCCAAGTTGGCGTGAAATTCCCGATCCAACCGCAGTTAATGTGATGCTCGATCCAGGGCTTGCGTTTGGTACAGGGACTCACCCGACCACAGCTCTCTGTTTAGCTTGGTTAGATAGCCTTGATTTACAAGGGAAAACAGTCATTGATTTTGGTTGTGGTTCTGGCATTTTAGCGATTGCCGCACTTAAATTAGGTGCAAAACAAGCAATTGGTATTGATATTGACCCACAAGCTATTTTAGCTAGCCGTAACAATGCAGAGGCGAATGGTGTAGTGGATAGATTACAACTCTTTCTTGCAAAAGATCAGCCAAAAGATTTGCTTGCTGATGTGGTTGTGGCAAACATTCTCGCAGGCCCACTCAAAGAACTCGCGCCACAAATTATTACCTTAGTGAAACCGCAAGGCGACTTAGGCTTATCAGGTATTTTAGCGACACAAGCAGAATCTGTTTGTGAAGCCTATCAACAAGCCTTTAATCTTGACCCTGTTGAAGAAAAAGAAGAGTGGTGCAGAATTACTGGCGTAAAATCCTAGTTTATTGATAATGCGATTATTGTATTTGGACACATAGCGTGTCCATTACACCACATAATATTGTTAAACCTAACCAATCCCTTCAACTTATATAACCATTCCAACGCTTGTTTGGGTGTAAGCTCATTTGGGTCAATCTCTTGTAAAGCAAGTTCAACTTTTGAAAGCTCTACAAGCGGTAAGATTTCCGCTGAATTTTGCAAATTAGCACCAAATAACCAATCTTGTTGTGGGCTGTCGTTAAGTTCGGCTGTTTGTTGTGAAAACTGTTCCAGTTGAGCCAATTTTTGCTTCGCTAATTAAATCACCTGTTTTGGCACACTTGCTAAGGCAGCCACAGCCAAGCCGTAACTCTTACTTGCTGCACCTTCTTGCACACTGTGCATAAAAGCGATGGTGTCATTAAAGTGATAAACCATCGTATTTTCCCGCCCACACTCAGCGCTGTCACAATCAATAAGTGGCGTTGAGCATTAAAATAAACAGGGTTAGAAATGAACGGTGTTTTCAACACTTGTTCGACTACGGGGTGTCCCCCCACCTTTAATATTGTCGTTCTCTGTGATGTAAAGGTTGGCATTACATAGTTAAGATTTTCCGCGAGCTCTGGAGGGGTGGTCACTGAACTTAGGGCGAATTAAATATTCGCCCTAGGTAGTTGTTTCATGTGATTTTAATCTTCTTTTCCTAAAATCTGATTAACTTCACTTTTATATAAAACGGCTTTTGCACCAAAGACAGCCTGTACACCACCGCCTACTTCAAGTACATCTATCGCACCTAAAGCTTTTAAGCGAGTCTTATTTACCGCTTTTACATCTTTAACAGCAACACGTAAACGAGTAATGCAAGCATCGACATTTTCAATATTGCTCGCTGTACCTAATGCTTCAATAATATGATGTGCATTTTCAGTTAAGGAAGTGGTTTGTTGTTCTACAACTTCTTCTTGGTCTTCTGCTCTTCCTGGGGTCATTACATTGAACTTACGAATTAAGAATAGGAAAGAGAAGTAATACAAGGCAGCCCAAGGTAAGCCAACTAAGACGACACGAATCCAGTGAGTATTTTCGTTACCTTGTAAAATGCCAAACAATAGGAAGTCAATAAAACCACCAGAGAAGGTATTTCCGATAGATACATTTAGGAAATCTGCAATATAGAAAGATACTCCGTCTAAAAATGCGTGGAATACATATAACCAAGGAGCCACGAATAAGAACATAAACTCAATAGGTTCTGTAATTCCTGTAATAAATGACGTGAGTGCGGCTCCTAAGAATAATCCACCAATCAATTTACGGCGAGCTTTAGGTACGGCGTGATACATCGCTAAACAAGCAGCGGGTAAGCCAAACATCATCGTATCAAAACGACCTGCAAAGAAACGAGTTCCTTCAGTAAATAGCCCTTGATGATTAGGATCGGCTAATTGAGCAAAGAAGATCTTTTGTGCACCAATAATGGTTTCACCGTTTACGACTTCTGTTCCACCTAATTCAGTGTACCAAAATAGTGGGTAAATCATATGGTGTAAGCCAACTGCACCACTTAAACGCATTAGGAAACCATAGAAGAATGTGCCTATTTCGCCCATTGATGCAATGCCTTTACCTGCGGAAACTAGCCAGTTTTGGAAGGTTGGCCAAATTAAAAAGAATACCACCCCCACAAAAATCGCCGCAAAGGCAGTAACAATCGGTACAAAGCGAGATCCACCAAAGAACCCTAAAATCTGTGGTAACTGAATATTGTGGTATTTATTATGTAGCTTAACTGTAATTAGCCCCATTACTAAAGAGCCGATAACGCCTGTATCAATTCCTTTGGTTTCAGGGGAAAAAATAGGAATTAACGCTGCGATAGTACCTGTCATAATTAAATAACCAACAACTGCGGCTAAAGCAGCAACGCCTTTATCTCGCTTCGCAAGCCCAATACCTAAGCCAATACAGAGCAGTAAAGCTAAGTTAGCAAAAACCACACTGCCTGCTGCCGACATAATTTGGAAAATACCTTGCAATGCTGGGTTATCCAATACAGGATAGGCTTGTACGGTTGCCTTGTTGGATAACGCACCACCAATCCCAAGCAATAAACCTGCAGCAGGTAAAATTGCAATCGGTAGCATAAAAGCCTTTCCGACTTGTTGAAGTTGTTTAAACATAGATTATCTCCTTTGAAATCACTAGATTTTGCGAAGAATACCTATATTTTTATTTTAAAACAGTGATATATCTCTCACTTTTACAAAGCCAAAAAATCTTCCACTTCTTTTCTCATCGGAATTGCAGTTTGAGCCCCCATTCGGGTAACAGAAATTGCGGCAGCAGCGTGAGCAAAGCGGATAGATTCACTTAAAGTTTTACCTTCCAATAAAGCGGTAACAAGTCCGCCATTAAAGGTATCGCCTGCTGCGGTGGTATCAACGGCTTGAACACGAAAACCTGCGATAATTTGTCCGTTTCCTTTTTCGCTGACATAAACCCCTTTTGCACCGAGCGTGATGAGTACAGTTTCAATACCAACTTGATGAAATTTATCCGCAGCAAGTGCGGCAGTTTGCTCATCAACAACTTTCACGCCAGTCAAAATTTCAGCTTCGGTTTCATTTGGGGTAATCATATCCACTAGAGAGAGTAAACTTTGTGATAAAGGTTGTGCGGGGGCAGGGTTTAAAACAACTTTTGTCTTTGCCTGTTTTGCTAATTTTGCCGCTAATGTCACCGCTTCGATCGGGCTTTCTAACTGCATTAACAACATATCGGCTTGTGCAATAATCGCTTGGTGCTTTTCAACCAATTCAGGAGATAAGTCGCCATTCGCTCCCGCAGAAATAACAATGCTATTTTCGCCCGAATCTGCTACTTGAATCATTGCCAAACCCGTGCTTTGATTTGGAATTTCCTCAATGGCTGTAATATCAATACCATCTTGGGCAAAGGCACTACACATTGTATGACCGATTTGATCTTGCCCTATTGCCCCAATAAATTGCACATTAGCACCGAGACGAGCAGCAGCAACAGCTTGATTAGCCCCTTTTCCACCAAAGGCAATTTGATAATCATAGCCTGTTAAAGTTTCGCCTGCTTTAGGGAAGTAAGGTACTCGAATAACGTGATCGACATTGATACTGCCTAGTACACAAAGTTTGTTTTTCATTTTTGCCGCCTTGATAAAAAACAAGCGGTATGATTTTGCAAAAATTTTACGAAAACCAACCGCTTGTATAGATTATTTACTGATAACTTTTAATGGTACTGGAATTTGTGCTTCTACTTTTTCGCCTTTGAGGACTTTTGCCGCCGTTTCCACGCCTAATTCACCAATTTTTTCAGGCTGTTGAGCGATAGTTGCAGCTAATTTGCCACCTTCAACGGCTTTTACGGCATCATCTGTACCATCAAAACCAACAACAAGAATATCTTTACCTGCCGCTTTAATTGCACGCAATGCACCTAATGCCATTTCATCATTTTGAGCAAAAACAGCTTTTGCAGAACCGTGGCTTGCTAATAAATTTTCCATTACATTTAAGCCTTTTGTACGATCAAAATCAGCTGGTTGGCTTGCTAATAATGCAAACTGGTTAGCTTCAACAGCTTGTTTAAAGCCCTCACCACGTTCACGAGCAGCGGATGTTCCTGCAATACCCTCAAGTTGGATCACTTTGGCATTTTTGCCCACTTTTTCAGCAATAAAATCGCCCGCCATTTTTCCGCCTGCAATGTTATCTGACGCAATATGGCTCACTACTGTGCCTTTGTTTGCACCACGATCTAAGGTAATTACAGGAATATTTTTCTTATTTGCCACAGATACTGCATTGCCTACGGCTTCAGAGTCTGTCGGGTTGATCAGTAGCACTTTTGCACCACGAACAGTAACATCTTCTACATTTGCCAGTTCTTTGGCTGGGTCGTTTTGTGAATCTAATACCACTAACTCATAGCCCAGTTCTTTGGCTTTTTTCTCCGCACCTTCTTTTAAGGTAACAAAGAATGGGTTATCTAGGGTTGAGATAGCAAGTGCGATAGTGTCTTTTGCCATAGCAGATGCACTGAAAGCAAGTCCAACGGCAAGGGCTAACGAAGTTAATTTTTTCATAATGTTCTCCTAATGTAGAGTAAGTAGAGTGAGTTAGGCATTACAACGTTAGTTAAACTGCACTAACTGCCTGTTACTTCTTTTGCATTTGCAAAAAATTGTTTAAATCTGACCGCTTATAGCTGTACTTAGTTGCAGCCGATCTAATGTAGGAATTAAATCGCTATACTTTTTTACGCCCAATGAAATTATCGAGTATAACCGCAGCTAAAATCACTAAGGCTTTAGCGACTAGCTGATAGTAAGAGTCGATATCTAATAAATTTAAAGCGTTACTTAAAAATCCGATAATCAATGCCCCGATAAGTGTTCCCATAATGCGACCTTTACCGCCCATTAAAGATGTACCACCTACGACAACCGCAGCAATGGCATCTAACTCATAACCTGTACCAGCGGTAGGTTGTGCCGAGCCTAAGCGAGACGTTACAATTAAGCCCGCCAATGCAGCTAACACGCCACTTACCGCAAATACAAAGAGTTTTACTTTATTCACGTTGATGCCAGAGAGTGCCGTAGCGGATTCATTCCCACCAAGTGCATAAATATAACGTCCGATACGAGTTTGCGTTAGCACAAACCAACCGATTGCAAACAGAATAAACATTAACCACACAGGCACAGGAATGCCTAAAATCACGCCGGTACCAATTTCAGCGAAAGCGTCTGCAATATCAGAAAACCCTGTACTAATTGGACGCCCCCCCATATAAATCATAGTGATCCCACGCAATAACAACATTGTGATTAATGTTGCCATAAAGGCTTGCACTTTACCGAAAGCCACCAGTGAACCATTAAGTAGCCCGATCAAGCCACCAAAAATCAATACCGCAGGAATAACCAGATAAATGGATAAATCCATTCCAATGAGTGTTGCTGCTACCGCACCAGTCAATGCCAGCACAGATCCGACTGATAAATCAATCCCTGCGATTAAGATCACAAAGGTCATTCCAATCGCAATGATGGCATTAACAGATGTTTGACGAAGAATATTTAGTAAGTTATCCGCACTGAAGAAGTTTGGATTTAAGAAAGAAACGACAGCAATCAATGCCAATAAGGCGATAATTGAACGCTGTTCAATTAAAAATTTGCTTAAATTAAATGGTTTGTTCATTGTAAATTTCTCGCTAAAAATAACCGCTTGTTAGTGTGATTTACCAATGGCAGCGGCGAGTAGTTTTTCTTGAGTAGCGTCTTCTCGGCTAAATTCGCCAGTGATTTTGCCTGATTTCATTACAAGAATGCGGTCAGACATTCCTAATACTTCTGGCATATCCGAAGAAACCAAGATAATGCTAAGTCCTTCTGCTTTAAATTTATTGATGAGTTGGTAGATCTCTTTTTTGGCACCAACATCAACACCTCGAGTTGGCTCATCTAAAATTAACACATTTGGGCGTGTCATCAACCCTTTGGCAATCGCCACTTTCTGCTGATTTCCCCCTGATAATTCACCAATGATCTTATCGGGGCTTGGTGTTTTGATATTAAAGAGATCAATAAAATCAACGACAGTCATTAACTCTTTGGCTTTATCAATTCTGCCTAAGTGGGAAAGATAATCTAATGCCGTCAGCGACATATTTTCTTTCACCGACATACCGAGAACTAAGCCATCACCTTTACGATCTTCTGAAATATAGACAATGCCATTCTTTAACCCATCTTGTGCGGTTCGGTTAATAATCGGTTTTCCATCTAAATAGATATTACCCGCAGTGCGAGGTAATGCCCCGTAGAGAACTTTCATCAACTCTGTACGTCCTGCCCCCATCAAGCCAGAAATACCCAAAATCTCACCGCTTTTCAGGTTAAAGCTCACATTATCGACCCCACTTCCTGTCAAATTCTCAACCGACAGACGAAGCGTACCTTGCGGTACATCAATATGTGGATACTGATCTTCTAATTTTCGCCCAACCATCATTTCAATCAGCAGATCTTCGCTAAGATCGGCGACTGAACGCTCTCCAATAAACTGCCCATCTCGCAAAACGGTAACGTCATCACAAATTTGGAAAATTTCTTGTAAACGGTGTGAAATATAGACGATGCCACGCCCTTCTGCTTTGAGTTCACGAATAACCACAAATAATGCTTCAGTTTCGGTATCAGTCAGTGCATCGGTTGGCTCGTCCATTACAATCACTTTGGATTCAAAACTTAGCGCTTTCGCAATTTCAACCATTTGGCGTTCGCCTATTGATAACTCACTGGCAGGTAAACGACTGGAATGACTAACACCTAAACGCGCTAACAAGCGGTCAGATTCTTGATACATTTTACGCCAATCAATTCCGCCCCAAGCGTTCACAAATTCTCTCCCAAGGAAAATATTTTCTGCAATGGATAAATTACCCAAAATATTTAGCTCTTGGTGGATAATACTAATTCCTGCCTCTTGCGATGCTTTGGGGTTGGCAAACGTTACTTTTTGACCAAGGTATTCAATAGTACCGGCATCACGATGGTAAATCCCTGTCAGAATTTTCATTAGCGTTGATTTGCCTGCCCCATTTTCCCCCATTAACGCCATTGCTTTACCTGCATACACATTTAAGCAAGCGTTTTTTAAGGCTTGTACGCCTGGGAAGGCTTTATCAACACCACTAATGTGAAGTAAGGTTTCCATAAGCTCTCCTAAAAAGGTACGCCAGAATAGAGAATAATATTAGCATAAGGTGAGCATTCTCCAGTTCTTACCACCGCTTTTGCTTGATTACTTTGATACTTAAATTCTGAATGGGGAACATATTCCACACTAATCTTTTTCTGCTGGCTTTCTTCTATTTTTCCCAAAATAGAAAGAACTTGTTGTTCGATTTGTGGATTATGATGCTTAATTTCTTCTGCCAACAGCACTTTTTCCACAAATAATTCAGATAAAACCACTTCTAATGTGGATAAGAAATCAGGTACACCTTTCGTTAAGGCTAAATCGACACACTGTTGCTCACTGGGAATAGGTAAACCTGCATCACAAATCGTTAAGCCATCGGTATGTCCCATTGTGGCTATCACTTGTGAAAGTTGAGCATTTAAGATTGTTGTTTTTTTCATATAAACCGCCTTTAACCTTCGATAAAAATAGTTTTAGCATCGATTTTATTCCTGATCAAATCACGCTGAAAACACTCATCGAAACGTTTCGATAACAATAAACTAAAGGGTAGGCAATTTAACCTAGAAAAACAAATAGATTTTATGAAAAGTGTGAAGAGGTTCAAAAAATTATAAAGGAAATGGTTATTTGGTGAGGTGATGAATAGCTATTAGATATATCAGGGTAGGCTATAGCCCACCCTAAATTCATTAACACTAATACTTCGCCCCAAGTTTTTGAATGTGGCGGTTAGTGGCAAGTTGAGCGGAAAGCCAGCCAAGAAAAACAGTGCTGACAATGACAAGTAGTATTTCACCAAAGCTAAAAGAATGTAGCTCAAATTTAACGGTGAACATATCCGCAACATAACGCACCACTCCAGTAAAATAGCTGATGGTTAGCATACTAAATACGATGGCTAACAAGCTGCCGAATAAACCATAGAGCATTCCCATATAAATAAATGGACGAGAAATAAAGTGTTCTGTTGCGCCTAATAATTGCATTACGGTAATTGACGAGCGGCTATTTGATACATCTGAACGCACGCTATTACTGATAACTAAAAATACTGCGATAAACATGAGTAAGGTACAGGTTACCGCAACACGAGCAATCATCTGCGTTAAAGCAGTCAGTTTTTCTAACCAACCATTATCTAAGCGGACTTCTTGCACGCCTTTGATTTTTTGTAATCCATCACGAAAAGTGAGCATTTCTTCAGGTGAGGTGAATGTTTTCTTCGGCTTCAGCACAACCACTGCAGGCAATGGGTTATCATCCAGAATATCTAACGCACTACCAAAGCCTGACCAAGTCCGAAATTCTTCTAAACTTTGCTGACGAGAGATGTAATTTAAACTCTCAATTTTCTCCATATCAAATTGACGGATACTTTCGACCACTGTATTCACATCGTGCTCAGCTAAGTTTTTATGCAAATAAACGGTTAATTCGGGTTCTGGGTAAAATTGGCTGGCGGCTTGACTAGTGTTTTTCCAGAGCAAATAGCTGACAGTTGGAATGGTCAGCGATACTGCAATAACCAGTACGGTCATTAAAATACCAAATTTACGTTTGATTAGATCGTGCCAGATAGAACGTAAGATATAACGAGTTTGGGTGTGATTAAAAATATGTCGCATTGTTCTTTTCCTTTATTCTATCTTGATCAGCTTTTTAGATGCCCTTCTTCCAACACTAAGCAAGGCTTTGGACGTTGGGCGATAATGTTGGTATCGTGAGTCGCAATCAAAACCGTCGTACCCGCTTTATTAAATTCTTCAAATAAACGGAAAATTTCAAAAGACAGTTTATCATCAAGGTTTCCTGTTGGTTCATCCGCAAGAAGTAGCTGCGGACGATGAACAATCGCTCGAGCAATATCAACTCGTTGTTGTTCACCACCTGAAAGATGAAGCGGTAGGAAATTCGCTTTATTTTGCAACCCGACACGCTCAAGTGCCATTCTCGCTTCACGCTCAACAATCGACTGTTCAACGCCCATAATAATCAGTGGTAATGCTACATTATCAAGAATGGAACGATCAGTGAGTAAACTATAATTTTGATGTACCATTCCAATTTGACGGCGTAAAAATGGCAATTCGTGCTCAGCAAGACGAGTAATATCGTGTCCGTTAAAAATAACTTGTCCGCCATTAGCACGTTCAATTCCCATAATGAGTTTAAGCAATGTGGTTTTTCCTGCACCTGAATGCCCTGTGATATACGCCATTTCGCCTTGTTGCAGATGGAAGCTGATACCTTGTAGAGCAGGTCTGCCACCGCCTTTGTAGGCTTTGCTTACATTATGAAATCTGATCATTATTTTTCTTCCTCGTGTGAGAATAAGGCTTCAATAAATTCATCGGCATTAAACGGGCGTAAATCATCAATTTTTTCGCCCACCCCGATAAAACGAATAGGAATATTAAACTGATCCGCAATGGCAAAGATCACCCCACCTTTTGCTGTCCCATCCAGTTTAGTAATGGTAATCCCTGTTAAACCAACGGCTTCATTAAACAGCTTAGCTTGGCTAATCGCATTTTGCCCTGTGCCTGCATCTAGCGTTAGCATAATTTCGTGCGGTGCAGTTTCATCATATTTCTTCATTACACGCACGATTTTTTTCAGCTCGTCCATTAAATTATTTTTATTTTGCAAACGCCCTGCGGTATCGGCAATTAACACATCAATGCCTTTCGCTGCCGCAGATTGCATTGCATCAAAAATCACTGATGCTGAGTCTGCTCCAGTAGCTTGTGCGACAACTGGAATATGATTACGTTCGCCCCACACTTGTAGCTGTTCCACCGCAGCCGCTCGGAAAGTATCGCCAGCAGCTAACATGACCGATTTGCCTTCCGCTTGGAATTTGCGTGCTAATTTCCCGATGGTTGTGGTTTTACCAACGCCATTTACCCCAACCATTAAAATAACATAAGGCTTTTTCTCACTAATTTCTAATGGCTTTGCAACGGGTTTTAATACGTCAGCAAGTTCTAATTTTAATTGTTGATAGAGTAATTCCGCATCTCTTAACTGCTGTTTGCTTGCGTGTTGCGTTAGGTTGTTGATGATTTTTGTGGTGGTCGGCATTCCTAAATCGGCAATTAACAATTGCTCTTCTAATTCATCAAAGAGTTCATCATCAATTTTTTTACCACGAAAGAAATTGCGAAAACCTGAGCCAATGCTCTCTTTTGTTTTAATCAATCCTTTAATTAAACGGCTGAAAAAGCCACCTTCGCTACTTGGTTTCTCTTGATACTCATCAGAAGCGGCCTGTTCTTCTGAAACATTTACAATTTCAGAGATTTTGGTTTCATCCGAAGAAGTTTGATCTATTTCGCTTGGAATATTTTCAGTTTCAGTATGTTGTTCCGCATTAAGCTCAATTTCTGTTTGTTGTTCCGTTACCTTATCTTCATTGGTTTCTTTAACTTCATCAATACAGGTTTTCGCTTGTTGTTGAAAGTCTTCAATCTTTTCTTGTGCAACCTCTAGTACTGTTTCGGCTTGTTCTGCTAACTGTTCTTCAAATTTCTCGATTGTGTCGCTAACTTGCTCAATCTTATCTGCAACTTGTTCTTTGGCTCTATCCACAACATCTTCGATACCTTCGGCTATTTCAGCTAATTGCTCACCTTTTTCAGTTAAATGCTCTACACCTTGAGTGAGTACAGAAGTCTCAAGGTGATCAGAAGCGGTCGGTTCTTCGCTCTCTTTTGCAAATTCAGAAGACGAAGTCACCGCTTGTGAACTGGCTAACTCTACATTTTCTTCAGGCTCTGCTTGCTGTGGCTCTTGAGATTGTTCAGTTTCTGTGACTGGCGTTGTTTCTGTTTCTTCTTTTTTCCCAAAGCCTAACCACGACCAAAACCCTTTTTTCTTCTTTTCATCTGCCATTTTTTGCTCTCTCGTAAAATTAAAAAATCCATTTTGTCTTAAAATGGAATAAACTTGCGGTAGTTTATCATTTTTAATAACTATTTTTGTGATTGTGTATGAAAAAAGTTCGAAATTCTGAGCAAAATGTCCCACTGGGAGAAGTGCGAGTGATTGCAGGGTTATGGCGTGGTCGTAAACTCCCTGTTTTGAATGCGGAAGGCTTACGTCCAACCACCGATAGAATGAAAGAAACGCTGTTTAACTGGCTAATGATGGATATTACTAATGCTCGTTGTTTAGACTGTTTTGCTGGCAGTGGCTCACTTGGTATTGAAGCCCTTTCACGCCAAGCACAAGCGGTGGTTTTCTTAGAAAAATTTGCAAATGCCACACATCAGCTAAAGAAAAACCTTATCAGCTTAAAATGTGATAAAGGAACCGTTATTCATACCGATAGTTTGAACTACTTATCTCAACAAAATACTGCTGAACCTTTTGATATTGTGTTTGTTGATCCGCCCTTTCATCAAGGATTTGTGCCACAAGTGTTAGCTCACTTAGCCAATAATGGTTGGTTAGCGAGCAATAGCTTAATTTATGTTGAAACCGAAAAAACACATCCGCCGCTTAATCTGCCTGAAAACTGGCAAGTCATCAAAGAGAAAACTGCAGGGCAAGTGGTTTGTCGGTTGGTAAAAGTAAGATAAATAAAATAGACGGGCTGTAATGCCCTTTTCTTTTACAGAATGAAAATAACAGTATGGAAAATGTGATCTCATTCAAATTTTAGGTGAAAATTATTACAAATGAAGTATATTTTCTATTATAATATAAAAAATGAAGTTTTATTTCAAAATGAAATGGTTTGTTTAGGAGATTATTATGCGTTTAGTACCTTTGGAATGTGCAGACCAAGTAAGTCAATGGACTGCTCGTTATATCGTTGATAAGATCAATGCGTTTCAACCAACGGCAGAAAAGCCATTTGTGCTTGGTTTGCCAACAGGGGGAACACCACAAAAAACCTACCAAGAGTTAATTAAGCTCTATCAAGCAGGGGAAGTAAGCTTTAAGAATGTGGTTACTTTCAATATGGATGAATATGTTGGTTTACCAAAAGATCACCCTGAAAGTTATCATACTTTTATGCACGAGAATTTATTCAATCACATCGATATTCCGCCACAAAATATCAACCTACTAGATGGTATGGCTGAAGATGTTGATGCAGAATGTTCACGTTATGAAGAGAAGATTCGTTCTTATGGCAAAATTCATTTGTTTATGGGTGGTGTAGGTGTTGATGGACACATCGCATTTAATGAGCCTGCCTCATCTCTAAGTTCTCGTACTCGTATTAAAACTTTAACGGAAGACACCTTAATTGCGAATTCTCGTTTTTTTAACAATGATGTAAACCAAGTACCCAAATTTGCTCTAACTGTGGGAGTTGGCACATTATTAGATGCGGAAGAAGTGTTAATTCTAGTCACAGGATACAATAAAGCTCTCGCTTTGCAGGCTTGTGTCGAAGGCCCTGTAAATCATTTATGGACAATCAGTGCGTTACAATTACACCGCAGAGCGATCGTGGTGTGTGATGAACCTGCAACGCAAGAGCTTAAAGTTAAAACAGTTAAATATTTCAAACAGCTAGAGCAAAACGTTGCTCGCTAGGAGAGAAAATGAGTCATTATGCACTGACAAATTGTGTAGTTTACACTGGCAATGATGTTCTTTATCAACACGCGGTGATTGTTAAAGATGATAAGATTGATGCTATTGTTCATCAGCAAGAGTTACCTAAAGATCTTGATAAAATTGATCTTAAAGGGGCAAATTTATCCGCAGGTTTTATTGATTTACAATTAAATGGTTGTGGCGGTGTAATGTTTAATGAAGATATTAGTGTTCGTACACTTGAGATTATGCAAGAAACGAACCTAAAATCAGGCACAACAAGCTACTTACCAACCTTTATTACATCACCTGATGAAGGTATGAAACAAGCTGTACAAGTAATGCGTGATTATTTGGCAAAATATAAAAATCAGGCATTGGGTTTACATTTAGAAGGGCCTTATTTAAGCGTAGCGAAAAAAGGGGTACATCGCCCTGAATATATTCGTGAAGCAAGCGGTGAGATGATCGATTTTCTTTGCAATAACGGTGATGTGATTACTAAATTAACCATAGCCGCAGAAAATGGTACTGCAGATCATATTCAAAAATTTGTTGATGCTGGGATTATCGTATCTATTGGGCATTCAAATGCCACTTATGAGCAAGCTAAACAGCGTATCGAACAAGGTATTTCATTTGCAACGCATTTACATAATGCAATGTCGCCTATCAGTTCTGGTCGTGAAGGTGGTGTTGTCGGGGCGGTTTTAGATAGCGATATTTATACTGGTATTATTGTTGATGGCTTACACGTTGATTGGAGCAATGTACGCATCGCCAAAAAAGCGAAAGGCGATAAATTAGTGATTGTTACCGATGCAGTTGCACCAGCAGGTGCGAATATCGATCATTTTATTTTTGTCGGTAAGAAAGTCCTTTATAAAGACGGCAAATGTATTGATGAGTTTGGTAGCTTAGGTGGTGCCGCAGTTACAATGATTGAGTCAATTCGTAATGTTATCCAACATACTGATATTTCACTTGAAGAAGCGATCCGTATGTGTACGCTATATCCAGCTAAGGCGATCCATGTTGATGATAAATTAGGATCAATTGAAGTTGGGAAAATTGCAAACTTAACTGTATTTGACAATCAATTCAATGTGTTAGGTACTGCTGTAAATGGTGAGTGGAAGGCTCATTAAGCTTTTTTCATCTTTTCAAAAAGAAAATAAAAGGTCTAATGGAAAAAATAGTTGCTCATAATATTTTTCTTATGTTGTTAGCAGCTATTTTTTAAAAAATCCTTTATAAACGTAACCTTATGCCTTTTCGTTAATCCACAGTTAACAGATAATTTCTGCTTCAATATCCCTTATAGCCTTTGTGTAATCAGTCCAAACATTGATTCACTTTAATTTCTTTGTGAAAGAAAAAGTGGCATAGTAGACAAAACAGTTGCTAAAAATGGGTTAAAAGAATTTATAGTACAAGGCTTTAACCAACTTTTTTTGAAATATGAACCAAAAAACTGTCCATTACACCATATAATATTGTTAAACCTAAACCAATTCCTTCAACTTATATAACCATTCCAACGCTTGTTTGGGTGTAAGCTCATTTGGGTCAATCTCTTGCAAGGCAAGTTCAACTTTTGAAGGCTCTACAAGCGGTGATATTTCCGCTGAATTTTGCAAATTAGCACCAAACAATAAATCTTGTTGGGGGCTATCGTTGAGTTGGGCTGTTTGTTGTGATAATTGCTCAAGTTGAGCTAATTTTTGTTTGGCTAATTGAATCACCTGTTTTGGCACACCTGCTAAAGCGGCCACAGCCAAACCGTAGCTCTTACTTGCCGCACCTTCTTGCACACTGTGCATAAAAGCGATGGTGTCATTATGCTCTAACGCATCTAAGTGGACGTTTGCAACACCTTTCAGCTGATTAGGCAAACTGGTTAATTCAAAATAGTGTGTAGCGAAAAGCGTGAGCGATTGTGTTTTTTTCGCCAGCCATTCCGCACAAGACCAAGCAAGTGATAAGCCATCGTAGGTTGATGTGCCACGTCCAATTTCATCAACTAAGACAAGACTATTTTCCGTTGATTGATGCAGAATGTTTGCCATTTCTGTCATTTCAACCATAAAAGTCGAACGCCCAGAAGCAAGATCATCTGATGCCCCAATTCGAGTAAAGATGCGATCAATCGGTCCAATTTCTGCACTCTTTGCGGGGACAAAACTGCCGATATACGCCATTAAAGTAATTAACGCTATTTGACGCATATAAGTGCTTTTCCCGCCCATATTCGGCCCTGTCACAATCAATAAATGGCGTTGAGCATTAAGATAAACAGGGTTAGCGATAAACGGTGTTTTCAACACTTGCTCAACAACTGGGTGGCGACCACCTTTAATATTGATTGTTCTCTGTGAGGTAAAGGTCGGCATTACATAGTTGAGATTTTCTGCTCGCTCCGCAAGGTTGGTCAGTACATCAAGTTCAGCTAGTACTAAACTCGCAAGCTGTAATTGAGCAAGATGTGGCAAGAGCAGATCAAACAGTTCATCGTAAAGTTGTTTTTCAAGTGCCAGTGATGCCCCTTTCGCTTTTAGCACTTTATCTTCATAGGTTTTTAACTCAGGGATAATATAGCGTTCCGCATTTTTGAGTGTTTGGCGGCGAACATAGTGCATTGGTGCTCGATGTGCTTGCCCTTGGCTAATTTGGATATAGTAACCGTGCACCGCATTAAACCCGATTTTTAGCGTATCAATACCTGTTTTTTCTCTCTCACGAGTTTCCAAATCTTCAAGATATTGGGTTGCACCCTCTGCAAGCGAACGCCATTCATCCAGCTCTGCGTTATAACCTGTGGCAATCACACCTCCATCTCGAATCAGCTGTGGTGGATTTTCAACTAAGGCTTTTTCAAGACATTGTTGGAGCGATGTAAAATCACCAATTTGCTGTACATTTTGATCTAAACAAGCGGTCAGATTCTGTGAAATTTTTGCAATTTCAGGAATTTGAGCCAATGCAGTTTTTAAACGAGTTAAATCTCGTGGGCGAGCAGTACGCAACGCCACACGAGCTAAAATCCGCTCCATATCACCCACTTGTTGTAACAACGGTTGAAGCGGTTCGATTCGCTCATTTTTTTGCAAGGCAAGAATGATTTGCTGACGGGTAGTTAGCTTAACCATATCTCGAATAGGTTGATGAATCCAACGTTTGAGTAAGCGACTACCCATTGGTGTCACACATTTATCAAGGACTGAAGCAAGGGTATTTTCTATACCACCTGCAAGGTTAGTCGTTAGTTCCAAATTACGCCGAGTTGCTGCATCAAGCAAAACAGTATCGCTATTTTGAGCAAGATAAATCGCATTGATATGCGGAAGTGCTGTACGTTGTGTTTCTTGTGCATAATGGAGCAAACAGCCTGCAGCACATAAAGCAACTACCGCTTTTTCAACCCCAAATCCTGTTAGGTTTTGTGTGCCAAATTGACGATTGAGCAATTGAATAGCCGTAACGAGTTCAAATTCCCATACAGGACGGCGACGTAAGCCTTTGTAATGCTCAATAATCGACATTTCAGCAAAATCTTCAGGATAAAGAATTTCTGCTGGTTGTGTTCGTTGTAATTCGGCAGATAATGCTTCTTTATTGGCTAACTCGCTAATTAAAAAACGCCCTGATGTCATATCTAGGGTTGCGAGAGCAAAGGTTGTTTTTTCTTGATAAACACAAGCCACTAAGTTGTCTTGACGCTCTGGAAGTAATGCTTCATCACTTACCGTTCCTGGCGTAACAATGCGAACAACTTTACGTTCCACAGGGCCTTTACTGGTATTCGGATCGCCCACTTGTTCACAAATTGCAACCGATTCCCCTAAAGCAACTAATTTAGCCAAATAGCCTTCTACAGCGTGATAAGGCACACCCGCCATAGGTATTGGCTCGCCTGCGGATTGCCCTCTTTTGGTTAAGGAAATATCCAACAATGCTGCTGCTTTTTTTGCATCATCATAAAAAAGTTCGTAAAAATCTCCCATACGATAAAACAACAAAATATCTGGATTTTGTGCTTTGAGTTGGAGATATTGCACCATCATTGGCGTGTGCTTTTGATAATTTTCCATATTTTTCATTGAGTTATATTTATATAAAGCGTATTTTATCAAGCAATAAAGATATTATTTATAGGCCATTATACTTTAACTCTATTGAGAGCAAGTACTCTTTTTCCAAACAATAGTCACATTTAACGGAGTAAATACAACAATTTTTATAAAAGATCGTGGCAAGCAAGCAAGAAAATGCTAGAATTGCACGCTTTAAAAATTGAACGTTCTATTTTATTAACAAATCTAGGTTGTCTATGTCTAAAGAAAATCAACAAAATAGCCCTAAACAGATTGAAAACAAGGGTGTGAAAAGTAAAGGCGTAAACAGTGCTTTATGGGTTTTATCTATTGCGTGTATTGCCGTAGCAGCGATCGGCAATGTCTATTTCGCAAGCCATTTTTCATTGATTGTACGCGTATTGTTATTAGTTGCTTTATTGGTTGTAGGTGTTGGATTAGCCGCAGTGACTAATCAAGGTCAAAGAGCAATTGGTTTTATGAAAGATTCTCGCCAAGAATTACGTAAAATCGTGTGGCCAACTCGCCCAGAAACAACACAAACAACATTGATCGTCGGTGCTATCTGTTTAGTTGTTGCATTAGCTTTATGGGGCATTGATTCTTTGATTGTTTCAATCATTACATTCTTAACAAACTTGAGGTTCTAAAATGAGCGAAATCGAACTAGAAACCAAAGAAGCAAAGAGAATGCGTTGGTATGTATTGCAAGCCTTTTCAGGTTTTGAAGCAAGAGTAGCGATGACTTTGCGTGAGTATATTAAACTCCATAATATGCAAGATCAGTTCGGCGAAGTGCTTGTTCCAACCGAAGAAGTGGTTGAAAATGTGGCTGGCCGTCGCCGTAAAACAGAACGTAAATTCTTTCCAGGTTATGTATTAGTTCAAATGGAAATGAACGATGACACTTGGCACTTAGTAAAAAGTGTTCCGCGTGTAATGGGCTTTATTGGTGGTACTGCAGATAAACCTGCACCAATCAGCCAAAAAGAAGCTGAACGTATTCTTAACCGAGTACAAGAAACAGCGGATAAACCACGCCATAGAAAAGAATTCCAACCAGGTGAAGAAGTACGAGTAACGGAAGGTCCATTTGCAGACTTTAATGGTACTGTGGAAGAAGTGGATTATGAAAAAGGCCGCTTAAAAGTATCTGTTTCAATCTTCGGACGTGCAACCCCTGTTGAACTTGAATTTAACCAAGTAGAAAAACAAAACGGTTAATTTTAACATTTCTCTATAAATGGATTAAAAGTTGCTAACCTATTAGAACTAGGCTAGCAGCTTTTTTAATGGAAATTATCTTACAAAGCTAAAATACTGGGATTTATTTCTCTTAACTTAGTCTATTTCAACAACAGAAAATACCTTTCACCTAAATCAATTTTGCCTTCAAAAATCTCATCTGATTCAAAGGATAAATGATAGTCTATAATTTAACCACTTCATGATAATAATAATATCGCTGAATTAGATTGAATACCGAAAATATAATCAGCTAAATAAGCAGTCACTTCTAGAAAAAAATTCAAACAGGCTTTTCTGTATAGATTTATTAAATTTACAATGGGTTATCTTCATTTGTATAAACTAATACAACGGCTAATCTATACTCATTAAAAACAAATTGATAATTAATATCATTTAATGTATTTTTAGTGGTAGTATTTATCGTATTAGTTAGTAATACATACTATCAACTTTATCCAAAACTTATGAATTGTTTACGCCATCTTTAAGGTGGTAAATTCAGAAGATGATTATACTCCTAACTGTGCGGTTGTAATGAACAATATAGGTGCTGATTTTGGTAGATTTATCACTGGCAAGATATATGATAATGCTGAGAGTGTAAGGCATCCATTATGGTGCTTCCATTAAGTAATCTAATCAACCTTTATAAGTAGTATATGCTATGAATGTAAAAAAATATAATTAACCTATTGATTTGGTTTATTTGGATAATTTTAATTCCAACCACCTCTATTTTATTAGATATATATTTCCATATAAAAGGAATAGAAAAGTGGATTATTATTTCCATAATAGCATTCATTTATGCATTATTTTCTAGCAAAATACTTAACATAAAGATATTTTAATGTATTCCATCAATAAGCCTTAAATTATCAGAAATGGGAAAGTACAATGGTGTTGTTTAGCAGAATTCCTAATTTGGATCATATTTTTCATTTATTTATTTTTACTAAATTTATTCTGTTTATTATTTTTGGCGGTTATACCCAACGTAAAATGTCGTAAGTTGGTTATAATACAATATCATCCAATTCTTCTTTCTCCTCTAAAATCTAGCTATATATCCGAAAATTATAGGGACTAAATTAGATTAACCCTAAATTCCGCACACTTTTCGGGATGTTTTAAGTGACAGGTTTAGGATCCCGAAAACAGCTACTTTTCTCATTCTCAGAGCAACGCACGCCCTTTTTCCCCATGCTATACCCACCAAAATAGCTTTGGTCCAACTCAATTTTGCCCTCAAAAACCTCATCTTATTCAAAAGATAAATGGTAGTCTATAATTTGACAAATTTTATGGTAAAACAATATCGCTGAATTAGGCTGAAAACCGAGAATATCATCAGCTGAATAAGCGGTCACTTATAGAAAAAATTCAAGTAGGATTTTCCATATAAATTTCTTAAATTTACAATGGGTTATATCCATTTTTATAAACCAACATAACTGAGAATCTACTTCAAACCCTTTATTAAAACAAATACACTCTGATATAATAAAATGACTTATCTTTTAAGTAAGAAGTTTTACTTTTAGGATCAGATCATATCGATATTTTTTATATTAATATAAAAAATATCATGTACTAGGTTAATAAAATTTAAAAAAGGAGATTCTATGAATGCTGTATGGCTTATGCTGATGGGCTTTGTTGCCTTTGCGTTCGGATGGTTTATTTATTCCCGTTTATATTCATCAAAAGTACTAGAATTAGATGATAATTTTGTTACTCCTGCACATGAATATAGGGATGATGTGGACTTTGTTCCAGCAAATAAATTTGTTCTTTGGGGACATCATTTCACTGCCGTTGCAGGTGCAGCGCCTATCGTTGGTCCAGCGATTGCGGTTCAATGGGGATGGCTTCCTGCATTTTTATGGGTTGTTATTGGGACTATTGCCTTTGCTGGTATTCATGATATGTCAGCACTTTGGGCTAGTGTGAAAAATGAAGGTAAAAGTATAGGAACGATATGTACTCGCTTTGTAGGTAATAAAGTTGGCCAGCTTTTTATGGTCGTTATATTTTTAGTTTTATTAATGGTAAATGGCGCGTTTGGTGTAATTATTGCTAAAGAAAGTGTAGAACACACAACTACTATTATTCCGGCTTGGGGAGCAGTTGCTGTCGCACTTGTGATGGGACAAGCCATTTATAGGTTTAAAATGAAACTTGTTCCTGTGACTGTTGTGGCTGTTATTGCACTTTATGCTCTTGTTCCTCTTGGTGTGGCTTTCCCTGTAAGCTTGCCAGAATCTGTATTTGGCCTTGGTCAAAACGCTCAATGGGTTGTGCTACTTTATATTTATGCGGGTATCGCATCTGTACTTCCAGTTTGGGCACTACTACAACCTAGAGATTATGTGAACGGTATACAGCTTTTTGTTGGCTTAATATTACTTTATGCAAGTATTGTTATCGTTCATCCAAATGTATCAGCACCAGGAATTATCCCTGCTATTACTGATAATCCAGGTGGATGGCACATGATAATTCCTGTTCTTTTCATTACCGTTGCTTGTGGCGCTATCAGTGGTTTCCACGGTATCGTAAGTTCAGGAACAACCTCAAAACAAGTTGATAAAATGAAAGATGTTCGTTTTGTTGGCTATTTAGGCTCTATGGGAGAAGGATCTTTAGCATTAGCAACAATTATTGCTTGTGTTGCAGGTGTAAGTTTAGTAAATGCAGATTTAAATATTGAGACTTGGGGAGATCTATATAAGGGTGGTGTCGCAAGTTTTGTATCTGGTGGTGGAGCACTAATCTATGAAGGTTTGGGTATTCCACAAGAAGCTAGTGCAACTTTATTATCTCTTATGGTTATCCTTTTCGCCGCTACAACAATGGATGCAGGTATCCGTCTTCAAAGATATATTATCCAAGAGTGGGGCGATATCTATAATATTCGCTTCTTAAGAGGTAAAGGTGTTGCAACTATTGTTGCAGTAGCAACTTCTTTTGCTATTTCAATCAATGGGGTAAGTGATGGGCAAGTTGCAATTTGGCCTTTATTTGGTGCAACAAACCAACTTCTAGCAAGCCTTACACTTATGGTCACTGCGGTTATATTGCTAAAATCCAAAAAATTTGGTGGTAGTCTTGTAGTGCTTGTACCTATGACTTTTATTCTTGTCATGAGTTTCTGGGGCGCCCTTATTAAACTTGGTGATTATTTCCAAGCTGAAAATTATCTACTCACAACATTAAATGCTATTGTTATTGTTGTAACTTTACTTGTAGTTTTATCTGCACTTAAAGTGATTAGTAAGATTCTATCCGATAAAAAAGCATCTGCTTAAAAATGTTATCTTGCCTTGCTCTTGTTTTTAGCTTGGCAAGATAATTTTAAGGAAGAAAGATGATAAAAAGAATTATTCGATTTTCAAATGAACTTGAGCGCTTTTATGTAAGTATGCATAAAAGTGCTATTATGAAAGAGAATGCTGAAATTGATGATTTTTTTATGATCATTACGTTTAGCGAAATTTATGGTATTGAAAATCCATATTCTCTTTATACGCTCGAAATGCTCCCTGCTCTTATGCCCAAATTTCATCGTTGGCATCAAAAGGTTGGCTTGAAACATTCATTTTTTGAAAATTTTCCATGTAGTTGTTGTTGCTAAAGGAGTTATATGAACATTTCACAATATCTTCCTAAAATTTTATTTGTAGGAGGTAAAGGGGGCGTTGGTAAAAGTACAACTTCAAGTGCGATTGCTGTAGCATTGTCGAGTGGTCAAAATGCAAAAAAAGTATTACTTGTATCCACAGACCCCGCTCATAATTTAGGTGATATATTTGATGTAGATTTGACTAATTCAGTCTCAAAAATAAATGAAAATTTAAGTGTAGTTGAGATTGATTCCTCACTAGAAGCTAAAGCTTATGTTGATCATGTAGCACAAAATATGAGAGGTTTTGTGGGTGCTGCTAGTTATGCTCGTATAGATGATTATTTTGCAAAGGTTGCTGATAGCTCTTCTACTTTAGAAGCTGCACTTTTCGAAAGATTAACAACAATATTAACAAAAGAAGCTAATGAGTATGATCACATTATTATTGATACCGCACCTACAGGCCACACTTTAAGGTTATTTTTTATGCCAAAGGAACTCAAAGACTGGAGCAAAACGCTATTAAGTATGCAAGAGAGAGGTGGCATAAGTGAAAAAGTTCTAGGACATTTAGATGGTGGAGATAAAAATAGGTTTAGCGATCCTGATGGTTTTATTAGAGGACAACTTATAGAAAAGCTTGATGAGAGATATACGAGGTATAGTGCATTTTCAAATTTAGTTAAAGACCCAAGAAAATGTGGAATTATATTAGTATTGAATGCTTCAAAACTTGCTATTGCAGAAACCCAACGTGCTATACAGAGTTTAGACAAAAAAGGCTTAAAACCTTATGCCATAGTTTTAAATAAGGTACTTCCTGATAATTCTACCGATGATTTTTTGACGTCTAGAATTACACAGGAAGCGGAGTATGTGGCTCAAAGTGACAAAGCCTTTAATCATTATCGATATGTAAAAATGCCTCTCTTTAAGCAAGATATAATATCACAGGAAAGTCTAGAATTATTTGGTAAAGGGATACTTGAGAATATAAATAACTAAACTATCATTATTTGCTTAAGTAGAATAAATTTGGGGGCTAGAGTAGATTAGCCCTCTAGTTTTTATTTCAGTCCAGATTAGACAATAAAAAGGTGTAATGGACAAAACGGTTGCTAAAAATTGCATTAAGACCTTATAGTATAAGGCTTTAACCTACTTGTTTGAAAATGAATAAAAAACTTGTCCTTTTTGTAAAAATCAAAATATAAAGAAGAATGGTGTTAGAAATTACACTCAATGTTATAAATGTCATTGCTATAATAAAACATTCACCTTTCAACATAAAATAAACCCTACCGATATTTGGTTTGATTATTCGCAAGGAAAACAGAGCTACAAAGAACTCGCTATTAAATATAAATGCTCAGTTAAAACTATTCAGCGATATATTGATAAAGCCCCTAAAAGAGCCTTAAAACCACCTATTTCCAGCTATCTAAATATTATTATTGATACCACATTCTTTGGTCGGGAATTTGGTATTTTGGTCATAATGGATAGCGTGAGCGAAAAGGTCGTTTATCACCAACTGGTTAAGACCGAATGAGATGAGTATTATCACGTTGCATTAAATAGATTAAGAGAAAAAGGCTACATCATTCAATCCATTACCTGCGATGGGTGTCGTGGATTACTTAGGGACTTATTCGATACTCCGACACAGATGTGTCATTTTTATCTCGTTGAAATGCTGATGAGAAAACTAGAAAAAAGCATAAGTCAGCGGTAGGAAAAGCACTCAAAATACTTGTTAAAACCCTCAAAGAAAGCTCAAAAAATAATTTTTACCGCCATTTACAGCTATGGTATTTAACTCTAAATGAACGGCTAGATAAATGCAATGAGAAGGGTTATTTCCCTTATAAACATAAAGGGCTAAGAAGTGCTTTATCTAGCCTTAGATATTATGAAAAATATTTAATTGCGAGTTCTTTGTAGCTCTGTTTCCCCTGCGAATAATCGAAATATCGGTAGGCCTTATTTTATGTTGAACGCTGGAATATTGACAGTTTTGGCAGTTTTTTGTTAATTTTTCAAAAAAGGGGGTTAGAAACTAATAGTATATAAGGTTCTAAGGCACTTTTCCTGCTCCTTTGTCCATTACATTACAAAAAAAACGACATTATTATTTACCAATAATGTCGCAATGACGATATAAGAGGATTTATGTTTTAGTAAGTCTGGAAGTCAATATAACGATAAAAAAATAGAAAGAGAAGTATAAATTCAAAAATTTTTCATTTTTTGGAGTAAGATCACAAAATTCAAATAAATATGAATAAAAATGAACTTTTTTAAGAATAGATAATTTAAATGAACACTGAAAAGACAAAACCCTGATGATTTCTCATCAGGGCTTCTGAATATGGCTCCTCCTGCGGGACTCGAACCTGCGACATATGGATTAACAGTCCACCGTTCTACCGACTGAACTAAGGAGGAATAGATTTCGCAATCTTAATGGTGCCTCGAGGCGGAATCGAACCACCGACACGGGGATTTTCAATCCCCTGCTCTACCGACTGAGCTATCGAGGCATCTCGTCGTTTGCGGGGTGCATTATGCTGATTTCCGTCCCCTTCGTCAAACGTTTTTTTAAAAAAACATAAAAAAAACGTTTGATGGCTTGCTTTTTATTCAATTTGTTTAAAAAACAAAAACTTATCTTACATTTCTGTATTTTTGTTGAGCTTTATTCACTTTTAATAAGTAGTTTCTTGCCTGTGAAGAAGGATGTGCAGTGGTTAAAATACGAAATACCGCATCAGGTTGTAAATTATTGATGCGATCCATTGCTGTCCATTTATCATTATCAAAGACCCTTAACACTGCTCCAGCACCACTGTTATATGCTGAAATCATTGCATAGCGTTTTGATGTAGGGTTGGTTAGTCCTTCAAGATACTCATCTCGTAAAATTGTTAAGTACATTGTACCGGCATCAATATTTTTGCTTGGATCATATAAATAATCACGATCAGGCTGACCGCCATAACCTTTGCGAGCAAAAATATCACGCCCAGCAGTACGAGGCACAACTTGCATTAAACCAATAGCATTAGCATAACTTACTGCATAAGGGTTAAATGCAGACTCCACTTCCATAATTCCAAGAATCAAACTAATATCAATCCCATATTGTCTAGCCGCTTGTCTAACCATCGGTAAATAGCGTCTTGCACGTACTTCTACGTGGTTAGCAATCATTGGTATATTGACATAAGTAACAGTATGCCCGTTATTTAAACGACGCGTTTTCAGTTTATTTTGAATTAAATAGCTTGCAAAATCATTGGCAATTGCCACGTTAGTCACTGCTCGTCCGAAATTATCGACTACTTGCCCCGCTAAAAATGGATTATGACTAATTGGCACATCACCAGAAGCGAAAAGATCGATTCCTGTGGCATCTGAACCCATTAACAAGGTATGAATAATAGAATTTCGCAAACGGTTTTGATCGCCTAAAGTTTCAATCGTAATTTGTCCGTCTTCAAAACTAATATGGCTACGAGTGTAGTATTTATCGGTATATTTCACATAATCTTTACGGCTTGCGACTAAGAGTTCATTTACCCCCCAAATATGGTCGATATTACGTGAAAATTGTCCTGCAAGGATATCCAATCCATTTGTATCTTTGGTGTAGTCTGGTCTAGATTTACTTCCTTTCTTCGATTTCTTTGGGCTACTGCCGCAAGATGCAAGAAAAGGAATGATTGCAAGCAAAGGCAAATATTTTTTTAATTTTTTCATAATCAAACTCGTATTATTTCTCGACAGCTACATAACCTTCGATATGAACTTCTTTTCCTTCAAATAAAAAGCTGATCATTTCACTTTCTAACTGTTTACGATGTTCAGGATTCATCATATTGAGTTTTCTTTCATTAACTAACATTGTCTGCTTTTTGATCCACTCAGCCCAAGCTTGTTTACTAATAGAATCAAAAATACGCTTTCCCACGTCACCAGGGTAAAGCTGAAAATCTAACCCTTCGGCATCTTGTTTCAAATATTCACAAAAGACTGTACGAGCCATTATTATTTCCTTTATTCGTTATACTTAATTCATCTAAAATACGCTTAACAGGTGTTGCTAAGCCTATTTCACTAGGTTGGTGTAAATCATACCAACATTCTTCATTTGAAGATACTGACAGATAATAGTTTCCTTGATCTTCTTGCAAAATGCTTTGTTCTATATCCACTAAAATAGGATAAATATCTAAGTGAAAATGACTGAATGTGTGGCGAAAAGCAATTAAATGTTGTGAAATTTGCAAATTTTTAGCAGAAACTGACCGCTTTAATTCATCTAAAGAATCAAATTGTGGAAATGCGAATAATCCGCCCCAAATCCCTTTTGATTCACGTTTTTCTAATAATACTTTTGACCCTTTTTTTAAGACTAAAAAATAGCTTGTTCGTTCAGGTAATGTTTTTTTCTGTTTTTTTGCGGGAAAATTCGCCCACGCTTGCAAGCGGTCAGTTTCGCAGTTTTTTTGCAATGGGCAAAGTGTACATTTCGGTTTGGAACGGACACAAATCATCGCACCTAAATCCATCATTGCTTGATTAAAATCCGCAACTCGCTTGTTTGGTGTTACTGATGCACTGAGTTGCCATAGCTGATTTTCTACGGCTTTTTCGCCTGCCCAGCCTTCTACCGCAAAATAGCGAGAAAGAACCCTTTTCACATTGCCATCTAAAATAGGATAGGGAGAATCAAGTACCGAAGATAAAATTGCCCCAGCAGTACTTCGCCCAACGCCAGAAAGGGCAAAAACATTCTCAAAGTCTGTTGGAAATTCCCCTTGATATTGATCGCGAATAGTTTGTGCCGCTTTGTGCAGGTTTCTGGCTCGTGCGTAATAACCAAGCCCCGTCCATAAATGAAGCACTTCATCAATGGATGCATCGGCGAGAGCTTGTACCGTTGGAAATCGTTGAATAAATCGTTCAAAGTAAGGGATAACAGTCGCAACTTGAGTTTGTTGCAACATCACTTCAGATAACCAAACGCCATATAACGTTTTCTGCTGTTGCCAAGGCAAATGTTTACGACCATATTGCTCAAACCAAGTTAAAACGGCTTGAGCAAACTCATCATTTGTACTTGCTTGAGCTAACGGAAATTGCGATTTGCTTTTCACTAAATTCTCTTTACAATCCATTTGATCGTATTATTAGATTAGATATTGGTTCTACATACTACCGCAAGCGGTCAGATTTAACAGATATTTTGCAAAACTTTGCGAAAGATAAGGATAAAAAATGTCCCCGATTATTGGTTTTCATCATATTGCTATTATTACCTCCGATTACACACGCTCTAAACGCTTTTATACCGAAATTTTAGGGGCAACTATTATCAATGAAACACACCGAGCAGAACGTGATAGCTACAAATTGGATATCGCATTTTGCGATGGTTCTCAAATTGAGTTATTTAGTTTTCCAAGTGCCCCACCACGAGCCACTCAACCAGAAAATTGCGGATTACGCCATCTTGCTTTCCAAGTAGAAAATTTAGAGCAAGCGATTAGATTTTTAGAAAAAAATGCAATTATTCACGAAGGAATAAGAATAGATGAAGTAACGGGTAAGCGTTTTACTTTTTTCCGAGATCCTGATGACTTACCTTTAGAATTTTACGAGATTTAACCAATGAAATTTCCCCCACTTTCTTGTGGTATTTTACTCCGACGTTACAAACGATTTTTAGCTGATGTACAACTCCCAAATGGTGAGCAAATTACCTTACATTGTCCGAATACCGGTGCAATGACGGGCTGTGCGAATCCAGGGGATCGAGTATGGTTTTCGACATCGGATAATCCAAAACGGAAATATGCGCATACTTGGGAGCTAACGGAAACTCATACAGGTGATTTTATCTGTGTGAATACTCAACGAGCCAATCAACTTGTTGCAGAAGCACTTGAGAATAAGTGGATAAATGAGTTGGCTAATTACCAACACATTTTCCCTGAGCAAAAATATGGCGAAGAAAATAGTCGAATTGATTTTTTACTTAAAAAAGACGGAATGCCTGATTGTTATATCGAGGTAAAATCAACCACGCTATTAACTGATAATGGAATCGGTATGTTCCCCGATGCGAAAACTGAACGTGGACAAAAACATCTGCGTGAGCTAACTCAAATAGCTCAACAAGGGCAACAAGCGGTGATTTTCTTCGCTATTTTGCATACAGGCATAAATACCTTTGAAGTTGCACGACAAATCGACCCTAAATATGCTCAATTATTTGAACAAGCGGGAGATAACAATGTAAAAATGCTGTGTTATAAAGCTCAAATTATTATTGAGCAGCAAAGACCCATTGCATTGGAGCTGAGAAAAGCTTTGTTATCATAAAAGGTTATTTATTACACAGAAAACAAGCTGTATAATCACTGCACGCTTACTTTTTAGGAGGATATATTATGCGTTTATTGATTGCATTTTTACTACCTTGGTTGACTTTTTTCACTATTGGTCGCCCATTTTCTGGGATCTTATGCTTAATTCTACAAATTACACTGATTGGTTGGTTACCTGCGACTATTTGGGCTGTTTACGCACTTTCTCAATATAATACCGCTAAACAAATCAATGAAAAATTAGGTAAATAATCCCTTATTAAGCGGTGAGTTTATGGCAGTCATTTGCAAAAAATAGCGAAAATCTCACCGCTTACTGAAAGCATCTATTAGAAAATATCCTTCTTCCCTTGAATTTTCACTTTTTACCCTCAAATACAACCCCAGTTTTTCATAAAATCAAGGAATTCAAATGACAACAATCGTATGCGTTCGCCGTAATGGTAAAGTGGCTATTGGCGGTGACGGACAAGCTACATTAGGTAATTGCATTGAAAAAGGTACAGTGCGAAAAGTGCGCCGAATGTATAAAGATAAAGTCGTAACAGGCTTTGCAGGTTCAACAGCTGATGCTTTTATTTTGCGTGATTTATTTGAGAAAAAACTTGAATTACACCAAGGTCATTTAGTGAAATCTGCAGTGGAATTAGCAAAAGAGTGGCGTTCTGACCGAGCTTTACGCCGTTTAGAAGCGATGATGATTGTCGCAAATGAGAGTGAGTTTTTGCTTGTTTCGGGTAGTGGTGATGTGATTGAGCCAGAATATGATGTTCTAGCTATCGGCTCTGGCGGCAATTATGCAAAATCTGCCGCATTAGCCTTACTACGCACAGAAAATACTCTTTCAGCCAAAGAAATTGTAGCTGAAGCTCTAAAAGTGGCTGGCGATATTGATATTTACAGCAATCATAATCACATTATCGAAGAAGTTTAAAATAAGTGCTCTTTGAATCAAGAGAAAAAGGAATACATAATTATGTCAATGACCCCTCGTGAAATCGTATCTGAACTCGATGCACATATTATCGGGCAACACGAAGCAAAGCGTGCCGTTGCCATTGCATTACGTAATCGCTGGAGAAGAATGCAATTACCAGAAGATCTTCGCCAAGAAGTGACACCTAAAAATATTTTGATGATTGGACCAACAGGTGTCGGTAAAACTGAAATTGCACGCCGTTTAGCTAAATTAGCGAATGCGCCATTTATCAAAGTTGAAGCAACCAAATTTACTGAAGTGGGTTATGTTGGTAAGGAAGTCGATTCCATTATTCGCGATCTCACCGATGTTGCGGTGAAATTGGTTCGTCAGCAAGCGGTAGAAAAGAACCGCTTTCGTGCAGAAGAAGCTGCGGAAGATAGAGTTTTAGATATTTTATTACCTCCAGCGAAAGATCAATGGGGCAATGTTCAAGAAGCGGATAACAGCTCTACACGCCAAATTTTCCGCAAAAAATTGCGTGAAGGACAACTTGACGATAAAGAGATTGAAATTGACATTTCTTCTCCTGTTAGTGTTGAAATTATGACACCACCAGGAATGGAAGAAATGACTTCACAACTGCAATCTCTATTTGAAGGAATGTCGCCAAGTAAAACCAAAAAACGCAAAATGAAAATTAAAGATGCGTTTAAAATTTTAATTGATGAAGAAGCTGCAAAATTAGTCAATCAAGATGAACTAAAACAGCAAGCGATTGAAGCGGTTGAACAGCACGGTATTGTCTTTATTGATGAAATCGACAAAATTTGTAAAAAGAGTGAACATAGTGGCGGTGACGTTTCACGTGAAGGTGTTCAACGTGATTTACTGCCAATTATTGAAGGCTCGACTGTCAATACTAAACACGGAATGGTAAAAACTGACCATATTCTTTTCATCTGTTCTGGTGCATTCCAAGTGGCACGTCCATCAGATTTATTACCTGAATTACAAGGTCGTTTACCTATTCGTGTTGAACTCAAATCACTTAATAAAGCAGATTTTGAGCGTATTCTTACTGAGCCAAATGCGTCATTAACTTTACAGTATCGTGAGTTAATGAAAACGGAGGGTGTGGATATTGAGTTTACCCAAGATGGCATTAGCTGTATTGCTGAATCGGCATTTAGAGTAAATGAAAAGACTGAAAACATTGGTGCAAGACGCTTACATACTGTATTAGAACGTTTAATGGACGATATTTCATTTAACGCAAGCGATCGCTCAGGTGAGAAAATCACTATTGACGAAAGTTATGTGAAAAATGCCTTAAATGATGTTGTAGAAAACGAAGATTTAAGTCGCTTTATTCTTTAATCCATCTTTCTAGAGAAAGCGGTTGGTTATGCAAAAAACTTTGCAAATCAACCCGCTTTCCTTTAGAATTTGACGACTTTTTGGGGCTGATTCTGGATTCGACGGGATTAGCGAAGCCCAAGGTGCACGTCGAGGTGCGGTAGGCCTCGTAAACAAACCGCAAAATAATAGTCGCAAACGACGAACAATACGCTTTAGCAGCTTAATAACCTGCATTTAGCCTTCGCTCCCTAGCTTTCGCTCGTAAGACGGGGATAAAGCGGAGTCAAACCCAAACGAGACCGTGTGGACGCTTCGGCTTGGAGATCGAAACACTAAATTGAATCAAGCTAGTTTATTCTTAGCGTGTCTGTCCGCAGAGAATAAATGAAATTAAAGACTAGACTAAACGTGTAGTACTGAAGGTAGAGTAATTTCGGACGGGGGTTCAAATCCCCCCAGCTCCACCAAATTGATAAACAATACTGACTAAAACAGACCGATAAAGCCTTGAAAATCAACACTTCAAGGCTTTTTTATTGCCTAATTTTAACTGAAATAGACCGAAACAAACTGATGATTTTAGTTATACGTTTAGTTATACTGCTTACCATATAACTAAAAGTCGTATAACTAAAACGAGGGTAAAGCCTTATGGCAAGGGGAACAACGGCACTTAATAACACTCAAATTGAGAAAGCCAAGCCAAAAGAAAGGGAATACACGCTATCAAACGGCAAGATTTGGGAAGAAAATATATACAGATTTAGCAAACATTACAAGCTGATTTAGATGAGTGGTTAATGTATTATAATCACCATCGAACACATCAAGGAAAAATGTGCTGTGGCAGAACACCGATGGCAACATTACTTGATGGAAAAGGGATTTGGGCAGAAAAGAATTTAAGCTCAAATTAATCTGACAGACACTATAATTTTAAACGGGGACTGTCAGATTAGGTTTGATGTTCTACACTTTAACGCACTTTTTAGCAATTATTTAGCAATCACACCATTTTGCAAGTAATAGAACCGCTTTCATATTAGTATCTATTCCAACGTAATCGAATCTTTAATCTTCTTCAATGCTTGGTTCTCAAGCTGGCGAACTCGTTCTGCGGAAATATTATATTTTGCAGCAAGTTCGTGTAATGTTGCTTTTTCTTCATCCAGCCAGCGAGTTTTAATAATGTCTTGGCTACGTTCATCTAATTGTGCGAGAGCATAAGCTAATTGAGCTGTTGCTTGCCCATTGTGTTGCTCATCTTCCAAGTCATCTGCAAAATTAGAATTATCATCTTCGATATACATTGACGGAACATAGGCTTCATCACTATCTTCACCAACAGGCAAATCAAATGCCATATCTTGCCCTGTCATTCGTGACTCCATTTCTTTAACATCATCAGGAGATACGCCGAGTTCTTCCGCTACTTTTTGAATTTCTTCTTCATTAAACCATGCTAAACGTTGCTTATTTTTTCGCAAATTAAAAAATAACTTACGCTGAGCTTTGGTCGTTGCGACTTTTACAATACGCCAATTACGTAGCACATATTCGTGAATTTCGGCTTTTACCCAATGCACCGCAAAGGAAACTAAACGTACCCCAACTTCAGGATTAAAACGTTTTACTGCTTTCATTAAACCGATATTCCCTTCTTGAATTAAATCGGCTAAAGGCAAACCATATCCCATATAGCCACGAGCAATATGTACAACAAACCTTAAATGAGAAAGGATTAACTGTTTTGCCGCTTCTAAATCTTCATCATAGTAGAAACGTTCTGCGAGCTCTTTTTCTTGATCGGCTGTAAGCATCGGATATTGATTTGCCATACGAATATAGCTATCTAAATTCCCTTGTGGAACAAGCATTGTATTTGATAGAGCTTTGTGATCTGTTTCATCACCGTCATCAATCAATTCCACTTCTTCTGGCTCAATCACTTCAATATCGTCATCGGGTAGTTCTTGATCTGGTTGTTGGTTCATTACTTTCTCAATCTATTAAAAAACAGTTTGATTATCAAACTGCTAAAAAGTTTATAGATATTACCTTTTTATCAGATAATTGCCAAATGAGAACTTGGCATAAATAAGCAAGCGGTTAGATCTTTGCAAAAATTTGCAATAATCTAACCGCTTAGATTTATTTAGCTAATATAACTATGTTTTCGTTACAGTAAGATACTTGAGAATAATAAACCGAAACCTAAGCAGAATACCATACTTAATAAGCCTGGTAGCATAAAGCTGTGGTTGAAAATATATTTCCCAATTTTCGTTGTACCTGTGCTATCAAAGTCAATAGATGCGATGATTGGTCCATAGTTTGGAATAAAGAAGTAACCATTTACGGCAACAAATACCCCAATTAAAATAGGAGCTGGAATACCTAATGCCACAGCGATTGGGAATAATGTCGCCACTGTTGCACCCTGGCTATTTACCAATACAGAAAGAACAAAGAGTGCAAAGGCAAACGCCCAAGGAGCAGCTTCAACTAAACCTTGAACCATTCCTTTCACTTCTGTCATATGACCTTGCATTAAAGTATCACCTAACCAAGCAATACCAAAGATGGCAATCACAGCACGCATACCTGCGTGAAATACAGAACCTTGAGTAATTTCATTTCCGTTTGGTTTGCAAGTTAAAATAATTAATGCTGAAACTGATAACATGACGATTTCAATCGTATGTGCCATTCCCATCGGTTTACCATCAAATACTGGACGAAGTGATGGCATAGCACCCATTACAACAACAAGTAATGCACCGAATAAGAATAAACCTACTGATGTTTTTGCTGTTGATTTGATCTCGATAGTTTCTGGGTTAGTAACTGCATGGTTTAATTTTACATACTCAGGATCTTGTAATAAACGTTGATAATGTGGATCATCTTTTAACTCTTTACCCAATTTATTAACGATTAAACAAGCACAGAATAAACCTAAAATAGTAGCAGGAATTGTTACTCCTAATACGCTACCTAATGTAATGCCTTGTGGCTCCAAATATGCAACCACAGCAACGACAGCTGCAGCAATCGGACTTGCCACAATTGCAAATTGAGAAGCGATTACCGCCATTGAAAGCGGACGTTCTGGGCGAATACCATTATGGCGGCTTACTTCTGCAATAACAGGTAATACAGAATAAGCAACATGCCCTGTGCCAGCAAGAACCGTAAATGTCCAAGTTACTGCTGGGGCGATAAATGTAATATATTTAGGATTACGACGTAAAATATTGGTTGCGATTTTGATCATATAATCTAAACCACCAGCTGCTTGCATTGCAGCTGCAGCAGAAACTACCGCCATAATCATCAACATCACATCAATAGGTAAACCTGCTGGTTTTAACCCAAATCCGAAAGATAAAATAGCTAAGCCAACACCGCCCATTACTCCTAGACCGATGCCGCCGATTCGTGCACCAATCAAAATACAAAGTAATACAACGGCAAATTGAAGAAGAAACATTGCGGACATAATTGCTCCATTGTAATTTTCAAAAAAAAACTTCATACTGACGAAAAATGCTAGCGATAATTCGTCCTTTCCTAACCTAAACAGAAAGGCGAGCAATATATCAATAAATAAATATAATCGCTATAACTAAGATCAATAAAAATTTCTAATCATAGGAAAATGTATGCAATTTTCTAAAATGCACGGTTTAGGTAATGACTTTATGGTTATTGATGGTGTTACTCAGAACGTTTATTTAACGGAAGAAATTATCCGTAAATTAGCTGATCGCCATCGTGGTGTGGGCTTTGATCAACTCTTACTGGTTGAACCACCTTATGATCCTGATTTGGATTTTCACTATCGTATTTTCAATGCTGATGGAAGTGAAGTCTCTCAATGTGGTAATGGTGCGAGATGTTTTGCTCGTTTTGTTACATTAAAAGGGCTAACTAATAAATCCGATATTGGCGTAAGTACCGCCAAAGGAAAAATGGTATTAAGCTTAAAAGAAGATGGAAAAATTACAGTCAATATGGGTGAACCAATCTGGGAGCCTGCTCAAATTCCGTTTACAGCCAACAAATTTGAAAAAAATTACATTCTTCGAACCGCTATTCAAACGGTATTGTGTGGTGTGGTTTCAATGGGTAATCCACACTGCGTACTACAAGTTGAAAATATTGAAAAGGCTAACGTAAATGAATTAGGTCCGCTACTTGAAAGTCACGAACGTTTTCCAGAACGTGCCAACATTGGTTTTATGCAAGTCATTAACCGCAATCACATTAAACTGCGTGTTTTTGAACGTGGAGCAGGTGAAACTCAAGCTTGTGGTAGCGGTGCTTGTGGGGCTGTTGCTGTTGGTATTATGCAAGGATTATTAGATAATCAAGTACAAGTCGATTTACCAGGTGGTTCACTTAATATTGAATGGAATGGTGAAGGTACACCGCTTTATATGACTGGCGATGCAGTGCACATCTATGATGGATTTATAAAGCTGTAGAAATAATCTAGAAAGGAATGAATAATTAGTGGCTGATTTGAATATCTTTTAACTTACTCATAGCAATTAGTAACAAAGAAAAAGGCAAAAAGTAACAAGATTTTGAAAAAGCATATAAGCCTTTAAACATTGCTATATAAGGCTTATAAAAAATAGTAACAAAGGATAAGTTTGTTACTATTTTTGTTACTATTTTATAGTTGATGTGAGTTTACAACGGCTTACTTTAGAATACAATAAACAGAATGAAAGGCTTGATTTATAAGGGATTTTTATGGGTTGATTTACGTTAAATTATGGCGGATTATATGGATTGGCGGAAGTGAATGGGAGTTGAACCCACCCGAGAACGCTGGCATCCTCAATAGGATTTGAAGTCCTACCGCCTCACCGGAGACGACTCACTTCCGAAAAAGTAGCGCCATTTTACTGAATTTATTAAAATTGTGCAAAATATCTCAATAGGTTTTCTTTATGCAACATTTATTCCGCTCTATTCCTGCACTAGATAAATTATTAAAAACAGTTCAAGGTCAACAGCTTATTTTACAATTTGGGCATCAAGCAGTAGTTGAACAGATTCGTAGTTTGCTTGCTCAAATTCGTCAAGAAATTCATCAAACTCACGCCTTACCTGATATTTGCCAATCTAATGAATTTTTATTAAACCGAGTGGAAGAACTGTTATCTAAGAAAAAAAATGTTGCTATAAAACAAGTTTTTAATTTAACAGGAACTGTTTTACATACCAATTTAGGGCGTGGGTTGTGGTCTGAAAATGCAATACAAGCAGCCACTCAAGCGATGAAACATAATGTTGCGTTAGAATTTGATATTGAAGCTGGAAAAAGAAGTCACAGAGATCATTATATTTCTCAATTACTTTCCGAAATTACAGGTGCAGAAGCCGCTTGCATTGTTAATAATAATGCGGCAGCCGTATTACTGATATTAGCTACTTTTGCCCAAGGTAAAGAGGTGATTATCTCTCGCGGTGAATTGATTGAAATTGGAGGTTCATTTCGTATTCCAGATATTATGCAGCAAGCAGGTTGTAAATTAGTCGAAGTTGGCACAACTAATAGAACGCATCTAAAAGATTATCGTAATGCTATTACTGAGAATACAGCTTTTCTAATGAAAGTGCATACTAGCAATTATCAAATTCAAGGGTTTACGGCAAATGTCAGCGAAGAAGAGTTAGTAGCATTAGGAAAAGAGTTTAATTTACCTGTTATGAGTGATTTAGGTAGTGGATCTCTTGTTAATATGCAAGCACTAAATTTACCAGCAGAACCAATGGTGCAAGATAAGGTGTTGTCTGGTGTCGATCTTATCTCTTTCTCAGGAGATAAACTACTTGGTGGGCCACAAGCTGGCATTATCGTTGGAAAAAAATCTCTCATTTCTCAACTGCAACAACACCCATTAAAACGAGTTTTACGCTGTGATAAAGTTATTTTATCTGGGTTAGAAGCAACTTTACGCCAATATCTATTCCCCGAGCAGCTCACTCATTCATTGCCCACTTTGCAGTTACTTACACAAAAATTAGATGAGCTTAACCAAAAGGCTGAGCAATTAAAAGCCAGTTTATATAAGCAGTTAGATTCTCGTTATATTTTGCAAATTGAGCCTTCTCTCGCTCAAATAGGCAGTGGAGCTTTACCAACGGAACAAATCCCATCTATTGCAGTAACCATTTCAAGTGCAAATCAGCGTGATTTATTAGAATTAGAACAACAATTTAAAAATTATCCAAATCCAATGATCACTCGTATATCACAGCAAAAAATGTGGTTAGATTTACGATCAGTAGGGCAGTTCGATGAATTATTAGAAATGTTAAATGAGAATTAATGAATAGAAATAATTAGCGAATTACCTTTAAGATAATTCGCTAATTCAATTAGATTATTTGAATTCGTAACGACGAATTGTTTTTAAATCTTCATCTTGATTTGCTTGCGCATCACCAACAACAATACGAGCACCTACTGTTGCATGAGAGTCGTATTTACGAACCATTTTCACAACTTCGCCATCATCTTTAGCAACAGTAAGTTCTACTGTATTTGCATCTAAATCTTTGCTACTAAGAACAGTTGCATTACCTTTGTCTGAATAAACATCAGCTGTACAAGCCGCTAACACCACACTCATTAACATAATAAGAGAGAATTTTTTCATTGTTTTTCCTTAGATATAAACAAATTTATTTTTATTAAAGTAGAGAAACGTTTAGATCTGAGTTAGAACCCACGATTCTTACACGTTTACCTGGATTGAAACCATTTTCTTTTTTCTGAACAACAACGATTTCTTTACCATCATCTTTACGAATAACCATCTCTAATGAAGAAACTTGACTCGCTTTTTCTTCAACTTTACTACCAAGAGCTGCACCTGCAATAGCACCAATTGCAGTGGCAATTGCTTGTCCTGTGCCGCCACCGATGGTTGACCCAGCTATACTACCGATAACACCACCACCAACAGAACCTAAAACACCTTGGTTGTCAGCTTGAATTTTTACATCTCGAACGGAAACAATCGTACCATAACTAATAGAACGAGCTTCTTTCGCTTGATCGCCACGATAAACATCGCCACTATAAATATCCGTATTAGCACAACCAACTAGAGAAACTGAAGCAAATAGTGCCAAAACAAATTTAGATTTTTTCATATAAACTCCGAAAAAGGTCAGAAATTATTTTCTGAACAGACTATTGTAGTTATATCATAAGGATGAACTTTAAGACAACAATTATTACGATTAGTTGCGTCTTTCAATGTGATCGCAATACTCGGATTAGGTAATCTTTCCCCTAAAACTTTAGGTTGGCTAATTTTATAACAAATTTGAGTATTTTGTGGTAATCCAAATTGCAATTCTATACGCTTCCCCCACTGCTCAACAGATTCATTTTCCATAAAAGGAATAACAATTTCTATATGCTCCCAACCTTCTTCTAGATAAACCTTATCTTTAGGAAACGGTAATTCAATAATTGAAACCTTCTGCCCACAAAAAATAAGTGGCTCAACTAATTTAATTAAGCTAATAGGGCGACCATTTACTTCACTCTCTTTTAATAACGAATTATCCACCAATAGAAAATCTCGCCACTGTTGTGCTGTTTCTACATTATTCATTCTTACTGCAAGATGATCGATAGGGTATTTACTTAAATCCAACCCGATAACTTGAGCAAGTTGTTGAATTTTTTGCTCAAATTGACCTATATCACCGAAATAAGCGGTCATTTTTGATAAAAAATTTGCAAAATCAAAGTTTTTAACAGGGTTTTTTAGTATCATTGCACACATTTTTACAGTATCTCATCAATAGGAATTATCGTGAATATTCAACACATTCTATCGGAAAAAATTAAGCAAGCAATGATTGCGGCTGGAGCAGAGCAAAATGTAGAAGCGTTAGTCCGACAATCAGGCAAACCACAATTTGGAGATTATCAAGCAAACGGCATTATGGGTGCTGCAAAAAAATTGGGTTGTAACCCAAGAGAGTTTGCTCAAAAAGTGCTAGATAATCTCAACCTAGAAGGTATTGTCGAAAAATTGGAAATAGCAGGACCGGGTTTTATCAATATTTTCTTAAGTGGCGAATGGTTAGCAAATAACGCAGAGCAAGCTTTAAATAGTGAGAAATTAGGTATTCAGCTATCACAAACCCAGACTGTTGTGGTCGATTACTCTTCGCCAAATGTCGCTAAAGAGATGCACGTTGGACATTTGCGTTCAACAATCATTGGTGATGGTGTAGTGCGAGCATTAGAATTTTTAGGGAATAATGTTATCCGAGCAAACCACGTTGGCGATTGGGGTACACAGTTCGGAATGCTAATTGCCTACCTTGAAAAAATGGAAAACGAGCACGCAAGCGAGATGGAATTAAGCGATCTAGAAGCATTTTATCGCGCAGCAAAAGAACATTATGATAGTGATGCCGAATTTGCGGAGAAAGCCCGTAACTATGTTGTAAAACTACAAAGTGGTGATGAGTACTGCCATACAATGTGGCAAAAACTAGTCAAAATTACAATGGTACAAAATCAGCACAATTATCAACGTTTAAATGTGACACTTACCGAAAATGATGTAATGGGAGAGAGCCTTTATAACCCAATGCTGCCAGCCATTGTCGCTGATTTACAAGCACAAGGCTTAGCGGTAGAAGACGAAGGTGCATTAGTGGTTTATCTTGATGAATTTAAAAATAAAGATGGCGATCCAATGGGTGTTATCGTACAGAAAAAAGATGGTGGATTTTTATATACCACAACGGATATTGCAGCTGCCAAATATCGTTATGAAACCTTAAAAGCAGACAGAGCATTGGTTTTCTCCGATACTCGTCAAAGCCAACATATGCAACAAGCGTGGTTAATTACTCGTAAAGCAGGTTATGTGCCTGATAGCTTTAGTCTTGAACATCACAATTTTGGAATGATGCTAGGCAAAGATGGAAAGCCATTCAAAACCCGTACAGGCGGAACGGTAAAATTAGCCGATTTACTTGATGAAGCCGTAGAGCGTGCAGAAAAACTAATTGCAGAAAAAAATCCAAATCTTACCGCTTGTGAAAAGCAAGCTGTGGTAGAAGCAGTCGCAATTGGAGCAGTAAAATACTCTGATTTATCTAAAAACCGTACCACCGATTATGTGTTTGATTGGGATAATATGTTGAGCTTTGAGGGTAATACCGCACCTTATATGCAATATGCCTACACCCGTATCCGTTCTATTTTCAGCAAAGCTGGGATAAATCCAACCCAATTATCGGGCAACATTCTCTTAAATGAAGAGAAAGAACGAACATTAGCACTCAAATTATTACAATTTGAAGAATCGGTAACTACTGTTGCAAAAGAAGGTACCCCGCACGTTCTTTGTCAATATCTTTATGAATTAGCAGGTATTTTCTCAAGTTTCTACGAAGCTTGCCCTATTCTTAATGCAGAAGAAAGTATTAAGCAAAGTCGTTTAAAATTAGCTAGTCTAACGGCTGATACTCTAAAACAAGGTTTAGATTTATTGGGGATCAAAACCGTTGAAAAAATGTAATTAGGCTTGTTTGATTACCTCATCAATATAATTAAATGATTTATCTTTGGGCGGAATTATCCGCCCAAGTTATAGGAGAAAAAGAATGATCATTGTTACCGCAGGCCACGTTGATCATGGTAAAACATCATTATTACACGCACTGACAGGCACACATACCTCTCACTTGCCTGAAGAGAAAAAACGGGGACTAACCATTGATTTAGGTTATGCTTATCTAGCGATTGAAAATGATATTTTGGGTTTTATTGATGTACCTGGGCATCAAAAATTTCTCTCAAATATGTTGGCGGGGCTTGGCGGTATTCAACACGCATTATTAGTCGTATCGGTAGAAGAGGGGATAAAACCACAAACAATTGAACATCTAGGCATTTTAAAATTACTTAATTTTTCTCATATTATGGTCGTGATTACTAAAGCTGACCGCAGTAATGATGAGCAAATTCAATCCTTAATAACCCAGTTAAAACAACAATTTGATTTATCATCTTCAAAATTCTTTGTCACTTCTGCTCAAACAGGGCAGGGTATCGCCGAACTGAAAACATATTTAATAAGCCTTAACCATACTCATTCTAAGGTAAATCAGCCTTTCCGCTATGCTATCGATCGTGTTTTTCACGTTAAAGGAACAGGGCTTGTGGTAACAGGTACCGCCATTGCAGGTAAAGTCAAAATAGGTGATGAAATCTATCTCTCAAATGAGCTAAAAGTTAGAGTAAGAAAAATTCACGCCCAAAACAATGAGTCATCTGAAGGGATTGCAGGACAACGTTTGGCACTCAATATAGCCAATGTGGAAAAAGAACAAATTCAACGTGGTGACTGGCTAACACAATTAGCCCCAACGCAAGCTAGTGAGCGTATTACCATTCAATTAACAGCCGCTCAAAGCATTAAAGAAAACAGTATTATCCATCTCTACCACTACGCCAGCCATATTACAGCCAAACTTAATCTACTCAATGCCACACAAGCGGTGAGAAACGGTAATTATTTTGCAGAAATTATCTGTGATGATGCACTGCATTTTGCTATTGGAGATAAATTGATTATCCGAAATGGCGATGATAGCCAAACAATTGCTGGCGGTGTGGTACTCGAAATTCATTCGCCTAAACGTCATAAACGTAGCGATGCTCGTTTGGCTTATTTAAAGCTATTATCACAAGCAGATCAATTAGATACACGCCTTGCTCTTTATACACAACATCAAACCGTTAATTTATCGCAGTTACTCTGGCAAGAACAAATTTTCCTTGAAGATATCGCCATATTAAGCTACCAACAACATAGCAAATGGTTATTTAATAACGCATTTAAACAACAGGTTCAACAAAACATTATTGATAAATTAAGTGAATACCATCAACAACATAATGATCAACTGGGGGTAACAAAAGCACGTTTACATCGTATCGCTGCTTTAGATCAACCTGAAGATCTTATTTATCATTTTATTGATGAATTACTTGCAGAACAAAAATTATCGCAAACACGCGGTTGGATCCACACACCAGATCATCGTATTGAATTTAATCATACCGAATTGCAAATTTGGGCAGAAATCAGACCGCTTTTTGAACGAACTAATCAAGCATTATGGGTACGAAATATCGCAAATGAGCTTTCAATAGATGAAAATGAAATGCGTAACTTGCTCTACAAAGCGGGAAAATTAGGTTATTTAGTTCCAATAGTCAAAGATCGCTTTTTACTGCACGAACAAATTAGCCAATTTGCTCAGCTTATCAAGCAGTTTATTCAACAAAATGGCGAGATTTCCGTTAATCAGCTCCGAGATGAAATTCAATATGGACGCAAATTAACAGTTCAACTGATTGAATACTTTGACCGTTCAGGCTTTTTAAGACGCAAAGGAAACGTCCATTTACTTCGAGATAGAGAAACTTATTAAGTCTTATTATTTATCTAGGGTAAATACTCTTTTCACATTTACCCTATTTATTGAATAAAAAATACATAATAAACTATCTTTCTATTTTACGGTTCGCTATTTGAAAAGGTTTATATGAAAAAAGTATTAGTTTTAAAATCAAGCATTCTTGCAGAACATTCGCAATCAAATTTATTAAGTGATTACTTCATTCAACAATTAAACGCAGAAATTACTACTCGTGATTTAGTTAAGCAACCATTACCTTATTTTACAAGCGATGCTGCAGCGGCAACTCGTGGTGAACCTGCAACCGAAGAACAGAAAAAATTACTAGCACTATCGAATGAGTTAGTCGCTGAAATTAAAAATAGCGATGTTATTGTGATCAATGCCCCAATGTATAACTTCAGCGTACCCGCACAATTAAAAAGCTACTTTGATTACATCGCTCGTTCAGGTGTTACTTTCCAATATACTGCTGAAGGCCCTGAAGGTTTAGTAAAAGGTAAAAAAGCCATTGTGATTTTAACCACAGGTGGTTTACATAAAGACAAATCAACTGACTTAGTTAAAGTCTATGTTCAAACCTTCCTAGGTTTTATCGGCATTACTGATGTTGAATTTGTTTATGCTGAAGCTCTTGGTTTTGGTCCAGAAGCGGTTGAAAAAGCACAACAATCTGCCAAAGCGGAATTAGATCGCTTGGCAAAAGAATTATAGATTTTACCTAGTTTTTAATCCCTATAAAAAAGGACGTATCACTTTGATCTACGTCCTTTTTTCTTACTTATATCAACTAAACCACTATTCCACCAATGAAAACCGCAGAAAATCCACAAAATGATCTGCCCAGTGCATTTCGTGGTGGATTTCATTTGCCATTATGCGTAAGCGAATATGATCAAGTGGATGTCCTGTACGCAATAGTGCTTGATAATAGTGCAAAGTACAATCAATGTAAGCTTGATTCATATTCGAAATAAAATGCGAATCCACTTCATCGCCTTCATTCGTCCCAACTTGAATAAAAACTTTACTCTCTTTAGCTAGGGAATGATGATGAATAAATTGCAGAAAAGCAGCTTCACTAAACCACGAAGCTAAAGAAAATACCCCAAGATGTCCGAAAATATGTGGATATGCTGCTCCCATATAAGCGGTAATAATACCACCCATTGAGCTACCCGCAAGTAAGGTTTGTTCACGTTCAGGCTTGGTTCGGTAGTGATGATCAATAAATGGCTTTACCGTTTCGACAACCCATTTAGCATAATTCATTCCTTTTCCACCAGCATTAGCCACAGAACCTTTTCCTACATTCGTTTTCCAAGGCCCATATTCATCAAGACGATCAACGCCTGCATTGTCAATACCAACAATAATTAACTTCGGTAATTCATGCGTATTTTTAATTGTTGGAATAATTTTCCAAGAATGCCCCGAATAAGACTCTTTGCTATAAAACACATTTTGCCCATCGTGCATATATAACACTGGATAGTATTGCGACTGTTCATGATGATAATCTTTAGGTAACAGCACTCGAATACGTCTATTATGCTGATAATAAGGCACATAAAGAAAATGCTCTTGCATTTCAAGATAATGATGTTGCATAAAACTACTTAACCGTTGTAATTTATTTCTTTAACACAATTAAATGGCGTTCTCCAACAAGATCTGGCACTTGTAATGGAATAACCTCTAACAATTCAATCGGGCATGTAATTTGCTCAATTTCTTCGCTTTGATAAATCCCTTTTAACGCATAAAAACGCCCATTTTGATTAGGTAGGTGATAACACCAGTCAACCATATCATTTAATGAAGCAAAAGCTCGACTCAGCACGCCATCAAATTGCGTTTCTTGAAACTCTTCAGCACGACTAAGCACAGGCTCAACATTGGTTAATTTCAACTCTCGAATGGCATTTTTAATAAAAGTAATACGTTTTCCTAAACTATCTAACAGCACAAATTGTTTATCTGGATTGGCTATCGCAAGGGGAATACCCGGCAACCCCGGCCCTGTTCCAACATCAATAAAATGCGATCCTTGTAGATGCTTACTTACCACAAGACTATCCAAAATATGTTTAATCAACATTTCGTTCGGATCACGCACCGATGTTAAATTATAGGCTTTATTCCATTTATCTAATAATTTAACAAAATCAATAAGTTGCTGTTTTTGTTCAAGGCTTAGTTTAATATCCGCTTGAGCTAACAAGCGGTCTAATTTTGCTAACATTTTACAAATTCCTTACTCACCACGTTTCAGCATACCTTGTTTTTTTAAGGCGACTAATAAAATTGAAATAGCGGCAGGAGTAATACCTGAAATACGGCTAGCTTGTCCGATTGAAACTGGGCGATGTTGAGTTAATTTTGCACGCACTTCATTTGATAAACTTTCCACTTTATCATAATCAAATTCCGCAGGAATAAGCGTATTTTCGTGACGTTTATGACGTTCAATTTCCTGATATTGATGCTCAATATAACCTTGATATTTAATTGCAATTTCCACTTGCTCTGCGGCTTGTTTATCTTCAATAGCTGGAGCAAAAGGCTCAATTTGCGTTAATTTTTCATAGGTTACTTCTGGACGGCGTAATAGATCTTCACCACTGGCTTCTCGTGCTAATGGACTACTGAGTAAACGATTAACTTCATCAAGGTTCACACTCTGTAAATGCACCCAAATTTGTTTTAAACGCTCACGCTCTTTCTCAATATTATCCATTTTCTGATTAAAACGAACCCAACGAGCTTCATCAATTAGCCCCATTTGGTAAGCAATCGGCGTTAGACGAATATCTGCATTATCTTCACGCAATAATAAGCGGTATTCCGCACGAGAAGTAAATACTCGATAAGGCTCTTTTGTCCCTAAAGTACAGAGATCATCAACTAAAACGCCTGTATAAGCTTGATCACGAGTAGGGAACCAAGGCTCTTTTCCTTGCACTTGTAATCCTGCGTTAATCCCTGCTAATATGCCTTGAGCCCCTGCTTCTTCATAACCTGTTGTGCCGTTTATTTGTCCTGCAAAAAATAAACCATCAATGGCTTTGGTTTCTAAGGTTGGTTTTAAATCTCTCGGGTCAAAGTAATCATACTCAATTGCATAGCCCGGTTTTAAAATACGCGTTTTTTCTAAGCCTTTCATCGAATTAACAATGCCCATTTGCACATCAAAAGGCAAACTTGTTGAAATACCATTAGGATAAACTTCAATGGTGGTTAAGCCTTCAGGTTCTAAATAAATCTGGTGGCTATTACGATCACTAAAACGCATCACTTTATCTTCAATAGAAGGGCAATAACGTGGGCCAATTCCCTCAATAATCCCAGTGTACATCGGACTACGATCTAAACTATTGCGGATCAAATCGTGAGTTTGCTCGTTTGTGTGAGTGATATAACAAGGTATTTGGCGTGGGTGTTGTTCAACCGATCCCATAAAAGAAAATACAGGTAATACATCATCACCGTGTTGTTGTGCTAACACTGAAAAATCAATAGTTCTGGCATCTAAACGTGGCGGTGTCCCTGTTTTTAAGCGATCCACACGCAAATTCAGATCACGCAAACGATCGGCTAACATAGTCGCTGCAGGATCGCCTGCTCGACCGCCTGCATAGTTATCTAAACCAATATGGATCTTACCGGCTAAGAAAGTACCTGCTGTTAAAATAACGGCTTTCGCTTTAAAGGTTAAACCCATTTTAGTCACAGCACCAACAGCTCGATTACTTTCCACTAAAATATCCACGACTTCCTGTTGGAAAATATCTAAATTAGCTTGGTTTTCTAATGCAGTGCGTACCGCTTGACGATATAGCACACGGTCTGCTTGAGCACGCGTTGCACGAACTGCAGGGCCTTTACTACTATTTAACGTTCTAAATTGAATACCTGCGTGATCCGTTGCTGTTGCCATTAAACCACCCATTGCATCAATCTCTTTGACTAAATGCCCTTTACCAATTCCTCCAATAGCAGGATTACAAGACATTTGCCCTAGCGTATCGACATTATGGGTTAATAATAATGTTTTTAGCCCCATTCGAGCAGGAGCAAGTGCCGCTTCCGTACCAGCGTGCCCACCACCAACCACAATCACATCATATATTTCACGATAAATCATATAAACCTTTAATACATTCAAAAATCAAAACGATCTATTGTACCTGAAAAAAGAAGATCCTAGAAAAGCTATTTTGAAGATCATTCAGGATAGATGCGATCTATATAAATAAGATCTTTATATAGATATCTTTATTATTTTTTTTATTAGAGAACCTCAATTTTTAGGATAAATCTAAAATAAAGAGTAAAAACAATAAGTTAAAATAGATCTAAAACTGTATAAAACGATCAAAAAACGAGGATCTTTATTGTGAATAAGATCATTACTTATCCACAGATCATTTTTTACGATCACTTATCCTTGGATAGATCTCAACTTAATGACAGTTTTATTATAAGTTATCCACAGGTGAATTGTGGGGTATATCAGCGAAAAGTTGCAAAAGCTAAGAGTAATCTTACCGCTTGGATGTGGTGTTGAAAAAGATTGAAAAGAAGACTTTAGACGTTATTTAAAAAGTACAGAACTAGGTGAGTTATATGTGAAAACTAGATTAGTATTTGCTTACAAAAAAGGGAGTTTATGGCTAAATATTATAAACAAGCATTCTATTGGTTTAAGAAAGTTAATGTATTACGATATTATTGGATATGCTTTATTTTCGTGGGATTGGAATAGAACAAAATAACGAAAAATCCTTTGAAAATTTCATTAAAACCAATCAACAGCAACCCAAAGATGCGAGTATCCAAGAGCAATTATGCATGATACATGAATTTGGCTTAAGCACAAAACGAAGATGTTCATCGAGCATTTGATTTTTATCGCTAAGCAGCAGAACAAGGCAAAGCGTATTCGCAATATCGCCTCGCTTATTTTTATGAGGTGGGTAAAGTGGTAAGTCCAAATAAAGAAATGGGATTAGCCTATTACCAATTAGCTTGTAAAAACGGTGAAAAGAAGGAGTGTGAGACTATTGGAAAATAAATTGGTAAATTTTTACTAAGAATTAACCACTATTTGAATGTTTTTTCTTGGTTTTGTTTTGTTTTTCATCAAGTGGTCATTTTTTTCCTATTTTTTGCCATTTTTCTGAAAAAAGTCCTTGCGTTGTGTTCAGATTTCTCTATAATGCACACCACACAACGACGCACTG
>NZ_LEKN01000022.1 GCF_009761395.1 Ursidibacter maritimus | reverse complement strand
ACCGTTGTTGAGCGTGGTTGTGCCTGTAACTTCTAAACCTTTCTCTGCAGTCAACTTATCTTTAACTGCTACTGCACCATTTAGCGTGGTAGCACCATTGACATCCAAGCCTTTGTTAGCGGTCACTTTGTCATTAAAGGTTGCTGGACCTGTTACATCCAATTTACCACCGATTGTTGCTCCTTCAGTGGTCGTCAGATTGGTAAATTTCGGTGTGTCTGACATCGTGATTTTAATCTTACCGCCTTCATTGGTGGTACTGACGTTTTTGCTGTCGCCAATAATATCTAGCTGTTCACCGAGGGCTTTATGGATCACTTCTCCATTTTCACCTTTGTAGTTCATACCTTTGGTAGTGAGCTCATTTTTGACATTATCAATG
>NZ_LEKN01000021.1 GCF_009761395.1 Ursidibacter maritimus | reverse complement strand
CCACACAGATTGTTTGATAGATAAAGACAAAAACGAAGTCATCCGTTGGGTCTGTAGCTCAGGTGGTTAGAGCGCACCCCTGATAAGGGTGAGGTCGGTGGTTCAAGTCCACTCAGACCCACCACTCATTAAGGTATGAGTGAAAAATCAACGGAAAATGAATGGGGATATAGCTCAGCTGGGAGAGCGCCTGCCTTGCACGCAGGAGGTCAGCGGTTCGATCCCGCTTATCTCCACCAATTCATCATAACTGACTGTTTTATAAAATGGCGATGTTTTGAATTTTAAATAGCGATGTTTATATTGATATTTAAAAATAAAACATAAATGAACTATAAAATAGTGAGTTATGATGAAAGACGAAAGTCATTTGTCAATTGTTCTTTAAAAAAGTAT
>NZ_LEKN01000020.1 GCF_009761395.1 Ursidibacter maritimus | reverse complement strand
AACAGGAAGAGGAAAAGGAATGGCAAGTAGAGCGTAAGCAATACTGTTGGGAATGCAGGTAAGGGAGGTTAGAGAAAGCAAATGCTGTGCTGTAATAGTACGGATAGGGCGTGAAATATAGCCTAACCCGAAAGGGTGCAGACTTCTAACTGGTCTTTCATCGTAAGATGATTAGCGTTTCCTTTAAGGGTTATTAGTGTTAGTTTGCCCCATAAAGGCAATTTAAAAAAGTTTTCTCGCCATTATGGGGAGGGAACAAACTAATAACGAATGTAAACAATTTAAAGAAAGCGAGCGTTAGGCTTGCAGACTAATTAACTTGATTAGTCAGTCAGGTTGGGAATACCCGACCACCTAACGCCCGTACTCTTTAACCCAATCGGTTACAAGAGCGGTTAAAACTATCGGTATTCGGTAGTTCCTCTTGTACACCACCAAGTTTACACTGAGGAATTTACCCACTTACCGAGACCTTTTAACTTACCTTGTAATATCAGAGGTAGGTATGAAAGAGCGTAAGCATTATACTGAAAAGGTAGCTTGCAATCCAGCGACC
>NZ_LEKN01000019.1 GCF_009761395.1 Ursidibacter maritimus | reverse complement strand
GGTCGCTGGATTGCAAGCTATCTTTTCAGTATAATGCTTACGCTCTTTCATACTTACCTCTGATATTACAAGATAAGTCAAAAGTCTCGGCAAGTGGGTAAAGTCCTTCAAGCAACAAGTTCCCGTAGCGATAGACTTCCAAGTCTTTCACCAATGTTACAAGAGGATTATACCGTTTTACCGATATTTCAACCGCTCTTGTAACCAATCGGGTCAAAGAGTGGGGCGTTAGGTTATAATGAGCCTAACGCTCATTTCTTCAAATTGTTTTACACGTCATCAGTTCAGCTTTCCTTGAAAATCTAGTCGGATTACTCCGTGTTCAATTCCCTACTTAAACCTTTCCAATAACCCTTAAAGGAAAACGCTATTGATCTTACGATGAAAGACCAGTTAGAAGTCTGCACCCTTTCGAGTTAGGCTATATTTCACGCCCTATCCGCACCATTACAGCACAGCATTTGCTTTCTCTAACCTCCCTTACCTGCATTCCCAACAGTATTGCTTACGCTCTACTTGCCGTTCCTTTTCCTCTTCCTGTT
>NZ_LEKN01000018.1 GCF_009761395.1 Ursidibacter maritimus | reverse complement strand
ATATCTAGCTGTTCACCGAGGGCTTTATGGATCACTTCTCCATTTTCACCTTTGTAGTTCATACCTTTGGTAGTGAGCTCATTTTTGACATTATCAATGTCGCCTTGTAACTCAGTTTTAGCACCATCAATCTTATTGTTCAGCTCGCTCTTAGTGTCATCAATCTTATTGTTCAGCTCTGTTTTGGCTGTGTCAATGTCTCCTTTAAGCTCTGTCTTAGCATCATTAACTTTATTGTCTAATTGACCTACATTCACCGCATCTTTGGTATCAACTCCATCCGCTAAGCCTGTGATTTTGTTGTTACTCATCACAAGGTCGCCACCTTTGATGGTTGCACCGTTGTTAAGTGTGGTTGTGCCTGTAACTTCTAAGCCTTTCTCTGCGGTCAACTTGTCTTTAACTAATACTGTACCGTTTAATGTGGTAGCACCATTGACATCCAAGCCTTTGTTAGCGGTCACTTTGTCAGCGAAAGTTGCAGGGCCTGTTACAGCTAGCTCACCACCAATTTCCGCTTTACCCGTTGTTTTTAACGTGCCAAAAGTTGGTGTTTTTGACGTGGCAACGGTAACGGTTTTGCCATTACGAGTAATGACAATATTGTCACCCTGTTCAAAAGTTACCGCTTCATCA
>NZ_LEKN01000017.1 GCF_009761395.1 Ursidibacter maritimus | reverse complement strand
CAAAACAGAGCTGAACACGAAGATTGATGACACTAAGACCGAGCTGAACAATAAGATTGATGGTGCTAAAACTGAGTTACAAGGCAATATCGATAATGTCAAAAATGAGCTGACCACCAAAGGTATGGACTACAAAGGTGAAAATGGAGAAGTGATCCATAAATCCCTCGGTGAACAGCTAGATATCATTGGCGACAGCAAAAACGTCAGCACTACCAATGAAGGTGGTAAGATTAAAATCATGATGTCAGACACACCGACATTTACCAATCTGACGACCACCGAAGGTGCAACAATCGGTGGTAAATTGGATGTAACAGGTCCAGCAACCTTTAATGACAAAGTGACCGCTAATAATGGCTTAGAAGTTACAGGCACAACTACATTCAACAACGGTGCAACCATCAAAGGTGGTGACCTTGTGATGAGTGACAACAAAATCACAGGCTTAGCGGATGGCGTTGATACCAAAGATGCGGTGAATGTAGGTCAATTAGACAATAAAGTTAATGATGCTAAGACAGAGCTTAAAGGAGACATTGATACAGCCAAAACAGAGCTGAACAATAAGATTGATGACACTAAGACCGAGCTGAACAATAAGATTGATGGTGCTAAAACTGAGTTACAAGGCAATATCGATAATGTCAAAAATGAGCTGACCACCAAAGGTATGGACTACAAAGGTGAAAATGGAGAAGTGATCCATAACTCCCTCGGCGAACAGCTAGATATCATTGGCGACAGCAAAAACGTCAGCACTACCAATGCAGGTGGTAAGATTAAAATCATGATGTCAGACACACCGACATTTACCAATCTGACG
>NZ_LEKN01000015.1 GCF_009761395.1 Ursidibacter maritimus | reverse complement strand
GCGATTGGGTGAATTAAGCTTACTGTCATTTTGATGTTATCGCCTGGCATTACCATCTCAACACCTTCTGGTAATTCGATAGTACCTGTTACGTCCGTTGTACGGAAGTAGAATTGTGGACGGTAACCTTTGAAGAATGGAGTATGACGACCACCTTCTTCTTTTGACAATACGTAAACTTCTGATTCGAAGTCTGTATGTGGTGTGATTGAACCTGGTTTCGCTAATACTTGACCACGTTCGATTTCTTCACGTTTTGTACCACGTAATAATGCACCTACGTTCTCACCTGCACGACCTTCGTCAAGTAATTTACGGAACATTTCAACACCAGTTACTGTTGTTTTTGTTGTTTCTTTGATACCAACAATCTCAACCTCTTCACCCGTACGGATGATACCACGCTCTACACGACCTGTTACTACTGTACCACGACCTGAAATTGAGAATACGTCTTCAATTGGTAATAGGAATGGTTTGTCGATTGCACGCTCTGGCTCTGGAATGTAAGAGTCTAAGTGTGATGCTAATTCTAAGATTTTCTCTTCCCACTCTGCTACGCCGTTTAACGCTTGTAATGCTGAACCACGTACGATTGGTGTATCATCACCTGGGAAATCATATTGAGATAGAAGTTCACGAACTTCCATTTCTACTAATTCTAATAACTCTTCGTCATCCACCATATCGCATTTGTTTAAGAATACGATGATGTATGGTACACCTACTTGGCGACCTAAAAGGATGTGTTCACGAGTTTGTGGCATTGGACCATCTGTCGCTGCTACTACTAAGATTGCTCCGTCCATTTGTGCCGCACCTGTGATCATGTTTTTAACATAGTCCGCGTGTCCTGGGCAGTCAACGTGTGCGTAGTGACGAGTTTCTGTGTCGTACTCAACGTGTGAAGTGTTGATGGTGATACCACGCGCTTTTTCTTCTGGCGCGTTATCGATTTGGTCGAATGCACGAGCTGCACCACCGAAGTGTTTCGCTAATACAGTTGTGATCGCTGCTGTTAAAGTTGTTTTACCATGGTCAACGTGGCCGATTGTACCCACGTTAACGTGCGGTTTTGTACGTTCAAATTTTTCTTTAGACATT
>NZ_LEKN01000014.1 GCF_009761395.1 Ursidibacter maritimus | reverse complement strand
TTCCTTTTCCTCTTCCTGTTTCATACTTATAAATATGTTTCAGTATTGAGTATTGTGGACGAGGCAGAAATACAGGCTTACCAAGTTCCATTACTATCACACGAGTAGTGAAGATACAGTCTGTCCCCCGACAATGCTTTGATGGCGTATTCCCAACGTCAAGAGGAATATCCGACTGCTTACCATTTTGGTCTAAGCCCATAACAACCGTAGGCTATTTCTCATAACGGAGTTTAATCAACTGTTCACTTACGTTTATCTTTCTACCCAGTCTAGCCTCTCTCGAAATGTGTTGTTCATTCCTTCTCAACCTTTCTTCACAGAAAAATTGACCCTTTCGGGGAGTACATTGTCAGGAAGCTCCGCACCACACCGTTGCCAGTGTCGCACTATCGCTAGACTACTGTTAGCCATATAACAGGTTACCTCATTAAACGCCTTGTACTGCTTATATCTTCAATTTGTTTAATTGTAACAATGACAGTAATAGCTTACGCATACTTACTAAGTTAGCTTATACCTAACTGCAATAAATAAGCCCTTGCTTTATGCTTCATAAAATTTACTTTAGTTATTCCATTAACTTAGTTCACAACCAAGAACAACCAATTACTTTTTTCTCTTTCCTTTATCTGTTTATATCCCAATTATACAGATTTTGGTTAGATCAATAGTATGCTTTAATTTAAAGTGTTCCTTTGGTATAATTTTGAGGCGAACGATACCGCTTGCTCATTTCCGCAAGCAAATACACGGTTCAACCACTCGGTTGAAATGGGGTCTTCTAAGAAGATTACCCTTAGTAAAGATAAGTTTAAGTGAAGTATGCCCCTCCTCCCTAAGTCTTACCAAGACTTAGTTCTGTTCCGTTTTCTAGAGGCTGACGGAAACTTTGAGCTTTATTTATAGTAGGTCTGTAAATTATTCTCTAATCTGAGGTATGGGTAACCTAAGTCATTTGCATATTTAGGGATCATCATATGCTTATGCTCTTTACAACCTGTATTCAGGTTAAAACTTGGGAACATTTGTTCCAACAGCGGATCTTGCTTTCTTACTCTTCTTATCACTTAAACTACAAGTAATAAGTACATCTGAGTGAAGACCATACCTTACTGTTATTAGAGTTGGTTAATTTACTTTTACCAACTTAGAACAAGATTTTGAGCAACGCTCCGTTTCTTGCCTGTCTTCCCAACTGCCTCCAAGAGGCAGTTGAAAAGTTGGAAGAGGCTGGCGAAACCAGCTTTCCAAGCGATAACTCCTTGATATATAAGGAGTTTTTCGCCATAAGTACGACAACTTGTCGCA